>CAJXOA010000015.1 GCA_913057685.1 uncultured Trueperaceae bacterium
CCCGCATCGACTCGAGGTTCGGCGGCACGCGGCCGTCCACGACCGCCTGCGCGAGGCCCTCGACGATCGCGGTCTTGCCGACCCCCGGCTCGCCGATGAGGACGGGGTTGTTCTTCGTGCGGCGCGAGAGGATCTGGATGACGCGGCGGATCTCCTCGGTGCGGCCGACGACCGGATCGAGGCGGCTCTCGCGCGCTTCGGCGGTCAGGTCGCGGGCGTACTCGTCGAGCGCCGGCGTCTCCGGCTCCCGTTCGCCCTGCTTCTTCGGGTCCGCCGCGGCGAGCACCCGCCAGCGGATCGTGTCGACGTCGCGCGTCAGGGTCTGCAGGATGCGGAAGGCGACGCCGTCGCCCTCGCGCACGATGCCGAGGAGGATGTGTTCGGTGGCGATGACGTTGCTGCCGAGGCTGCGCGCTTCGCTGCCGGCGAGCTCCATGACGCGGCGGGCGCGGGGGGTGATGGCGGCCGCCTCGTTGCGGGGTTGGCCGTCGCCGCGCCCGACCATCTCCTCGACCTGGCCGCGGATCCCCTCCATCGTCGCGCCGAACTCCGCGAGGACGGCGGCGGCGGTGCCGCCTTCGCGCAGCAGCCCGAGCAGCAGGTGCTCGGGCCCGATCATCGCGTGGCCCATCTTGGCGCCCTCCTCGCGCGCGAACGCGAAGACGAGGCGGGCGCGGTCGTCGTAGCGGTTCATGGCGTGCCTCCTGACGCGCCGCGGGGGCGGGGCGCGGAACGGGGGGCGGGGTGGGGCGGCGCCTCCAGGGACGTCGTCATGGTGCTATCGTACGCGCTCGTGCGGCGCGCCCGATAGGGCTTTGCCTACCTTTTTCGCGTGACGACGTCGCGCCGACCCGCGAGGTGACCCCATGCTGTTCCAGGACATCCTGCTCACGCTCGACCGCTTCTGGTCGGACCGGGGGTGCGTGCTCGCCCCACCCCACGACGGCGAGGTGGGGGCGGGCACCTTCTACCCGACGACGTTCCTGCGGGCGCTCGGCCCGACCCCGTGGCGGGTGGCCGGCATCGCGCCGTCGCGCCGCCCGACCGACGGGCGCTACGGCGACAACCCCTACCGCTTCCAGTACTTCAGCCAGTACCAGGTGGTCCTGAAGCCCAGCCCCGCCGACGTACAGGCGGTCTACCTCGACAGCCTCGCGGCGCTCGGGATCCGCGCCGAGGCGCACGACGTGCGCTTCGTCGAGGACAACTGGGAGTCGCCGACGTTGGGGGCGTGGGGCCTCGGTTGGGAGGTGTGGATGGACGGGATGGAGATCACCCAGTTCACCTACTTCCAGCAGGTCGGTGGGCAGGACTGCGCGCCGGTGTCGGTCGAGCTGACGTACGGCCTCGAGCGCATCGCGATGTACCTGCAGGGGGTCGAGCACGCCTTCGACATCGAGACGGCGCCGGGCGTCCGGCTCGGCGACCTGCGCCGCGACGCGGAGGTGCAGCACAGCCGCTACAACTTCGAGGCGAGCGACCCGGCGGTGCAGCGCGACCTGTTCGACACGTACGAGGCGGAGGCGCGCCGGCTGGTGGCCGACGGCCTCGTGCACCCGGGGTACGACTTCGTCCTCAAGGCGTCGCACGCCTTCAACCTGCTCGATGCGCGCGGGGCGCTGTCGCACACCGAACGCCAGGCGTACGTCCAGCGCATCCGCCGCCTGGCGGAGACCAGCGCCGCGGCGTACCTGGCGGACGCCGCGGGGGACGGGGAGGCCGCCTGATGGCGACGCTGCTGTTCGAGATCGGCACCGAGGAACTGCCCGCCTGGTACGTCACGCAGGGCCGCGAGGCGCTCGCGGAGCTCGCGGCGGAACGGTTCGCCGCCGCCCGCCTGGACGTCGGCTCGATCGACGCCTACGCGACCCCGCGGCGCCTGGCGCTCCTCGTGCACGACCTGGCGGACGCCAGCGAGCGGCGCATCGAGCGCCGCCGCGGCCCCGCCGCCGCCGTCGCCTTCGACGACGACGGGGCGCCCAGCGCCGCGGCGGTCGGCTTCGCGCGCGGGCAGGGCGTCGCCCCCGAGGCGTTGCAGGTGGAGGAGACCGACCGCGGCACGTACGTCTTCGCGGAGGTCGCGACCGGCGGGACGCCGGCGCAGGAGGTGCTGCCGGAGCTGTTGGCGGGCCTGGTGCGGGACCTGCCCGCCCCCCGCAAGATGCGGTGGGGGGAGGTCGAGACGCCGTTCGTGCGGCCGGTCGCCTGGCTGACCGCGCGGCTGGACGACGCGGTCGTGCCGGTCGAGGTCGCCGGTCGGCGGGCCGAGGGCGGGACGTACGGGCACCGCGTGCACGCGCCCGGACCGGTGGCGCTCGAGGCGCCGGAGGCGTACGTGGAGGCGTTGCGGGGCGCGTACGTCCTCGCCGACCCCGCCGAGCGGCGCGACCGGACGCGCGACGCCGTCGCAGCCGCCGCGGAGGCGGAGGGGCTGCATCCGGCGTGGACCGAGGCGTTGCTGGACGAGGTCGTGGACCTGGTGGAGTGGCCGGTCGCGATCCTCGGGCGGTTCGACGCGCGCTACCTGGCGCTCCCCGACGTGGTGCTCGAGGCGGTCATGATCCACCACCAGCGGTTCGTGCCGCTGGCCGGCACCGACGGGGCGCTCGCCGACGCCTTCGTGGGCGTGTCGAACACCGACCCGGTCGACGTGGACGTCGTGCGGCGCGGCTACGAGGCGGTTCTGGACGGGCGCCTGTACGACGCGCGGTTCTTCTGGGACGCCGACCGCGCCAACACCCTCGCGCACCACGCGTGGGGGCTGTCGGGGATCGCCTTCCAGCGCGACCTGGGCACGATCGCCGACAAGGTCGCGCGGGTGGGGGTCGGCGTCGGGCGGCTGATGGAGCGGGTCGGGGCGCCGGACGACGTGCGCCGCACGGTGGAGGCGGCCGGCCCGCTGCTCCGGGCGGACGCCGCGACGGAGATGGTGGGGGAACTCCCGGAGCTCGAGGGGGAGATGGGGCGCGCCTACGCCCGCGAGGAGGGCTTGGGCGACGCGGTCGCGCAGGCGCTGCTGGACGGGGTACGCCCCACCACGCCGGGCGGGACGCTGCCGGAGGGGGAGGCGGGCGCGTTGCTGGCGGCCGCCGACCGCGCCGACACGCTCCTCGGCTTCTTCGCGCTCGGCAAGCGCCCGAGCGGGTCGGCGGACCCGTTCGCGTTGCGGCGGGCGGCGGGCGCCCTCGCGCGCATCGCCGCGGCCCGGGCGTGGGAGGTGCCGCTGCGCGACCTGGTGGCGGCGGCGGCCGCCGCCTACGCCGACGGCCCCGTGGAGGTCGGCGACGAGGTCGTGGACGCCGTGACGGCGTTCGTGTGGGAGCGGGTCGCGCAACTGCTGGCGGCGGAGGGCGCCGACGTCCTCGCGGTCCGCGCGGCGACCGCGGACGGCCCGCCGGTGATCGACGCCGCCCGGCGGGCGCACCTGCTGGTGGCGCTCGAGGGGAGCGAGGCGTTCGCGGCGTTGCGCGCGACGTACAAGCGTGCGGCGAACCTGGCCGAGGGGGCGGCGGAGGGGGTGGCGGCCGACCCGGCGCGCTTCGAGACGCCGGAGGCGGAGCGGCTGTACGCCGCCCTCGCGCCGGCGCGCGACGGCGTCGCCGCGCTCCTCGCCGAGGCGCGCGCGCAGATGCCGGCCTGGTCGTTGGGGGCGGGCCCGGAGCGCGCCCCGACGCCCGGCGCGGGGGTCGAGGCGGTCACGGCGCTCAAGGCGCCGCTGGACGCGTTCCTGGACGGCGTGCTGGTGATGGTGGACGACCCGGCGCTCCGCGCGAATCGGTTGGCGTTGTTGCGCGAGGTGCGCGACGTGCTGCGGGCGCTCGGGGCGATCGAGGAACTGGGCGGCTGAACGTCCGGCGCGGGGGGCGGGCCGCCCCCGCGCCGGACGCGTCGGCACCACGAGAACGCCCTCGCACCACGAGAACGCGCCCCCGGGCGGGCGGGGGCGCGTCTGGTGCCGAAGGTGGGACTTGAACCCACACGACCTTGCGGTCACATGACCCTGAATCATGCGCGTCTACCAATTCCGCCACTTCGGCGAGGTGGCGTCGCGGTCGTTCGTGCGCGTGCGTCCGTGCGCGAGGACCGTGGCCGACGAAGCGCAAGAATACCGCCGCGTCGGGGGGCTGTCAACGGCGCCGGAACGGCGGACGCGCCCGCCCCGAGGGGCGGACGCGTCCGTGGAGAGGGTCCCGGGGCGACCTGCGGGCGCATCCGCGTGACGGTCGGTCCGGGAGGGGAGGGGGGTCAGTTCACGACGTCGTAGCCCGCCGCCGCCCATTCGGTGATCCCGCCGGCGACGTTGCGGACGTCGGTGAAGCCCGCCTCGACGAGGTCGCGCGACGCCTGCATGGAGCGGCTCCCGGTGCGGCAGATGACGTACACCGGTTCGTCCTTGGGGAGGTTCGCGCGCTCCGCCGCGGCGGCGGTGTTCTGGATGAGCGGCATCAACTGCGCGCCCTCGACGTGGCCCTGGTCGTACTCCCAGGGTTCGCGGACGTCGAGGACGATCGGGTCGCCGTCCTGCAGGGCGGCGTCGAGGTCGTGGACGGAGATCGTGGTGAGCGGGGCGCCGCTCGCGCCACCGAACGTCGTGACCACGAGGGTGGCCACGATCGCCGCGGCGGCCCCCACGACGCCGATGAGGAGGGGCCAGCGGTTGGACGAGGACGCGGCCTGGGACCGCGAGGATGGGTTCTTCGCCATGGCGTCAAGATACCCAGGGAGGGTATCGGGGTCAAGGGGGAAGGGCCCCACCGACTGCCCGTATCGCCCGCCCGTACCACCCGCCCGTACGGCCCGACCCTACAGCCGGAACACCCCATCCTGCTGGACGACCTCCCCGTCGAGCGAGATCGTGCCCCCCTGGCGCAGGTCCCGCACCAGGTCCCAATGGATCGCGCTTTCGTTCACGCCCCCCGTCTGCGGGTACGACCGCCCCAACGCCAGGTGCACCGTCCCGCCGATCTTCTCGTCGAACAGCGTGCTGCCCGTCGGCCGGTCGATCTCCGTGTTCGTCCCGATCCCCAGCTCCCCCAAGCGCCGCGCGCCGTCGTCCTGCCGCAAGCGCTCGAGGAGCAGGTCCTCGCCGACCTCCGCCGACGCCTCGGTCACCTCGCCCCCCTCGAAACGAAGGCGCACCCCGCGCACCTCCCGGCCCGCGACGAAACTGGGCACGTCGAACGTCACGACCCCCTCCGCGCTCCCCTCGTGCGGACCGGTGAAGATCTCGCCCGACGGCATGTTCCGCTTGCCGTCGCTGTTCACCCACGTCCGCCCCCCGACCCGCAGCGTCAGGTCGGTTCCGTCGCTCTCGATGCGCACGACGTCGGCGCGGGAGAACCGTTCGATCCACCGCTCCTGCCGCGCCCCCAACGCCCGCCAGGCCGCCGCGGGGTCGGGATCGTTCAGGTGCATCGCCGCGAACGTGAAGTCGGTGAACGCGTCGAGCGACATGCCGGCGTCCTGCGCCCCGGCGTCGGTGGGGAAGAGGGTCCCCACCCACTTCGTCGTCTCGACGCGCGCCTCGCGCACCGGGCGGGACCGCGCCTCGATCCGCCCCAGCACCGCCGGGTCGGCCGCCTGCAACGCCCGCCGGTTCGTCGGCGCGGACACCCCGATCCAGGCGTCCGCCCGCTCCACCTCGAACCGCTCGAGCGCCGGATCGCTCGTCAAGAACCCCTCCCCGGCGCACTCCACGAGGTCCTGGGCGTACTCGGGGTAGACGAGCCGTAACGCCGGAATCGCGTCGCGCTCGAGGGTGCCGCGCACCAGCGCCCGCGCCAACGCCGTCGCCGGCGTCGCGACGTGCAGCGCCACCGTCTCGCCCGGCCGCACCTCGCAGCAGTAGTCCAACAACAGGCTTGCGTACGCATCGATCCTGGGGTCCGTCATGCCCCGAGCCTACCCGCCCGGCGGTAGCATCCCCGCGTGCCCCCCGCGCCCCCCACGCCCCCCGACGACCCACCGCCCGACGAGCCGCCCCCCGGCGAACGCCTCCAGAAGTGGCTCGTGCAGGCGGGCGTCGCCCCGTCGCGCCGCAAGGCGGAGGCGTGGATCGACGCCGGCCGCGTCACCGTCGACGGCACCCGCGCCGCCCTCGGGGCGCGCGTGGCGCCCGGCAGCGAGGTCCGCGTCGACGGCGCCGTCGTCGCGCCCGGCGAGCGCGGCACGATCCTCCTGCTCCACAAACCGCGCGGCGTCGTCACCACCGCCCACGACCCGCAGGGCCGCCGCACCGTCCTCGACCTCGTCCCCCACGTCCCCGGCCTCCATCCCGTCGGGCGCCTCGACCGCGACAGCGAAGGGCTGTTGCTCCTCACCGACGACGGCGCCCTCACGCAACGCCTCACCCACCCGCGCTTCGAGCACGTCAAGACCTACCGCGCCTGGTGCCGCGGCGGCACGCCCGACGACGCGGCCCTCGCCGCCCTCCGGCGCGGCGTGGCGCTCGAGGACGGCCCCGCCCGCGCCGACCGCGTCGCCCCCGCCCCCGGCGGGGCGGTCCTCGACCTGCACGAGGGCCGCAACCGCCAGGTGCGGCGCATGCTCGCCGCCGTCGGCGCCCCCGTCGAACGGCTCGTCCGCACGCACGTCGCCGGCCTCGCGCTCGGCGACCTGGCGCCCGGCGCCTGGCGCCGCGCCACCGCCGAGGAACGCCGCGCCCTCGGGTATCATGGCGCCGGCGCGGCGTTCGACCGCGGGCCCTAGCCCGCCACCGCCCCCCGGGCGTTCGATCCGCCCCCCGCGCCCCGGAGGCCCCATGCCCGACGCCGCCCCCGACGACGCCCCCGACCCCGCGACCGTGTTCACGCCCGGTGCCGGCACCGTGCAGATCTCCGAGGAGGAGCTCCGCGCCCGCGTCGCGACGCTCGGTGCGCAGATCGCCGCCGACCACGCCGGCGAACCGCTGCACCTCGTGTGCGTCCTCAACGGCGCCTTCATGTTCATGGCCGACCTCGTGCGCGCCATCGACGCGCCCCTCACCGTCGATTTCCTCAGCGTCTCCAGCTACGGCAGCCGCACCGAAAGCGCCGGCGAGGTGCAACTCGTCAAGGACCTCGACCAAAGCCTCAAGGGCAAGCACGTCGTCCTCGTCGAGGACATCGTCGACACCGGCCTCACGATGCGCTACCTGCTGCACTACCTCGAGAACCGCGAGCCGCTCTCCCTCAAGGTCGCCAGCCTCCTCAGCAAACCCTCCCGCCGCACCGTCGACGTGCACGTCGACTACCTCGGCTTCGAGATCGACGACGCCTTCGTCTACGGCTACGGCCTCGACGTCGCGCACCGGTACCGCAACCTGCCGTTCGTCACCAGCATGCCGAGCGAGGCGTCGGAGGCGACCGGGGCGTGACCCGGCGTCGGCGCCGCGCCGCAGGCCTCACCCTCCTCGCTCTCCTCGCGGTGGGCTGGGGGGTGGGCCAGATGCTGCGCGACGCCGACCCCCCGAACCTGTTCGTCGAGGCGCCCGCCCGCGCCGAGGTCGGCGCGACGTTCGAGGTCCGCCTCAGCGCCGACGAGCCCGCCCGCTACCACGTCACCTACGCCGGCACGACGCTCAGCGCCGTCGAGTACGCCTGGACCGCCACCCCGGTCGCCGCCCCCGGCCTCCAGGAGCTCCACGTCGTCGCCGAGGACGGCGCCGGCAACCGCAGCGAGGTGCGCCGAACGGTGGAGGGGATCGTCCCCGCCGACGTCACCCCCCGCGTCGTCGGCGGCGCCCGCCCGGGCGCCCCCTTCCACGTCGCCCTCGACGTCACGCCGGTCGACGCCCCCCTCGCCGACCTGACGGTCGTCGTCGACGGCGAGGCGCGGGTCGTGCACCGCGACGCAGGCGGCCTCGTCGCCTTCGGTGCGGTCCCCCTCCGCCGCGACGCCGGGCGCCTGGACGGCGTCGTCACCTGGCGCGACGCCCTCGAGCGCGACCGCGTCCGCGCCTTCGCGATCCCCTTCGGCCCGCTCGACACCCCCCACCAGGACCTGAACGTCGACGCCGGCACCCTCTCGGTCATCACGCCCGAGGCGCGGGCGCTCGAAGCGCGACGCCTCGCCGCCGCGACCGCCGACCCCCGCGACCCGCCCCGCTGGCGGGCCCCGTTCCGCCTCCCGATCGAGGGGCGCGGCACGTCGGGCTTCGCGACGTCACGCACGTACGCGCCCGGCGGTCCCGTCAGCTTCCACGTCGGGGAGGACGTGGCCGTCCCCACCGGCACGCCGGTCGCCGCGACGAACGACGGCGTCGTCCGCCTCGCCGAGGACCTCCCCATCAAGGGGGGCACCGTCATCCTCGACCACGGCGCCGGCGTCACCAGCCGCCACTACCACCTCTCCGCCATCGCGGTGCAGGCGGGCGACGCGATCGCGGCCGGCGAGATCCTCGGCGAGGTCGGCAACACCGGCCTCAGCACGGGCCCGCACCTGCACTGGGAGATGCGCGTCGACGGCCGGCCCAGCGACCCGATGGCGTGGGTGGACCGCACCCGCCCCTGACGGCCGCCGCGCCCCCCGCCCCCGACGTCGGCCCGACCCGCCCGAGGCCCGCCCGACGCGCGGTCCGGGCCCGCCCCGCCCCCGCCCGGGGGTGCTACGCTGCACGGTCATGAGCGAGTCCGGCGCACGCCCGCGCGTCTTCTCCGGCATCCAACCCAGCGGCGACCTGCACCTCGGCACCTACCTCGGGGCGCTCCGGCAGTGGGTCGAGCACCAACACGAACGCGAGAACGTCTTCTGCGTCGTCGACCTCCACGCCATCACCGTGCCCGAAGCGATCGACCCGAAGGGCCTCAAGGCGAAGAGCCGCGAGGTCGCCGCGCTGTACTTCGCGAGCGGCATCGACCCCGACGCGAACCTCGTGTTCGTGCAGTCGCACGTCCGCGAGCACGCCGAACTCACCTGGCTGCTCAACTGCACCACCCCCCTGGGGTGGCTGCACCGCATGACGCAGTTCAAGGCGAAGAGCGACGCGCGCGAAAGCGTCTCCACCGGCCTCCTCGACTACCCGGTCCTGCAGGCCGCCGACATCCTCCTGTACGACACCGACCTCGTGCCCGTCGGCGAGGACCAGGTGCAGCACGTCGAACTCACGCGCGACATCGCGCAGCGCTTCAACCACCTCTTCGGCGAGGTCTTCACGCTGCCCGACGCCACCGTCCCCCCGAGCGGCGCGCGGGTGATGGGCTTCGACGACCCCGACGCGAAGATGTCGAAGAGCGTCGCGCAGGAGCGCGACCGCCACGCCGTGAACCTCCTCGACGACGAATCGGTCATCAAGAAGACCGTCATGAGCGCCGTCACCGACTCGGGCCGCGAGTTCCGCTTCGAGCACGCCGGCGCCGGCGTGCGCAACCTCCTCGGGGTGCTGCGCAGCCTCACCGGCGAGTCGTACGAGGCGCTCGCCGACCGCTACGAGGGCCGCGGCTACGGGGACCTGAAGAAGGACGTCCTCGAGGCGATCCTCGAAACCGTCCGCCCCATCCGCGAACGCTACGAGGCGTACGCCGCCGACCCCGCGGAACTCGACGCGATCCTCGCCCGCAACGCCGACCGCGCCCGCGAGCACGCCGCCCGCACCCTGAAGCGCGCGCAGGACGCCCTCGGGGTCGGCGCCTGACCGCCACCCCCACGCGAGCGCGTCCGGGCCACCCTGCCCCGCACCGCGCCGGACGCCGCGCCGGACGCCGCCCCGGACGCCGGCCCGGACGCCGACCGTGAGCGTCGCCTTCGTGTTCCTCGACGGCGTCGGGGTGGGGCCCGACGACCCCGCCACCAACCCGTTCGCCGGCGTCCCCACGCCCACCTGGGACGCCCTCGCCGGCGGGCGGCACGGGACCTTCACGACGCTCGACGCGACCCTCGGCGTGGCCGGACGCCCGCAGTCCGCGACCGGCCAAGCGACCCTCCTCAGCGGCCGCGACGCCGTCGCGGCGATGGACGGGCACTACGGCCCCTGGCCCGGCCCGACCCTCAAGCGGTTCCTCGCGGCCGGCGAATGGCTCGGCGAGACCGCCGCCCGCCACGGCCCCGACGCCGTCGCGTGGGGAAGCGCCTACCCCCGCGGCTTCTTCGACGCCCTCGCGCGCGGCCGACTTCGCCCCAACGTCCCGGTGCACGCCGCCCGCGAGGCGGGCGTGACGCTGCCGGACCTGGACGCCTACGCGCGCGGCGACGCGGTCGCCGCCGACCTCGACGGCGCCGCCTTCGCCGCGATGGGCGTCGATCCGCCCGGCGGGGCGCCCCCCGGCCCCGCCGCCGCGGAGGCGGCCGGACGGCGCCTCGCGCGCCGCGCCGCCACCGCGGCCCTGACGTTCCTCGACGTGTGGACCAGCGACGCCGCGGGGCACGCCGCCGACCTCGCCGCCGGACGGGCGTACGTCGCCCGCCTCGACGCGTTCCTCGCCGGCCTCCTGGGGGCGCGCAACGCTGCTACGACGGTCGTGATCACCAGCGATCACGGGAACCTCGAGGACCTCGGGCACGGCCGCCACACCCGCGCGCCGGTCCCGCTCGCCGTCGTCGGGCCGCACGCGGACGCGTTCGCGGGGGCGACGTCGTTGCTCGACGTCGCCCCCGCCGTCCGCCGCGCGCTCGACGGGACGCCGGGCTAGACCGAGGCGCCCACGACGCCTACGGCCCGGCCGCGACGAGCAGGATCGCTTCGTACCAGGCGCCGATCAGCAGCAGCAACGCCGCCCACGGCAGCGTCGAGAACAGTTTCCGGTAGCCCGCCCCGAGGGCCGGCAGGCCCTCCCGCGCGAGGGTCGCCAGCAGCATGCCGCCGCCCGCGACGACCAGGAAGTACGCGCTCAACTCGAGCGCCGCCAACAGCGCGAACGCCAGCAGGCCGCCGACGCCCCCGCCGAGCCCGAGCGCCCCGAACGCCGCCGCCTGCGCGAAGAACGACGCGCCCGCCAGCAGGTACGCCGGCACCCCGAACAGAAGGGCGCTGCCGAACAACAGCGTGAGCGTGACCACCACGAAGTTCTGGTAGAAGATCACCACCGCCGTGCGCGCCACGTCGCCGCTCGCCAGCGCATCGACCGCCCCGACCGCCTCCAGGGTGTCGGTCAACAGGATCGCGATCGCCTCGTCGCAGGCGTCCGGCAGGCCGGCTCCCGCGACGTACCCCGCGACGACGACCGCCGCGAACGCCAGCATCGTCCCCACCACCACCCGCCGGTGCTCGCGGACGTTGCGGCGGCCCTCCGCGAGGGCGCGCCGCAACGGCGAGGGACGCACCAGCAACGCCAGCACCGCACCGGTCAACGCGAGGAACGTCCACGCCGCCACCCGCCCCTGCAACCACGGGCGGCCCGGCGTCGTCGGCGCTTGGAAGCCGACCCGCTCGACCCGCCAGGCGCCCGCCGCCGCGTCCGCGGCACCCGCCGCGCCCGGGTCGCGCACGCCGGGGGCGGCGTCGTCGCTCGCGGCGGCCACGTCCTGCAGGAGGACCTCGACGACCTCCAGGGTGCCCGCGGGGGTGCGCGCGGCGTACGTGTAGCGCCGGCGGTCGTCGGCGTCGGCGGGCCGCTCGACGCGGTCCTCGAGCTCCACGGTCGTCCCCGAAGGCGGCGGCGGGGCCGCCAACAGGTCGGGGAGGCGCATGCAGACCGTCTCCGCGTCGAGCGTCCCGACGTCCGCCAGGGGGATCGACTGCGTATCGAGCCACACCGTCACCGCCCGGTCGGCGAGCGCCTCCGGGTCGTCGCCCTGCAGCCCGACCGGCCCACCGGCGGCGGGTGGGGGGGAGGCGGGGGCGACGTCGCTCCCTTGCGCGAACGCCACGCCCGATCCGAACGGGGACCCCAAGGACACCCACGCCACCAGCCCCACCAGCCACACGAGGACGCCCGCGAGGTGCGGGCGGCGGCGGGAGCGAGGGGAACGAGGGGGGTGCGCGACCCCCGAGCGCATCGTCGGCATCGGGGGCGCAGCATACCCGCCGACGGCGGCGCGCGCGCGACGGCTGGTACGCTCGCGCGCGTGAAGCCGCTCGCTTGGACGTGGAACGCCGGCGTCCGCGCCGTTCGCGGGATCCACCCCCGCTTCGTCCGCCCCGACGACGCCTGGGCGGAACGCCACCTCGTGGGCGGCGAGCGCGAGCTCTACCGATCGATGGACCCCCGCGAACGCGATCACGGCGTCCGTGTCGCGCGCACCCTGGTGCGCCGCACGCCCGACGCGGACCCCACCCTCGTCCGCGCGGCGTTGCTGCACGACGTCGGCAAGTCGGTGCGGCGCTACGCCGTGTACGAACGGATCCTCGTGCACCTCCTGCCGGGCCCCGTGCCGCCCCCCGACCCTCCCCGCCGCGGGGTCGTCGGCGCCCGCCAGGTCGCCGCCCACCACCCCGCCTACGGCGCGGCGATGCTCCGTGCGGCCGGCGCACCGGAGCGCCTCGTGGACCTCGTCGCGCGGCACCACGCGCCCGGCGCCGACCCCGGCGCCCGCGCGCTGCACGACGCCGACCGCCGCACGTGAGCACCCCCGTGGGCCCGCCGGGGGGTGACGCGACCCGCGCGCTGTTCGACCGGCAACGCCTCGGGATCGTCCCCGGAACCGGGCGGATGGAGGCGCTCCTGGAGCGGCTGGGGCGGCCGCAGGACCGCTTCGCGTCGGTGCTGGTGGCGGGCACGAACGGCAAGGGCGGCACCGTCGCGCACCTCGACGCGATGCTGCGCGCGACGCCCGCGTCGGTCGGGCGCTACGTCAGTCCCCACCTGACCCACCCCGGCGAACGGGTCGCGGTCGACGGCGTCGCGATGGACGACGCCGCGTTCGAGGCGGCCGCCGCGCGGATCCTGCCGCACGCCGACGCGACCGACGCGACGTTCTTCGAGGCGGTCACCGCCCTCGCGCTGCTGACCTTCGCGGAGGCCGGCGTCCGGTGGGCGGTCCTCGAGGTGGGGCTCGGGGGGCGGTTGGATGCGACGAACGTCGTGACGCCCCGCGCCTGCGCCGTCGCGCAGGTGGCGCTCGACCACCAGGCGATCCTCGGGCCCGACGTCGCCAGCATCGCGCGGGAGAAGGCCGGCATCCTCCGCGACGGCGTGCCCGCCTGGACGACGGCGCGCGGCGAGGCGCGCACCGCGCTGCGCCGCGAAGCGGCGCGGCTGGGGGCGCCCCTCGGGATCGCCGACGTCGCGCCCGCCCCCGACGCCGACGCCGAACTCGAGATCGCGTCGCGCGGCCTGCGGGGGTCCGCCGTCCGCATCCGGCGGCCCGGCCGCCCCGACGTGGACCTCGCGACGCCCCTGATCGGGGCGGCGCAGGCGAGCAACGCCGCCCTCGCCGCCCTCGTCGCCCTCGAGCTGGGGGCGACGCCCGACGCGATCGCCGACGGGGCGCGGCGCACCCGGTGGCCCGGCCGCCTCGAGGTCGTCCCGGACGCCGCCTGGCGGCGTGCGGTGCCCGGCGCACCGGCGGACGCGGGCCCGTTGCTGCTGGACGGGGCGCACAACCCCGCCGCCGCCCGGGCGGCGGCCACCACCCTCGAACGCCTCGCGCTGCGCCCCACCCTCGTGCTCGGCGCCGCGGACGACAAGGACGTCGCCGGTCTCCTCGCTGCGTTCGCCGGCACGGTCGCCGGCGTCGTCGTCACCCGCGCCGAGCGGTCGCCCCGCGCCCGTCCCCCCGCCGATCTCGCCGACGCCGCCGCCGCGGCCGGCCTGCCGCTCCTGGGGGTGGAGGCCGACCCGCGCGACGCGGTCGCGGTCGCCGTCGCCGCGGGGGCGCCGGTGCTGGTGGCGGGCAGCCTGTTCCTGATCGGGGAGGTGCGCCCCTGGCTGTTGGGGGAGGACGCGCCGGCGTGGGAGCGCTGGCAGTGAACGCAGGGGACGTCGTCAGCGGGGGGTCGCGAGGTGCTTGCGGACCGACACCGCCGCGATCACCGCGGACGCGAGCGCGGCCCGCACCAGGTCGTCGGTCGGCCACCCGCGAACGCTCAGCACGACGCTCGTGATCACCGGGAAGCCGGCCAACGTCGCGACCGTCGCGAGGGTCACACGGCGGGTCACGGCGATCGCCACCACCAGCACGACCAGCGCCGCGAGGCCGACCGAGGGCAGGATCGGCAGCGTCATGCCGAACGCCGGCGCGAGCGCCTTCCCCCCGCGAAAGCCGACGTACGACGACCAGGCGTGCCCGACGACCGCCCCGACGCCGGCGACGAGGCCGAGCGTGAGGGGGGCGTTCGGCGCGAAGAGGGTCGCGACGCCCACCCCGACCGCGCTCGCTGCGGCGCCCTTGCCGACGTCCAGGACGAACGTCGCGACGCCCCACCGCACGCCGACGTTCCGTGCGACGTTCATCGTGCCCATGCTGCGCGACCCGACCGCGAAGACGTCGGCGCCCCCGAGGCGCGCCATCCACGCCCCGAACGGTATGCCCCCCAACTGGTAGCCGGCGAAGAACACCGCCGCCAGCATCCCCACCAGGTCCAGCGACGCGCCGCTCACCGCGGCACCGCCGGGCGGGGGCCGCGGTCGGGGCCGGCGCCGGGCGCCGTGCCCGCGATCGCTTCGAGGCTCTTGACGCGGTCGACGTGCCACGCGACGTACCGCCCGAGGGCGCGCCACAGCGCCGGTCGTTCGGGGAGGGGCGCGGCGAGGGTCGCGCGAGGCCGGTCGACGACCAGCCGCACGAGGCCGGACGCGACGTCCGGGGCGAGGGCGACGCCCTCCCCGTCCGCCGCCAGGCGCCCACCGGGGACGTCGAAGCGGGCGCCGCCGGCGCCGTCGCCGACGTCCGCGTGGACGTCCGGGGCGAGGCCGGCGACGCGCACCAGCATCCAGGCGTGCACCAGCGCGACGCGTTCGGGGTCGTCGTCGACGTCGAGGCCCCGCAGGCCGCTCGCGAGCCAGGCGTGCAGCGGTTCGCCGTGGTGGACGTCCACCGTCAGGCGGTCGGCGAGTTCGGCGAGGAGGTGCGCGTAGGGGTAGACGTCCGGGTCGGCGAGGCGGGCGAGCGCCCCGCGGAGCGTGACCTGCGTGACGACCGCCAGGTCGTCGTCGCGCCGGGCGTACGTCTGGACCCGCACGTCGTGGAACAGCGACAGTCGGCCGGGATTCCCCCCCAGCAGCCGTCCCTTGCGGGCGACCGCCCGCCACTTGCCGTCCTCGGAGAGGAGGGTGACGACGACGTCGCCGGACGGCAGCGGGGCGCGCCGCACGACGATGCCGTCCCGAACGCGGTAGCGGGATCCGGCCACGCCGTCATGCTACCCGGCGCGGCGGTGCGGTCAGGACGCCTGCTTCGCGCGGGCCTTCCCGAACGCCGTGCGGAGCTTGAACAGGCCCCGCTTCGCGCGCTCCGTGACCTCGTCCTCGCTCAACGACAGGGCGGCGGCGACCGCGGCGGCGTCCTGCGCCGCGTGCCCCGCCATGCCCTCGCGGCGCACGACGACCTCGCGGTCGGTGGCGTCGAGCCGCTCCAGGAACGGTTCCAGGTCGGCGTTCGTCGCCTTCGGGCGCTTCGGGGTCGCCTTCTTGGTGGAGGCGTTCTTGGTGCCGGTCTTCTTCGCGCCGGTCTTCTTCGCGCCCGCCTTCTTGGTGCCCGTCGTCTTGGTGCCCGCCTTCTTCGAACCCGCTCGCTTGGCGCCCTTCGCCGCCGCGCGCGCGGCGAGGAGTTCGAGGGCCTCGTCGAGCGTGATCGTCTCGGGGTCGTGGCCCTTGCGCAGCGACGCGTTGGTCTTGCCGTGCTTGACGTACGGACCGTAGCGGCCCTCGTGCAGTTCGACCGGTGCTTCGTCGTCGGGGTGGACCCCCAACGTCCGCAGCGGTTCGGGGCGGCCGCGCCGCCGCTTCTTCGCCAGCAACTCCACGGCCCGGTCCATGCCGACCTCGAGGACGTCGTCCTCCTTCGTGAGCGACGCGTACGTCTTGTCGTGCCGCACGTACGGCCCGTAGCGACCGATGCCGGCGACGACCTTCTTGCCGTCGTCCGGGTGGGCCCCCAGCGGCCGCGGGAGCTCCAGGAGGCGCTTCGCGAGGGCGGCGTCGACGTCGTTGGGTGCGACGCCCGCCGGCAGCGACACGCGCTTGGGTTTCGCGTCGCCGTCGGGCAGCCCCAACTGCACGTACGGTCCGTAGGGGCCGTTCTTGACGAACACCGGCGTGCCGTCGTCGTCGTGCGTGAGGGGCACGTCGCCGCGCGCTTCGGTCTCGAGGAGCGCCTCGAGGTCCTCGCGGGTCACGTCGGCGGGCGCCCACTCCTCCGGGATCGACGTCCGGACGACCGTGCCGTCCTCCTGCGTCCAGACCGCCGACGGTCCGTACCGCCCGACCCGCACGACGTACGGCGCCCACTTCGCGGCGGTGATGGTGCTGATCTCCCGCGCGTCGATCGACGCGAGACCCTCCTCGACGCGCGCTTCGATCCCGTCGGGCCCCCCGTAGAACTCGCGGAGGTACGGCGTCGCGTCGACCTCGCCCGCCGCGATGCCGTCGAGGCGCGCCTCCATCTCCGCGGTGAACTCGGTGTCGACGAGGTGGCCGAACTGGTGCTCGAGGAGGTTGTTCGTCGCGAACGCCGTGAAGGTCGGGACGAGCTGTTGCCCCTGCTTGCGGACGTACCCGCGACTCTGGATCGTCTCGATGATGCTGGCGTACGTCGACGGACGCCCGATGCCCTCCGCCTCGAGGAGCTTCACGAGCGACGCTTCGGTGAGGCGGGCGGGCGGTTTCGTTTCGTGCCCGACCGGTTCCACCTGGTCGAGGACGACGGCGTCGCCCTCCGCCAACGCCGGCAGCGGCCGGTCGCGGTCGTCGAGCGCCGCGTCGGGATCGTCGCTGCCCTCGACGTACGCGCGGAAGAAGCCGGGGAACAGCACCGTCCGGCCGCTGGCGCGCAGCGTCAGGACCCGCCCGTCCGCCGTTCCCTCGAGGGTGGCGGTGACGTACTCGAGCTTCGCTTCCGCCATCTGCGTCGCGATGGTGCGTTTCCAGATCAGGTCGTACAACGCCGCGTCCCGCCCGCTCAGGCGGTGCTCCTGCGCGGTCTTCATGGCGCCCCCCGCGGGGCGGATCGCTTCGTGCGCCTCCTGCGCGTTGCGGGACTTCCCGCGGTACTGCCGGACCCGCTCGAACAGGTACGCCTCGCCGTACAGCGCCTCGACGCGGGCGCGGGCGGCGTGGATCGCTTCGCCGGACAGGTTCGTCGAGTCGGTCCTCATGTAGGTGATGAGGCCGCGCTCGTACAGGCCCTGCGCGACCCGCATCGTGTCGCGCGCCGACCAACCGAGCTTGCGCGACGCCTCCTGCTGCAACGTCGACGTCGTGAACGGGGGGGAGGGGTTGCGGTTCTGCTCGCGGGTCTCGACCTTCGCGACGGTGAACGTCGCGCCGCTCGCGTCGGCGGCGAGCGCGGACGCCTCCTCGCCGGTGAGGACCTGCACGTCCTGCCCCGGCGTGAGGGACGCCTTCAGGCGGCCGGTGTCGTCGTCGAAGTCCTTGCCGGCGGCGAGACGGATCCCACCGACGTGCGTCGCGGTCGCTTCGAACGGCGCCTGCTCGCCCTTCCGGGCGGTGGCGGTCAGGTCCCAGTAGGCGGCGGGGACGAACGCCAAGCGTTCGGTCTCGCGCTGCACCAGCAGCCGGACGGCGACCGACTGGACCCGCCCGGCGGACAGGCCCTGGGCGATCTTGCGCCACAGGAGGGGACTGACGGTGTAGCCGACCAGCCGGTCGAGGACGCGGCGGGTCTCCTGGGCCCGCACGAGGTCGCTGCGTACCTCGCGGGTGTCCTCCAGCGCCTCGCGGATCGCGGATTCGGTGATCTCGTGGAACACCATCCGCTTCACCGGCACCTTCGGGTCGAGGACCTCCTGCAGGTGGTGGGCGATCGCTTCGCCCTCGCGATCCTCGTCCGTGGCGAGCAGCAGTTCGTCCGCATCCCGCAGCTTGCGCTTGAGGTCGGCGACGACCTTCGGTTTCGTGACGACGTAGACGGGTTCGAAGTCCTTCTCGACGTCGATGGCGAGGCGCGACCAGGGGCGGTCGCGGACCGAGGCGGGGACGTCGTCGGCGTTCTGGGGCAGGTCGCGGATGTGCCCCATGCTCGACGTCACGACGTACCCGTCGGGGAGGAAGCGTTCGATGGTGGTGGCCTTGGTGGGGGACTCGACGATCACGAGCGTCCGACCGGCGGCGCGAGATTCAGGCATGGCGTCCCTTCGAATTCCGCCGCATTATAGGCGTGCCGCCGCATCTGTCAAGGGCCGGGAAAGTACGTCCTGGTCGGGCCTCGCGCGCCCGCGCGCACGCTCGCGCGCGTACGGGGACGCCCGCGCGGGCACGCGGGCGGCGGGGGGTTCGTCGGCGCTGCGGGGGCGCCAGGGCGGTCGCGCGCGCCGTCAGTCGAGGCGCCGGCGGTGGTGGATCGCCCGCCCCAGGGTGACCTCGTCGGCGTACTCGAGGTCCCCGCCGACCGGCAGGCCGTAGGCGATGCGCGACACCGGCACCTCGTGCTCGCCGAGCGCCTTGGCCAGGTACATCGCCGTCGCTTCACCCTCGACGGTCGTGCTCGTCGCGAGGATCGCTTCGCGCACCTCGCCGTTCGCGACGCGCTCCAGCAGCCGCGGGATCGTGACGTCGTCCGGCCCGACGCCGTTCATCGGCGACAGCGCGCCGTGGAGCACGTGGTAGCGCCCGCGGTACTCGCCCGAGCGTTCGATGGCGAGCAGGTCGGCGGGCTGCTCGACGACGCACACCTCGCCCGTTTCGCGGGCGGGGTCGCGGCAGATCGGGCAGGCCTCCTCCTCGGCGTGCATCACGCCGGCGCAGCGGGGGCAGCGCCCCAGGTCGCGCTTCGCGGCGCGCAAGGCGTCGGCGAGCGCGTCGACGTCGGCGGCGTCGCGCTGGAACAGGTGGAAGGCGAGGCGTTGGGCGCTCTTCGGACCGATGCCGGGCAGGCGGCCGAGTTCGCGGATGAGGGTCGCCAGCGGCGCGGGGAAGCTCACGTCGGGCGGGCCTTCAGAAGCCCAGCCCGCCGAGGCCGCCCATGCCCCCGAGCCCACCCATGGCGCCACCCATCTCGCGTTCCTGCAGCTCCTTGGCTTTGCGTTGGGCGTCGGCGACGGCGGCGGCGACGAGGTCCTCGAGCAGCTCGACGTCCTCGGGATCGACGCTGCCGGGATCGATCTTGACGCGCGTGACGTCGCCCGCGCCGGTGGCGGTGGCGGTGACGAGCCCCCCGCCGGCGCTGCCCTCGACGGTCAACTCGGCGAGGCGCTCCTGCGCTTCCTGCATCTGCTTCTGGGCCTTCTGGGCCTCTTTCATGAGCTTCTGCATGTTCATTGCCCGCACTCTACCCGAGCGAGCCGTCGCGCCCGGCGTCCCCGGCGTCGGTCCCGGCCTCGTCCCCGGCGTCGGGGGCCGGCGGGTCGGGGGCCGCCTCCGCGGCGTCGTCCCCGTCGTCGTCCTCGTCCTCGATGGGCTCGACGGCGACCACGCGACCGGGGAAGAGCGACTGCACCATCGCGATCGGGTCGGTACCACCGGTCGCGGTCGCGCCCGCCGCTCCGGCGTCGGCGGACGCCGCGTCCGCCCCTGCGCCGTCCTCGGCGTCCCTCGGTACGCCCGTGGGGGCGTCCGCGGGGGCGACGGCGGGTCGGTCCGCGTCCTCGCCCGGGGGGCGGGGCCGCGTAGGTGGGCCTGCGGGGGTGGAAGAAGCCGCAGCGGGACCGTCGTCGGGTGCGGCGGGGGGCGGACCGGCGTCGCCCTCCTCCTCGCCGAACAGGTCGTGGGGGACGTCCTCCCAGGAGGTCGTCGCGTCCGGCGGCGGTCCGCCGGGCGCGCCCCCGTCCTCCGCGTCCGGCGTCGCCTCCTTCGCGGCGTCGCCCGCGGCGTCGGTCGCGCCACCGGTCTCGGTGGGGGGAACGGCGGACGCCGCGCTCCCCACCGACGGAGCGTCCACCGGATCCGCGTCGTCGGCCGCCTCCGCGTCGTCGGCCGCCTCCGCGTCGGGGGCCGTCCCGGCCCCGGACTCGGTCGCGGCGACCGGACTCGGTTCGGTCGGGCTTGGTTCGGCCGGGCTCGCGTCGGCTGCGGGCGCTTCGGCTGCGGGCGCCTCAGGGGCGGGCGCCTCGGGTGCGGGCGGTTCGGGGGCGGGCGCTTCGGTCGCGGGCGGTGGCGCGTCCGGGGCGGGGGCGGTCGGCCCCCGCCCCGTCAGGCTTTTTTTCGGGTGGTGCCCTCCGGACCCTGCAGGACGATCTCCCAGCCGGGGCCGGCGTGGGTCGCGATCAGCGACGCGAGTTCGTCCTGGCGGTCGACCGTCTGTTGGTAGTGGAACCGGTGACGTTCCCCGAACGCGAGCGTGAGGACGCCGCCGTCGGTCGTCGCTTCGGCCGGCAGCAGGAACGCCTTGAGTTGCGGCGTCGCGGCGTTGCGGACGGCGTGCCAGTCCAGCGCCCCGGGGGCGGCGTCGGTGCGGGCGGCCTCCGGAGCCTCGGGCGCAGGAGCTTCCGGTGCCGGCGCCTCACGTGCCGGAGCGTTGGGGGCGGGGGCTTCGGCGGCGGGGGGTTCGGCCGCCGCGGGCGGTTCCGGTGGTGTGGGGGCGGACGGTGTGGGGGCGGACGGCGCGGAGGCGGGCGGTGCGGGGGTGGAGGGTTCCGCGGCCGCGGGGTCCGTCGTACGGGGCGCCGGTCGGGTGGCGTCCGCTGCGGTGGGGGTCCGGGGGGCGGGGGTCGCCGACGCCGCGTCGGCGGGGGCGGCGTCGGCCTCGGCGGTGGGGGCGGCCGGGAGGCGGTCGTGCGCGGCGTTGGCGGTCTTGATCAACGTCGCCTCGAGGGCGTAGAGGTCGTCGTGCCGCACGAAGCGGGTGAGTTCGTCGTCGAACGCGTGCAACGCCCGCAACAGCGCGGTGCGGGGGAGGGGCGAGCGGTAGCCGTCGCCGCCGACCGCGTCGGTCACGACGGCGTCGCGCAACGTCCGCGCGAGGCGTTCGGCGAGGCTGCGGGGGGCGTACCCGTCGCGGTAGGCGCGGGCGGCCTCCTCGAGGAGCGTCGCGAGGTCGTCGCGGGCGAGCGCGTCGGCGAGTGCCTCGAGGCGTTCGCGGGGCGGCAACCCGAGCGCCGCCTCGACGTCGTCGCGACGCAGCGGACCGCCGCCGGCCCAGAGGCGCTCGAGCAGCGACTCCGCGTCGCGCATGGCGCCGTCCGCCGCGCGCGCGATCAGGTCCAGTGCGTCGTCGTCCGCCTCGACGCCGGCGGCGTCGCACAAGCCCCGGATCTTCCCGGCGATCTCCGCGTCGGCGAGCCGCCGAAACCGGAAGTGCTGGCAGCGCGAAAGGACGGTCGCGGGGAGGCGTTCGGGTTCGGTGGTGGCGAGGACGAACACGAGGCCGCTCGGCGGTTCCTCGAGCGTCTTCAGCAGCGCGTTCGCCGCCGCCCCACTCAGCATGTGCGCTTCGTCGAGGATCCACACGCGGGTGCCCCCCTCGAGCGACGCGAGGCGGACCCGTTCGCGCAGGTCGCGGACGTCGTCGACGGAGTTGTTGCTGGCGGCGTCGAGCTCGACGACGTCGCCGTGCACGCCGGAGCGGATGCGGGTGCAGGCGTCGCACGTTCCGCAGGGCGCTTCGCCGTCGTCGCGCCGTTCGCAGTTCAGCGCCATCGCCAACAGCCGCGCGGTCGTGGTCTTGCCGACCCCCCGCGGTCCGCTGAACAGGTAGGCGTGCCCCGTGCGGCCCTTCGCGAGCGCGGCCGCCAGGACCTCCTTGACGTGATCCTGGCCGACGACCTGGTCGAAGGTCGCGGGGCGGGCGCGCTGGTAGACGGCCTCCATGGGGGCGATGCTACCACCGGCTTCGGGCCGCCCGAATCGCGTAGCATGCGCGGCATGGACGACGGAGTCGACGGGGCGAACGGCGAACCGGCCGGTCTCGGCGTGGCGCTCGGGGGCGGCATGGCGCGCGGCGCGGCGCACGTCGGGGTCCTCCACGCCCTCGCCGACGCAGGCCTCCCGCCCGCCCGCTACGCCGGCACCAGCTACGGCGCGATCATCGCCGCGCTCGCGGCGCTCGGGGCGTCCCCCGCCGAGCTTCGGCGGGTCGTGACGCGCGAGACCGCCGCGACGTTGTGGCGCGACGCCGCCGACGTCGGCCTCCACCGCGGCGCGCTCGTGCACGGCGACCGGTTGGCCCGCTGGTTCGACCGCACGCTGTTCCACGGCGCCCGCATCGAGGACGCCGCCGCCCCCCTCGCGATCGCGGCGACCGACCTCGCCACCGGCGCGTTGCGGGTCGTGACGCGCGGCTCGGTCGCCGATGCCGTGCGCGCCTCCTGCGCCCTCCCGGGCCTGTTCGCGCCCGCCGCGGTGGCGGGCGAACGGTGGGTCGACGGCGGCTTCGCGGAACCGGTGCCGTTCGCCGCGCTTCGCGCCCTTGGGCCGGGCGCCAGCCTCGGGGTGCACGCCGGCGTCGACCTGGCCGGCGCCGGGACCCTCGGTCGCCTCCGGCGCCTCGACGGCGGGGGGATCGGGCGGGCCCTGCACCGGGCCGCCGACCGGGTGCGCGGCCGGAACGGGGCGTCGGCGGCGCTCAAGGGCGCCTCGTTGGCGCTCCGCAGCTACCGCCACGACGCCGTCGCGCCGCGCGGGGCGACGCTCCTCACGGTCGCGCCCCCGATCGCCTGGTGGGACTTCCATCGCGCCGACACGGCGATCGAGGCGGGCGTCGCGGCGGTCGCCGCCTGGCGGGCCGGGGCGCCCCGCGCGACCGACGACGCCGCCCGCGCGCTGCCCGCCGCCCTGGCGGGCCGCCTCGAGGGGGGCGGCGCATGAGTGGCGCCTTGGCGTTGTTGGGCGGCGACGTGCCCGCCGCCGACGCCCTCGCGCGCCTCGCCGACGCGTCGCCGGAGGCGGCGGACGCCGCCCGCGGGGAGCTGCTGCGTGCGCTCGTGGCGCAGGGGGCGGCGGATCCCTGGGTGGGGGTCGCCGACGCCCTCTGTCACGGGGCGTCGGACGCCTGGACGCGGGCCGACACGGCGCCGGGCCTGGACGCCTGGTTGACGCACGACGTCGCCCGGCTCGCCGGCTGGCTGCAGGCCGCCGGCCCGGCGTTCGCGCCGCCGGACGGCCCGGCGTTGCGCGACCTGGCGCCGCCGCCCACGGGGGCGGTCGCGGACGTCGCAGCGGCGCTGCGTCGCGACCCGCCGGCCGACGTCGTGGCGTGGGTGCGCGCCTGGCGGCGGACGCACGGCGGGGGGCCGCTGGCGCGCTTCCGGGCGCTCCGGTGGGACGGGACCAGCCTGCACGGCGTCCCCCACCCGTCGCTGCCCGACCTGGACGCCCTCGTGGACCTGGAGCGCCCGATCGACGCGTTCGCCCGCAACGTCGAGGCGTTCGTCGCCGGTCGCCCCGCGATGGATGCGCTCCTGTACGGGCCGCGCGGGAGCGGCAAGTCGACGGTCGTGCGCGGGGCGTTGCGGCGGTACGCGGACCGCGGCCTCCGGCTGGTGGAGGTCGGCGGGGAGGCGGTCGCGCACCTCGGGGCGCTCGCCGACCGCTTGCGGGCGCGGCCCGAGCGCTTCCTCGTGTTCGTCGACGACCTCGCGTTCGAGGCGGGCGACGCCGGCTACCGGCCGCTGAAGTCGGTGTTGGAGGGCGGCCTCGACGCCCGCCCGGCGAACGTCCGTTTGGTCGTCACCAGCAACCGTCGGCACCTGCTGCAGGAGCGCCTGCGCGACCGGCCGGACCCGCTCGACGACGACGTGCACGCCTGGGATACGCAGCAGGAGCGCTTGGCGTTGGCCGACCGCTTCGGTCTGGTCGTCACCTTCCCCAGCGCCGACAAGCGGCGCTACCTGGCGGTCGTGCGGGGCCTGCTCGCGCAGGAGGGCGACGGTCGTGCGGACGGCGTGGCGCTTCCCGACGACCTCGAGGCGCGCGCCGACCGGTTCGCGCGCGACGGGAACGGCTACTCCGGGCGGACCGCCCGCCAGTTCGTCGACGCCTGGCGCGCCGGCCTCGTCTGACGCGGTCGCGTCACGGGCGCGCCGCGCGGGGCGACGTCAGCACCATCCACGCGAAGCGCGCCAGGCGGGGGGCGCGGTGCCACCGGGCCGGGTCGCCCCCGACCCGCCACGCCCACTCCAGACCGACGCGTCGCGTCCACGCCGGCGTCCGCCGGACGTCGCCCGCCAGCACGTCGAGGGTGCCGCCGAGCGACAGGGCGCAGGCGGGCCCGAGCGCCGCGCGGTGGCGGGCGACGAAGCGTTCCTGGCGTTCCCCGAGCCCGACGAACACGAGTCGCGCGCCGGAGGCGCGCACGCGCTCCGCGACCGCCGGGCCGTCGGCGTCCCCGAAGTAGCCGTCGTGCGTCCCGACGACGTGCGTGCCGTAGGTGGCGCGCACCCGTTCGGCGGCGCGGTCGGCGACACCGGGCCGGCCGCCCAGCAGGAACGTCGGTAGCTGCCCGCCGGCCTGCGCCAGGACCGCCTGCGCCAACTCGACGCCGGGCACCCGCCCGGGGGGCGCCAGCCCGGCGCGCCGCGCCGCCCACACGACGCCGACCCCGTCGGGAACGACGAGGTCCGCGTCGCGGACGGCGGCGGCGAGCGTCGCGTCGTGCCGGGCGCGCACCACCAGTTCGGGATTGAGGGTCACGACCGTCGCCGGGGCGTCCGCCGCCGCGAGCGTCCGGACGCGCTGCGCGGCGGCGTCCAGGTCGACGCGGTCGAGGGGAAAACCGAGGACCGTGCCGCGAGCGTCAGGGGGCATCGGCGGGAGCGAAGGCGAACACGTCGCCGCCGTGCCGCGCCTCGCGGGCGGTCAGGACCGGGACGACGTCGACGCGGTCGAGGTCGGCGGAGGCGCCGACGTCCGCATCCAGCCCGAGGCGGCGCAGGTAGCGTCCCGACCGCGAGGCGTACAGGAGCCGGAGGGGGTCGCGCTCGGCGCGCATGAGGTCGAGCGCCATCTGCGTCGCGCCGGCCGGCACCAGGTCGTCGCGACCGCGCAGGAGACGGTCGGCGAGGAACCCGGCGACGAGGAGGTCGTCCAGGCCGGGCGCCCCGCGGAAGCCGCAGGCGACGACGTCGATCCGTTCGCGGGCGTGCGCGAGGGCGTCGGCCACGACCGCGCCGGCGTTCACGAGCGACGCCAGCGTCACCCGCCGCGCGTCCGCCGTCGCGGCGGCGGCGAGCGGCGCGTTCTCGGACACGAGGAGGGCGGGCCCGTCGAACGTCCGGCCGGCGAGGGTCGCGGGGGCGTTGCCGAAGTTGAAGCCTTCGGGCGGCACGCCGCGGCGCTCCCCCAGGAGCCACCCGCCGTCCTCCGCGGCGACCGACCGCGCCACCCGGTGGCTGGCGGTCAGGCCGACCCGGGTCGCGCCGCCCTCGAGGACCAGCGGGACGGTCGTCGTCGCGCGCAGGACGTCGATGATCAGCACCACGTCGCCGTAGCGGCCCTCGTCCTCCGGCCGTTCCGGGCTGCCGGCCCGGGGGACCGGGTCGACCGACAGGATCGGGGCGTGCGGGGGGGTGGACGGCGAGGGCGCCACGGCGGGAGGCTACCACGGCGCCCGCGCGCCGCCCGACCCCGGTCCGTTCGTCCCTGGTCGCCGCGGCGGCCGGCGGGCAGGCTCGCGGCATGGAACGTCACGACGTCGCCGTCATCGGGGCGGGCGTGGTCGGGGCCGCCCTCGCGCGGACGCTGTCCCTCACCCGCACATCGGTCGTCCTGATCGAGGCGCAGAGCGAAGCGGGCTTCGGGACCAGCAAGGCGAACAGCGGCATCATCCACGCCGGCCACCACGGCGACCCCGCCACCCTGAAGGGCGCCCTCGAGTGGCCCGGCAACCAGGCGTGGGACGCCCTCGCCGCGGAGCTCGGCTTCGCCTTCCGGCGCATCGGGGAGCTCACCGTCGCCTTCGACGACGCCGAACGCGCCCACCTGGACCTCCTCGAGGCGCGCGGGCGCGCCAAGGGCGTGCCCGGCCTGGAGCGGTGGGACGCCGAACGCGTCCGCCGCGAGGAGCCGGCGTTGTCGCACGACGTCGTCGAGGCGCTCTACGCCCCCACCGCCGGCGTCGTCAACCCGTACGAGGCCTGCTACACGCTCGTGGAGAACGCGGTGCGCAACGGCGTCGAGGCGCACTTCGACGCGCCCGTCACGGCGGTCGAGGCGCTCGAGGACGGCGGCGGCTTCGCGCTGCAGGCGGGCGGCCGCCGCATCGAAGCGCGCTACGTCGTGAACGCCGCGGGCTTGTACGGCGACGCGCTGAACGCCCTGGCGGGCGCCAGCGGCCCGCGCTTGCGCGCGCGGAAGGGCGAGGAGTACCTGCTCGACAAGCGCCTGCAGGGGTACGTCGAGCGGCTCGTGTTCCCCGCGCCCAGCGCGACGTCGAAGGGCACGCTGATCATCCCGACGTACGACGGCACCCTCATGGTCGGCCCCACCGCGCACGAGACCGACGACAAGGAGGACCTCACGACCACCGCGGAGGGCGCGGCGGAGGTGTTCGAGAAGGTTCGGCGGCTCGCGCCGGGCCTGCAGCCGAGCGACACGATCGCGCAGTTCGCCGGCCTCCGCGCCGTCGCGGAGGACGACGACTTCCACGTCGGCGCGACCGACGTGCCGCGGTGGTTGCAGGCGCTCGGCATCCAGTCGCCCGGCCTGACCGCCGCCCCCGTCCTCGCCGAACGGCTCGTTGCCGCGCTCGCCGAGCAGGGCCTCGCGCTCGAGCCCGATCCGGACGCCGAACCGACCCTGCCGCCGCCGGTGCGCTTCGCGACCGCGGAACCGGTCGTGCAGGAGGCGCTCGTGGCGCGCGACCCCGCCTACGCGACGATGGTGTGCCGCTGCGAGTGGGTGACGGAGGGGGAGATCCGCGACGCGATCGCGCGGGGCGCCCGCACCCTGGACGGCATCAAGTTCCGCACGCGCGCCGGAATGGGGCGCTGCCAGGGCGGCTTCTGTCGCCTGCGGTGCATGGAGCTGCTGGAGCGCGACGCCGGCATCGCCCTCCCCGACGTCCGCAAGCACAACCCCGGCAGTTGGGTGGCGATCGCCCGCGTCGACGGCACGCCGGGCCGGGAGGTGACCTCGTGATCAGCGACCGACCGCAGGACCTGCGCACGGACTACGACGTGACGGTGGTCGGTGGGGGCCCCGCCGGGATGGCGGCGGCGTTGGGCGCGCGCGCGGCGGGCGCCGAGCGGGTCCTGCTCCTCGACCGCGACCAGGAGGCGGGCGGCATCCTCAACCAGTGCATCCACGCCGGCTTCGGCCTGCACTGGTTCGGGGAGGAACTCACCGGGCCCGAGTACGCCCAACGCTTCTTCGAGAACGTCCTCGAGGAGGACCTCGACGTCCTCCTCGGTGCGTACGTGCTGGACGCCGCCGCGGGCGACGGCGTGCGGGTCGCCTCGCCCACCGTCGGGCTCGCGACCGTCCCCAGCCGCGCGATCGTGCTGGCGATGGGCGCCCGCGAACGTACGCGCGCCGCCGTCCGCATCCCCGGGTCGCGGCCCGAGGGCGTCATGACCGCCGGGTTCGCGCAGAAGCTCGTCAACCAGGAGGGGTACCTCCCCGGCCGCCGCGTCGCGATCCTCGGCTCCGGCGACATCGGCCTGATCATGGCGCGCCGCCTGAAGCTCGAGGGGGTGGACGTGACCGGCGTGTACGAACTGCAGCCGCACGCGAACGGCTCCAACCGCAACATCGTGCAGTGCCTCGACGACTTCGACGTGCCGCTGCACCTGGCGACGACCATCGCGGAGATCCGCGGGCGGGACCGGGTGGAGGGCATCCGCGTCGCCCCGGTCGGGGAGGACGGCCGCGTCGACGTCGCGGCCGGCGACGACGTCGCGTGCGACACCGTCCTGACGTCGATCGGCCTCATTCCGGAGAACGAACTGTCCCGCACCCTGCGCTTGCGCATGGACCCCGCCACCGGCGGGCCGGTCGTCGGCAGCGCCATGGAGACCTCCCGCGACGGGGTGTTCGCGTGCGGCAACGTCGTGCACGTTCACGACCTCGTCGATCACGTCAGTCAGGAGGCGGACCTGGCGGGCCGTTCGGCGGGGGCGTACGCGACCGGGTCGCTCCTCCCCGAGGACAACGTCCGCCTCGTGCCCGGCGCGAACGTCCGCGCCTGCGTCCCGCACACGATCTCCACCGACCGAACGCACGTCGTGCACCTGCGCGTCGCCCGCGCGATGGAGGCGTGCACGTTGCGCTTGGGCGACGTCCACGAACGCCCCCTGCGCTACGCCGTGCCGGGCGAAATGACGACCGTCAAGGTCCGCCCCCGCGCCCTCGAGGGGTTCGCCGGCGGGACCCTGCGGGTCGACGTCGTCCCGCGCGAGGAAGGGGTGAAGGCATGAGCACCGCCGGATCGCCGCCCCCCGACCGCCCCTCCGGCGGCGAGGTCGAGCACCGCACCTACCTGTGCACCGGCTGTCCGCTCGGCTGCCGGCTCGAGGTCGACGCGGTCGACGGCGACGTCGTCGAGGTCCGCGGGTTCTCCTGCAAGCGCGGCGACGCGTACGCGCGGCAGGAGTACACCGACCCCCGCCGGCCGCTCGCCACGACCGTTGCGGTGCGCGGCGGGCGTTGGCCGCGCCTGCCCGTCAAGAGCGCCGAGGCGCTCCCGAAGGCGCTCCTGTCCGACGTCGCGGCGTACCTGCACACCCTCCACCTCGACGCCCCCGTGAAGCTCGGGGACGTCGTGGCGCACGACGTGCTCGGGAGCGGCATCGACGTCGTCGCGACCCGCGACCTGCCGGCCGACCTGGACGCCTGACCTCCGTACCGCCCGCCGCCCCGCCGGCGCGGCGGCCTTGGTACCGTTCGCCGGTGCCGAGCCTTCCGACCGGCGGCGACCCCGCCGCCCCCACGCCCTCGTTCCTCGACGCGTACCTGCGCGGCGACCTGAACGCCTTCTTCGACGTCGCGCCCGGCGACGTGGACGCCGGCCTCGCGCGGCCGTACCCGGGCGACCGCGAGGCGCTCGCCGACGCGCTCGACGCGCAAGCGGTCGCGCGCGGCGACCACGAGGCGCAACGCCGCAACGTGCGGCGGTTGCGCCACGCGAACGCGTCGGTCGTCGTCACCGGGCAGCAGCCCGGCGTGCTGTTGGGGCCGATGTACGCCCTCGTGAAGGCGTTCTCCGCGCTGGCGCTCGCCGCCCGCCTCGATCGCGACGACCGCCCGGTCGTCCCGGTGTTCTGGGTGGCGTCGCAGGATCACGACGTCGGCGAGATCGACCACGCGACCCTCCTGGGGCCGGACGGCGTGCGCCGCGAGGTGGCGCTCGACCTGCCCGACGCGCGGCCGTCGGGCCGCATCGCGTGGCGCGACGACTGGACCGCCTGCCTCCGGGACGCCGTCGCGGACCTGTACGGCGCGACCGGTCCGGCGCAGGAGGTGCAGGCGTTGATCGACGACGTCGCGGGGCCCGGCGGGACGGTCGCCGACGTCTTCGCGCGGACGTTGTCGCGGCTCCTCGGTGCGGACGGCCTGGTGGTGCTCGACCCGATGAAGCCGGAGCTCGCGCGGACGTTCGCGCCGTGGTTGCGGCGCGAGCTCGAGGCGCCCCACGTCGGGCCGGCCGCGATCAACGAGGCGGGGGAGGCGTTGCGCGCCGCCGGCTGGACGCCGCAGCTCGGGCGGGCGGCCGACGCGACGAACCTGTTCGCGCAGCACGGCGACGGCCCCCGGCGGTTGCTGCGCGTGGCGGGCGACGGGTTCCATCTCGATGGGGACGTCGAGGCGCGCCATACCGCCGCCGAGCTCGCCGCCTGGCTGGAGGACGACCCGGCCGCCCTGACGCCCGCGGCCGGCCTCCGACCGACCCTGCAGGATGCGATCCTCCCGACCGCCGCGGTCGTCGTCGGGCCGGGGGAACTGAAGTACTTCGCGCAGGTGCGGGGGGTATACGCCCACCACGGCGTCGCGATGCCGACCCTCCACCCCCGCACCCGCGCGACGCTCCTCGAGCCGCCCGCCGCGCGCATCCTGGCCCGCTACGGCCTCGACGCCGCCGCCGTGCAGGCCGACCCCGACGGCGTCGAGCGCGAGGCGCTCCTGCGCCTCCACGGCGCGGCGGACGCGTTCGAGACCGCCGCTGCGCGGCTCGAGACCGACGTCGCCGACCTCCTGGAGGCGGTCCGCGGCGTCGACCCGACCCTCGAGGGGCCGGTGCAGCGGAGCGAAGCGTCGGTGGTGACGACGGTGCGGCGCCTGCGAACCAAGACCGGGGCGGCGTTGGCGCGCCGCGACCGCGTGACGCACCAGCAGTTCGCGCGACTACGGGCGATGCTGCTGCCGGGCGGCGCGCCGCAGGAGCGGGTCGTGTCGCCCTTCGCGTACTTCGCGAAGTTCGGGGTGGCGCCGGTCCTGCAGCGCTTGCGGACCCTCCCGGAGTCCGGCGCGCACGAGCTTTCGGTCGACCCCTGACGGCGCGCGGCGGCGCCCGCCGCGCACCGGCACCTGCCGCGCACCGGCGCCCGGCGCGCACCGTCAGGCGCCGCTCAGCGGCGGGTGTAGTTCGGCGCGTCCTTCGTGACGGTCACGTCGTGCGGGTGGCCCTCGACGAGGCTGGCCTGCGTGATCGTCACGAAGCGCGCGTCGCGCTGCAGGGCGGGCACGTCCGCCGCCCCGACGTACCCCATGGCGCTGCGCAGGCCGCCCACTACCTGGTGGACGACGTCCCCGACCGGCCCCTTGTACGCCACCATCCCCTCGATGCCCTCCGGCACGAGCTTGTCGGCGCGGCGGTCCTCCTGGAAGTAGCGGTCGGCGCTGCCGCCCTCCATCGCACCGAGGCTGCCCATCCCGCGGTACGCCTTGTAGCGGCGGCCGTCGCGGAGGATCTCCTCGCCGGGCGCCTCGTACGTGCCCGCCAGCATCGACCCCACCATGACCGCGTCGCCGCCCGCCGCGAGGGCCTTCGGGACGTCCCCGGTCTGCTTGATGCCGCCGTCGGCGATCAACGGCACGTCGGCGTCGCGCGTGACGCGCGCGACCTCGAGGATGGCGCTGAGTTGCGGCATGCCGACGCCGGTCACGACCCGCGTCGTGCAGATCGAGCCCGGCCCGACCCCGACCTTCACGCCGTCCGCGCCGGCGTCGACGAGGTCGCGGGCGGCGGCGGCGGTCGCGACGTTGCCGGCGACGACGTCCAGATCGAACGTCGCTTTGAGCGTCGCGAGCGCCTCGCGTACGCCGCGCGCGTGCCCGTGGGCGCTGTCGAGCACCAGCGCGTCGACGCCCGCCTCGACCAACGCCGCGGCGCGCGCCTCCAGGTCGTCGCCGGCCCCGACCGCGGCGGCGACCCGGAGGCGCCCGAGGTCGTCCTTGTTGGCGTCGGGGTACTCCGTCGCCTTCGTGATGTCCTTGATCGTGATGAGGCCGCTGAGTTTGCCGGCGTCGTCGACGACCAACAACTTCTCGATCTTGTGGTCGCGGAGGATCGTGCGGGCGTCCTCGAGGGTCGTGCCGACCGGCACCGTGACCAGGGCGTCCTTCGTCATGAGTTCCTCGACGCCGCGCGTCGGGTCGTCCTCGAAACGCAAATCGCGGTTGGTGAGGATGCCGACCAGGACGTCGTCCCCTTCGATGATCGGGACGCCGCTGATGCGGTACTCCGCCATGAGGCGTTCGGCGTCGCCGACCGTCGCGTGGCGGGGGAGGGTGATCGGGTCGGTGATCATGCCCGACTCGCTGCGTTTGACCTTGCGGACCATCGCCGCCTGCGCCTCGACCCCCATGCGCTTGTGCAGCACGCCGATCCCCCCCAGGCGCGCCATGGCGATCGCCATGCGCGTCTCGGTGACGGTGTCCATCGCCGCGGACGCGACGGGGGTGGGGAGCGGCACGCGCCGCGAGAAGCGGCCCGCGACGGCGACGTCGCGGGGCAGCACCTCGCTCGCGCCGGGGATCAACAGGACGTCGTCGAAGGTGAATGCGGTCGCCACGAGCTTGTCCTCGTGGGCGACGGGACGGGCGTGCGGGTCGCTCATGCTGGCCTCCGGGGCGCGGTCGCGCCGACGGGGGCAGGATACCGCCCGCGCCCCCGTCGGGGCGGACGTCGGCGCGTCAGTCGAGCGGTGCGACGTGCGCCGCGAGCGCGTCGAGCCAGGGGCGTGGGACGCGCACCGCGCGGCCCGTGCGGTCGGTGGGGACGTGCGCGGTGGTGGCGGTCGCGACCGTCGCGCCCGCCCCGTCGCCGCTCGCGAGGTCGATGCGGTAGGCGAACGTCGCGTGTCGGCTGCGGAGCGACGTGAGGGCGGTCCGGACGACCAGTTCGTCGTCGAAGCGGGCGGCCCGCCGGTAGCGGACGTCGAGGTGCGCGACCGCCATCGAGACGCCGTCCCCCTCGAGGTCGCGGTAGCGAAGGCCGCGTTCGCGCATCCACTCGACCCGCGCCGCCTCGAGCCACGTGGGGTAGGCGCCGTGGTGGGCGACCCCCATCGCGTCGGTTTCCGCGAAGCGCACGCGCAGGATCACGGGCGAAGGGTAGCAGGCCCGGCGGGGCCGGCGGACGCGAGGTGCCCGTCGGCCTCGAGGCGGGCGACGAGGGTGCGGTCGACCCCGCTGAACGGCAGTTGCGCGCGGGCGTCGGGGTCGGCCCACCGGCCGTCCCCGTCGGGGGGTCCGTCGCGCAGGACCGGGACGAGGTCGAGGACGAAGTGGCTGTAGACGTGCCGGACCGGCGCCAGCGTCGTTCCCGCCGGGGGGTCGTCCCCCTGCGGGAGGCCCCACAGGCCGCCCAGCAGGCCGTCGGGGGGCCGGCGGACGACCCAGAGCGCGTCGCCGTCGACGTGCACCGCGGCGTAGCGACGGCGGGTGGGGACGGCGGGCCGCGCCTTGGGCGCGGGGTAGGCCGCCGGGTCGCCCTCCGCCCGTGCGCGGCAGGCGTTCGCGAGGGGGCAGGCGTCGCACGCCGGGTCGCGGGGCGTGCAGACGGTCGCACCGAGCTCGATGAGCGCTTCGGTGCCGCGTTCGGGGCGGTCGGTGGGGAGGAGCGGCGCGAGGGCCGCAGCGAGGTCGGCGTCGCGGGGGGCGGGGTCGGCGAGGAGGCGCGCACCGACCCGGCGGACGTTGCCGTCCACCGCGACGTGGCGTTCGCCGTACGCGAGGGCGCGGATCGCGGCGGCGGTGTACGGCCCGACGCCGGGCAGGGCGCGCCACCCCGCGGCGTCGCCGGGAAACGCGCCGCCCGCCGCGGCGACGGTGCGGGCGGCGCGGTGCAGGGCGCGGGCGCGCCGGTAGTACCCGAGCCCCTCCCAGGCGGCGAGGACCGCCTCCTCGTCGGCGGCGGCGAGGGTGGCGACGTCGGGGAAGCGCGCCATCCACCGTTCGAAGTACGGCACGACCGTCGCGGCGCGGGTCTGCTGCAGCATGACTTCGGCGACCCACGTCCGGTAGGGGGTGCGGTCCTCGCGCCACGGGAGCGCCCGCGCGCGGGCCTCGAACCAATGGGCGAGCGGTTCGGCGTACGGCGCGAGGTCGGGGGTGGGAGGTGCGGCGTCCGGCGGCACGCCCGGAGCGTACCCTTGGCCGCCCGACCGGCCCCACGATCCACCGACACGAGCCACCCCACGATTCGCCCGCACGATCCGCCCTCACGACGCACCCCCACGACCCTCCAGAGCGCTTACGATTCGAAAGAGGAGGCGCCGTGGCTCCGTCGCGACGGGCGGTCCGGAGGGCCTCCCACCCTCGCCGCGAAACCCTCTCCGAAGGTCGCGTGATACCGACCACGAGGGCGGTTGACAGCGATGGCGCGGGGGCGTACGCTACGCCTCGCGCTCGGCCGAGGGGATGGGCCGCACCCCCCACCCGACGCCGGCACTTAGGAATCGAAAGTCGGGGGACGACCCTCGCCACGCCCCCGACCCGCTCCCGCCCCCACGTCCCCGACCACCACCCCCCGTTCCCGAAAGGACCCACCCCATGCAGACCCTCACCACCCCCTACGGCCGCCTCGACGTCGACCCCGCCACCCTCGAACTCGGCGAACTCCTCGTCAGCGACGACGGCGTCGAACTCGAGGTCGTCGCCCTCGACCCCCTGCGCTTCGAACCCGCCCCCGAAGAGGCCGAGGACTGGGGCGAGTGACGACCGCCCCGCCGGTCCGCATCACGCTGGTCCACGACCGGCTCCGCCCCGAAGAGCGCCTGCTCTTCGGGGCGTTCGACCGACTCGGCGTGGACGTCGAGCGCAGCTACGCCCCCGACCTTCGCCTCGAGGCCGGCGCCGAGCGCCCGTTGGGGGAGGTCGCGGTCCTCCGCACCCTCTCGCACGCCCGGACGCTCGCGATCGCGCAGGGCCTCGAGGCGGCCGGCACGCGGGTCGTGAACGCCGCGCACGTCGTCGCGACGTGCGGCGACAAGTGGGCGACCAGCGCCGCGCTCGCCGCCGCCGGCGTCCCCCAACCCCGCAGCGTCCTCGCCTTCGACCGCGCCCAGGTCCTCGCCGCCGCCGAGGACCTCGGCTGGCCCGTCGTCCTCAAGCCGGTCGTCGGCAGTTGGGGCCGCATGGTGGCCCGCCTCCACGACGTCGACGCCGTCGACGCCGTCCTCGAACACAAGCGGGCGTTGGGCGGCCCCCACCACCAACTGCTGTACGTCCAGGAGCACGTCGACAAGCCCGCCCGCGACCTGCGCGCCTTCGTCGTCGGCGACCGCGTCGTCGCCGCCATCGCCCGCGAAGGGGAGGACTGGCGGACGAACACGGCGCGCGGCGCGACCGTCCGCGGCGTCCCCGTCACGCCCGACCTGGAGGCGACCGCCCTCGCCGCCGCCCACGCCGTCGGCGGGGGGCTGCTGGCGGTCGACCTGCTCGAGGCCGAGCGCGGCCTCCTCGTCGGCGAGGTGAACCACGGGCTCGAGTTCCGCAACTCGATCGACCCGACCGGCGTCGACCTGCCCCTCGAGATCGCGACGTACGTCCGCGACCTCGCCCTCGACACCGCACCCCCCGCGCCCACCACACCCCCCGCGCCCCCGGCGCAGGTGCGCACCCACGGGGCGACGTCGTGACCGCCGCCCCGCTCCGCATGGCGATCGTCGGGGCGTCGGGGTACGCCGGCGGCGAGATGCTCCGCCTCGCGCTGGGGCACCCCCACCTCGAGGTCGTGCAGGTCACCAGCGAACGGCACGCCGGCCAACCGGTCGCGTCGGTCCACCCGAACCTCCGCTCCCTCACCCGCCTCCGCTTCACCCCCCTCGACGCCCTCGAGGACGCGGACGTCCTGGTCTCCGCCCTCCCGCACGGCCACTTCGCGGAGCACCTGGACGCCTTCGAGGCGCGCGCCGAGACGGTCGTCGACCTCTCGAGCGACATGCGCCTCACCGACCCCGACCGCTACGCCCGCACGTACGGCGCGCCCCACCCCGCCCCCGACCGGCTCGCGGGGTACGTCGTCGCGGTCCCGGAGCTGCACCGCGCCGACCTGGTCGGCGCGACCCGCATCGCCGGCGCCGGCTGCCTCGCGACCGCCGCCCAACTCGCGCTCGCGCCGTTCCTCCGCACCGCGATCCTGGCGCGCCGCGAGACGCTGATCGACGCCAAGATCGGCTCCAGCGCCGCCGGCGCGACGCCGGGGCCGTCGACGCACCACCCCGAGCGGGCGGGCGCCCTGCGGACGTACGCCCCGGTCGGCCACCGCCACGAAGCGGAGGTCGCGGAGGCGCTCCAGGGGCGCCTCGACGTCCACCTCACCGCCACCGCCGTCCCCCGCGTCCGCGGGATCCTGGCGACCGCCCACCTGTGGGTGCAGGACGGCACCAGCGAACGCGACGTCCTCGAAGCGATCCGCGAGGCGTACGACGAGGAGCCGTTCGTCCGGCTGGTCCTCGCCCGCCGCGGGGTGCACCGCACGCCGGACCCGAAGCTCCTCGACGGCACGAACTGGGTCGACCTGGGCGTCGCCCTCGACCCCGACTCCGGCCGCCTCGTCGTCACGACCGCCCTCGACAACCTCGTCAAGGGCACCGCCGGCGGTGCCCTGCAGGCGCTGAACGTCGCGCGCGGCTTCGAGGAGACGACCGGCCTGACGTTCCCCGGCCTGCACCCGTGATCGTCGTCAAGGTCGGTGGGGGCGAGGGGATCGACCCCACCGGCGTCCTCGACGACGTCGCCGACCTCCACGCCGGCGGGGAACGCCTCGTCCTCGTGCACGGCGGCAGCGGCGAAACCAACCGCGTCGCCACCGCGCTCGGCCACCCACCCCGCTTCGTCACCAGCCCCTCGGGCCGCACCAGCCGCTACACCGACCGCACCACCCTCGAGATCTTCACGATGGTGTACCGCGGGCGCCTGAACGCGACGCACGTCGAGCACCTCCAGGCGGCCGGCGCGAACGCCGTCGGCCTGTGCGGCGCCGACGGGCGCCTGCTGACCGGCCGCCGCAAGGCGTCGGTCCGCAGCGTCGAGAACGGCAAGACCAAACGCCTGCACGGCGACCACACCGGCACCGTCGACCACGTCAACGACGCCCTCCTCCGGACGCTGCTGGACGGCGGCTACCTGCCGGTCGTCACGCCCCCCGCCCTCGCCGACGACGGCGTCCTCGTCAACGTCGACGGCGACCGCGCCGCCGCCGCGATCGCCACCGCCCTCGGCGCGGACGCACTCCTGCTCCTCACCGGCGTGCCCGGCCTACTGCGCGACCCCGACGACCCCACGACGCTCGTGCGCGACGTCGACGCCGACGACCCCGGCGACGCCACCGCCGCGGCCGGCGGCCGCATGCGCGCGAAGCTCGACGGCGCCCTCCGCGCCGCGCGGGGCGGCGTTGCGCAGGTGGTGATCGGGGACGCCCGCGTGGCGCGACCGGTGCGCACCGCACGGGCCGGGTCGGGTACCGTCGTGCGCGAAGGAGGCGCCCCATGAGCGAACCGCCCGAACCCGTTCCCGCGCCCGACGCCGCCCCCACCGCCCTGCCCGACCCGGCCGGCGCGAGCGTCGCGGACCTCCTCGCGCGCGACGCCGCCCACCACTCCGGCCTGTGGGCGCCCCGGCACGCCTTCGTGCGGGGGGAGGGCGTCACGCTCATCGACGCCGACGGCCGGCGGTACCTGGACCTGATGGCCGGCATCGCCGTCGCCTCGCTCGGGCACGCCCACCCCCGCCTCGCCGCCGCCGTCGCGCAGCAGGCGCAGCGCCTGATCACCGCGCCGCAGAACCAAGCGAACGACGTGCGGACCGCCATGCTGGAGCGGTTGTTCGAGCTCGCGCCCGCCCCCCTCGAGCGGGCGTTCCTCAGCAACTCCGGGTCGGAGGCGAACGAGGCGGCCCTCAAGTGGGCGCGGGCGGCGACCGGCCGCTCGACGTTCGTCGCCACCCGCCGCGGGTTCTCCGGACGCACCCTCGGCGTCCTCCCCCTCACGTGGAACGCGGCGTACCGCGAGCCGTTCGAACCGCTCGGGTACGCCGGACGGTTCGTGCGCTACGGCGACGTCGGCGAGCTCGACGCGGCGATGGACGACGACGTCGCCGCCATCGTCGTCGAGCCGGTCCAGGGGGAGGGCGGCATCCACCCCGCCGACCCCGCCTTCCTGCAGGCGGCGCGCCGCGCCGCCGACGCCCACGGGGCGTTGCTGATCTTCGACGAGGTGCAGGCCGGCGCCGGGCGGACCGGGACCTTCCTCGCGCACGAGGCGGCCGGCGTCCCCGCCGACGTCGCGACGATGGCGAAGGGGCTCGGGGGCGGCGTCCCGATCGGCGCGACGTTGATGAGCGCCGACGTCGCCGCCGCCATGCCCGCCGGCGGGCACGGCACGACGTTCGGTGGTAACCCCCTCGCCGCCGCCGCCGCCCTCGTCGTCCTCGAGGAGTTGGCGGGCGGCCTGATGGACCACGTGCGCGAGGTCGGGGCGCACCTCCGCGCCCGCCTCGATGCGCTCGCCGCCGACGAGCCCCGCATCCGCGAGGTGCGCGGCGTCGGCCTCATGCTCGGGATCGAGTTCAAGGAGAAGGTCGCGCCCCTCCTCGCCGCCCTCGAGGGGCGCGGGGTGCTGGCGATCAACGCCGGCGCGACCGTCGTGCGGATGGTGCCGCCGTTGATCCTCACGCGCGACGACGCCGACCGCGCCGTCGACGCCCTCGCCGGCGCGCTGGCCGACACCGCCCCCGACGCCTGACGCCGTGACGGTCGCGGACGCCCACGCCTGGTTGCGGCTCGCCGTCGAGACCCCCAGTCCCTCCGGCGGCGAGGCGGACGTCGTCGCCCGCCTCGCCGGCGCCCTCCCCGTCCGCCAAGGCGGTGACGCCTTCGACGACGTGCACGTCGACGCGGCCGGCAACCTGCACGCCGTCCGTGGGCACGGAAGCGTCGAGGTGCTCGCCCTCGGTCACCTCGACACCGTGCCCGGCGACGTGCCGGTCGAGGTCCGCGACGGCGCCCTGTACGGCCGGGGCGCCGTCGACGCGAAGGGCCCCCTGTGCGCCGCGCTCGCGGCGGCCGCCGCCCTCCCGCCCGACGTCCGCGACGCGGTGACGGTGCGCGTCGTCGGTGCGGTCGGGGAGGAGGCGCCCGGCAGCGTCGGGGCGCGCCACCTGCTGGCGACGCACAGCGCCCCCGACCGCCTGATCGTTCTGGAGCCGTCCGGGTGGGACGCCGTCACCCTCGGCTACAAGGGGCGGGCGGCGGCTCGCGTCCGGGTCGTGCGGTCTGCGGCGCACGGTGCGGGCCCCGCACCGTCCGCCGCCGACACCCTGGTCGCCTGGCTCGCGTCGCTGCACGCGGACCGCGACGCCATCACCGCGGCGGAGGCGCCGGCGGGGGCGTTCGACGCGCTGCAGGCGAGCGTCACGGCGCTCGAGCACGCGAGCGACGGCCTCGAGGTGCGCGCCGAGGCGACCGTGGCGTTCCGCCTCCCGCCGTCGTGGCCCCCCGACCGCCTCGCGGCGTGGCTCGACGCACGCCCCCGTCCCGACGGCCTGCACGTCGAGATCGCCCCCGAACGCCTCGCGGCGGTCCGCGCCCCCCGGGACGGCGAGCTGCAGCGGGCGCTACGGACCGCGATCCGCGCGGAGGGCGGCCGGCCGCGAACGGTCGTCAAGACCGGAACGAGCGACTGGAACGTCGTCGCCGACGCCTGGCCGGTCGCGACGGTCGCCTACGGGCCGGGCGACGCGTCGCTGGACCACACGCCGAACGAACACCTCGATCTCGCCGCGTTCGACGCCGCGACGCGCGTCCTCACGCGCGCCTTCGCGCACCTGGCCGGCGTCCGGGATGCCGCCGTGCACGAAGCGGCGCGGACCCCGAAGGGTCCGCGCCACGAACGATCCTGAGGCGTCGCGCGTCGTTCAGACGCCGGCCAGGTCGTAGTTCTTCTGGATGTACGACGTCCACTCGGCGGGGACGTCCTCCTCGGTGTAGATCGCGTCGACCGGGCACGCCGGGATGCAGGCGCCGCAGTCGATGCACTCCTCGGGGTGGATGTAGAACTGGTCGTCGGCCTCGTAGATGCACTCGACGGGGCACACGTCGACGCAGGCTTGGTCCTTGGTGCCGATGCACGGCTCCGTGATGATGTGGGGCATGGCCACCTCCTCGTGGCCGCCGCGTACGCGGTCCGACCACGCCGCCATCATCCCCCACCCTCCGGGGGCCGTCAAGGACGAACCCCCCGGGTGCCTGGCCGCGCGGTCGCGCCCGCGGGCCGCGGGCCGCCCCGCGTCGCGACCCCATCGTGCGCGACGCCCCGGGCGGCCCGCGCGCCGCCCGTATACTTCCCAGGCATGAGCGTCCCCACCGCCGAACGCCTGCTGCAGCTCCTCGAGTACGTCATGGACGACGTGCGTCACCACCGGCCGGTGCAGGGGGGCGTCGCGGCGGTCCACGACCTCGCCGACGAGGTCGCGGCCGTCGCGCGGCACCTCGAGCCGGACCGCGCGAAGCGGTTCGACGCCCTGCAGCGCGAACTCCACGCCGGGCTCGGCGCGCTCGCGCCGGCGCCCGGCGGGGAGACGGCGGCCGCTGCGCCCGCCCTCGCCGACCTCCGCCTCGGGGGGCCGGCGGAGGGCGGGGCGGCGTCCGCCCGCACGAGCGACGCGGCGGCCACCGTCACGCTCGACGGTCCCCCCGCGAGCGCGGTGCGCGCGCCGACCGACGGGACGGCGGAGGGACCGCACCCCACGCACGCCCCGGCCCCTGCGCACGCCCCGACCCCTGCGGACGTCGCGCCCCCTGCGGACGCGTCCGCCCCGATCGACGCGCCCGCCCCGCCCCCCGTCGCCGCGCCGGTGAGCGAGGCGGAACGGACCGAACGCGCCGTCCTCGCGCGCCTCGCCGACCGGGTGTTCGGCGGGGAGATCGAACGCTTCGCGGAGACGACCGCCGCCGCCTGGCGGGCCGAACGCGACCGCCTCACCGCCCGCATCATGTACGCGACGCTGCGCAACCTCGAGCGGTGGGCGGCGAGCGACGCCTTCGCCGAGGACGTCAACCTCCGCGCCTTCGAGGTCGTCGAGCCGATCCCCGAACCGATCGACCCGCTGGTGACGGTGCACCACGAGGAGACCCTCGTGGGCGTCGTGCGCGGCGTCGCGCACGCCATCCTCGACCTGTGCGACCGCGATCCGCCCCCGAACGTCGATCGGACCGGGTCGCTGACCTACGTCCGCAACCTCGCGCACGCCGTGATCCACGACCCGTACGCCGGCAAGCGCGCCGCCGAGGAGCCGCCGGGCCCCGACGCGAAGGGGTTGCGCGACGCGATCCGCGACCTGTCGCGCCGCAACCTCCCCGAGTGGGAGAAGCGCACGCGGCGCGAGGAGTTGCAGGCGCACCTCCGCGAACGCGAGGCGTGGGAACGCGCGCGCGCCCAGGAGCTCCGCAACGAACTCCCGCACCGCCGCGAACGCATCGATGCCTTCTTCGAGCACCTCGCCGCGCTGCTGCCCGCCTCGGTCGGGGGGCGCGGGCCGGAGCCGACCCTCGAGGGGGGCGTGCTGTTCGCCGTCGATCCCGCCCTGCGCCGCGACGCCCCGACGAACGGCGAGCACGACCTGACGCTCCGCATCGCCGATCCCGTCCGAACGACGTTCGCGGGCCGGACGCTGGTCGTGACGCACGCGGGGGGTGAGCGGACGGCGTACCTCGACGAGGTCGCCATCCCCCTCGACCGCGATCGCGTGAGCGACGTCGGGGGCGCGGAGGTCGCGACGTTCCCGCTGAACGACTACCTGCACGTCGCCGTCCGCACGCGCGGCGGGTCGCTCCCGGCCCGCGTCGCGGAGGCCGCCGCGATCCTGCACGTCCTCGCCGCGCCCGACGCGCCCGCGCTCGAGCGGGCGCTCGCGCACCTCGCGCCCGGCACGAGCGGCGACCGCGACGACCGCCTGTCCGCCGCCGTCCGGCACGGCGCCGCCCTCGCGGAGGACGCCGCCGCCGGGGGGGACCTGCGCGAGGGGTGGCGGCAGGTCCTGGCGCGCGTCACGGCGCTCGAGGGGGTCGCGCCGGATGCGGCCTGGACCGAGGCGTTCCTCGACCGGGTCGTCCTCGCGACCCGCGCGGGGGAGGGCGACCTGGACGCCGCCGTCGCGTACCTCGCGGAGGGCGACGAGGCGACGCCGCCCGTCGCGGCGCCGTTCACCGGCGAACCGGTCGACGTGACGGTCGACGGTCGGACCTTCACCGTGCGTCGCTACGACGTGCGCGGCGAGGGACGGCACGTGGCGATGCTGCCGGGCCGCGTCGTCGCGGCGTTCCGCGACGTGTTGGTGGCGCCGTTGTTCGGGGGGGCGTTCACGTGCGTGGTCGGGGACGGCCAGGTCGTCGCGAGCTTCCGGCGGGACGCGAACGTCGCGCCCTGAGCGCCGGACGACATCGCCGGCCCACGTCGGTCTGTCACCCTTGGCGGTGGAGGTGCTCATGCCCGAACGATTGAGCCGCGACGCGGTCGCGGCCGCCCTGACCGACCTACCGACGTGGCGCGAGGAGGACGACGCGCTGCTGCGGCGCTTCACGTTCCCCGACTTCGCGACCGCCCTCGGCTTCCTGGTGCGGATCGGCGTCGCGGCGGAGAAACGCGACCACCACCCGGAGCTCGCGAACGTCTACAACCGGGTGGACGTGCGCCTCACGACGCACGACGCCGGTGGCCTCACCGAGAAGGACGTGGATCTGGCGAAGGCGATCGACGCGATCGCAGCGACCGCCGGCGCGCGCGACTGACGTCCGCACCCGACCGGCCGACCCGACGCGCCCCGCCCCCGGCGGGGCGCGTCATTCGTCGCCGGACGTGCGTCCCTCGGGGGGCGTGCGGGCGGGCGCGAGGAAGGTGTAGCGCGCCTCGAGCCGCTGGACGTCGGCGTCGTCGACCTCCCCCGAACCGTCGACGTCGGCGGCGAGCCGCGTTCCGGCCCGCCCGTACTCGGCGGCGAGGCGGACGAGGTCGTAGAAGTCGACGTCGCCGTCGCCGTCCAGGTCCTCGGGGGCGCTGGCGAGCGCTGCGGTGAGCGCGTCGGCGTCGCTGGCGAGGGGCGGGGAGGTGCCGTCCTCCGGGAAGCGTCCGGAGCGGAACCCGCGCTCGGCGACCTCGAGCCCCAACCAGCGTCCGAGTTCGTAGGCCAGCACGTCGCTGCGCCGTCCTTCGGCGCCGGGTCGGACGAGGATCTCGACGCCCGGTTCGCCGGCGACGCGCCGCGAGAACGCCAGCGCGTCGGGACCGAAGCGGTCGACGTCGCCGATGCGGACGCGGTCGATGGCGTCGTCGTCGTCGACGAGCGTGAGGGCGACGCCCACCGACCGCCAGGCGTCGATGGCGTCGTCGAGCGCTTCGCGCAGGGCGGGGTCGTCGGGCAGGTCGAGGCGGACCTCCGTCGCGTCGTCCGCGTCCGGTGCATCGGGGGCGGCGACGTCGGTGGGCGACGCGTCGGTGGGACTGGCGTCGGTGGGCGACGCATCGGTCGGGGAGCCATCGGTGGGCGAGGCGTCGGTGGGGTTCGCGTCGGTAGGGCTTGCGTCGGTGGGCGACGTGTCCGTGGGGGAGGCGTCGGTGGGGGACGCGTCGGTCGGGGACGTCCCGGTCGGGGCGGCCCGGTTGCCGCTCGCGGTGCCGTCGTCGGTCGCACGCGCGTCGGTCGGGGACGCATCGGTCGGGCTTGCATCGGTCGGGCTTGCGTCGGTGGGCGACGCGTCCGTGGGGGAGGCGTCCGTGGGGGAGGCGTCGGCCTCGGGATCGGGAGCGGGTGCGTCGTCGTCGGGGAACAGGTCGTCGTCCGTGAGGGCGTCGCTCCGCCAGCGCGGGGCGCTGGACACCCGCGCGCTCGCGTCGCCGTCCAGGACCGCCTCGAGGGTATCGAGGACGATCTCGACGTCGGTCTCCTCGCCCCCCTCGACGAGCAGGTCGTCGTCGACGCCCAGCGCGCCGCCGCGCAGGTCGACGAGGCCGTCGCCCGTCAGGCGCCACAGGCCCTGCCACACGCCGACGATGGGGCTGATCGAGGCCTCGCCCGCGTACTGCGCGAGGAGCACGCGGTCGCCGACCTCGACGCGCACGAGGTCGTCGACGAGGGTGCGTTCGCCGTCCCGTTCCCCCGCGGCGAGGGTGAAGGCGTGCGTATCGCCGGGGTCGTCGACGTCGTCGGGCACGCGGAGGCGTCGCTCCACCTCGAGCGTGATTCGGGTGCGCGCGCCGTCGTCGTCGCCGGCCGCCGGGTCGACCTCGGTCACGGTGCCGTACACGACGTGGTCGGCGCGGTCGAAGAGGCGCGCGAGGGACAGGTCCAGCACCGACGTCGCCCACGTGGGCCCCACGAGGAGGACCAGCGCGAACGCCGTCGCGAACGCGAGGGCGCGGCGGGGCGCGGTCCGGCGGATCACGGGGTCCCTCCGTCGTCCTGGGTGGCGTCGGTGGAGGCGTCGGCGTCGGTGGGGCTCTCGGTGCGCTCCCGGACGTCCTCGGCGCTCGCACCGATCCGGCGCGACGCGAACGTGTGCCGGTCGGCGTACAGCTGTTCGATCTCGAGGTCGAACCCGAGCAGGGTGGTGGAGGCGGCCTCGACGGGGAAGCGGAACACCTCGGTGTCGCCCTCGACGCCCTCGCCCCACGCCGCGACGTCGATCGCGAGGCGACCGTCGCCGCCCTCGACGAACAGGACGCCGTCGCGCAGCGAGCGCTCGACGGCGTCGGGATCGATCGTGACCGCGTCGTCGTCCCACCGGAGCCGCACGCGCGCGCCCTGCCAGGTGCGGGCGTTCGCGACGCGCGCCCGCAACACCGTTTCGCCGCGCACCTCGGTGTCGGGGACCGACAGCTCGAAGGTGGGGACGGGGACGTCGCGGACCCGGATCTCGTACGCCTGGAAGGTGGAGGCGAGGTTCCCGTCGGTCACGACCAGCGTGAACGGGTAGGCGCCCAACCGCGTCGGGGTGCCGACCACGACGCCGTCCTGCAGCGACAGGCCGGGCGGCAACGCCCCCTCCTCGAGGTCGACGCGGTACGGCCGGAGGCCGCCCACCGCGACGACGTCGGCGCGGTACGCCTCGCCGACCACCGCGTCGGGCAGGTCGTTGCTGGCGATCCGCAGCGGGTCGCCGGGCAACGGCGCCTCGTCGGCGCAGGACGCCAGGACGACGGCGGCGACGACGAAGGCGGTCGCGAGCCACACCGCGGCGGCCGGGCGCCGTGGGCGCCACCCTGTTCGCGTCGGCGGGGTCATGGGGTCTCCTTCCGCGGGGCCGGTCCGGCCGGCACGTCACGCCGGGCCCGCGAGGGCCCGTGGTAGCGTCCCGCAGAGCGTACCGCACCGAGCGGCCCCTTCTTTCGCTTGGAGCCCCTGGATTGATCGCCCTGCCCCTCCCCGACGGCGTGCACCTGACCCGCGCCTTCCACCTCGCCCGGAGCGCCCGGGAGCGCTACGGCGTCGACGCGTCGCTCGTCGACCTGCGCGGGCGGGTCCTGGTCCTCGACCCCGCCACGGCGGAACGCCTCGCGGGGGCGATGCGTCGCGTCGACGGCGAGCGAACGGCGGTGTCCGGCGCGGAACTCCTGGCGGCGGCGTTGCTGGACGAAGCGGTGCACGTGATGCTGGCGCACTACCGGCGGGAGGTCGACCCGACCTGGAGTCGCGACCTCGACGCCGCCCTCCACCTCGCGCTCGGGCACGCCCGCCTCCACGAGGCGCGCACGGCGTTCCTCGAGGCGTTCCCCCCCCTCCCGGTCGTGCGCGGCGACGTGGCGGTCGACGGGTGGTTGGCGGGGCACGTCGACGGCCTTCCCGCCGCCGAGGTGGCGCTCGAGGAACGCATCGCGGTGCGCCTCGCGAACGAGAACCCGGCGTTGCGCCCCATGCGCACCCTGTTCGACGACCGCGACCTGGGGTCGGCCGACCGGGCGCTCGCCGCCGCGCTCGAGGCGGAGGCGCGCGACGCGCCGGGCGTGCCCGGCGTCCCGGGCGCGACGTCGTTGTGGGCGACCCTCCGCGCCCCGCTGGAGGCCGCCCCGACGTCGCTCGAGGGGCAGCTGGCGTTCGTCCGCACCCACTGGGGCGCGCGCTTGGGGCCGGCGTTCGCGGCGTTGGTGGGGCGCGTCGATCGCGCCCTCGGGACGCTGCGCGAACGGTCGGCGGGCGGGCCGCCCGGCCCGCCCGGTCCGGCACCGGTCCCCGACGCGGCGGCGTTGCGGGGCGACGCGGAGATCGAGGCGTTCAGTGCCGACGCCGACTGGATGCCGGGCGTCGTGATGGTCGCGAAGAACGCCTACGTGTGGTTGGACCAGCTGGCGCGCTGGCGCGGCCTCGAGGTCCGTACGCTCGCCGACGTGCCCGACGCCGCGCTGGCGGAGTTGCGGGGGCACGGCTTCGACGCGTTGTGGTTGATCGGGTTGTGGGAGCGCAGCGAAGCGTCGGCGCGCATCAAGCGCCGCCGGGGGCAGGACGACGCGGTCGCCAGCGCCTACGCGCTGTGGGACTACCGGATCGCCGAGGACCTCGGGGGGGAGGGCGCCTGGCGGGACCTGCGCGACCGCGCGGCGGCGCACGGGATCCGCCTCGCGGCGGACATGGTGCCGAACCACGTGGGGATCGACGGACGGTGGGTCGTCGAGCACCCCGACCGCTTCCTGGCGCTCGACGAACCGCCGTTCCCCGGGTACGCCTTCACCGGCCCCGACCTGTCGGGCGACCCGCGGGTCGAGGTGCGCCTCGAGGACGGCTACTGGGACGGTTCCGACGCCGCCGTCGTGTTCGAGCGGACCGACGTCGCGACCGGCGAACGGCGGTACGTCTACCACGGCAACGACGGCACCTCGATGCCGTGGAACGACACCGCGCAGATCGATTTTTTGAACCCCGAGGCGCGCGAAGCGGTCGTGCAGGTGGTGCTGGACGTTGCGAAACGCTTTCCGATCGTGCGGTTCGACGCCGCGATGACCCTCGCGAAGCGGCACGTGCGGCGCCTCTGGTACCCCGCACCGGGGGAGGGGGGCGCCGTGCCGACGCGCAGCGAGCACGGCACGATGGACGACGCGGCGTTCGAGGCGGCGATGCCGACCGAGTTCTGGCGGGAGGTCGTCGACCGCGTCGCCGAGGAGGCCCCCGGCACGCTGTTGCTCGCCGAGGCGTTCTGGATGATGGAGGGCTACTTCGTGCGGACGCTGGGGATGCACCGCGTCTACAACAGTGCCTTCATGAACATGCTGGCGCGCGAAGCGAACGCCGACTACCAGGAGCTCGTCCGCAACGTCCTCGCGTTCGACGCGAAGGTCCTGGCGCGCTTCGTGAACTTCATGAACAACCCCGACGAGGAACCCGCGATCCAGCAGTTCGGGGACGGCGACAAGGCGTTCGGGGTGACCGCCCTGATGGCGACGTTGCCGGGCCTGCCGATGTTCGGGCACGGGCAGGTCGAGGGCTTGAGCGAGAAGTACGGCATGGAGTACCGGCGCGCGAAGTGGGACGAACGCCCGAACGAGGCGCTCGTCGAGCGGCACCGGCGCGAGATCGCGCCGTTGCTGGCGCGCCGCGCGACGTTCGCGGGCACCGACCGCTTCCGCTGGTTCGAGGCGCGCGGCGAAGGGGGGCCCGCCCCCGACGTCTTCGCGTACGCGAACGCCGCGCCGGGGGGCGCGTGGGCGATCGTGGCGTACCACAACCGCTACGCCGACGTGCACGTCGCCCTGCGCGACGTCGCGCCGTGGACCGATGCCGCGGGTGCGCCGCCGCACGGCGGGACGTTGGCGTCCGCCCTGGGGCTCGAGGGGGGGCACGACCGCTTCGTGCGGTGGCGGGAGCACCCCAGCGGCCTCGAGTACCTCGCGCCGGCCGACGCCTGGCGGGAGGGCGGCCTGGAGCTCCAGTTGGGCGCGTACGAGTTGCGCGTTCTCCTCGACGTGCAGGAGGTCCGCGACCCCGACGGGTCGTTGCGGCGCCTCCACGACCGGTTGGGGGGGCGCGGCGTTCCCGACCTGCACGCCGCCGCCCGCGACCTCGCGCTGGCGCCCCTGCACCGCGCGTGGGCGCGGATGGTGGCCGCCCCGACCCCTCCGACCGACGCGGAGATCGCGGCGTGGGTGGCGGCGGCGCGCGACGCCGACCCGGCGGCGGCGAAGGTCCTGGCCGCCCACCCGTGGGCGTCGGCGGACGTCGCGCCAGCCGACGGCGGCGCGTCCGCCCCCGCCGCGGACGCCGAAGCGGAGGCGGACGCCGCGGTGCCTACC
>CAJXOA010000016.1 GCA_913057685.1 uncultured Trueperaceae bacterium
GCGGCGCCCCCCCCGAGGAGTCCGTAGCGCGCCAGCAGGTCGAGGGGTTGGTTGTGCGCGTGCGTGACCCGTTCCTGGGTCGTTCCGAACGCGCTCCACCAGTCGGAGAACGTCGTCCCCTGACCGGTCAGCCCGGTCCACGGATGCGCGACGAACGCCTCCCACGCCCCCCGCCAAATCACCGCGCGCTCCGAAAGCCCACCGACGTTGAACGGGAGCGCGTCGCGGGCGAGGAACAAGGCGGCGCCGATCCCGGCGACGGTCACCACCGACGCCCACGCCAGATCCGACCGCCGAGCGCCGACGAACCGGATGAGCAGGAGCACGAGTGCGCCCACCAGGAACGCCGCGGTCGCCGCGCGCCCGCCCGTCAGGAGCACGACCAGGCCGCCGCCCGCGGCGGAGGCCAGGAACGGCCAGGAGGCGGTGGCGGTGAGGGCCATCCCGCCGACGGCGGCGACGGCGGCGCCGTGCCCCAACGCGTTCGCGTGGCGCGCCAGAAGGCCGGGCCGCAGCGACGGCGCGACCGCCTGCGGAGCGGTTCCGTCCCACCTGACGTCGCCGACGGCGAAGGTGGTTCCGGGGGCTGGGCGCAACGTGAGGGTCCAGCGAGTTCCGGGGGTGCGTGCCGCCTCCGGGACGTCGAGGCTGCGTTGCGAGGGACGTCCGGACAGGGACCACAGGGTGTGCACCGAGCCCGACGTGGTCTCGCTCCGCCACGCGAACTCCGCGTCCATCGCCTGCGGCACGAGTGGGGTCAGGGACCGGACGCCCTCCCCCGGAACGACCTCCTCCAGGGTCGCGTCGCGCACGTCGAGGGTGCCTCCGGCGAAGCCGTGCAGGACCAGACGCACGGTGCGCGACGTCGCGCCCTCCGGCACGGTCCAGGTCAGCGACGCCCGTCGCCACTCGGACGACGGTTCGAGCGGGGCGCACGACGCACCGCCGCCCTGCCCGAAGACCTGCAATCGAAGGCCGCGACACGTCGTGTCGGTCGGTGGGGCCGACCCACGGAGGTCGACGCTCGCGCGGAAGGTGCGCCCGCCGACCGGCTCGCGCAACGTCCGCCAACGCTGCGCGTACGGCGAGCCGCTCGGCGCGAAGTCGATGCGTGCGGCGTCCGGACCTTCGCTCGGCCGCGGATGCACCTGCACGTCGCCGCTCCACCACCAGCCCCAGCCCTCCCGACCCTCCAGGAGGTGCACGTCGACCGACACGCGGGTGGGGACGGTCGACGGTGCGGCGTCGGGGGGGACGTTCCACGTCCGTTGGCGGGTCACGTCGCTCGCCTCTCCCGCCCCCGCCGCCCGTCGGACCCAGGCGGACAGGGCGTCGTCGTCGATGCGGGTCGACCACGACCACGGGGCGGCGACGTGCACGAGCGCGAGCAGGATCGCGGAGGCGACCAGCCCGGTCGCGAGGCCCTCGGCGAGGGGCCGCCGGGGCACGGCGAACACCGTCGCCGCGACGATGGCGAGGGCGGCTTGGAGGACGCCCAGCACCAGCGTCCGCGGGTCGCCCGCCGCGGCGGCGGCAACGGCGACGGCGACGCCGTACAGGATCCATGCCGCCACCCACGCGCGAGGAGGACGCCGGCGGGCGCCGAACGCCACCCCGAGGACGAGGGCGGCGGGGGCGAACACCGGCGCGAACGCGCCCATGGCGCGTGCGGCCCAGGCCTCGCGCCGCGCGGGGCGGCGGCTGGGGGGCCCTTCGCTCATGTCGGGAACGTGCGCACGGCGTCGTCGACCGCCTCGCGGAACGCCGCATCGAAGCGCTCGGGACGGAACGTCCGCGCGTGCGCGTGGATGGCGTGCGGGTCGAAGTCGCCCGCGTGGCGTTCGAACCGCTCGACCGCGTCCGCGACCGCCTCCGGCGTCTGGGCGTCGAAGAACACCCCGGTCGGCTCGGACGCATCCAAGCCGCGAACGGTTTCCAGGGCGCCCCCGCGCCCGAAGGCGACGACGGGGGTGCCCGTGGCCTGCGCTTCGACCGGGGTGATCCCGAAGTCTTCCTCGGCGGCGAACAGGAACGCGCGTGCCTCCCCCAGCGCGCGGACCAACGCGGCGTGGTCGCGATGCCCGTGGAAGACGACGTTCGGTGGGGCGCTCGCCTCGAGTTTGCCGCGGTCGGGTCCGTCCCCCACGACGTGCAACGTTCGGTCGGGCATGGCGGCGAACGCGCGGACGAGGACGTCGACGCGCTTGTACGGCACGAGACGCGACGCCGTGACGAACGCCGAGCCCTTGGCTTCGTGCAGGGGGAACGCCGAGACGTCGACGGGGGGGTGGACGACCGTGGCGTCGCGCCGGTACGTCTTCCGAATCCGTTTCGCGATGAAGTGGGAGTTGGCGAGGAAGGCATCGACCCCGTGCGCGCTGCGCACGTCCCAGGTGCGGAGCCGGTGCAGGGACAGGCGCACCCACGCCCCCACGAGGCCCCGGTCGAGGCCACTCTCGCGCAGGTACTGATGCTGGAGGTCCCAGGCGTAGCGCATGGGGGAGTGGACGTACGACACGTGCACCTGGTTGGGACCGGTGATCACGCCCTTCGCGACGGCGTGCGAACTGGAGAGCACCAGGTCGTAGGCGGACAGGTCCAGTTGTTCGATCGCGAGCGGCATCCACGGTAGGTAGGACCGGAACCGCGTGCGGGCGAAGGGGAGGCGTTGCACGAACGTCGTCGTCGCGCGCTTCCCGGAAAGGAACGCCCGCTGGTCGTCGGGAACGAAATCCACGACCGCGAACAGGTCCGCGTCGGGGTAGAGCTGCAGGATGCGTTCGAGGACCCGCTCCGAGCCGGCGTAGCGGTCCAACCAGTCGTGGACGACGGCGACGCGCGGCGCGTCCGCCCCCCTCACGCGGGCCCCCTCATCGCGCGATCACGCTCCGGTAGGCGTCCAGGTAGGCGGCGGTCACGGCGTCCCGCGTGAAGTGGTTCGCGACGCGCTCGCGCGCCCGCGCGACCATGGTGGCGCGCGACGCGTCGTCGCGGACGACGCTTCGCAGCGCCTCCGCGTAGGCGGCCGGATCGTGCGTATCGACCAACACGCCCCCATCATCACCCACGACCTCCGGCATGCCGCTCACGTTCGACAACACGACGGGAAGCCCCATTTCCATCGCCTCGATCGGCGCGATCGGGAAGCCCTCCCAGCGGGACGGAAGGAAGAACACGCCTGCGTCCCGCATCGCGGCGAGCGCGTCCGCACGGGGAAGCGCGCCCGTCACCTCGACGACGTCCCGGAGTCCCGCAGCCTCGATCGCTCGGTGGACCGCCACCTCCAACGGTCCGCCACCGATCAGGCGGAAGCGGAACCCCTCCGCCGCGAGGCGCTCGGCGACCGCCACCACCATGTGGGGGTCCTTCTGATGGGCGAGGCGCCCCAACGTCACCACGAGGCGTGGATCGCCCTCGGCGGCGGCGGGGACGTCCGACCGGCGGATGCCGTTGTGGATCACGCGGCTTCGCGCGGTGGCGGTCAGTCCCCAGGCGCTCGCGAGGCGCGCGTCGTACGCACAGACGTGCACCGTGAGGTCGGTGCGGGCACTGGCCAGGCGCTCCGCGAGGGCCGCGGCGTGACGCGCGCCCGGCGGCTTGCGAAGGAAGTGGTACCCGCGGACGGTGTACACGCTCGGAACGGACGTGCGCCGAGGGGTCAGGGCGTACAGGAATCCGGCGCGGGCACCGTGCACGTGCACGACGTCGGGCGCCACCGTCCCGACGGTGCGTGCGATCGCGCGCGGTAGGCGCGGATCGAACCGACTGGTGAAGAACGCCGCCTCCTCGACCGCGACGTCGGACGCGCGCGCTACGTCGGCGGCGTACGACCCGTGGTCGGTCAGGAGGGTGACGTCGTGCCCCAACGCCCGCTGATCCTCGGCGAGCGCCAGGACGTTCGTCGTCCCCCCACCGGGGCGACCGTCCGCGACCACGTGAAGGACCTTCACGACCCGCCCTCACGTGCTCGCGGCGCGACGACCGCGAGCGCCGCGATCGTCCAGTACGTGTGTTGCGTCGGGATCAACGGGAACGCCCCGTCGCTCACCATGACGAACAGGTAGGCGACCAGTCCGACCTTGGCGGCCTTGCCGACCGGGCCGTGGGCCGGCAACAGGAGCGGAAACGTCCACGCCAGGAGGAACGTCGCCAACCCGAAGACGCCGAACGACGCGAGGATCGAGGTGTAGACGATCTCCTGGATGCCGGTGAACGACGTGCGAAGCCACGCGAGCTCGAACTGGAACTGGTCGATGCGTCCCCCCAAGTCACGATCGAAGAGGAAGTCGAACGGGTTGGCTGCGAGGATGCCGGCGACGACGACGACCCCCGCCACGACCAGCGGGACCGACAGCCCGAGGCCGGCGAGCCGCGTGCGGGTCCGGCGCGCGAACACCGTGTTGACGACCTCCATGACCAACCAACCGGCCCACACGGTGCGCGACAGGGAGAACAGGAACACCAGGCGGGGCGCCCCCTGCCATACCCACCGGGCCGGAACGTGCTGCGCGGCGAACGCGAACGCGGCGGGGAACCAGGTGAGCGCGTTGACGCCCAGGATGTTGCCGTTGTTGTACGTCGACACCATCTTGAAGATGCCACCACGGTTGATGTTGCGCGAGTCGGCGAGGTCCAACTCCGCGCCGGTCACCGTGAGGAAGGGAACGCCGGGGAAGGCCCCGAACGCGTTCATCGCCACGAAGTGCACCAACCCCCACGCCGTCACCAGACCGAGCGCGGCGAGGACGACGCGCCGAACCGCCCGCGGAGGGGCCCAGCGAAGCACCAAACTCGTCGTGAGGAGGGCGAGGACGGGAACCAACGCGGCGCTCACCAGGAAGGAGAACGCGGACACGGCCCCATCCTGGTTGTCTCCCAACACCACCAGAATCGCGCTCGTGCCGATCCACGGCAGCAACGCCGCGAGCGTCCAAACCGTGGGGCGCGGAAGCGTCCAGCGGCGCAGTAGCAAGGTCGCGAGCGCGAGGAGGCCGGCCGCACCCAGCAGGGCGTAGCCGGCCGTGATCGGTACGTCGCCGACGTAGAACCCCGCCTTCGGGAACGCCAGGTTCACGAACAGGCTCGCGAGGCTCACCCGCAGGGCGAGGCGGAGCAGGAGGCTGCGGCGGGGCATCAGAGGGCTGCCGTTCGGCGTGCGCCATGGGTGAAGGCCCCCATGGCGATGAGGAGGACGAGGTTGAAGGCGGCCCCGACCAGCGCGTACGCGGCGATGGCGGCGACGTCGCCGACCTGCGTGCCGACGACCAGGAGCGCCCCGACGCGGAGGACGAGGAGCAGCGCGTCGTACGTCATCAACCAGCGTTGCTTGCGCAGGACCTGCGTCATGACGATGGCGGGCGCGTTCATGGACCCGATCCACATCCCGACGGCCAGCCACTGGGCGTAGATGCCGCTCGCCTCCCACTGTGCGCCCAGCACGAAGGCGAACAGGGGCGGGCCGAACGCCATGACGAGGAGGAACGGGATCGTCACGACGGCCGCGAACCCGAGCACGGCGCGCAGGTACAGCGTGAACACGTCCCCATCTTCGCGTTGGGCGGTGCGGACGCGTGCGAGGAACGCCTCCTTGAACGTGCCGCTGAGCAGGTTGACGGGGAGGACCAGGACGCGGTGCGCCAACAGGTACCAGCCGACGTACGTCGGGCCGAACAGGGCGGCGAGGACGAGCGCCGGAACGTTCTGCGACACCGAGTTCAGGAGCGCCTGCGGCGCACCGAAGCGGACGAAATCCAGGTACTCGAGGGCGACGTCGCGCATGGCGACGAGGGAGACGTGACGTCGCAACGCGGGAACGGTCGTCCTCCACGAGCGCAGAGCGAGCGACGTCGAGCCGACCGCCTGTCCGGTCACGTGGCCGCCGACGAGCCCGACGACGCCTGCGGGGAGGAGGCCCAACAGGCCTTGCAGGGAGACCGTCGTCAGGGTGCGCGTGATGCGCGCGCCGGCCAGGACGCCGAACCGTTCGTCGCGAATCGATTGGTACGTGAACGCCTGGAAGAGGCCGATCAACGCCACGGAGACGGGGATCCAGGGGATCCACGGCGCGATCGCCGGGTCGTTCACGAAGGCGACGAGAGGGCCTTCGAAGGTGAGGAGGAGGGCGGTCGCGAGGCTGGCGACGGCGGCGATCGCGACGAGGTTGACGGCCAGCAGGTTCGCGGCGACCGACGGCTCGTCGGGCAGCGCGAGGGTCAGTTCGAGGCGCGCACCGGCGACCACCCCGAGGATCGCCGCGATGCTGAGGAAGACGCCGAACGTCCCGAAGTCCGCGGCGCTGTACAGGCGTGTGAGCAGCGGTGCGGCGAGCAGCGATGCGGCTTGCGCGATCGCGGTCCCGGACATCAGGACGGTCAGGTGGCGCAGGAAGGCGCGGTCCCGCCAGGCGGTCCGCAGGCGTGCGACGGCGGCGTTCACGAGGTCGGTCCGTCCGCGGGTGTGGCGCGCTCGGTGGGGGCGGGCGTCGCCCCTTCGGGTGTGAGGAGGCCTTCGTACCGGCGGACGACGTTCGCTGCGCGTTGGTCGTGGACCGCATGCCGGAGGGGACCGGGGTCGGGTGGTGCGTCGAGCGTCCGCTCGATCGCCGCCGCGAGTGCGGGCGCGTCGTCGACCGGCACGAGGGCCCCGAGGTCGCCACCCCGCAGCAGCTCCCGTGGTCCGTGCGGGCAGTCGGTCGCCACGACCGGCACGCCGAGCGCCAGCGCTTCGCTCACGACGTTCGGGGCGCCCTCCCACCGCGACGCGAGGACGAACGCGTGCGCGACGCGCAGGTGGGGGTACGGGTTCGCGACGAAGCCCGGCATCCACACGCGGTCGCCGACCCCGAGACGCTCGGCGCGGGCGCGGAGGGCGTCGCGGTCCTCGCCCTCCCCGAGGATGCTGAGGGTCGCAGCCCGCCGGTGCGCGAGGTCCGCGAAGGCGTCGATCAGGACGTCGAACCCCTTCTGTTCGGTCAGGCGACCGATGGCGACGAGTCGCGCCGCGCGCTCGCCGTTCCCGAATGGGGGGGCGGGGGACGCGGGCGCCGCGGCGCGTGACTCGATGCCGGCGACGTCGACGGGGTTGGGGATGACCTCGACCCGGTCGCGGGGGAGGCCGGTCACGTCGGCCAGGTCGGAGGCCGACCCGGCCGAGTTGGCGACGACGTGCGTAGCGGCCGGGTAGAGGGCGCGCATCAACCGTCGGTACGCCGCGAGCTTGGGCGATCCTCGCCGCCGAAGGGGCGCGCTGAGCGTGTTCGCCTCCCGTAGGACGAGGACCCGCGGGGACCCGGCGAGCGAGCGCGCTGCGACCGCGGCGAGGTTGGCGTTGCGCAGGGTGGCCAGGAGGGCGTCGGGCCGCCGGCGCCGCAGGTACCGCGCGAGGGGCAGGACCGCCGCCAGCATGTTGGTTGCGTGCAGCTCGACGATGCGGACGTCGGGGGCGACCTCACCGACGAGCGGTCCCTGGGCCGTTCCGACGACCAGCTCGACGTCGTGCCCTAGCTCGGCGAGCCCGCCCGCCAGCGTGACCATGACGCGTTCGGCTCCGCCGCCCGTCAGCGTCGGTAGGAACAGCGCGAGGGTCCGCGTCGTTGGGGGGGCGGGATGCGGGTCGCGTGCCGGGTGGGGTTGCGACTCCGCGTCGACGGCGTGCACGGGCGCATCGTACCGGGCGCGGTGGGTCGACGCCGAAGCGTCGCCGTGGGAACGGTTCGAGAGCAGGGCGTCAGGTGCCGGCGGAATCCAGGAGCGAGCGCAGGTACGCCCCGTACGCGTTCTTCGCCATCGCGTCCGCCGCCCGCGCGAGCGCCGCGTCGTCGATCCAGCCGTTGCGCCAGGCGACCTCCTCGGGGGCGGCGATCTTGATGCCCTGCCGCGCCTCGAGGGTCTGCACGAAGGTGGCGGCCTGCAGCATCGCGTCGGGCGTGCCGGTGTCGAGCCAGGCGGTGCCGCGCCCGAGGGTGTCGACGTGCAGGTCGCCGCGCGCCAGGTAGGCGCGGTTGACGTCGGTGATCTCCAGTTCCCCGCGGGGGGAGGGCGTGACCCCCTTGGCGATCTCGGTGACGTCGGCGTCGTAGAAGTACAGGCCGGTGACGGCGTAGCGGCTGGTGGGGTGGGCGGGTTTCTCCTGGATGTCGGTGGCGACGCCGTCGGCGCCGAAGTCGACGACGCCGTAGCGTTCGGGGTCCTGCACGGCGTACGCGAAGATCCGTGCGCCGCGCGTGAGGGTGGCGGCGTCGCGGAGCTTGCCGGTGAGGCCGTAGCCGTGGAACAGGTTGTCGCCGAGGATCAGGGCGGCGGGGGCGCCGGCGAGGAAGCGTTCGCCGATGAGGAACGCCTGCGCGAGGCCCTCGGGGCGGGGTTGTTCGGCGTAGTGGAGGGCGACGCCCCACTGCGTTCCGTCGCCGAGCAACTGCTCGAAGCGGGGGCGTTCCTCGGGCGTGGTGATGATCAGGATCTCGCGGAGGCCCGCGAGCATGAGGGTGGTGAGGGGGTAGTAGATCATCGGCTTGTCGTACACGGGCAGCAGTTGTTTGCTGACCGCGTGCGTCATCGGGTGGAGGCGGGTGCCGCTGCCGCCGGCGAGGACGATGCCCTTCACGGCGTCCCCCGTCCGGTCTCCGGGCCGGCCTGGGGCCCGAGGCCCTGCCGCTCCAGGTCGTACCCGCCGCGGACCGCGTCGACCCACGCGGGGTGGGTCCGGTACCAGTCGACGGTGGTGCGCAGGCCCTCCTCGAAGGCGACGGTGGGGCGCCAGCCGAGGTCGGTTTCCGCGCGGGTGGGGTCGACCGCGTAGCGGACGTCGTGCCCGGGGCGGTCGGGGACGTGCTCGATCCGGTTCGCGTGGGGGGCGCCGTCCGGGTGGGCGTCGTCGAGGAGGCGGCAGACCTGCTGCACCACCTCGAGGTTGCGGCGTTCGTTGCGGCCCCCGAACAGGTACGTCGCGCCGGGGGTGCCGCGCTCCAGCGCGGCGACGAGCCCGCGGGCGTGGTCGTCGACGTACAGCCAGTCGCGCACCTGGTCGCCCGCCCCGTAGATGGGGAGCGACGCGCCCCGCGCGCCGCGCAGGACGATCGTGGGGAGGAGCTTCTCGGGGAACTGGCGGGGGCCGTAGTTGTTGCTGCAGTTCGTGACGATGACCGGCAGGCCGTACGTGTGGAACCAGGCGCGCGCCAGGTGGTCGGAGGCGGCCTTGGAGGCGGCGTAGGGGCTGCGGGGGGCGTAGGGCGTGCCCTCGTGGAACGCGGGCGCGTCCGGGGCGAGGCTGCCGAACACCTCGTCGGTGGAGACGTGCACGAAGCGCACGTCGTCGCGCATGCCGTGGTCGGTCGTCCAGGCGGCGCGCGCGGCCTCGAGGAGGGTGAAGGTCCCGTCGACGTTCGTGCGCAGGAAGGCGGCGGGCCCGTCGATGCTGCGGTCGACGTGGCTCTCCGCGGCGAGGTGCAGGACGGCGTCGGGGGCGTGCGTCCGGAAGGCGTCCGCGACGGCGGCGGCGTCGGTCACGTCGGCGTGCACGAAGGTGTGGCGGGGGTCGTCCAGGACGCCCTCGAGGGAGGCGAGGTGGCCGGCGTACGTCAGGGCGTCGAGGGTGACGACGTGGTGGTCGGTGGCGGCGAGCAGGTGGCGGACGACGGCGGACCCGATGAAGCCCGCGCCGCCGGTCACGAGGACGGTGCGGCTCACGGGCGGTCCCGCCCGTCGTCGTTCGGGGGTGCGTGGGGGGTGGGGGTGGACGATGCCGCACTCGACGGATCGGTGCGCGCGAACGGGTCGGCGCTGGTGAACGGGTCCGCGTCGCCGTAGTCCCGCAGGTGGGGGGCGGCGGCGTCCTTCACCGACAGGGTGGGGGCGTCGGTGCCCCAGGCGACCCCGACGTCGGGGTCGTCCCACCGGAGGCTGCGCTCCAGCGCGGGGGCGTACTCCGCGGTGGTCTTGTAGTGGACGTCGGCGACGTCGGACAGCACCAGGAAGCCGTGCGCGAAGCCCTCGGGGATCCACAGGTGCCGGTGGGCGTGATCGTCGAGGACGGCGGACACCCACCGCCCGAAGTGCGGGGACGTGCGCCGCACGTCCACCGCGACGTCGAGGATGCGGCCGGCGAGGACGCCGACCAGCTTCCCCTGCGCCGCGGGGGGCGCCTGCCAGTGCAGGCCGCGAAGGACGCCCCCCGCGGAGCGGGAGTGGTTGTCCTGCACGAACGGCCCGACGCCGTGCGCGGCGTACGTCGACGCCTTGTAGCGCTCGAGGAAGAACCCCCGCGCGTCGCCGTGCAGGTCGGGGGTGACGACGAGGACGCCGTCCTCGCCCCACGGGCCGAGCGGTTCGAAGGTGGCGCTCACGCCGCCGCCTCCGCGGCGCGCCACGCCGCGCGGAGCGCGGCCAGCCGGTCGGTGTTCAGCGAGACGTCGGCGGGGAGGGCGACCGGCGCGTCGGCGCGCACGCCGGGCGCGACGCCCGGGGTGCGGCGGCGGACGAGGTCGAAGACGCTCTTGCGTTCGGTGGCGACGTGCAGGACGTCGTGCCCGGCGCCTTCCGTTCCGTCGTTCCCCACGTCGGCGTGGTGGCGGACGACGTCGGTCAGGAGGTCGGCGATCACGTCGACGTAGTCCTGGCTGGTGAACAGGTCGGTGAAGGCGGTCGGGTGCGGCCAGGCGTCGGGCCGGAACGACGTGCGCACGATCAGGGCGTCCGGCGCCCGCCGGGCGGCCTCCTCCGCGGCGAGCTTGGTGAGGGCGTACGTGTTGCGGACGGGCCCGGGCGGGTCGGTCTCGCGGTAGCCGCCGGGCGGGCGGTCCTCCCCGCCCCAGAAGACGTAGTCGCTGCTGACGTGCACGAGGCGCGCGCCGGCGGCGCGGGCGGCGTCGGCGACGTGCCGGGTACCGGCGACGTTGACGTCCCAGCAGGTGGCGCGGTCGTGTTCCGCGCCGGCGACGTCGGTGTACGCCGCGGCGTGCAGCACGACGTCCGGCGCGTGCGCCGCGACGAGGCGGTGGACGGCGCCGCCGTCGCGGACGTCGGCGTCGGCGCTGGCGACGCCGGTCACGCGCACGCCCGCCTGCTCAAGACGCGGCGCGAGGGCCCGACCCAGCGTGCCGGTCGCGCCGGTCATCAGGACGTGCGTCGCGTCCGACGTCGCCACGGCGTCAGGCGTCCGCGGGGGACGGTGCGTCGGACGGCCCGTCGGACGGTGCGTCGGGCGGCGAGGTGGACGGCCCGTCGGGCGCGCGGACCGCCTCGCGGAGGAACACGAACAACGTCGCGAGCAGCGCCGCGACGACCGCGGCGAGGACCGTGACGAGGACGGTGGAGCGCGCGACCGGTTCGGTGGGGGTGCGCGGCGCCTCGAGGAGGCGCGTGTTGCGGGGGGTCAGGTCGCTCACGAGCGCCAGGGCCGGCTCGAGCGAGCGTACGCGGGCGTAGGCGTCGGCGGCGGCGTCGCGCTCGCGCTGGGCGGCGTCGAGGGCGAGGCGGGCGTCGGCGACGTCGCGGCGCAACGTTCGGATGGCGTCGCGCTCGGTGGCGAGGGTCGCCTCGACGGCGTCGCGTTCACCTTCGAGGCGGGCGATCTCGCGCGGGTCGCCCTGCGCCCCGTCCGCGCGGAGGCCGGCGAGGGTGCGTTCGAGCTGCGCGAGGTCGGTGGTGAGCCACCCGAGGCGGGCGTTCGCCGCCTCGAGCTGCCGTTCGAGCCCGGGCAGGTCGCGGGTGGCGGCCTCGCGGTAGGCGGTTTCCGCGGTGTCGAGGGCGGCGCGCCGGTCCTGGAGGGCGGCGCGCGTGCGTTCGTAGATGGGGCCCAGGTCGTCGAGCAGGGTCGCGCGGATGCGTTCGACGGTCACGTCCGCCCACGCGCCCGCCCAGGCGGCGGCCAGGTCGGGGTCGCCGTGCGCGACGCGCAGGACGACGGTGAGCGCTTCGTCGCCGCCGCCCGCGCCCGTGAGCGCCTCGAGGGAGGTGGCGGCGTCGAGGTCCTGGGGGGTGGCGGGCGGCGTCACGCCGTCCGCCTCGAGGGCGGCCCGCACGTCGTCGTACGTGCCGCGGCTGGTGGCGATGCTGCGCAGCGTCGCGACGTCGATGGCGCCGCGCACGTCGAAGTTCAGCGCGACGTCCTCCCCGAGGCGCACCTGGTTGGGGCTGGAGACGATCGTCGCGCGCGCCTCGTACGTCTCCGGCGCGAGCCACGCCCAGGCGAGGGCGGCGGCGGCGGCGAGGACGGTCGCGACGAGGATGAGCGGGAGGCCGCGACGGAGGATGAGCGCCAGCTCGCGCAGGCTGACCTCGTCGTCGGGACGCGCGGGGGGTGCACCGTGGGGTGCACCGTGGGGTGCAGCGTGGGGTGCGGTGGGGGGTGGGGAACCGGGATCGTTCACGTGCCGCGACGATACCGCGCCGGGCGGAGCTCGGGGGCTGCGCACCGCGAGTGGACCGGTGGGTGGAGCGGCCGCTTGGACGGCGGGTGGGGCGGCGCCCCGGGGCGGGGGTCAGCGTTCGCTGCGGATGAGGCCGTCCGCCTCGAGGCGACGCAGCCAGGGCGCCAGTTGGTCGAGGCCGACCCCGAGCGCGTCGGCGCACCCGCCGACGTCGAGGCCCCGCTGCAGGGTCCGCAGGAGCTCCTTGCCCGACGGCCCGTAGTCGCCGTCGAACGACATCGCCAGGTCCGTCATCGGGTCGAGGGCGTCGCGGCCGCGCAACGTCAGGTGGTAGCGGCGGGTCTCCAGGTCGGGCGGGTCGTCCGGGAGGGGGAGCGACGGGAGGGCGGCGGGGTTCGGGTGCGCCTGGTAGCGCGCGGCGGCGGAGCCGCCCCCGCCGACGCGGAGGACGGGAACGCCGCCCTCGAGGAGGGTCGCTTCGCGGGCGGTGATGCGGACGCCGTGGGGGGCGTCCCCCTCGCGGCCCAAAAGCAGGCCGGCGAACGCGGCGCGCCAGCTGGGGGGCAGCGGCGCGAACTGCAGCGTGGGTCGGTCGCCGGCGCCGGGGGTGGGGGCGGCGGCCGCCCCCCCGCCGGCGTGCCGCTGCAGCAGGCGCAGCGCGTCGCCGTTGCGGACCGGGAGGGGCGCGTCGTCGGGGGCGGCGCCGGACCGGGGGCGGCGTTCGCCGACCGCGGCGCGGATGCGTCCCTCGACGACGAGGGCGGCGGCGGCGTCGCCGTCCTCGTCGAGGGTCAGGAGGCCGTCGGCGGCTTCGGTTTCGAGGGCGGCGAGCCAGGTGGGGAGGTGCGCGAGGGCGGCGCGGGCCGCCATGCGGTGCGGGAGGTGGGGGAGGGCGCGGAGGTGCGCGTCGGTCGCGCCGGGGAAGCGGCTGGGGAGTTCGGGCACCCCGTGCCGCGCGCCGCTCGGGAGGGCGTGGTCGTGGAAGGCGAAGGCGACGTCGGGTACGTCGCTGGCGGGGGGCGCGCCGTGTTCGGCGCGGGCGACGGTTTCGCCGCCGTCGATCAGGGTGGTGGTGAGGCCGTGCGGGCCGGCGAAGGCGAGGGTGCCGGCCTCCTTCGCGTCGAGCAGCGTGCGCAGGAGTTCCGCCGCGCCGTGCGGGCCGCTGCGTCCCTGCAGGGGCGGACCGGTCCGGCTCACGCGTCGTCCGGAACGCCGGCCAGGACGCGGTCCAGGAGGGCGCGGTCGGGGGCGAAGGTGAGGCGTTCGCGCGCGACGTCCGGGGGCAGGAAGGCGCCGTCGGGGAACAGCGCTTCGCGGGGGGTGAACCGGGCGTCCTGCGCGGCGGTGCAGCGGAACCAGGTGATGCGGCGGGGGACGCCGGCGGCGTTGACGTACGTCGTGACCCAGGTGGCGGTCGGGTCGGGGCAGGTGGCGTGGACGCCGGCCTCCTCCGCGATCTCGCGCAGCGCGGTGTCGAGCGGTCCTTCGCCGGGGTCGACGTGGCCCTTGGGGAACGCCCATTCGCCGCTGTCGCGGCGGAGGACCAGGACGGTGCCGTCGGGGCGGAACACCAGTCCGCCGGCGCCCGCGGTCGGGGCGGCGGATTCGTCGGGCGCGTTCGTCATGGTCCGAGCATGCTAGCACCGTCGCCCGGCGGGAGGCGGCGGAGATCGGTCGTGCCGTCGGTGCGGGGCGGTGGGGTCAGCGGGCGGCGAGGTCGCCGCCGACCCCGCCGGCATCGAGGAACGTGAGGATGCCGTCGGCGAGGGCGTCCGCGAGGTCGCTGCGGTAGTCGTCGCGCAGCAGCCGGCGGCCCTCCTCGGGGTGGCTGACGAAGCCGAGCTCGACGAGGATGGCGGGGATGCGGCTGTTGCGGATGACGTAGAACAGGTTCTTGCGGACCCCGCGGTCGTTCGCGCCGGTCGCGTCGACCATCTCGTCCTGCACGAGTTGCGCGAGGTTGAGGCTGTAGTTGAGTTGCGTCTCGCGCAGGATGTCGCCGGCGATGTCGGCGACCTCCGCCGCTTCGGCGGTGAGGGCGGCACCGACCTCCCCGCCGCCGTTCTCCTGGATGGCGCGGTCGATGAGGCTGGGGTCGAGCGGTTCGCCGAACACCCACGTCTCGATGCCGGCCGCCCCGCGGTTCGGGGCGGCGTTGGCGTGGACGCTGACGAAGACGTTGCGGTCGGTCGTCGCGAAGGTGCTGCGGTCCTGGAGGGTGAGGAAGGTGTCGTCGTCGCGCGTGAGGATCACCTCGACGCCGGCGTTGCGGAGGCGTTCGGCGAGGCGCAACGAGACGTCGAGGACGATCTCCTTCTCCTGCGCCCAGTCGCTGACCGTGCCGGGGTCGTGCCCGCCGTGCCCGGCGTCGATGACGACGACCTGGCGTCGTTCGACCGGCGGCGCGGCCGCCGCGGCGACCGGGGGGTCGGCGGGGTCGGGCGCCCGGCCGGCCGCCGGTTCGCCCTGCAGGTCGGGCCCGACGTCGACGTACACGACGTCCTCGGTCCGGCCGAGGCGGTAGCCGCGGCCGGCGTCGTCGACGGCGTGGTCGACGACCAGGACCAACGCCGGGTCGCCGCCCAACGTGTCGCGGTAGACCCGTTGCAGCGGTCCGCCGCCGGGGCGGCGGTCGGTGGCGGCGAGGGGGAGGCCGGGGAGGCGCAGCGCGACGCTGCCGTCGGCGACGAGCAGGTCGGCGGGTTGGTCGGCGGGCACGTCGATCGCGACGCGGGCGTAGCCGTCGTGCAGGCCGACGCGGGGGGTGCGGCGTTCCGCGCCGGCGAGGGGGTCGGGCTCGGGGAGGGTGACGCGGATGACGCGTCCGGAGGGGAACCAGGCGGCCTCCCCGCCGAACGCTTCGGCGAGGGGGGTGACGGCGACGTAGCTGGTGCCGTCGACCAGCAGGGCGCTGGGGATGGCGCGGGGGAACGGCTCGCCGTTCACCGTGAGGGTGCCGGTGCGGTGCTCGAGGCCGCCGGCGACGTCGCGGGTGACGTCCCAGCGGGCGGTGGTGACGCCGTTCTCGAACACGAGCTGGCCGGCGTCGGCGTCGTAGTCGAGGTCGATCCCCATGGCGTCCGCCATGGGGCCGGCCTTCGCGAAGGCGTTGCCGGAGTCGCCGTAGGCGACGAAGTAGTAGGGCCCCGCGGCGTCGAGGACCTGGTCGTCGACGGCGAGGAAGTTGAAGCGTTGTTGGGCGTGCCCCGCGGCGGCGAGGGCGACGAGCAGCAGGACCAGAACGGCCCGGAGGACCGCCGCGCCGCGCGCTCGCGGGGACCGTCCGCGGGCGGGACGGGGGACCTCGCGACCGCGTCGGGAGGGGGCCGGGGTGCGGCGTCGCGCGACCGTCGTCACGTGACGCACGCTACCACGCGCCCTCGGGCCGGCCGGGCGGCCGGCGACCCGCTCAGGGGCGGGTGCGCTGCGCGTCGTCGTCCGCCGCGTCGTCGTCCGGCGTGTCGTCGTCGCCGTCGCGCGGTCCGTCGTCCGGCGTTTCGTCCGGCTTCGGTTCGTCCGCCGCTGCGTCCTCGTCGTCGACGGCCGCATCGCTCGCCCCGTCGCCCGCGGGAGGGGTGCGCTCCGCGCCGGCGTCCTCGTCGCGCGGGGCCTGATCGGGGGCCGGTGCGGGGGCGGCGTCGGTCGCGGCGTCGTGCCCGTCGCGTCCTTCCTCCTCAGGGGGTGCACCCGCGTCCGTAGCCTCCGCGTCCGCAGCCTCCGCCTCCGGCGCGTCCGCGTCGGGTGCGCCCTCGCTCGGCGCGCCCGCGTCCGGCGCGGCGCCCGTTTCGTCCGGTGCCGGTTCGCCCGGCAGCGCGTCGGTCGGGGCGCCGGTCGGGGGCGCGGCGGAGCGGGGGCCGATCCCCGGGAGGACGACCGGTTCGCTCCCGCCGTCGAGGCGGCGGCGCAGTTCGTCCTCCCCGACGAGGCGGTAGGCGCCGTCCTCGAGGTGGTCGTAGACGTCCTTGTACGCCTTCGTGAGCGCGTCGACCCGTTTCGCGGTCTCCGCGTAGTGCTCGGCGACGTCGCGCTTGTAGGTGTCGAGTTCGTCCTTGAGTTGGGCGGCGGTCCGGCCGCCGCCGGCTTGCCGCGTCGCGAACCAGGTGAGGAGCCCCCCGATCAGCAGCCCCGCGGCGAGGGCGGCGGCGAGGAGTGCGGAGAGATCGACGTCCATGGAGGAAGGGTAGCAAAGGGCGCCGCGGGCGCCTGGGTGCCCGCACGCGATTGCGAGGAGGGCCGTCCCGGACGGCGGTCGTGGGCGGGGGTCCCCCCAGCCCTTGACGCCTTAGGAATTAAGGTAGTAGCCTGCGGGCATCCGAGGGACGCCTCCACGGCCCCTCCCGCCGCACCGCGGCGACCGGAAAGGTGGTGACGCGACGTGATCTTCGAACTGTTCCTCGCCCTCCTCGCGATCGGAGTCGCGGCCGCCCTCGCCGCCGGCCTCCACGACGCGGTCGCCGTGCACCTCGCGCCGCGCGCCGGCGCCCACCTGCGGGGGTCCGACACCCGCACCGCCGCCGTCCTCCGCGTCCTCGCCGAACCGTTCGGCCTCGACGTCCGGCGCAGCCCGGCCCCCCGGGCCGCCCGCACCGCCGTTCCGGCGCCGGCCGCCCGCGCCGTCCCGCGCGGGGGTGGCCAGGTCGTGCAACCGAGCCTGTTCCCGCTGCCGGTCCGTACCCGCCCCTCGGGCGACGCCCGGCCCGCACGGCGCACGACGACGCACGCCGCCTGAGCCGTTCCCCGACCCCTCCCTGACGTCTCCCTGGCCGGGGGCGTTCGAACGGACCGTCGCCGCCTGCGCCCCGTGGATCGCGCCGCCCTTCGGGGCGGCGTTACTCGGTGGCGCCGGGGCCCGCCTCCGCCCGCGCGGTGGCGACCGCCCGCGTGAGGCGCGCGTGGTCGGCCTCGAACGCGGCGGCGTCGCTCCGCGCGAGGGTCGGTAGGTGCGCCGCGAGGGCGGCGATCGCGCCGTCGGCGCCGGCGACGTCGCCGCGCCGCAGGGCGGCGTCCGCCCACTCGCGCAGCGCCACCGCCCGCTCGTGCGGTCCGGCGTCCAACGCCGCGAGGTGCCCGTACAGGCCGTGCATCTCTTCGAGTGACCCGTTCCAGCTGGCGACGTCCGCGGCGGCCAGGTAGTGCGCGTACGCCGCGTCGGTCGCCCCACCCCGCTCGAACTGCGTGGCGACGACGACCGACAGCTCGATCGGGGCGTGCCCCTCGAGCCAGGTGGCGATGCGGACGTGGACGTCGGCGTGCTCGGCGTAGGGGAGGCGCTCGCGGGCGACGGTCCGCAACAGTTCGCTGCGGAAGCGGTACGCCCGTTGCCGGGGGATGCGGGAGGTGGGGCTGCGCACGAGCATCCCCTCGCGCACCAACGTCGCCAGGGTCCGCCCGCGCCGGTCGGGCCCGAGCGTGCGCAGGAGGCCCTCCCAGATCTCCTCCCCCGCGAGCGCCGCCTGCGCGAGGAGGGTGCGCGCTTCGGCGTCGAGGCGGTCGAGGCGCGCCCCGATCAGGGCGTGCAACGACGGGCTGTCGTGGGCGTGCGCGTCGCGCGCGAGGGCGCGCCCGAGCTCGATCAGGTGGCTGGGGGTGGCGTCGGTGTGCGGCACCCACGTCCGCACCGCCGCTTGCGCGCCGCGGTCGACGAACTGCTCGACGAGGGCGGTCGCCTCCTCGGTCGCGAGGGGGGGCACCGGCAGGCGGTGGGCGTCGGCGGGGAGCTCCGCATCGCGGCGCGCGGTCCGCACGATCAGGATGGGCGCCCGCGCTTCGCGGAGCAGGTCGAGGAAGGCGAGGGCGCTCGGGTGCGCCGGCTCGACGTCGAGCACGAACGTCCATACGCCCCCGCTCTGGCGGGCGCGGGCGGCGACCAGGTCGCGCCACGCGAGGGCGGTGCGGTCGACCTTGCGGCGCTCCACCCGCCGCCAGGTGGGCGGCTCGAGGACGTCGAGGCTGGCGAGGATCGCCCGCCACCAGCGCGGTTCGCCGGGCAGCAACGTCGCCAGGCCCTGCTCGATGACCTCCGGATCGAGGTCGGCGATGCCGCGTGGGGCGGGCGTCGGCGTGAGGGCGTCCGACGCCCCCGGCGCGTGCCGGGGGCGGGCCCGAATCGTCCCGCCGGCCGCGGGGAGCGGGGGGCGCCGCCCGTCCCGGCGGCGGATCGGCGCGCCCGGTACCGGGCCGGCCCCCCCGCCGTCGGGGAACACGGCGAGGGCCAACGTCCGCCACGGGGGCGCGTCCGCGGCGCCGGCCCGGAGCCACACGACGCGGTCCCCGTCCTCCGCCGTCCCGTCCTCCGCCATCCCGTCCTCCGCCGGTCCGGCCCCCGCCGGCCCATCCCCCGCGGGCCCACCTCCCTTGGGCGGGGGGCCCTCCGGGAGGACGACCTCCAGCAGGCGGGTCTTGCCGATGCCGACCTCGCCGGTGACCCACACCTCGCGGGCGCGCCCCTCGCGCGCGACCGCCGCGCGGTGCCGCAGCAGGGCGGCGCGCTCCTCCTCCCGCCCGACGAACGGCGGGTGGGGGTCGTCGGGGGCGTCCCCGTCGGGGGGCACCCACCGGAACGCCTGACGGACGTCGGGGAAGCCCGCCAACTCCACCGGGCCGGTCGGTTCGAACCGCACGCGGGTCCGGAGCGCCTCGTGCGTGGCGGGCCCGACCCACACCTCGCCCGGCGCGGCGGCCTCCTCGAGGCGCGCGGCGAGGTTCACGGCGCTGCCCATCACCGTGTCGGCGCGGGCGTCGCCCGCCCCGACCGCGCCGGCGACGACCGTGCCGGTGTTCACGCCCCCGCGCGCCGCGAGCGGAAGGCCCCGCCGCCGGCCCAACGACGCGATCGCGTCGATCGCGTCGCCCGCGGCGCGCACGGCGCGCTCGGGGTCGTCGGGGTGGCTGCGGGGCGCCCCGAACACCGCCATGAGGCCGTCCCCGCGGTAGGCGTCGACGCGCCCGTCGTGCGCCTCCACCGCGGCGGTGGCGAGGGTGAGGACCTCGTCGGCGAGGTCGCGGACGTGCTCGGCGTCCGCCTCGTACGTCAGGTCGGCGAACCCGACCAAATCGAGGAACACGACGCTGACCCAGCGCCGCTCGCGGCGCGCCGGGAGGGACTGCAACGCTCGGCCACACATCCCGCAGTAGCGCATGCCGTCGGGATTGCGGGCCTTGCAGTGCGGACAACGCATCACCGTCACCTTACGCCCCGCGAGCCGGGGCGCGCGTCACCGCGCCCCTGGCGGGTCCCGGCGGACCCCCGGGCGGGCCCCGTTCCCCCGGCCGTTCCGGCCCGCCGCCGGACCGTCGCCGGTGCGGTCCGGGTGCGCCGCACCGCTCCGCACCGCGGCCGCCGGTTAGAGGCCGAGCAGCGGCAGCGGGTCGACGAACGCCTCGCCGCCCCCCTGCCGGACGCGGGCGTACAGGCGCAGCACGTCGGGGGGCGGCAGCGTCCCACCCCCGAGGTAGCCGATCACCTCGCCGCGCTGCACCCGGTCCCCCACCCGGACGGGGGGTTCGCGCAGGTTCGTGTAGACCGTCGTCAACTCCGGGTCGTGCCGGACGGCGACCATGAAGCCGTCGTTCGCGCCGATCGATTGCGACGCGATCACGACGCCCCCCTGCACGGCGTACACCGCCGCGCCCGCCTGCGCCGCGCGGATGGCGACGAACGAGTTGTTCCCCTCGCCGTAGCGGCCCACCAGGGTGCCGCCGTCGAGCGGCCCGACGAACCCCGCGGGGTTGGGGTCCTGCGGCGACGTGAGGGCGTCGATGCGCTCGCGGGTCCGGTCGGCCTCCGCCTCCAGCGCGTCGCGGCGTTCGTCGTCGGCCGCCGCCGCCTCGCGGCGCAGGCGGGCCTCCTCCGCCTCGAGCCGCGCGATCTCCTCCTGCAGGCGCGACTCGATGTTCGCCAGGTCCGCCTCGAGCTGGTCCTGCGCCAGCATCAACGCGACGCGTTGCGCCTCCTGGCCCGCCTGGGTGGCGTTCAGGTCCTCGATGACCGCCTGCAGTTCCGCGCGGCGGTCCTGCTGCTCGATGCGGGTGGCGGCCAACCGCTCGCGGGCGGCGGCGAGCTCGGCGAGGTCGGTCTCGAGGCGGCTGCGCGCCGCCTCCAGCGCGTCGATGCGCGCGCCCACGTCGCGCACGAGCGCGACGTCCTGGCGCGAGAGGCGGTCGAGGAGGGCGTTCGTGACGCGCAGGTCGTGCAGGCTGTCGGCGTTCGCGAGGGCGCCCGCCCCGCGCCCCGCGCGGGTGCGGTGGAGGTTCACCAGCAACGCGCGGATGCGGGTCCGCAGCGCATCCAGGTCCGCCTCGCGGTCGGCGATGTCGGCCTCGGTCGCCGCGACGTCCGCCTCGAGGGCGGCGACGTCCGCCGCCAGCGCCCGCTCCTGGGCGTCGAGCGCCGCGATGCGTTCGCTGAGCGCGTCGCGCTCCGCGATGCGCGCCTCGAGCTCGCCGCGCGTCGCCCCGAGCCGCTCCTCGAGGGCGGCGACCTCGGCGCGGCGCTCCTCGAGGAGCGCCTCGTACTCGCCCGCCTGCGCCTCGAGGGCGTCGCGCAGGGTCGTGTCGACCTGCGCGAGCGCGGCGCCCAGGAGCGCCAGGCCGGCGGCGAGCGCGCCGGCGCGGAGGAGGGCGCCCGCCCTCACGCCCCCTCGCGAAGGTGGTTCGACACCGCGATGGTGGAGCCCACCAGGCCGATCAGGAGCGCGAGGGCGGTCAGCAGCAGTGCGACCTGCGCCAGCAGCGCGCCGTCGCGCACGAACGGGACGAACGGCAGGGTGGGCGCGAGGCGGGCGACGACGTACTGGTAGCCGGGCACGACGATCAGCAACGTCACCGCGGCGCTCGCCAACCCCAGGACGAACCCCTCGATCAGGAACGGCGCGCGGATGAAGCCGCGGGTCGCGCCGACCAGCCGCATGACCTCGATCTCCTTGCGGCGCGCGGCGATCGAGGAGGCGATCGAGTTCTGGATGGCGAACAACGCCGCGCCCAACAGCACCACGATCAGGAGCGTGCCCGCGACGCGGAGCGCGTCGTTGAACGCCAGGAACGTCGTCACCGCGTCGCTGGCGTCCTCGACGTCCTCGACGCCGGGGCGGGCCAACAGGCGGTCGCGGACCTGCGCCGTTTGGGCGGGATCGAACAGCTGCAGCGTGACGGTGTCGGGCAGCGGGTTGGCGACCAGCGTCGAGGCGGTCCGCAGCGACGGGAGGTCGGTGACGAGCGCCTCCAGGGCGGCGTCGGCGCTGGTGAACTCGGCGCGGGCCACCTCCGACCAGCCGCGCGCGGTGCGCGTCAGCGCCAGGCCGTCGGCGTCGGGCGCGAGGAAGGCGGTGACCTCGAGTTCGGTCTGCAGGTCCGCGAGCACGGCGTTCAGGTTGAGGCTGACGAGGCTGAAGGTCGCCAGGATCGTCAGCGACAACGTCATGGTGGTGATCGTCGCGAGGCTGGCGACCGCGTTGCCGCGGAGGGCGCGCATGGCGCGTTGGAAGGCGTACACGGGGGCGGGGGCGTCCCTTCGGGGGTCAGGGGGTGGGCGCGTCGCCCGGCATCGGGTGGGCGCGCGCGAGCGTCCGGACGCGGTCGCGCAGCGCCCGCAGGTCGCCGTCGAGCGCGTCGTCGTCCAGCGCCAGCGCCTCCATGATGAGGTCGGCGACCGCCTCCATCTCCGCGGGCGTGAAGCCGCGCGTCGCGAGGGCGGGCGTGCCGATGCGGACGCCGGAGGTGACCCACGGCTTCTCCGGGTCGCCCGGCACGGTGCTCTTCGACACCGTGATGCCGACCCGCCCGAGGCGGGCGTCGGCGACCTTGCCGGTCAGGCCCATCGGGCGCAGGTCCAGCACGAAGACGTGCGTGTCGGTCCCGCCCGACACGACCTTCGCGCCGCGCGCCGTGAGGGCGTCCGCCAGCGCCTTCGCGTCGGCTTGAATCGTTTCGGCGTAGCTGCGGAACGCCGGCTGCAGCGCTTCGCGGAACGCGACCGCCTTCGCCGCGATCACGTGCATCAACGGTCCCCCCTGGGTGCCGGGGAAGATCTGCCGGTCGATGCGCTTGCCGAGCTCCGGGTCGGGCCCGAAGATCACGCCGCTGCGCGGGCCGCGCAGCGTCTTGTGGGTGGTGCTCGTCACGACGTGCGCGTGCGGGAGGGGGCTCGGGTGCACGCCGGCGGCGATCAACCCCGCGATGTGCGCGACGTCGGCCAGCAGGTACGCGCCGACCTCGTCGGCGATCGCGCGGAAGTGCGCGAAGTCGATCGTGCGGGCGTACGCGCTCGCGCCGGCGATCAACAGCTTCGGGCGGTGCTCGCGGGCGAGGTCGGCGACGTGGTCCATGTCGAGGCGTTCGGTGTCGGGGTCGACGGGGTAGCCGACGACGTCGTAGTCCTGCCCCGAGAAGTTCACGGGGCTGCCGTGCGTCAGGTGGCCGCCGTGATCGAGGTCCAGGCCCATGATCCGGTCGCCCGGCTCGAGCAGCGCGCGGAACACCGCCATGTTCGCGCCGCTCCCGGAGTGCGGCTGGACGTTCGCCCACGCCGCCCCGAACAACTCCTTGAGGCGCGCGATGGCGAGCCGCTCGACGTCGTCGACGACCTCGCACCCGCCGTAGTAGCGGCGGCCCGGGTAGCCCTCGGCGTACTTGTTCGTCAGGACGCTCCCGGTCGCTTCGAGGACGGCGGGGGAGGTGAAGTTCTCCGAGGCGATCAGCTCCAGGCCGTCGCGTTGCCGGGCCTCCTCGCGCTCGAGGAGGGCGAACAACTCCTCGTCGCGGGGGACCGGGGGGGCGCTCGTCGCGGGCGTCGTCATGGCCGCGAGGATAGCAGGTGGGTCGCGGGTCGGCCCGTCCGCGCGGGGCGGCCGGCCCCTAGCGCAGCGGCAGCGCGTACGCCGCACCCATCACCGCGACCAGAAGGCCGAAGGTGAGCGCCCCGAGCGCCAGCGTCGCGCGGCCGCTCGCGCGCACCGTCCGCAGGTCCACCCCCAGCCCCAGGGCGGCCATGGCGGCGGCCGTCGCGACGCTGCCGCCGGTGGCGATCGCGTGCGCCCACGGGGTGGGGAGGACGCCGACGCTCACGAGAACGCTCATCGCCACGAACCCGAGCACGAAGGGGGGGACCGGCGCGACGCGCGGGCCTTCGGGGGCGTCGCCGCGCCGCGTCGTCAGCCCCAGCACGAGCAGGGCGGGGGCGAGCAGGACGACCCGCGAGAGCTTGACGAGCAGCGCCTGGTCCGCGACGGCGGGAGCGAGGTTGGCGCCGGCCGCGACGACGTGGCCGACCTCCTGCAACGTCGCGCCGGCCAGGAGGGCGAGGAGCAGGGCGGCGTCGGGGTAGGCGCCCCCGAGCAGCGCGACGGCGACGACCCCGACCGTCCCGACCAGGCTGATCGTGGCGACGGCGAGGGAGGCGTGCTCCGCCCTCGCGCGCAACAACGGAAGCGCAGCGGCGATCGCGCTGGCGCCGCAGATGGCGGTCCCGATCCCGACCGCACGGCGGAGCGGTGCGGGGAGGCCCCAGGTGCGACCGATCGTCTCGGCCGCCGCGAACGCCACGAGCGCACCGACCGCCCCGGCGGCCAACGCGATCGGCCCGACCTCGACGAGGAGGCGGGCGTCGAGGCGCGCCCCGAGCAGCACGATGCCGATCCGCAGCACGTCGCGCGCGACGAAGCGGACGTCCCGGCGTTCGGCGAGGCGGTGCCGGCGACCCCACGGCGTCGCGGCGACCGCGACGCCGCCGAGCAACGCCAGGACGAGCGGTCCGAGCGTCGCGGCGCCGGGCAGCCGTGCTGCGGCGTAGGCGAGCACGGTGACGACGAGGACGACCGCGGCACCGAGGCCGACACGCGACGTCGCGGAGGTGGCCGCGCTCACGCGGTCGCCCACACGACCATTGGGTATGAAAGCCGCGTCAGGGGGTGCACGGTGCGCCCCACGCCGGCTTTTCGCTCGCGGTCCACGTTGCCGGCGTCCCGACGTCGAAGTCGGTGGGGGTGGTGGGGAGGCCCTCGACGCACCAGCTCGAGAGGTCCCGGTCGAACGATGCCGCCCGCGCGAACGCCCCCGTCATATCGGTCACCGACGCGACATTCCAGCCGCTCACGTCGCCGGTGAACGCCTCCGCACCGTGGAACGTGTCCTCCATCGTGGTGACGTTCGCGGTGTCCCAGGTCGCGACGTTTCCGTCGAACGACGTCGCGAAGGCGAAGGTACGGCGTAGATCGGTGACGTTCCCGACGTCCCACGCGCCGAGGTCGCGATCGAACGCGGTGGCGCCGGCGAAGGTCCGGCGCAGCGAGGTGACGGAGGTGGTGTCCCAGTGGCCGATCGGAGCGTCGAACGCGTCGTCGCCCTCGAACAAGAACGCGAGGTCGGTGACGCCCGACGTACACGCCGTGGCGGCGTTCCCGGGCGTGAGGTCCGCCGCGGTCCGCTTGACGTACGTCCCGCCGTTCACGGTGCCGGTGTCCCCGACCGCCGCGTTCGGACACCGAATCGTCACCCCGTTGGCGTCCAGGTAGAACGTCCGCAGCTCCAGCGTGCCGGTGGCGGCCGTCGCGACCCCGTCGAGGCGCGGCTGCAGCGTCACGGTCGCGCGCTCCGTGCCGGCGGTGTAGGTCGCTTCGTAGCGGCCGTCCTGCAGGTCGTTGACCGCACCGAGGGTCCCGACGACCGGGGCAGCGAACTCGACGTTCGCCCCACCCGCGTCGCGGGGGTTGCCCTGCGCGTCGAAGAGCTGGACGGTCACGACCGTGGTGGACGCGCCGTCGGCGGGAAGCGTGGCGTCCTGCACCGTCACCTGGGCGGTGTCCGCCGACGCATCTCCGGGCGTGAGCGTCAACGATGCGGTCGCGTTCGTCGCGACGCCGTTCACGCGCGGGGCCAACGTCACCGGACCGGTGGACGTCCCCGCCGTGTACGTCGCCTGGTAGCGCCCGTCCCTGAGGTCGGTCGCTGCGGTGACGCTCCCGGGCCCGTCGACCTCGACGGTGATCGTGTCCCCGCCCCGAGCCAAGGGGTTGTCGAACCGGTCGGCGGTGCGGATGACGACCTGCGTCGTCGCCGTGCCGTTCGCCGGGAGGGCCGCGTCGACGACCGACACCTGGGTCGTGGCAGCGCTCGCGGGACCGCTCTGGAGGGTGAGCGTGGCGGGTGCGGGGAGCGCCACGCCGTCGAGGCGGGCGACGACGTCGCTCGTGCCCGCCTGCGTCCCGACCGCCCAGGACGCCTCGTAGCGGTCCGTCGCGACGGCGGTCACGGGACCGAGCTGGGTGCCGAGCCCAGGGGCCGGGGCGTCGAGCGTGAGGGTGGCGGTCCCGAGGGGGGTGGGGTTCGCGTAGGCGTCGCGCAGCTTGACGCGGACGACGGCGTCGTCCGACGTCGCGACCGTTCGTGTGGCCGGTGCGACGGCGACGGTGCTTGCGTTCGCGTCCGGCGGTCCCGGGTCCACGGTGAGGGTCGCGGTCGCGCGTCGGGCTGGGGCCGTCGTCTCGACCGCGACGGTGCACGTTCCGGGCGTGGTGGGGGCGGTGACGACCACGTCGGTGCCGGAGCCGCTGATGCCGCCGCACGTCGCGGACCAGGTGAGGGCCGCGGGGTCGAGGTCGCTGGCGGACACCTGCAGGGCGAGGGGCTCGGCGACCGCCAGGGTCGCTTCGGTGGGAGCGAGGAGGAGCGTGCCGGGGGGCGGGGCGGGCTGGATGGCGACGGCGGCCTCCCCCCGCACGCCTTCCTCGTTGGGGGCGGTCGCGTCGCCGTCGTCGGGCGTCCAGGTGGCGCGCAGCAGGCAGGGCCGCCCGTCGGCGGGCACGGTGTCGGGCGCCCGGTAGGTGACGTGCGTCCCGTCGCCGTCGACCGATCCACACGTCGCGCTCCACGTGAGGTCGGGCGCCTCGACGGCGAGGCCCGATCGGGTGACGTCGGCCGTCCACCGGGCGGTGCGTCCGGCGGTCAGCGTGGAGGTGCGGGGGGTGAGGCGGACGGTGGGTGCGCGGGCGACGACGCGCACGACGGCGTGCGCGTCGGCGGATCCGTCGGCGCGGGCGACCTCGACGCGGCACGTCCCGTCCGCGGGTGCGGGGTCGGGGGCGACGTACGCCGCCGTGCCGTCGGTGGGGCTCAGCGTCCCGCACGTCGTGGTCCAGGTGAGGGCGGGTTCGTCGCCGGCGCCGGTCGCGACGAAGGTCACGGTGCCCCCGGGGGCCAGCGTGGCGCGGCGGGGCGCGAGGGCGAGGGCGTCGGGCGCGGGTGGGGGCGTGACCTCGACGGCGAGGGACCGCGCGACGCTCCGGCCGCCGTGCTCGAGGCGTGCGGTGACGAGCGCGGTGCCGGCCCTCCGTCCGGTCAGCGCGCCGGTCGCCGTGACGGTGGCGACGTCGGGATCGCTCGACGTCCAGAGGACGTCGGCGGTCGCGGGGGTCGTGGAGGTTCGCACGACGACCGTCTCCCCGACCATCAGGCGCACGGTGGGGCCGTCGATCAGCGTGACGTCCACGGGGGTCGGGCGATCGCTGCAGGCGACGAGTGCGACGTACGCGAGCAGGAGGGCCGTCAGCGCGAAGGGGAGGGACCGGCAGCGCATGCGCGAGGGTATCGCAGGGGCGCACCGGCCCGGCCACCTGGGGTCGGGACCGGTGTGGGCGTAGCGGGGCGGTGGATCTCGGCCGGGCGTCCGTCGCGCGGCCGACACGGGGGGCGGCCGAGGCGCGGTCTACTCCGCCGTTTCGAAGGGAAGGTACGCCATGACTCGACCCACCTCCGTCCCCCCCGTCCCCACGTTCCTCCGCGCCGGCGCGCTCGCCGGCGTCCTCGCCCTCGTCGTCAACGTCGCGCTGTACTACGTCGCCGTCGCCGGCGGCTTCTGGGACCTCAGCATCCAGAGTCCGGCGGGCGGCCCGATCACGGTCGCGCCGGTCGCGATCTTCTCGCTGGCGCCCGCCATCGTCGGGGCGCTCCTCGCGTGGGTCCTGGTGCGGTTCGTGCCGGCTGGCTTGGCGGTCTTCCAGGTCGTCGCGCTGGTCGTGTTCGTGGCGTTCCTCTTCCCGCCGTTCCAGTTGGGGGCGCCCACCGGCATGGTGTGGACCCTGCAACTGATGCACGTCGTCGTCGCCGTCCCGACGGTCGTCGGGGTGCTGCGCGCCGTGCGCGGCGCCTGAGCGTCCCCCCACCCCCCGTTCGGCTCCGCACGCCGGACCCACGCCCCGCGCCGTCCGGCGCGGGGCGGTGTCGTCTGCGTTGTCGTAGGCGGTTTCGGGGGCGGTGTCGGGGGCGGCCTCCCGGCCTCGCCGGGTCAGTCGCTCAGCAGCGCCTCCGCCGCGTCGTCGATCGTGCGGTAGCGGAAGCGGAAGCCCTCCGCCTGCAGCCGGGCGGGGCGGAGGTTCGTGCTGGAGAGCAGCAGGTGGTCGGCGAGCCCCCCGAGCGCGAGCCGCAGCGCGAACGCCGGCGCCGGCACGATCGCGGGGCGCCCGAGCCGCTTCGCGGCGGCGCGGGCGACGTCGATCTGGCGCGCCGGTTCGGGGGCAGTGAGGGCGTACGTGCCGGCCGGGGGGAGCGCGTCCGGATCGGGCGCGCCGGGCGGGCCGACCAGGAAGAGCATCGCGCGGATCAGGTCCTCGGCGTGGATCCACGGCCACCACTGCCGGCCCGACCCCAACGGCCCGCCGACGAACAGGCGGATCGGGAGCAGCATCTGCCGCCACGCCTTCGCTTCGGGTGCGAACACGATCCCGATCCGCCCGATCACGAGGCGGGTGACGTCCCCGATGGGGCGGGCGGCGTCCTCCCAGGCGACCCCGACGTCGGCCAGGAAGTCGTCGGGGTGGGGCGGCGAGGCCTCGTTCAGGACCTCGTCGCCGCGGTCGCCGTGGATCCCCGACGCCGACGTCTGGAAGAAGGTTCGCGGGGGGCGTTCCGCGCGCTGGACGGCGGCGGCGAGGGTGGTGGTCGCGTCGACCCGCGAGTCGAGGATGCGGCGCTTGTGCGCGTCGTCGAACCGTCCCCCCGCGATGCTGGCGCCGGCGAGGTTCACGACGACGTCCGCGCCGGACAGGAGGGCCGCGAGGCCGGTCAGGTGCGCCTCGTCGCCGTCGCGGGCGGCGGTCGGCGTCCAGGCGACGGCGCGGGCGCCGTCGGGTTCGTCGCCGCGCACCTCGCGCGTGAGGACGACGACGTCCCAGGCGTCCTTCGTCGCGGCGACGAGGCGGCGTCCGACGAGGCCGGTGCCGCCCGCGACGACGAGGACGGGGCGGGCGGATCCACCGTCGGCAGGCGTGTCGGCGGGGGTGTCGGCGGGCGGGTCCGCAGGCGTGTCGGGGGGCGGCGTCATGGGGGCAGCGTAGCCGTCCGGCGCGCCCGCCATCGTCGTCCCCCCCGGGGGCGATTGTGCTACACCATACGAATCGGACGCCGTGCGCCCGAATCGGTCCTGATTCTGCCCCCCGGAGGTCCCCGTCCCGTGAACGATCCGTCCCCCCACGATCCGTCGACCCCAATGCCGGACGACGCGCCGGACGGCGCGACGCCCGGCGCGACGCCCAACGCCCCGCCCGAGGCGACGTCCGAGGCTGCGTCCGACGCGACGCCGTCCGGCGCGATCGCCGTCACGGTCTTCCTCGCCGCGACCATCCTCGTCTTCTGGTTCGGAATGTACTTCTTGAACCTCGCCTGGAGCGGGTGACGTGGAGCACCGCGAACACGAACAGATCGCCCGCTGGGAGCGACGCTGGTTGGCCCTCTCGGGGCTGATGTCGCTGACGTTCGTGCTGCTGATCGCCTACAACCTCGCGACCGAGGGGGCACACATCGCGCAGCGCAGCGCGAAGGCGACGCCCGAGCAGATCCTGCAGCAGCAGGTGTTCCTCGAGCCCGGCGTCCGGCAGTTGGCGCCCGGGAAGGTGCAGGTCACGACGGTCGCCCAGGCGTTCGTCTTCCAACCCGAGGTGGTGCGCGTCCCGGTCGGGGCGGAGGTCGAGTTCTTCCTCACCGCCCGCGACGTGCTGCACGGCTACCAGATCGAACGCACGAACATCAACGTGGAGCTGATCCCCGGCGAGATCTCGCGCTTGATCTACACCTTCGACGAGCCCGGCACCTACCGCATCAGCTGCAACCAGTACTGCGGCATCGGGCACCACGAGATGCTCGGCGCGGTGGAGGTCGTGCCCGCCTCGCAGTGGAACGAAGCGACGGCGGCCGGCGCGCCGCCCGCCGACGCGGACGCCATGGCCGACGCCGAGGGCGCCGTCGACGGCGCGCAGGTGTACGCCGCGAACTGCGCGTCGTGCCACCAGGCGGACGGCGGCGGTCTGCCCGGCGCCTTCCCGCCGGTGGCGGGGCACAGCGCCCGCCTCGTCGTCGAGCAGGGCCGCGACTACCTGCCGCTGTTGATGCTGTACGGCCTGCAGGGGGCGATCGAGGTCGACGGCCAGAGCTACGCCGGGGTGATGCCCGCCTGGGCGAACCTCAGCGACGAGGAGCTGGCGGCGGTCACGAACTACGTCGTCACCGAGTGGGACGACGGCTCGCTGCCCGCCGACTTCGCGCCGTACGAGCCCGCCGACTTCGCGGCCGCTCGCGGCCAGGAGCTCACGGCGGACGACGTCTACGAACGGAGGACGCCATGACGACCGTCACCGCTACCCCCGCCTCGGTCGCGACGGCGCACCCCGAACGCCGCGTGACGTTCGCGTTCCTGATCACCGGCTTCACGGCGTTGCTCGTCGGCGCGTTGCTCGGGCCGCTGCAGGCGCTGAACTACGCCGGCATCAACCTGTACGAGCAGCTGCCCTGGCTGCAGTCGTACTACCAGGGCCTGACCCTGCACGGCGTCCTGAACGCGCTCGTGTTCACGACGTACCTGAACGCCGCGATTCTGTTGTACTTCCCGGCCCGCGAGATGGGCGTGGCGATGAACCTGCGCTTCGTCTGGACGATCTACGCGGTGATGACCGGCGGGCTGGTCATGGCCGGCATCGCGATCCTGAGCAACACCAGCAACGTGCTCTACACCTTCTACCCGCCGCTCGCGGGGCACTGGGGCTTCTACCTGGGCCTCGCCCTCGTCGTCGTCGCCAGCCTGCTGGTGGCGGTCGAGGTGTTCCGCATGCGGATGGTGTGGCGGCGGGCGAACCCCGGCAAGGTCACCCCGATCGTGACGTACATGTCGATCATGACGAACGCGATGTGGCTGCTGGCGTCGATCGGCATCGTCGTCGAGGTCGTCGTGTTCCTGCTGCCCTGGTCGTTGGGCCTCATTTCGGGGGTCGACCCGACCCTCGCGCGGACGTTGTTCTGGTGGACGGGGCACCCGATCGTCTACTACTGGCTGTTGCCCGCCTACATCTCCTGGTACGGCTTCATGCCGAAGCAGGCGGGCGGCGAGCTGGTGTCCGACTCGCTGACGCGCCTGGCGTTCCTGATGTTCCTGATCTTCAGCACGCCGGTCGGCTTCCACCACCAGTTCGCCGACCCCAGCATCAGTGCCGGCTGGAAGATGGTGCACTCGCTGCTGACGATGTTCGTCGGCATCCCCAGCCTGATCACCGCCTTCACGATCGCCGCCAGCCTCGAGGTGGGCGGCAAGCGCGCCGGCGGGACGGGCGTCTTCGGGTGGATCGGCAAACTCCCGTGGCGCGACGCGTCGTTCACCGCGCAGGTCCTGGCGATGATCAGCTTCATCTTCGGGGGCGCGGGCGGCATCGTGAACGCCAGCTTCAACCTCAACATGCTGGTGCACAACACCGCCTGGATTCCGGGGCACTTCCACCTGACGGTCGGGACCGCGGTGACGTTGACGTTCATGGGCATGACCTTCTGGTGGGTGCCGCACCTGACCGGCAAGCGGCTGTTCAGCCCCCGCATGGCGCTCGCGTCGGCCTGGACGTGGTTCGTCGGGATGATGGTGTTCGGGTTCGGGATGCACTGGCAGGGGCTGTACGCCGTCCCCCGCCGCGCCCTCGTGAGCGCCGCGCCGGAGGGCACGTACGCCGACGCGCTGGTGCCGCAGGTCATCACCGGCGTCAGCGGCGTCATCCTGCTCGTCGCGATCGTTCTGTTCTTCACCGTCCTCTTCGGGACGCTGTTCGCCAGCGGTCGCCTGCGCGAGGAGGAGCGACCCGCCATCCCGTTCGGGAACGCCGTCGAGTTGCGGAGCGTCGGCGTCCTCAAGGTCCTCGACAACGTCTGGGGGTGGTTCGCGCTGGCGTCGCTGTTGGTCGCTGTCGCCTACTTCCCGACGTTGATCGACATGCTCCTGAACCAGGTGGGCCTGCCGCCCCAGCGGCTCTGGTAGGCGGAAAGGGGTTGCCGTGCTGACGTCCCTCGCCCTCTCTTCGGTCCTCACCGGCATCGTCGGGACCGCCGTCATGGTGCTGTTCTTGTACCTACCGCTCCTGTGGAACGGCGTCCACTACGACACCCTCGCGTCGATCGGTTCGATCTGGACGCGGGAGGCGAACGACCGCTCGCGCATGATCGGGATGCTGCTCCTGACGATCGGCGGCGTCGCGTTCGCCGCCTTCTACGGCGCCTTCGTCCTGATGTTCATGACGGAGGCGGGCGCCTTCCGCGGGGTGCCGTACGTGATCTTCCCGGGCGCCCCGACGACGATCGACCTGTTCTTCCCGTTCCTCGGCCTCGTGGGCGGGTTCGGGCAGGGGATCTTCATGTCCCTCGTCACGAGCTTCGTCGTCACCGACTTCCACCCGCTCGAGCGGTTCCGCGATCCGTTCCCGCTGTTGCTGTCGTTCCTGATCGGCCACACGGTCTTCGGGGTGGTCGTCATGTTCTTCCAGCACCAGGTGCTGCAGCTGCTGCTCTGACGCGCCGCCCGCCGGCACGCCGGTGGACGCCGCCCCCGACCGACGGTCGGGGGCGGCGTCGTGTGCGGCGTCGCGTGCGGCGGCGTCGCGTGCATTGGTGTCGTGCGGTGGTGTCGTGTGCGGTGTCGTCGCGTGCGCCGTCGTCCGATCGGGCGTGCGCGCCGTGCGTGCGCCCCGTGGGTCAGGCGAAGCGGGCGGCGTCGTCGGGGCCGATCAGGAGGCGCAGCTCCATCCCGCCCGGCTCCAGCGTCCCGAGCAGCTGCGCGACGCCGGCCTTGGCGAGGTGCAGGCGGGCGGGTTGGTCGGCGCGGTAGGGCGCGATCAGGAGGCCCGCCGCCTCGGCCAGCATCGGGGCGTGCCCGACGACCCCCACGCGGAGGGGGCGAGCGCCGGTCGTGACGCCCGACGCCGACGCGCTCGGGCCGACCCGGAGCATGCGGGCGAGGACGTCGGGGAGGTCGGTTCCCTCGCCGTCCCACAGCGCCTCGAGCGGTTCGGAGCCCGCCGGCGCGAGGTGCGCGATCGCCTCCGCGGTGCGGCGGGCGCGCCGGGCGGGACTGACGTACAGGTGGTCGAACGGCGGGAGCCCCCCGGACAGGGCCTCCGCCTCGCGGACGCCCGCGTCGGTCAGGTCGCGCTCGACGTCGGCGAGGTCGGCGCGGCGGGGTTCCGCCGTGGCGTGCCGGATCAGCCACAACTCGGTCGTGGGGATGCGTTCCATGGCGCCTCCTGCCCGCACGATACGCCCGCCGCGCGGGCGGACGCCGGGCGGGCGCCACGCGCGGGGCGTCAGGGCAGGTGCGTGCCGGCGAGCGCCTCGAGGCGCTCGGCGGCGTCGTGCCGGTCGAACGCCTCGAGGAGGTGGATCGCCCCGCGCAGCGGGGCGGCGACGCGGGCCCGGTCGGTCGCGTCGAGGCGGGCGAGGGGACCGTCGAGCGCGGCGAGGTTGGCGAGCAGGTCGGTGGCGTCGTCGCCCCGAATCAGCAGGTCGTTGAGGGCGAGGCGCGCGCCGATTTCGGTCAGCGCGTCGCCGGCATCGGCGTAGGCGCGGACCGCGTCCGCGAGCGACGTGCGGGTCGCGGTGAGCGCCTCGTCGTAACCGGCGGTCGCGACCCACGAGATGTTCTGCAGCGAGGCGGCGTTCATCCACGCCGGGCCGGCGCGTTCGCCGGCGTCCAGGACCTCGCGGAAGGTCGCGGCGGCGGCGTCCCAGTCGCCGAGGATCACCAGCAGGGTGTTGAGGTTGATCAGGGTCCACGCCAAGCGGGCGGGGTCGTCGAGCGCGCGGCGGAGGGGGAGGGCGGCGGCGTAGAAGCGGCGCGCCTCGGCGCGGCGGCCGACGTTGAACGCCAGCGACCCGGCGGCGTCGAGGGCGTCGGCGCGGGCGGCGTCGGGGAGGTCGTCGCCGTGCGCGTCCAGGAGTGGACGGAGCCGCCCGAGCGCCGCACCGGCGTGCCCGAGCGACGCCATCACCCGCCAGGTGCGGGCGAGGAGGGGGAGGGCGTACGCGGGGTCGCGGGCGACGAGGTGGTCGAGGGCGGCGTCGACGTTCTCGAGTTCCGGTTGCAGGTCGGCGAGTGCCGCGTCGCCCTCGCGGCCGAACGTCCGTTCGCGCGTCGCGTCGAGGAGGTCGGCGTAGTGGCACGCCATCGCGCCCCGCGCCCGCTCGCGCAGCGCCTCGGGGGCGTCGGGCCCGGCCACGAGCGCCAGGCCGGGGGCGAGGGCGTAGCGGGGGGTGCCGTCGCGGAGCGGCGGTTCGGGGCTCACGACGTGGCGGGCGGCGAGCGCCTCGAGGCGGGCCTCGAGGGCGGCGTCGTCGGGGGGTGGGGCGTCGTGGGGTGGGGGGTCCTGCGCGACGGCGGCGACCGCCCGCAGCGCGGGGACGGGGGCGGGCCCGTCGAGGACGGTCCAGGCGTCGACCAGCGCGCGCTCGTCCGCGTCGAGCGTCGCGAGGAGCGGCGCGTACGTCTCCGCCAGGGAGCGGTGCCGGGGGGCGAGGTCGGCGGGACCGTCCCGCAGGGGTTCGGCGGCGTGCTCGAGGGTCCCGAGGAAGGCGGCGGGGCCGCGCCGCGCGAGGGTCCGGCCGGCGAGGAGGGCGGCGACGGGGTGGCCGTGCAGGCGGCGGGCGGCGGCCAGCAGGCTGCGGGCGTTGCCGGCGTCGACGGTGACGGGGTTGCCGTGCGCCTGCGCTGCGTGCCGCATCAGCGTGACGGTCGGGTCGGCCTCCGCCGCGGCGGGGTCGTGCGCGTCGACGTCGGGGAGGGGGAGGTGGGGGACGCGGATGGCGCGCTCGCGCAGCAGGCCGAACGGGGCGCGGGTCGCGACGAGGCCGGTGAGGCCCGGCTCGCCCGCCAGGAGCGCCCCGACCGAAGCGGCCCGCGCGACGTCCGGGGGGAGGTCGTCGATCGCCAGCTGCAGCGCCAACCCGCGGACGCGGGCGGCGATGCGGTGGAGGGCGCGGCCCCCCACCGCCCCGTCGCCGGGCGTGGCGGGGACGCCGGCGGCGTCGAGGGCGGCGTCGATGCGGTGGGCGAGCTCGCCGGCGTCGCGCACGCCGCCCGCGTCGACGACGACGCGCAGCGCGGCGGCGGGGGGGTCGGTCCGCCGGAGGGCTTCGCGGAGGAGGCGCGAGGTGCCGATGCCGGGGGGCCCGACGAGGGTGACGAGGTCGACGTCGGGGGCGGCGAGGGCCGCTTCGACGCGCGCGAGCAGGTCGTGGCGGCCGACGAACGGGGTCGCTTCGAAGGGGACGGGGGCGTGCGCGTCGGGTGCGCCGTCGCGGAGCTGGGCGGCGAGGGCGTCGAGCGCGGGGCTGGGGGCGGCGTCGAGGTGCGCGCGGACGGCGTCGCGGCAGCGTTGGACCTGGCGGAGGGCGGCGTCGCGCCGCCCGAGCGCCGCGAGGGTGCGCACGAGGCGCAGGTGGGCGTCCTCGTCCCAGGGGACGTGCTGCGTCGCGAGGTGGAGGAGGGTGACGGCGTCGTCGCGGCGGTCGTCGTCGGCGGCGGCGTCGGCGGCGAGGACGAAGGCGTCGCGGACCTCCTCGGCGAGCGCCTCGCGGGTCGCTTCGACCCAGGCGTCGAAGGCGGGGGCGTCCTTGACGTGGAAGCCGTCGAGGAACGGTCCGCCGAGCAGGTCGGCGCCGATCGGGTCGCCGGCGTGCGCGCCGGTGCGGGCCCAGGCGCGGAAGCGGTCGAGGTCGAGGGCGACGTGGGCGTGGGGGTCGAGCTGGACGGTGCGGCGGTCGGTGATCAGGCGGTCGCCGACGGCCCCGCGGAGGTCGGTGAGGGCGAGGCGGAGGTGGTTGCGGGCCTTCCGCTCGTCGCGGTCGCCCCACAGCAGGTGCAGGAGGTGGTCGCGGGGGTGGGGGCGCGGCTCGGTGGCGAGGAGCAGCAGCAGGGCGGTGGTCTTGCGGTAGCGGAATCGCGCCGGCGTCCCGCCGACGTGGACGGCGGGCACCCCCATCAGGGACAGACGCAACGGGGACGCGCTCACCCCCGTAACGTAGCGTGTCAAAACCGTGTCGAACGTTATGTCAGCGTTATCTGGGAGTGGGGGTCAGGCCCCCTCGCCCAGCAGCTGCGCGTGCCCCCGCTCCAGCTTCGTGCGGTCCGACGGCGTCCAACCGTAGGCGGTCGCCAGCGCCTCCGCCGCGCCCTCCAGCGCCGTGCCGGCGTCGGCGGGGGCGGCCTCCGCCCACTCGAGCTCCACCTCGCGCCACGCCGCCCGCCGGTCCTGCCCCGGTTTGCGCGCCGTGACGTCGTCGAACGACAACGTCGCCACCCGCACGCCGCCGTGCAGGACCGGGAGGTCGCGGCGCTCCACGTCCAGCGACATCACGACGTGCAGCGCCGCGGGGTCGGTCACGGTCCCGACCGCGTCCGCCAGCTCCGTCGGCCACCCCTGCGGCGCGTCGGCGTCCAGGACGACCTCGAGCTCCCCGCGGACGTGCTCGCCGTCCCGCACCGTCCCGAGCGTCTTCAGGGTCGCGACGACCCGCCCCTCCCCGGTCCGCCGCCGCAGGGCGAAGCCGACGCGCTGCAGCGACAGCCGCGGGTCGTCGTAGTAGCGGTCCTTGTGTACCGCCCGCGCGACCTCGCCGACCGTCAGCCCCCACGGCGCCAGGTGCGCGGCGAGGTCGGCGGGCTCCGGCGGGTCCCCGTCCTCGCGCAGGTACTTGCGTTCGCGTTCGGTCTTCACGACCCCCGCCCCAGGAGCCGCCGCCACCACGGCCGCCCTGCAGAGTCCCCGGCAGCGTCGGTGTCGGGACGGTCGAGGTCGGTGGGGGCGGCGTCGGCCGGTTCGCTGCGCGCATCGAACTGCTGGGCGTCGAGCAGGTCCTGCTCGATCAGGCGCCCGTCGCCCGCCAACGACTCGACGTGGTGCTGGAGTTCGTGGGTCAACGTCTCCCAGATCTCCTCCTCCCAGTCGAAGTCCGGATCGTTCTCGGCGATCGCGCGGAAGCTGCCCCAGTACAGCGCCACGTGGCGGCCCAACCCCGCGTCGCCGCCCAGGAAGGCGTCGGGGCCCGGGTCCAGGTACTCCCCCATGCGCCAGACGTCGTCGTAGCCCTCCTCCAGGACCTCCTGCTCGAGGGCGTGCACCCCCTGCAGGTCCCGCAGGAACCCCTCGGGGATCTCGGCGGTCATGCGCTGCACGGTCGTGCGGAACTGGCGGTACGTCACGCGCGAAGCCTACCGCCCCCCGGCGGCGGCGCGGGCCGCCCCGCCGACCGGCGCGCCCCCCGCCGCCGCGCGGCGGCGAGGACGGCCGTCCCGCGCCGGGGCGCGGGGGCGCTTGCTATCCTTTGCGCCACGTTCGCGTCGTCCGGGTCGCGCCGGCCGCTGCCTCCCGCACCGGCCCCGCGCCCCACGGGTAGAAAGGGACTCCGTCATGTCCGAACTCCGCAACGTCGCCCTCCTCTCGCACAGCGGGGCGGGCAAGACCAGCCTCACCGAAGCGCTGCTGTACCGCACCGGCGTCCTGGACGCCATGGGCGCCGTCGAGGACGGCACCACCGCCAGCGACCGCAGCCCGGAGGAGACCCGCCGCAAGATCAGCATCTCCACCAGCCTCCACCCGGTCGAGTGGAAGGGGCACCGCTTCACCCTCCTCGACGCGCCCGGCTACGCCGACTTCGTCGGCGAGATCCGCGGCGCGCAGGCCGCGGCGGACGCCGCGATGATCGTGGTGAGCGCCGTGTCCGGCGTCGCGGTCGGGACCGAACGGGTGTGGACCAGCACCTTCGAGCGGGAGCTGTCGAGCTTCGTGGTGATCAACAAGATGGACCGCGAGAACGCCGACTTCTTCCGCACCATGGCGCAGATCGAGGCGACGCTGCCCGGCACCTTCGCCGCCATCCAGGTCCCGATCGGCAAGGCCGCCGACTTCCGCGGGGTCGTCGACCTGCTCACGATGACCGCCTGGACCTGGCCGGACGGGACGCCCGTCGAGGGCGAGATCCCGAGCGAGGTGGCGGGCGTCGCGCAGGAGTACCACGACCGCCTGGTCGAAGCGATCGTCGAGACCGACGACGAGCTGATGGCGAAGTACCTCGAGGACGTCGACATCGCCGCCGCCGACCTGCGCGACGCCTTCTTCGCCGCCGTGCGTGCCGGCGCGCTGACGCCGGTCCTGCTGGCGTCCGCGGAGAAGGCGATGGGGATCGGCCTGCTGCTGGACTTCATGGTCGAGGGCGTGCGCGGCCCCGCCGAGCACGCCCCGCTCCCGGTCGCCACCGGCGCGTCGCCCGACCTCGGGGCGGACGCGCCGTTCCTCGCCCGCGTCGTCAAGACCGCGGTCGATCCCTACCTCGGCAAGATCTCCTACCTCCGGGTGCTGGCCGGGTCGCTGAAGGCGGGCGACACGGTGCTGGACACCTCCCGCGGCGACGGCGAGGCGGTGTCGGTCAAGCTCGCGCACCTGTACGTCCCCGACGGCGGCGAGCTGAACGAGGTCCCGCGCCTCGAGGCCGGCGCCATCGGCGCGGTCACGAAGATCGAGGCGCTGCACACCGGCGACACGTTGGCGGCGTCCGAGCGGCCCGTCGAGCTCGCCCCGATCCGCTTCCCGCCGCCCGTGATGGCGGTCGCGCTGGAGCCGGAGACGCGCGCCGACGACGACAAGCTCGGCGACGCCCTCCACAAGCTGTTGGAGGCCGACCCCACCCTGCAGCTCGAACGCAACCCCGACACGCACGAGACCGTCCTCTGGGGCATGGGGCACGTGCACCTCGAGGTCGCCAAGAACGCCCTCAAGGACCGCTACGGCGTCGCGGTCGCGACGCACCCCCCGCGGGTCGCCTACCGCGAGACGATCCGCGGGCAGGGCGACGCGCGCTACCGCCACAAGAAGCAGACCGGGGGGGCGGGCCAGTTCGCCGAGGTCGCGCTCCGCGTCGAGCCGGCGGAGACCGGTGCGGGCCTGGTGTTCGACTGGGCGGTCGTCGGCGGGGCGATCCCCGCCGCCTTCCAGTCCAGCTGCGAGAAGGGCGTGCGCCAGGCGATGGCGCGCGGCGTGCTCGGCGGCTTCGTCACCGACGACGTGCACGTCACCGTCTACGACGGTAAGGACCACCCGGTCGACAGCAAGGACGTCGCCTTCGTCGCCGCCGCGGCGCAGGCGTTCCGCGACGCGGTCGCGCAGGCCGACCCGGTCGTGATGGAACCGGTCGCGCTCGTCAAGGTCCGCGTCCCCGACCGCTTCACCGGCGACGTCATCGGGGACCTCAACGCCCGGCGGGGCCGCATCCTCGGCATGGACAACGAGGGCGCGGTCTCCACCGTCAGCGCGCACGTCCCCGAAGCGGAGCTCGCGACGTACTCCCCGGAGCTGCGCAGCCTCACCGGCGGGCGGGGCGCCTTCTCGCGGCGGCAGGACCACTACGCCCCCGTCCCGCCGCACCTCGTCGACCGCGTCCTCGAGGCCGCCCGCACCGACGGGGAGGCGTCCGGCTGAGCGCGCGCGGTGCGGTAGCGTCGGGCCCGTGAAGGTCCTGCGCCAGTTCCTCGAGCTGTTGACGCCCCGCGAACGCCGCCAGGTGTGGCTGCTGCTGCCGCTGGTCGTCCTCATGGCGTTCGCCGAGGTGATCGGCATCGCGTCGGTCGTGCCGTTCCTCGAGCTCACCACCGACCGCGAGGCGGCCCGGAACAACGCGGTGCTCGCCTTCGCGTACGAGACCTTCGGGTTCGAGCAGTGGCGCTGGTTCATGGTCGCGACCGGTGCCGCGGTGATCGTGGTGCTGCTCCTCGCGAACGGCTTCCTGGCGTACGGCAACTGGATCCTGTTCCGCTTCGGCGCGATCCGCAACCACACGATCGCGCGGCGGCTGTTGATCCGCTACCTGCAGCAGCCCTACGCCTTCTTCCTGACGCGCAACACCTCGTCGCTGGCGAACAACGTCCTGCAGGAGGTGCAACAGATCATCCGCGGGGTGGTGCGGCCGGGCCTGCAGCTGGTCGCGAAGGGCTTCACGGTCCTGGCGATCCTCGGGTTGTTGGTGGTCGCCAACCCGCTCCTGGCGTTGCTCACGAGCGTCGTGCTGGGCGGCGCGTACGGCCTGATCTACCTCGTCATCCGCCGCTACGTCCGGCGCATCGGCGAGGACCGGGTGCAGGCGAACCAGGCGCGCTACCGCGCGGCGCAGGAGGCGATGGGCGGCATCAAGGACCTGCGCCTGCTGGGTCGCGAAGCGGAGATGGTCGAGCGCTTCACCGAGCCGTCGCGGCGCTTCGCGGTGTACGAAGCGAACAGCCAGGCGCTCGGGGGCCTCCCCCGGTACGTCCTCGAGGCGATCGCCTTCGGCAGCGTCGTGTTCATCACGCTGCTGTTGTTCGCGACCGGCGCGGAGGTCGAGGAGGTCGTGCCGGTCCTCGGGCTGTACGCCTTCGCCGGCTACCGGTTGTTGCCGGCCTTGCAGGCGGTCTTCCAGGCCTCGACGCAGATTCGCTACAGCCTCGGCGCGCTCGACGAGGTGCACGCCATGGTGCGGCGCGTCGACGCGACGGCGGCCGACCCCGACGCGTTCGAGGACCGCACGGCGCTCGCACCGCTGCCGTTCGCCGACCGCCTCGAGGTGCGCGACGTCGCCTTCGCCTACGAGGACGGCACGGAGGTCCTGCAGGGCATCGACCTGGAGATCCCGGTGCGCTCGCACGTCGCCTTCGTCGGCACGACGGGGGCCGGCAAGACCACCCTGGTCGACGTGCTGCTCGGGCTGTTGACCCCGAGCGCGGGAACCGTGACGGTCGACGACGTCGCCCTGGACGCGGATACCGTCCCCCGCTGGCAGGCGAACGTCGGGTACGTCCCGCAATCGATCTACCTGACCGACGACACCGTCGCGCGCAACATCGCGCTGGGCCTGCCCGACGAGCGCATCGACATGGACGCCGTGCGCCGCGCGGCGGCGATGGCGCAACTCGATCGGTTCGTGGAGACCGAGTTGCGCGACGGCTACGCGACGGTCGTCGGGGAGCGCGGCGTGCGCCTCTCGGGCGGGCAACGCCAACGCATCGGCATCGCCCGCGCGCTCTACCACGACCCCGAGGTCCTCGTCTTCGACGAGGCCACCAGCGCCCTGGACGGCGCGACCGAGCGGGCGGTGTTCGAGGCGATCCGGGCGCTCACCGGCCGCAAGACGATCCTGTCGATCGCCCACCGGCTCGCCACCATCCAGGACGCCGACACGATCTTCGTGCTCGATGGGGGACGGATCGTGGCGCGCGGCCCGTACGACGCGGTCTACGCCGACAGCGACGTCTTCCGCCGGATGGCGGAGGGCGGGGGGCTTCCCGCGCGTCCCTAGGCGCTCAGCCGAGCGCCTCGAGTTGCGCGGCGACGTCCTGCGCCAACTCCGCTCCGAGCGACGCCGCTTCGCTCGCGTCCCCCGACGTGCGGGCCTGCAGGATCCGCCCGCCGGCGGCGACCGCGCCGAACAACTCCAGGTCCCCGTCGTCGCTGACCGTCGCGAGCGCGCCGACCGGGTGGTCGGGCAGCGCCGCGGCGAAGGCGCGTTCGGCACGCACGCGGTCGAACGACGGCCGGTGGTGCAGGGTGTACGCCAGCTCCGCCGCCTGGTCGTCGTCCTCGCGCACGAGGACCGCGAGCGCCCCCTGGCCGGGGGCGGGCGGCACGACCTCCGGGTCGAGCAGGGCGTCGATGCGGTTGCCGTGATCCAGCACCCGCAACGTCGCGGCGGGCAGCAGCAGGGCGTGCACCTCCTCGCGCGTGAGGCGCGCGAGGGCGTCGTCCAGGGTGGCGTCGAGCGTCTCGATCGCGAGGTCGGGCCGCAGCGCCCGCACCAGCGCCTCGTCGCGCCCGGCGCGGGTCGCGATCCGCATGCCGGCCTCGAGGTCCTCGAACGCCCGACCGTTGCGGCTCACGAGGGCGCACCGGGCCTCCTGCCGGCGGGCGACGGCGGCGAGGACGACGCCGTCGGGCAGGTCCGCGGGCAGTCGGTCGACCGCACCGACCGCGAGGCCGATGCGCTCCTCGAGGAGCGCGGTCGGTAGCGTGCCCGGGTCGTCGCCGGGGATCGTGCGTTGCACGATCGGGACGTCCGGCCATTCGTCGGTGAGTTCGGCGAGGACCGCGCGGGCCTGGCGGAGCGCCTCCGCGCCGTCGCGGTTCCCCATCACGATGCGGGGCATGGCGCGGTTGTATCACAGCCGTTGCAGGGGTGTCCCGACGGCGTTCCGCGCCCGCCCGGCCCCCCGCGGGACGGGGGCCGGGTGGGCCGTGGGGGTGCGGCGGGTCGCCTCAGGCGGCGCCGTCGGCGCGGGCCCGGAGGTCGTCGACCCGGTCGGTCGCCTCCCACGGGAAGCCGTCGCGGCCGAAGTGCCCGTAACTGCTGGTGGGGACGTAGATCGGGCGTTGCAGGTCGAGCTGATCGATGATGCTGGCGGGGCGGGCGTCGAACACGTCCCACACGATCCGGGCGAGGGTGTCGTCGCTCAGGCGCGAGGTGCCGAACGTGTCGACGTACACGCCGACCGGTCGGGCGACCCCGATCGCGTACGCCAGCTGCACCTGCGCGCGGCGCGCGAGGCCGGCGGCGACGAGGTTCTTCGCGACGTACCGGGCGTAGTACGAGGCGGACCGGTCGACCTTCGTCGCGTCCTTCCCGCTGAACGCCCCCCCGCCGTGCGGGGCGGCGCCGCCGTAGGTGTCGACGATGATCTTGCGGCCGGTGAGGCCCGCGTCGCCCTGCGGCCCACCGATCACGAAGCGACCGGTCGGGTTGATGAACAGGTTCGTGGCGTCGGTCAGCAGCGCCTCGGGGACGACCGGGCGGACGACGTGCTCGACGACGTCGGCCTGCAGCTGCTCGAGGGGGACGTCGGGGTCGTGCTGCGCGGAGACGACGACCGCGTCGAGGGCGACCGGTTGGTCGCCGTCGTACAGGACCGTCACCTGCGCCTTGCCGTCGGGCCGCAGGTAGGGCAGGGTGCCGTCCTTGCGGACGGCGGCGAGGCGGCGGGTGATGCGGTGCGCGAGGGTGATCGGGAGCGGCATCGCCTCGGGCGTCTCGTCGGTCGCGTAGCCGAACATCAGGCCCTGGTCGCCCGCCCCGATCCGGTCGTAGGCGTCGCCCGACGTCGACTCCTGGGCGGCGTCGACCCCCTGGGCGATGTCGGGGGATTGTTCGTTGATGGCGATGAGGACGCTCGAGTAGTCGGCGTCGAAGCCGAAGCCGGCGTCGGTGTAGCCGACGTCGCGGACCGTGTCGCGAACGATGCCCTGCAGGTCGACGTAGCCGTCGCAGCGGATCTCGCCGGCGATCAGCGCCAGGCCGGTCGTGAGGATCGTTTCCGCGGCGACGCGGGCGTCGGGGTCGTGCCGGAGGATCTCGTCGAGGACCGCGTCGCTGATGCGGTCGGCGAGCTTGTCGGGGTGGCCCTCGGTGACGGATTCGGCGGAGATGCGGCGTTGCATGGGGGTGCCTCCTGGTGGGCGGACGGCCCGGATGTCGCGAGACGGTACCCCCACCCCCAGGGTCCATGGAGTGGACCCCGCGACGTTCGGGAGGCCCGCCGTCCGGTCCGCCCCGCGGGTACCCTCGCGGCGTGATGGTTCCGCCCACCGGCCACGCCCCGTTCGCCATCCGGCCCGCACGGCCGGACGACGCACCGGCGCTCGCGGCGTTGATGGACGGCATCTACGCCGAGCGGCG
>CAJXOA010000017.1 GCA_913057685.1 uncultured Trueperaceae bacterium
TGGCGGAGGCGGTGGCGCGGCGCGCCCCCGCCGACCTTCGTTGGACGGTCGGGGGGCGCGACGCGGCGAAGCTCGCCGCGGTCGTGGCCGGCCTCCCGGAGGGCACGACGGCGCCGCAGACGCCGGTCGTTGCCGACGCCCTCGACGCCGAATCGATGCGGGCGCTGGCGGGGCGCACGCGCGCGGTCGTCTCCACCGTCGGGCCGTACGCGCGGTACGGCACGCCCCTGGTCGACGCCTGCGCGGCGGCGGGGACCGACTACGCCGACCTCACCGCGGAGGTCCCCTGGATGCGCCGGAACGTCGACGTCCTGCACGCGCGCGCCGGCGCGTCGGGCGCGCGCATCGTGCACGCCGCCGGCTTCGACTCCGTCCCGTCGGACCTGGGGACGTGGGCGCTGCAGCGCGCCGCGCTGGCGCGCCACGGGCGCCCCTGCCGCGAGGTCGTGCACCTGGTGGGGCCGGCGTCGGGCGGCGTGAGCGGCGGGACGATCCAGTCCGGCCTCGACCTGCTGGCGGCCGGCGCGGCGGACCCCGCGCAACGCGCGGCGTTGCGCGACCCGGACGTCCTCGCGCCGGGCGGGGTCGCGTCCCGCGACCCGCTGGGGCCCGTCACGCCGCTGCGCCACCCCGAGGTCGGGGGGTGGAGTGCGCCGTTCGTGATGGCCGCCGCGAACGCGAAGGTCGTGCGCCGCACCCGCTTCCTCGCCGGCGAGCCGTGGGGGGACGTCGGCTACCTGGAGCGGTTCGTGACGCCCACGTGGGCGCGGGCGATGGCGATCGGGGCGGCGACGGCGGGGACCGCCGCCGCCCTCGCGTGGGGCCCCGCGCGGCGCGCCGCGGCGCGGCTGCTGCCCGCGCCGGGCGACGGCCCGAGCGCCCGCCGGCGGGCCGGCGGCTTCTTCCGCTCGACGCTGATCGGGACCTGCCCCGCAGGCTCGGGGCACACGGGCCCGGGGTACGCGGGGGCGGGGCGGACTTCGGAGGTGCGGGTGCGCGTCGCGGCGAACCTGGATCCCGGGTACGACGCGACCGCGCGGATGCTGGCGGAGATGGGGCTGCTGTTCGCGGCGGGCGAGAGCGACGCGGCGGGGGGCGTCACGACGCCGGCGCTGGCGGGCGGCGAGGCGTACCTCGCGCGCCTCGCGGCGGTCGGCGTGCGGGTCTCCGTCCTCGAGGGCGACGACCGCCCCTGAGGACGGGGCCGGAGCGGCGACGACGCATGCGCCACGCCGTCGATGCCGGACCGGGGCTACCCTCCCATCACGCTGGACGCGAAGGACGGAGCCGGGAGGGCGCGTCCGGACGTTGGGCTCGGCGATGGGCGCCGGGACCGGAGGCTCCGTCGCGACGAACCTAGGGAGGTTCCCATGATCGACATGACCGGCAAGGCCGCCATCGTGACCGGAGCGGGCGGCGACATCGGCCGCGCCGCGGCGGTGAAGCTCGCCGAGCAGGGCGCGAAGGTGCTCGCCGTCGACGTCGACGGCGACGCGGTCCAGGCGACCGTGGACGCCGTCCGCGCGGCCGGCGGTACCGCGGAGGGCATGACCGCGGACGTGACCGACCCGGCGCAGGTGGAGGCGTACGCGCAGAAGGCGATCGAGGCGTTCGGCGCGATCGACCTGTTCTTCAACAACGCCGGCATCGAGGGGCCGGCCGCCCCGATCCCCGACTACCCGGTCGAGGACTTCATGAAGGTCTTCGAGGTCAACGTCAAGGGCGTCTTCCTGGGCCTCAAGAGCGTCCTGCCGAAGATGACCTCCGGTGGCGCGGTCGTGAACACCGCTAGCGTCGCGGGCCTCGTCGGCTCGCCCGGCCTGTCGGGCTACATCACGTCGAAGCACGCCGTCATCGGCCTGACGAAGACCGCGGCGCTCGAGCAGGCGGCGGCGAACGTCCGCGTCAACGCCGTCTGCCCCGCCCCGATCAAGGGCCGCATGATGGAGAGCATCGAAAGCAACGTCGGCGCGACCGAGGAGGACGCCTTCAAGGGCACGATCCCGATGGGGCGCTACGGCACGCCCGACGAGGTCGCGAACCTCGCGGTCTTCCTGCTCAGCGACGAAGCGAGCTACCTGACGGGCAGCTGGTACACCGTCGACGGCGGCAGCACCGCCAGCTGACGCACGCCCCGCGCACTGCGCGGACGCCCGAACGTCCCCACCCTCGGACCCCACGAGGGCGCGCCCCGGCTCCGGCCGGGGCGCGTGCGTGGAGCGTGCGGCGGGACGGTACGGGGCCCCGTGGGGGTGGTCAGACGACGCCCTGGTCGTGCATGGCGCCCGCCACCCGCTCGAAGCCGGCGACGTTGGCGCCCGCCGCCAGGTCGCCCGGCCGACCGATGCGCCGCGCCGCCTCGGTGCAGGCGGCGTGGACGTGCGCCATGACGTCGCGCAGGCCCTCGTCGGTGCGGTCCTCGGTCCACGTCTCGAAGCGGGCGTTCTGGCGCATCTCCAACCCCGACGTCGCCACGCCGCCGGCGTTCGCGGCCTTCCCGGGGCCGTAGGCGACGCCCGCCTCGCGGAAGGCGTCCACCGCGCCGGGCGTGCACGGCATGTTGGCGCCCTCCGCAACGAGCGTGACGCCGTGGGCGATCAGCGCCTTCGCGTCGCCTGCGTCCAGTTCGTTCTCCGTCGCGCAGGGGAACGCCGCGTCGCAGGGGACGTCCCACACGGTCGCGTCGGCCGTGAACGTCGCGCCGGGTCGGGCGTCGGCGTACGCCGCGAGGCCCTCGCGGCGTTCGTCCTTGACGGCGTCGAGCAGGTCGACGTCGAGGCCGGCCGGGTCGTGCACGCGGCCCGTCGAGTCGCTGCAGGCGACGACGTGCGCACCGAACGCCGCCAGCTTCCGCGCGGCGTAGCGCGCGACGTTGCCGGCGCCGGACACGACGCAGGTGCGCCCCTCGAGGGTGCCGCCGCGCGCGTCCATCATGCGTTCGGCGAAGTAGGCGAGGCCGTACCCGGTCGCCGACGCCCGGCCGGCGAGGCCGGCCCAGGCGGGCGGCTTGCCGGTGAGGACGCCGGCCTCGAAGCGGCCGGCGAGGCGCTTGTACTGCCCGAACAGGTAGCCGATCTCGCGCGCGCCGACCCCGACGTCGCCGGCGGGCACGTCGACGTCGTCGCCGAGGTGCCGATGGAGTTCGGTCATGAAGCTCTGCGCGAAGCGCATGACCTCCGCGTCGCTGCGGCCCTTCGGGTCGAAGTCCGCCCCGCCCTTGCCGGACCCGAGGGGGAGGCCGGTGAGGGCGTTCTTGAAGGTCTGTTCGAAGGCGAGGAAGGTGACGGTGTCCAGCGTGACGCTGGGGTGGAAGCGCAGGCCGCCCTTGTACGGCCCCAGGGCGCCGTTGAACTGCACGCGGTAGCCGCGCTGGACGTGCACGCGGCCGGCGTCGTCGGTCCACGGCACGCGGAACGTCAGCACCCGCTCGGGTTCGGCGAGGCGGTCGAGGAGCGCGTGCGCGACGAGGTCGGGCTGCTGCGCGACGAGGGGGGCGAGGTCGGCGAAGACCTCGTCGACCGCCTGCAGGAAGGTGGGGAGGCCGGCGTTGCGGGCGTGGATGCGCTCGCGCGCCTCGCGCAGCGGCGCGGGCGCGTCGGCGGGGAACGTCGTCATGCGCCGAGCGTATCGCGGCGCGGTCCGCGCTCCGCGCGCGGCGTCGTCGGTGGGACGTATTGCCGTGGCCGGGCTCCGCCCCCGCGCGTCAGGGTGACGCCATGGCACACGCGATGGACCTCCTCCTGCTGCACCCGCCGAGCGTGTACGACTTCCGCGAGCGGGCGACGCTCTACGGTCCCGTCAGCGACATGGTGCCCTCCTCGGTGATGTTCGAGCTGTACCCGATCGGCTTCCTGACGATGGCCGGGTACCTCGAGGACCACGGCAAGCGCGTCCGCATCGCCAACCTGGCGCTCAAGATGCTGCGCAGCCGCCGTTTCGACGTCCCGCGGTTTCTGTCCGAGCAACGCCCCAAGCTGATCGGCATCGACCTGCACTGGATGCCGCACGCGCACGGCGCGATCGAGATCGCCCGCCTCGCGAAGGCCGCCCACCCCGACGTCCCCGTCGTGTTCGGGGGGCTGTCGAGCAGCTACTTCCACCGCGACCTGTTGGCCTACCCCGAGGTCGATTTCGTGCTGCGCGGCGACAGCACCGAAGCGCCGCTGCTGCAGCTCCTGGAGCACCTCGAGGGGAGCGGTCCGGCGCTTCGCGACATCCCCAACCTGGCGTGGCGCGACGAGGCCGGGCGCATCCAGACGAACGCGCTGACGTACATGCCGTCGACCCTCGACGGCGTCGACGTCCGTCCCGACGTCCTCGTCGAGATGGCGATGCGCTACCGCGACGTGCACGGCGTGTTGCCGTACGCCGGCTGGCTGAAGAACCCGACGACGATGGTGCTGCCGCTCAAGGGCTGCGTGTTCGAGTGCACGACGTGCGGGAGTTCCGCGACGGCGTGCACGCACGTCACGACGCGGCGGACGCCGGCCTTCCGCAGCCCCGCCAACCTGGCGGACAACGCCGCGATGATCGCCGCGTTGACGCGCGGGCCGATCGTGATCCCCGGCGACCTGCTGCAGAACGGCGAGGCGTACGCCCGCGAGGCGATCGACGCGATCGCGGCGCGGGGCGTCCGCAACGAGATCATGCTGGAGTTCTTCGACCTCCCGCCGCACGACTTCCTCGATCACGTCGACGCGACCCTGTCCGCCTGGAGTTTCGAGTTGAGCCCCGAGAGCCACGACCCGAAGGTGCGGCACGCGCTCGAGGGGGAGGCGGGCTTCTCGAACGAGGCGATGGAGGCGACGTTGCGCCACGCGCTGACGACGAACGTCGCGCGCATCGACGTGTTCTTCATGATCGGCCTGCAGTACCAGGACCACGCGTCGGTGATGGACACGGTCGCCTACTGCGAGCGGTTGTTCGCCTTCGGCGACCGGCGCCTCCAGGCGTTCATTTCGCCGATGGGCCCGTTCCTGGACCCCGGGAGCCACATCTTCCAGAACCCCGAGGCGTACGGCTACCGCACCTTCGCGCGGACGCTCGAGGAGCACCGGCGGCTGCTGACGCAACCGAGCTGGGAGCACATCCTGAACTACGAGACGCGGTGGATGACGCGGGCGCAGTTGGTGGACGCGACGTACGACGCCGCGGAGCGCCTCAACGAGGCGAAACGCCGCTACGGCTACCTGTCGGACGCCCGCGCCGACGCGGTGGCCGACGGCATCCACGGCGCCCGCGCGCTGCGCGCCCGCCTCGCCGCGGAGATCGGGGATGCGGGCGCCGCCCCCGCGGATGCCGCGGCGAGCGCGCCGTTGCGGGGGGACATCGCGCGCTTCAACCACTCGACGGTGTCGGACAAGGCGGAGCTGTTCTGGCCGACCCGCCTCGCGTCGTTCAAGCCGGGCGGGATGGCGCGCGCGGCCTGGCGGGCGCTGCACGCCGCCTGACGCCACCCCCCTCCCCGCCCCCATGCGACGCTCTCCGTCGCATGGGGGCGGCATCGTACGGAGGTCGCACGCCCGCGTCCACCGGCCCGTCCGGCCGGACGCCCTGACGAGCCGCTGGAAAGCACGTGGTACGTTCGCGCCAGGCGGGCTGCCGCACCGTCTCAGCCGAGAGGAGCTCCGGTGATCCCAGCGAATCCGCGCATCGCATCCCCGTACCCCGCGCGGGACCGCCGCCCGCCGAGCATCGACGCCATCTTCACGCAGCTGCGGGACGCGGTCCCGGGCGCCTCGCTGCGCCCCGGTGCCGACGACGGCACCTGGCGTTGGCGGCCCCACCGACGGACCGTTCGTCTGCGCCACGCCCCCGCACCCCACGGCGTCGCGGAGGCGGTCGGCCCCACCCCACCCGACGGCAGCTTCCTCGACGCCACCGTCCCCATCGCCGAGGAGATCCCCGTCGAGCACTACCTGGCCGCCCTCGCCCTCTTCGCGCAGGGCCAGGACACGCTCGGCACCCTGCGGCACGACGACGACCGCCGCCTCTCCCTCGACGCGCGCTTCTGGCTGCCCGCCGACGCGGAGCACGACCCGGCGCGCCTCGCGGCGGTCGCCAACGGCCTGCTGGTCCTGGCGTGGAGCGCCGAATCGCTCCTGCACCAGATCGCGTCGGGTCCCCTCACCGAACGCCCCGACATGATCACCGCCCGCAACGCGCCGGTCCCCAACGACCTGCTCGCCGCGCTACGCGACCTGGGCTCGCGCGGCCAGCGGGCGGTCGCGGACGTCGCGCTGCGCGGCACCAGCAAGCTCGGCCCCTGGTTCGTCGGCACCGAACAGGACGACATGCTCACCGCCCACGTCGCCGACGGCTGGCGGCGGCGCCCCGACGCCGCGCACCACGCGGTCCGGCTCGACGCGCCGCCCGACGCGCACGGCCCGATCGAACGGATCGAGATCCGCTGGGCCCACCAGGGGCCCGCGACCGGTCCCGCCCTGCACCTCGCCGTCGTCACCCGCCTGGAGGTCGGCGACGACCCGGCCGCCACCCTCCGCCGCCTGGCGGACGCCGTCGCGTGCAGCGACGGCCGCCGCGACCGGCTCGGGACCTGGCTGCCCGAACGCTGGCTCGACGGGGACGGTCTCCGCGAGGTCGCCCGCCGCGTCGAGCGCGGCGGGTTGGGCGCCGTCCGCCCCCCCGCCGAGGACGAGCGCGCCGCCTGGGTCGTGACGCTCCCCACCGCCGACGCCCGCGCGGGCTCGCTTGCGCGGGTGTGGCGCGCCGCGGAGGCGGAGGTCGTGGCGATGTCCGCCAAGCACGCACGGTCCGTCAACTGATGACCCGCACGCGCGCCAAGGCGGCCCGCCTCAACGACCTCGTCGAGCGGCTCCGCCTCCGGCCGCACGGCGTCGCGGAGCTCGCGGCGTACTACGACACGACCCGGCGCACCATCGAACGCGACCTCGAAGACCTCCGCGAACTCGGTTACCCCCTCGACGAGCACGACCACCGCTACGCCCTCCCGGGCGAACGCGCCTCGCTGAACGAGGTGGAGGCGCTCGCGGTGCACAGCGCGACGCGGCTGTTGCAGCACACGCGGGTCGGCGAACGGCACTACCGGCGGGCGATGGAGAAGCTCGCGCAGCAGGTGCCCGAACCGGCGCGAAGCATCCTGCTGCGCGGCGTCGAGGACCTCGGGACGTCGCCCGACGACCGCACCCTCGACCTCGTCGCGCAGGCCTGGTTCCAGAGTCGGGTGCTGAGTTGCATCTACCACGGTGCGCGCAGCGGCTCGGAGCGGCGGCTGGACCTCGAGGTGTGGTTCTTCGAGCTCAACCGCCGGAACATGGAGCCGTACGTCGTGGCGTTCGACCGGACGTACGCCCGCGAACTGCGCGTCTACAAGCTCTCCCGCATGGAGCAGGTCCGCCTCAAGGAGGACCGCTACACCGTCCCCGACGACTTCGACCCGCTCGCGCACATGAAGGACACCTGGGGCGTCGTCGTCGGCGAGCCGCTCACGGTCCGCGTTCGGGTGCAGCCCGCCGTCGCGTTCTGGTTCGAGGAGAGCGACGACCGCGACCAGGGGCTCGAGATCGTCGCGCGGCACGACGACGGCAGCCTCGACGTCGACGTCATCGGCCAGCGCGCCGCGGACGGCGACGCGCACGAACTCGTGTCGTTCCTGCTGAGTTGGGGGCCGCTGATCGAGGTGCTGGCGCCCGACGACGTGCGCAGCCGCATCGCCGAGGCGCACCGCGCCGCCGCCGCGGCGTACGCCGGCGACTGAGCGGCGCTCAGCCGCCGGACAGGCGGGCGACGAGGTTCGGCAGCGCCTCGACCATGAACGGCGCGAACGTCACCAACAACAACGCCGCGAGCAACGCCGGCCACAACACCACCATCGCGCGGCTGGCCTGCTCGATGCGGATGTCGCCGATCGCGCAACCGACGAACAACGCCGTCCCGACCGGCGGGGTGGTGAGGCCCAGCCCGAGGTTCATGAGCAGCATGATCCCGAAGTGCACCTCGCTCATGCCGATCACGGGGCCCGTGACGATCGGCAGCAGGACCGGCGTCAGGATCAGGATCAGGGGCGCCATGTCCATGATCGCGCCCAACACGATCAGCATCAGGTTGATCGTCAGGAGCAACAAGATGCGGTCGTCGGTGAGGCCCAAGAGGCCCTCGGCGAGGGTGCTGGGGATGCGCAGGTACGCCATCAACCAGGCGAAGGCGCTGGCGGTGGCGATCAACAGCACCACGACCGAGATCGTGCGGACCGCCTGCAGCATCGCCGTCCAGAGGGTGCGCCACGTCAGTTCGCGGTGGACGAACGCCCCCACCAGCAGTGCGACGACGGTGCCGATGGCGGCCGCCTCGGTGGCGGTGAAGAAGCCGAAGGCGATCCCGCCGACGATCACCAGGCCGACCGACAGGCCGGGGATCGCTTGCAGCGTCGCGCGCCAGCCCTCGCGGGCGGGGGGCCGCGGTTCGCTCGGGTAGCCGCGGCGAAGCGCGATCACGAAGCTGGCGAGCATCAGCATCACGCCGATCAACAACCCCGGCAGGTACCCCCCGAGGAACAGCGCGCCGATCGACACCCCGCCCGCCGCGAGACTGTAGATCACGGCGTTGTGGCTGGGGGGGATGATGAGGCCCTGCGTGGAGCTGGCGACCGTGATGCCGACCGAGAAGTCCGCGTCGTAGCCCTTGCGCTTCATCATCGGGATCAGGATCGAGCCGTTGGCGCTGACGTCCCCCACCGCGGAGCCCGACGCCCCCCCGAACAGCATCGAGGCGACGACGTTCACCATCGCCAACCCCCCGCGGATCGGTCCGACCAGGACGCGGGCGAAGTCGACGAGGCGTTGCGCGATGCCGCCGGCCGACATGAGTTGGCCCGCGAGGATGAAGAAGGGGATCGCCAGGAGCGGTGTGGCGTTGACGCCGTTCGCCATGCGTTGCGCCACGATCAACGGCGGCAGCGGACGGTCGAGGGCGAAGATCGCGGCGAGCGCCGCGAGGCCGAGCGCGAAGGCGATCGGGACCCCCGCCGCCAACGCCAGCACGAACGTCCCCAGCAGCACCCCGACGGGGCCGAACAGCGCGTCGGGCCCCAGCAGGGCGGCGGCGCCCGCGCCGACGACGAGGGCGAGGACGGCGACGGCGATGCGCATCACCGGATTCCGGGTGGGGGCGGCGCCCTGCGCCTCGCCGAGGTGCACCTCGGGCCGGCGCACGAGGTTGGTGACGCCGTAGAGCGCCATGAAGGCGCCGCCGGCGGGGATCGCCCAGTACATGAGGCCGATCGGGAGTTTCGTCGCGGAGAAGGTTTGCGACATCGTGCGCGAGGCGAGTTCCGCCCCGAAGATCGTCAAATAGACACCGAAGCCGGCGACCGCGAGCCAGACCGCCCAGAAGGCGAGGCGCTGCAGCGCGGGCGGCAGTTGGCGGACCACCAGGTCCATGGCGAGGTGTTCGGCGCGGCGGACCGCGAGGGCGCTGCCCACCAGCGACAACCACACCATCAGGATGAGGGCGACCTCCTCCGTCCAGCGGGGGACGGCGAGGCCGGGCACGTAGCGGGTCGCGACCTGCCACGTCACGATCGCGACGATGCTCGCGAGCAGCCCGACGGTGACGGCGCGCAACGCCGCCGCGAGCGCCCCGTCGAGCCGCGCGAGCACGGCGCGCGAAGGGGCCGGGGGCCCCTTCGCGTCGCCGAGGGAATCGTTCACGTCCGTAGGGTACGCCGTCAGTCGACGGCCAGGATGCGGTCGACCAGGTCGCCGTACGCCGCGCCGTACTCCTCGTACAGCGGCGCCATGGCCTCCTGGAACTCCGAGACGTCGACGGTGATGATCTCGCTGCCCGCCTCGACGACCGCGGCGCGGCTCTCGTTCGACAGGTCGTCCCAGAGGGCGGCCTGGACGGTGGTCGACGCCAACGCCGCCTCGCGCACGATCTGCTGGTCGGCGGGGTCGAGCCCGCTCCAGGTCTGCTCGCTGATCATGACGACCTCGGGCACGCGGGCGTGACCGTCGAGGGTGAAGTACGGCGCGACCTCGTAGTGCCGCACGCCGAACGGGCCGTAGGAGGGGAAGTTGTTCTCCGCGCCGTCGATGACGCCGGTCTGCAGCGAGCTGTAGACCTCCTCGAACGCCATGGGCACCGGCTCCGCGCCGAGCGCCTCCATCATGTCGAGCACGACCTGGCTCTGTTGGGTGCGCATGCGCAGGCCCTCGAGGTCGGCGGTGCTGCGGATGGGGACGTCGGTCGTGTAGAAGTTCCGGCTGCCGGAGTCGTAGTACGCCAGGCCGCGCAGGTCGGCCTCGGCGAGGCCGTCGAGCAGTTCCCGCCCGATCGGGCCGTTGACGACCTTCCACATGTGCGTCTCGCCGCGGAAGATGTAGGGCAGGCTGAAGACGCCCATGGGCGCGTGGAACTCACCGACCGGGCTGGTGCTGGTGCGCACGACGTCGATCACGCCGAGCTGGACCTGCTCGATCGTCGAGCGCTCGTCACCGAGCTGCCCGCCGGGGAAGACCTCCATGACGATGCGACCGTCGGTGGCGGCCTCGATGTAGTCGGCCATGAAGTAGAGGCCTTGCACGGTCGGGTAGTCCTCCGGCTGGTTGTCGGCGGCGCGGAGGACGACCTCCTGCGCCGTCGCGCCGAAGGCGAGGGCGAGGGCGAGCGCGAGGGCGAGGCTGCGAACGAAGCGAAGGGTGGGCACGGGGGACCTCCTGGAGGTCGCGTCGGAGACCGACGCCTGGATGACGTGCGCGCCGGGGCGCGCGGAAGCGGGACGTGCGACGGCCCTCCTTCCCGATCGTCGCGTCGGCGTCGGTGGCTCGAAACCGTCCGGAAGACGTTAGCGTTACCGTTCCGACATCGAAGCGGGCAAACCCACTCGTGGGCGCCGCGCGACGTTCGCTGATGCGTTGCGCGGACGCTAGCACGCCGTTCAAAACGGCGTCAACGCGCCCTCGCCCGCCTCGCGCCCCACGGCCCGCCCCGCGTACCCTGCGGCGCACGCCCGCCCTTGCGACCCCCCGATCCGGGGGATAGACTGGCCGGACACGGTTAACGTTATCGGACCGCCGCCTCCCCTCCGGGAGCGGCCCCCTTCGGAGGCCCCCCTCGTGCCCGACCCGACCGCCCGCCGCGCACCCGACCCCAGCACCCGCGACCCCAGCAGCCACGACCCCGGCACCCACGACCCCGGCTCCCGCGAGCACGTCACCCTCGCCGACGTCGCCGCCCGGGCCGGCGTCTCCCCCATGACCGTCTCGCGCGTCGTCAACGAGCGCCCCGGGGTGGGCGACGCCACCCGCGCGCGGGTCCGCGACGCGGTCGCCGCCCTCGGCTACCGCCCCAACGTCGTCGCCCGCAGCCTCAAGCGATCGCGCTCGCACACCCTCGGCCTGCTCGTGCCCGACGTCACCAACCCGTACTTCCCCGACCTCGTGCGCGGCGCGGAGGACGTCGCCTTCGAGGCCGGCTACACCCTGCTGCTCCACAACGTCATCGAGGACGCCGAACGCGAAGCGGCCGCCCTCGCCCTGTTCGAGGAACGCCGCGTCGACGGCGTCATCGCCGCCTCCCCCCGCCTCCCCGAGGACCGCCTGCACGCCCACCTCGCCCGCCACGGCGCCGCGGTCGTCGTCAACCGCCGCGCCCCCGCCGCCCTCGCCGGCTCGGTCCGCGTCGACCACGAGGCCGGCGCGGAGGCGGCGCTCCACCACCTGGTGCGCGGTGGGGCCCGCACCCTCGGGCTGCTCGCCGGCCCCGCCACCTCCCACGCCGGACGGGAACGCCGCCACGGCGTCGCCCGCGCCCTCGACGCGACCGGCGCGACGCTCCCCGACACGCGCATCGTCGAGGGTCCCCCGACGATCCCGGGCGGCGAAGCCGCCGCCCGCGACCTGCTCACGCGCCACCCCGACGTCGACGGGCTCGTGTGCTTCAACGACCTGGTCGCCGCCGGCGCGCTGCGCGCCGCCGCCGCCCTCGGCCGCCGCGTCCCCGACGACATCGCCGTCGTCGGCTACGACGACATCGCCTTCGCCGCGATGTTCACGCCCGCCCTCACGACGCTGCGCGTCCCCACGTACGCCATGGGCGGGCACGCCATGCGGATGCTCCTCGACCGGATGGACGGCCGCCGACGCGACGTCGGCATCGTCGTCCAACCCGAACTCGTGATCCGCGACTCCACCCGCCCCGAGGAGGACCGCGCGTGAACGACCGACCGCCCCCCGACGACCCCCTGCTCCGCCGCGCTGCGCCCCACGCGGCGGCCGGGTATCCGCCCTCCCTCCGGCCCCTCCCCGGCGCGGACGGCGTCCGCCTCGCCGCGTGGCTGGAGGGCCCCGCCGACGCCCCCCGCCTCGCCGTGCTCGCCGGCGCCGACGACCCCGCCCTCGACGGCGGCGCCTGGACCGAACGCCACCCCGACGGGGACGACCACGTCGTCGTGCGCGGCGCTGCGAACGCCGCGAACGCCGCCTGGCTCCGCGCCACCTGGGACGCCCTCCGGCCCCGCCCGCTCGGCACGTACGCCAGCGCGGGGTTCGGCGACCGGCTCGGGCTCGCGACCCCCGGGCACGTCCGCGCCCTCCGCACCGCCGACCCGAACGGCACGATCCACCCGATCTACGCCCAACAGTCGATCCGCGAGATGGGGCGCACCGGCCGCACCCCGCAGGAGGTGATGGACGACGCCACCTGGGGCGCCTTCGAGGCGGGCCACGACGGGCCCCTCGGCGCGGACGCCGACCACCTCAAGACCGCCGACGACGTGCGTGCCACCGCCGCCGCGGGCTTCACCCTGTTCACGTTCGATCCCGGCGACCGCGTCGACGACGCCGCGGACGTCGCGACCGGCGGCGACCTCGACGCGAAGCTCGACGCGCTTCCCTGGGACGCCCTCGCGACGACGAAGGACGACCTGCTGCGCCGCTACGGCGGCCGCACCCTCGATCTCGGCGACGTCGCGCTCAAGATCACGCACGAGGACGCCGCCCGCGCCGCCGCGAAGTACGGCGCCGCCCTCGCGCACGCCACCCACCTCCACGCCGCGCTGGAGGCGACCGGCGCACCGCACGAGATCGAAATCTCCGTCGACGAGACCGGCACCCCCACCCGCCCGGTCGAGCACGCGATCCTCGCCCTGGAGCTCGACCGCCTGCACCTCCCGGTCGTCTCCCTCGCCCCGCGCTTCCCGGGCCGCTTCGAGAAGGGCGTCGACTTCCGCGGGGACCTCGGCGAGCTCCGCGCCGCCCTCGCGCTGCACGGCGCCATCGCCGTGCACCTCGGGGGGTACAAGCTGTCGCTGCACTCCGGCAGCGACAAGTTCTCCGTCTACCCCCTCCTCGCCGAGGCGGCCGACCGCCGGATCCACCTCAAGACCGCCGGCACCTCCTACCTCGAGGCGCTCCGCGTCGCGGCCACGCGCGCCCCGGACCTCTTCCGCCGCATCCTCGCGACCGCCCACGCGCACTTCGAGCGCGACCGCGCCAGCTACCTGATCGGCGCCGACCTCGCCCGCGTGCCCGCCCCCGACGCCGTGGACGACGCGGCGCTGCCCGCCCTCCTGGACGACGACGACGCCCGCCAGGTGCTGCACGTCACCTACGGCTCCGCCCTCGACGCCCACCGCGACGCGCTCCGCGCGCTCCTGCACCGCGAACGCGAGGCGCACGCCGCCACCCTCGAACGCCACTTCGTCCGCCACCTCACGCCGTTCGTCGGCCCGACCGACGCCCCCGCGCCGCCCGCGAAGGAGTCCCCATGACCACGACCGCCACCACCCCCCTCGTCCGCCGCCTCGGTGCGGTCGGGATCGCCCTCGCCGTCGGCATGGCGCTCCCGTTCGCCGTGCACCTCGTCCCCGTCGAGGCCGGCCCGCCGATGGGCGCCCGCCTACTCCCGATCTTCCTCGCCGCCGGCCTCGCCGCGATGCGCCTCGACGCGATCTCCGCCCTGTCGATCGCGATCCTCACGCCGCTCGCCAACCGCCTCGTGACCGGCATGCCGGCCGGACCGATGCTGCCCACCGTCCTCCTCGAACTCGTCCTCGTCGTCGCGACGATCCTCGCGCTCCGCTACGGCCTCCCGCCCGCCGCCCGCACCCTCGCGCTGCGCCTGGCGCTGGCGCCCGCCTACCTCCTCGCGGCGGTCGTGACCGGCCTGGTGCTGGCCGGCGACGCGCCCGCCGCCACCCTCGCCTTCGCCTGGCAGTGGTCGTGGCCCGGCCTCGCGACCCTCGCGGTCGCCGGCGCCCTGTTCGCCCCCCGGCGGGGCGGAGCCCGCGCGGCGTGAGCGGCGCCCCCTCCTTCGACCTGCGCGGACGAATCGCGGTCGTGACCGGCGGCACCGGGGTGCTGGGCGGCGCGATGGCGCACGCCCTCGCCGCCGCCGGCGCGCGCGTCGCGGTGCTCGGTCGCCGCGCCGACGTCGCGGAGCGCGTCGCGGGGGAGCTCACCGACGCCGGCGGGACCGCGATGGCGCTCCCCGCCGACGTCCTCGACGCGGACGCCCTCGACGCCGCCGCCGCCACCCTCGCGGCCACCTGGGGCCCCGCCGACGTCCTCGTGAACGCCGCCGGCGGCAACCGCGCCGACGCGCTCGTGCACGGCGACGCGACGCTGTTCGACCTCGACCCCGAGGCGTTCCGCGCGGTCGTCGACCTCAACCTGACCGGCACGCTCCTGCCGACCCGCGCCTTCGCGCGCGGCATGGCGGACGGCGGCCGCGGCAGCATCGTCAACGTCTCCAGCATGGCCGCCCAGAAACCGCTCACGCGCGTCATCGGCTACGCCGCGGCGAAGGCCGGCGTCGACAACCTCACGCAGTGGCTGGCGACGTACGCCGCGACCACCTGGGGCCCCGGCGTCCGCGTCAACGCCATCGCGCCCGGCTTCTTCCTCGGCGAGCAGAACCGGGCGTTGCTGACCGAGGCGGACGGCAGCCCCACCCCCCGCGGCCGGCAGATCCTGGACCACACCCCCATGGGGCGGTTCGGGGCCCCGGACGACCTCGCCGGCACCCTGCTGTGGTTGGCGTCCGACGCCAGCGCCTTCGTGACCGGCGTCATCGTGCCGGTCGACGGCGGGTACGCGGCGTTCGGGGGGGTGTGACGTGCCCCTCCCCGCCGGCGACCCGAACGCCCTCTACGCCCGCGCCGTCGCGGAGGCCGGCACCCTGCCGCCGGACACCGTCCGCGCGACCCTCGAAGCGGGCCTCGCGGGCCGCTTCGCCGGCCAGCACCTGCTGATCCTGATCCCCGACCACACCCGCAGCCTGCCGCTCCCGCAGCTGTTCGACGCCGCCGTCGACCTGCTCGACGACGCCGCGTCCCTGACCTTCATGGTGGCGCTCGGCACCCACCCGCCGCTCGACCCCGCCCGCCTCGCCCGCCTCGTCGGGCGCAGCGAGGCGGACCTCGCGGCGCTCGCGCCGCGGGTCCGCGTCGTCAACCACGATTGGGCGAACCCCGACGCGCTCGTGACCCTCGGGACGCTGTCCCGCGAGCGCATCCAGGCGATCGCCGGCGACCGCTGGCACCCGACGCTCGGCGACGGCGCGACCGTCCGCATCCAACGCGCGGTCCTGGAGCACGACGCGGTCCTGATCCTCGGTCCGACCTTCCCGCACGAGGTCGTCGGCTACTCCGGCGGCCACAAGTACTTCTTCCCCGGCGTCAGCGACGGCGACATGATCGACGTCACGCACTGGCTGGGGGCGCTCGCCGGGGTGCGCCGCACGATCGGCGTGGCCGACACGCCCGTCCGCGCCATGATCGAGGCCGCCGCCGAGCTCGTCCCCACCCCGACGACGCTCGCGTCGATGGTCGTCGAGGGCGGCGACCTCGCCGCCCTGTTCGTCGGGCCGCCGTTCGACGCCTGGCGCGCCGCGGTGGCGGTGTCGTCGCAGCGGCACGTCCGCTGGGTCGACCGGCCGTTCCACACCGTGCTCTCGACCGCCCCCCCGATGTACGACGAACTGTGGACGGCGGGCAAGGCGATGTACAAGCTCGAACCCGCCCTCGCCGAAGGCGGCGAACTCATCATCTACGCCCCCCACCTCGAGGTCGTCAGTCACGTGCACGGCCGCTGGATCGAGGAGGTCGGCTACCACGTCCTGCCCTACTTCCTGGAGCAGTGGGACCGCTTCGCGCACGTCCCCCTGGGCGTCCTGGCGCACAGCACCCACGTGCGCGGCGACGGCGCGATGGTGGACGGCGTCGAGGTGCCGCGCGCAACGGTGACGCTCGCCTCGAAGATCCCGCCCGAGACCTGCGCGGCGTTGAACCTCGGCTACCGCGACCCCGCCGGCATCGACCCCGCCGCCTACCAGGGGCGCGAGGACGAGGGCGTGCTGTACGTCGAGAAGGCCGGCGAGACCCTCTACAAGTTGCGGGAGGACGCCGCGTGAGCGGCGGCGAGGGCGGCCCGCCCGGCGGGGTGGACCTGCCCATGCGCCGCATCGCCGAACGCCTTCGCGGCGCGGACCTGCCCGACCCCGCGGACGTCGACGCGGTCGTCGCCGTCGCGCGGGGCGGCGTCACCCCCGCCGCGCTGGTCGCCTACGAACTCGACGCGCCGCTGCGGCGGCTGGCGCTCAACTACCGCGACGACGCGAACGTCCCGCGCTACGACGCCCCGACCCCACAGGCGGACGTCCCCGACGTCGCCGGCCTACGCGTCGTGCTGGTGGACGACGTCTCGGTCAGCGGCGCGACGCTGCGCCGCGCCGCGGAGCTGCTGAACGCCGCGCACGTCACCACCGTCGCCTTCAAGGGGCGGCCCGGCGCGGCGGACGTCGTGCTGTTCCCCGACGTGCCCGACTGCGTCCGCTGGCCGTGGTTCGAGGACGTCGCGAGCGACGTCGACGCCCGCCCCCCCGGCGCGGACGGACCGCCCCGCGCGATCCTGCTGGCGGGCGTCTCGGGATCGGGCAAGACGACGGTCGGTCGCGCCCTCGCCGCGCATCTGGGGTGGGCGTTCGTCGAGGCGGACGACCACCACCCGCCGGCGAACGTCGCGAAGATGGCGCGCGGCGAACCGCTCGACGACGCCGACCGCGAACCGTGGCTCGCGTCGCTCCGCGCGGAGCTCGACGCGCACCTGGCGCGCGGCGAGGGGGTCGTCCTCACCTCGAGCGCCCTGAAGCGCCGCTACCGCGAGCGCCTGACCGGCGGCCGGAGCGAGGTCGCGACGATCCTCCTGCACGGCTCCGAGGCGCTCCTCGCCCGCCACCTGGCGGAGCGCACCGACCACTTCTTCGACCCCGCCCTGCTGCACAGCCAGCTCGCCACCCTCGAGCTGCCGGGGCCGGGCGAACCGGCGCGCGTCCTCGACGCCGCCCCACCCCCCGACGTGCTCGTCGACCGCATCGTGCGCGAGCTCGGTCTCGCCCTCACGGAAGGAGACGCCCCGTGACCCCCACCCCACCCGCTTCCGGCGGCCTCCACCCCGACCGGGTCCTGCCCGCCGATCCCGGCGTCCGCGCGCTGGCGCGCGAGCTGTACGACGGCGTCCGCGACCTGCCGATCGTCGCGCCGCACGGGCACGTCCCACCCGCCCTGCTCGCCGACCCGGACGCCCGCTTCGGGACGCCCGCCGACTTCTTCATCGTGCCCGACCACTACGTCTTCCGCATGCTCTACAGCCAGGGGGTGCCGATGGAGGCGCTGGGGGTCCCGACCCGCGACGGAACGGCGGTCGAAACCGACCCGCGCGCCATCTGGCGGACCTTCTGCGCGCACTTCCACCTGTTCCGTGGCACGCCGACGGGGCTGTGGATCCGAGCGGAACTGCGCGACCTGTTCGGGGTGGACGACGCCCCGACCGCGGAGAACGCCGACCGGCTCTACGACGTCGTCGAGGCGGCCCTCGCGAGCGACGCCTTCCGGCCGCGGGCGCTATTCGAGCGGTTCGGCGTCGAGGTGCTCGCCACGACCGACGCGGCGAGCGACGACCTGACGCCGCACGCCCGCCTGCAGGCCGACGGCCTCCCGGTCGTCCCGACCTTCCGCCCCGACGCCGCGATGCACCTGCACGCCCCCGGCTGGCGCGAGGAGGTCGACCGCCTGAGCGCCGCGGCGGGCGTCCCCATCGACGATCTGGACGGCTTCCGGACGGCGCTCGCGACGCGCCGGACGCAGTTCCGGGCGCGGGGCGCGCGCGCCAGCGACCACGGGATCGCGCAGCCGCACGTCGAGCCGCTCGACCCGGCGGACGCCCGCGCGATCTTCGGGCGCGGCCTCGCCGGCACCGCGACCGAGGCGGACGGGGCGGCGTTCCACGCGCACATGCTGTTCGAGATGGCGGGCATGGCGCTGGACGACGGGCTGGCGATGCAGCTGCACGTCGGCAGCTTCCGCAACCACCACGCGTCCGTGTTCGACCGCTTCGGGCTCGACAAGGGCGCGGACATCCCGGTGGCGGTGGATTGGACGCGGGGGCTGCACACCCTCCTGAACGCGTACGGGCGCGAGCCGGGCTTCCGCCTGATCCCCTTCACCCTCGACGAGGCGACGTACGCCCGCGAGCTCGCGCCGCTCGCGGGGCACTACCCCGCCCTCCGCCTGGGGGCGCCCTGGTGGTTCTTCGACAGCGTCCTGGGGATGGAGCGCTACTTGGACCGCACGGTGGAGACGGCGGGGATCTACAACCTGGCGGGCTTCAACGACGACACCCGCGCCTTCGCCAGCATCCCCACCCGGCACGACGTGTGGCGGCGGGCGGTCGCCGCCTGGCTGGCGGGGCTGCAGGCCCGCCACCTGATCGACGACGCCGACGCCCCCGCGATGGCGCGCTGGTTGGCGTACGACGCGGCGAAGGCCGCCTACGGATTCGGCGAGGCCGCAGACGGAGCGTAGCGGGGGCGTCCCGCCCCCGCGCCTCCCCCGCCCGGGCGTCCCGCTCCCGGCGGGGCGCCCTCAGTCGCCGGTGCGCACCACCTCGAGCGGCACCGCGGTCGCCGCGTCGTCGCGGTCCCACCAGGGGCGGTCGGGGTCGACGGCGGGCGGACCGGCGGCCGGCGGGTCGCTCGCCGGGGCGGCCGGAGGGGTGAGGAGGCGCATGGGCGGCACCCCCAGGTCGGTGCGGACCTGCGCGCGGACCTCCGCGCGCGGGGCGGCACCGGGTCCACCGTTCGGTGCACCGTCCGGTGCGGCGACGGAGAGGGTGTAGCGGTCGACGACGCCGCGCTCGTGGGCGCGACTCACCCCGTCGTCCCACGAAAGCTCCCCCGTGAGGCACCCATCGTCGTCCGGTAGGCCCCACCAGTCGACGCGGCTCCCCTCCGGCCACCCAGCGCCCCCACGCACGAGCGCTTCGCGGCCGTCGGGCCCGACGAGCGGGAGGGCGACGCCGGCCCGCAGGAACCAGGCGGGCGTCCCCAGTGGAGCCGCGGCCGTCACCCAGCCGTCGCTGCCGTCCACCCCGTCGCCGGCGTGCACGCGGCCGGTGGCGAGCTCCCACCAGCGGCCGGGCGGGAGGCGCACCGGGCGCTCCGTGACGCCGGGCTCGACGACCGGCGCGACGAGCAGCGCCGGCCCGAGCAGGTGCACGAGGTCCTCGCGGTGGCCGGGCCGCCACTCGGGGAAGGCGTAGGCGAGCGGGCGGACGAGGGGCGTGCCGTCGGTCGCCGCGGCGCGGAACGCGGTCGCGAGGTACCCGACCAGGCGGTCGCGGAGCGCCAGAAGCCGCCGCACCCGGGGTAGGACCTCGGGGTGGCTCCACGGTTCGGTGACGCTGCCGTCCTCGTTCCAGGAGTGGATGGTGAAGCGCGGCATGGTGACGCCGTGCTCGATCCAGCGCACGAGGAGGTCCGCGTCGGGCATCGGTCCGGCGAACCCGCCGACGTCGTGCCCGTACGATACCCAGCCCGACAGCGACAGGTTCAGGCCCTGCGGGACGTTGTAGCGCAGGGTGTGCCAGTCGGTGTGGTTGTCGCCCGTCCACGTCTGCGCGTACCGCCAGGTGCCCGGCATGCCGCTGCGCGTCAGCGTCCAGGGGCGGGCGTCGGGCGCGTGCTCCGCCTGCGCCTCGAACGACGCCTTGTTCATCAACGTCGCCAGGACCGGTCGCAGGCCGCGGGTCGGCCCGAGAGCGCTGCGCGCCCCGGGGTCCCAGATCTGGTACTCGTTGTTGTCGTTCCAGGCGATCGTCGTGCCGACCTCGAGGATGCGTTCCTTGACGCGGGCCTTCCACCAGGCGACCGCCTCGGGGTGGCCGAAATCGAGGTAGCCGCCCTCGCCCCCCCAGAAGCGCGACAGGTACGGCCCGTCCGGATCGACGTCGTCGTCGTCGTCGAGTGGGATCCCGTCGCGCCGGCGGGTCCCGAGCGCCGCGGCGTTGCGGACCAGCAGCCCGCGCGCGGCGAGGTCGTCGAACTCCGGGTGGGTGGTCAACAACGCCGGTTTGAGGTTCGCGATGCTGCGGATGCCCGCGTCGTTCAGGACGTCCAGGAGGGCGGTGGGGTCGGGGACGCGCCGGTCGTTCCAATGGAAGACGTAGCGCAGGCCGTCGTCGTGCAGCGAGTAGCCGCTGCTCAAATGGAGCGCGGCGGCGTGGATCTCGTGGCGTTCGAGGTCGGCGACGAACCCGCGGAAGGCGGCGACGGGGTCCTCGGCGTCGGTGTAGTGCATCGTCGACGCCAGGTACCCCAGCGTCCAGCGGGGCGGGACGGGCGGCGTGCCGGTCAGGTCCGCGAGGCGGTGCGCGACGTCCCCTAGGTGCGGGCCGGCCAGGAACCAGGCGTCCAGGCTCTCCTCCATCACCTCGAGGTGGCGGTAGGGCCCGTGGTAGTTGTCGACCTCCGCCCCGAGGTCGGCGAGGATGACCGCGCCGGAATCCACCAGCCACGACGACGCCCGCCCGTCCGGCGCGAGGGTCGTGAGGACCGGCAGGTGCTTGTACAGCGGGTCGCCGGTCTCCGCGTCGTACGCGAGGGCGTCGAGCGGGCGGAGGCGGAAGCGGCGGCGGGCGCGGTCCAGCGGGCCGGCGGCCTCACCGAGCCCGTAGAGGACCTCGTCGTCGTCGCGGCGCCAGTGCCAGCGGACGCCGCGGCCGGGCAGGTGCCCGTGCGCGCCGGTCGGCAGGTCGCGCCAGACGAGGGTGCCGTCGGCCCGGTGGATCGTGAGGGCGAAGGGGGCGAGGTCGACGCGGACCTCGAGCGCTGCGCTGCGCAGCGTGACGTGCGGGCGGCCCTCGCTCGGGTCGAGGTCCGCGTCGCGCGCGTCGAGGATCACGCCGTCCCCGTCCCCCTCCCCCGCGTGGATGGCGGGACGCGGGAAGCGCGTGAGGTCGTCGCGGTCGCGGCCCTCGTACGGCACGTCGCCGCCCTCGCCCACGACCGTCCAGGTGCGCGCCTGCGCGGGCGTACCGGTCGGGTGGACCTCGAGGCGCAGCAGGTCGTGGTCGGCGAAGGTCAGCGCGGCGCGGGCGGGCCCGCTACGGGCGGCGAAGCGGATGGTGGCGCCGTCCACGCCCTCGACACGCAGGTGGCGGGTGGGGAGGCGGGCGCCGTGCACCCCCTCGCGGGGGGGCGGCCCGAGGCCGGTGGCCTCGGGCGCGCGCTCGCGCGCCCACTGGCGCGCGAGGCGCGCCGCCTCGTCGCTGGGACCGTCGCCAGGACCGTCGCCAGGACCGTCGCTGGGAGCACCGATGGGGTCGTCGCGGCGGGTCGGGTCGTCGTTCATCGTGCGCCCCCTCGGGTCACTGCTTGACGCCGCTCGAGGCGATGCCGGTCGTGATGAAGCGCTGCAGGAAGGCGAACACCATCGTGATGGGCAGCAGCGTCAGGACGGTCATGGCGAGGACGTAGTGCCACTGGACGTTCAGTTCGCCCTGGAAGGCGTTCAGGCCGACCTGGAGGGTGAACAGTTCGCTGCGGGTGAGGACGATCAACGGCCACAGGAAGTCGTTCCAGCGCCACATGACGGAGAAGATCGCCAGGACCGCCATCGCGGGGGCGGAGAGGGGGAGGACGATCTGCCAGTAGAGGCGCCACTCCGACGCGCCGTCGATGCGGCCCGCGTCGAGGAGTTGGTCGGGGATCGTGAGCATGTACTGGCGCAACAGGAACACGCCGGTCGGGGTCGCGGCCCCGGGGATGATGACGCCCCAGAGGTTGTTGACCCACCCGACCTCGGTGATGACGAGGTAGACGGGGACGAGGATCACGCTGAGCGGGATCATCAACGTCCCGATGATCAACAGGAACACCGCGTTGCGGCCCCGGAACTTGTACTTCGACAGCCCGAACGCCGCCATGCTGTTCGCGATCAACGTCACGATCGTCGCGACGACGGTGACGACGACGCTGTTGCGGAGGTAGGTCAGGAAGTTGAAGCGCTGCAGCGGATCGACGTAGTTCTCCCACGCGAGCCGCAGTTCGCGGACCTGTTCGCGCTGGTCGATGTTGACGGTGATCGGCTCGCCCGGCGCGTCGGGATCCACCATCTGCGCTTCGATGCCGATGCGGCGGACCTGCGCCATGCGTCGTTCGGTGCCGTCCTCGAAGGTGACGTCGAACAGCGGGAGCGGTTCGTCGTACCCCTCGACCGGGACGGTCGTCTGGGCGTAGGGGAGCGCCGTCGGGGGGAACTCGAGGAGGCCGGCGGGGGTCTTGAAGCTGGAGGCGACCAGCCACAGCACGGGCCCGAACATCACGACGATGCCGATGGCGAGGTAGCCGTACGCCAACCAGTCGGTCAGGTGCATCTTGCGGCGGCCGTCCGGCCCTTTGCGGCCGCGCCGGAGTTTGAGGATCGCGCCGAGGCTACGCAAGGTGGGACTCGCTTCCGCGCGTGAGGCGCAACTGGATGAGGGTGATGATCAACAGCACGACGCCCAACGTCACCGACGCCGACGCCGCCAGCCCGAAGCGTTGGATCTGGCTGGCGAAGCCGACCTCGTAGATGTACTGCACCATCAACAGCGTCGCGCTGCCCGGCCCGCCGCCGGTCAGGACGTACACCAGGTCGAACATCTGCACCGCCCGGATCATGGCGAGGACCAGCACGACGACGACGTTCGGCATCAGGAGCGGGAGGGTGATGTGCCAGAAGCTCTGCAGCGGCCCGGTGCCGTCGATCGACCCGGCGTCGTACAGCTCCTTCGGGATCGACTGCAGGCCCGCCAGGAGGATGAGGGTGTGGAAGCCCATGTTCGCCCAGATGGTGACGACGATGATCCAGAACATCGACCAGTCGGCGTTCAACAGGAACAACGTCCGGTCGAACCCGAGGCTGACGAGGATGCCGTTGAGGACCCCGTCGCGCTGCAGGATCCACTTCCAGATCAGACCCACGACGACGGGCGAGAGGAGGACGGGATAGAAGTAGACGCTTCGGAAGAAGCCGCGCGCGACGATGCGGGCGTTGAGGACCAACGCGGTGATGAGGGCGAAGAACACGAGGCCGGCGACGTGGAAGGCGACGAAGGTGAAGCTGTTCCACACCGCCCGCCAGAAGAGGTCCTCGTTGCACGTCGCGGGATTCAGATAGTTACCGCAGGCGTAGATCTGTTCGAAGTTCTGCGTGCCGACGAACGGCCGCTCGAGCGGGTAGAGCGCCGTCCCGCCGGTGAAGGCGTAGTAGAAGTTCATCACCATCGGGAACAGGATGAACACGCCGAAGATCGCAAGATTGGGGAGCAGGAACACCCACGGCATGCGGCGCACGCCGATGAGGCGTTGGATGGGTTCGATCACCCACCCGATGACCGTCATGACGACGGCGAAGACCCCGAAGGCGGCGCGGCCCGGCGTGTACCGGCGCGGTCGCGGGGCGGGGGCGGCGGAGCGGTTCAAGGGGGGCCCTTTCGGCGCGGCCGGGACGGTCGGTCCCGCGGGGGGCGCACGGGGAGGGCCGGAGGCCCGCCCCCTCGCGGGGGGCGGGCGTCCGGCCGGCGGTCGTCGTCAGTTTACTGGGCTTCGGCGATCTGTTCTTCGATGTCGCGTTGCATGCGATCGATCGCCTCGTCGAGCGTCAGCTCCCCGACGAACACCTGCGTGAGGCGGTCGCGGGTGGCGTCGAACACGACGCGGTTGTACTGGTAGCCCTGCAGCGCGTACGCCGCGTCGGCGAGCTTCGGCACCTCCGCCGCGAACTGCGACAGCGCCTCCTGCGTCGCGGGCAGGTCGGCGTCGAAATCGACGCCGCTCTCGGCGAGGCCGAGGTGACCGGGGATGAACAGCGTGCGGCCGTAGAACTCGCCGAGCTGCTCCTCCTGCGCCAGGAAGTCCATGAGGCGCGCGACCTCCTCGGGGTGGTCGGTGTCGGCGATGCCGACGAGCGCCGCGCCGCCGGGCATGCCGGTGCAGGTGCCGTCCGGCCCGCAGGGGTTCGGCACGGCCTTCCAGTCGAAGGCGTCCCCGATCAACTCGGTGAACTGCCCGATCTGCCAGCTGCCGGACATGTAGAGCGCCACCTGGCCGTTGACGAACTGTTCGTTGCCGGCGACGTAGCTGCCCTGCGAACCGATCCACACGTCGGGGATCATGGTGCCGTCGGCGTGCCAGTCGACCATGAGTTCCGCCATGCGGCGGAAGCCGTCGTCGGTGACGATGGGGTCGCCGTTCTCGTCGAAGTACTGCGCGCCCATGCTGATCGCGGGGCCGGCCAGGCGGTGTCCGGTGCGGTCCATCGCCATCGCGAAGACGCCGGTCGCCTCGGCCACCTCGTTGGTGGCTTCGGCCCAGTCCTCCCACGTCGCGCCCTCGCCGGGCATCTCGACGCCGGCCTGCTCGAACAGGGTGGCGTTGACGTAGGGGCCGGTGACGGTCAACTGCGTCATGAAGCCGGGGATGGCGTCGGAGCCGTCGGCGCGCATCCAGTCGTGGAACGGCCCGAAGTTGGCGTCCCAGTAGGCGGGGTCGTCGAGGTACGGCCGCAGGTCCAGGAAGTACTCCTGCAGGCCGCCCAAGTCCGTGACGCGGGCGATGTCGGGGCCCTGCCCGCTGGCCAGCTGCAGCGGCAGCGACTCGAGGATGCCGCTCGAGTACGGCACGACGTCGATGACGACGTCGATGTCGGGGTTTTCGGCCTCGAAGCGTTCGACGAGTTCGCTCATGACTTCGGATTCCGAGCCGTCGTCGTACCAGGTCATGCGCAGTTCGGTCTGCGCGAAGGCGGCGCCGGCCGCCAGGGTCAGGGCGGCGAGGAGCGCGGCGAGAAGACGTCGGGCGGACTGGGTCATGCCAAACCTCCAGGGGACGTTGTCGCCACGGGAAGGGGATCGTCCCCGCACGCCACCCCGTGGCGGTGGCGCGAGGGGCAACGGTCCACGACGCCAAGGGCCCGGGCGGACCCGGGAAACGACGTCTCGACGCGTTGCGTTGAGGGAAGTATCGTCCTTGGCGGCCGCCGCGTCAAGCACCGGCGACCGGGGAGGCGAACGGGGGTCCCTCAGTCGGGAGCGCGCCCTCCGTCGAAGGCGAGCCCGACCCGGACCGGGTCGTGGTCGCTGGCGCGGAAGGGGTCCGGGGCGTACAGGTCCGCCTCGGCGGGGCCCTTGTAGGAGAGGTCGTAATCGATCAGGTCGACCTCGGGGGCGTTGATGGGCCACACCGCCGCCCCCGTCACGCGCGGCCCGCCGGACCGGGTCACCAGGTCGGGGTGCGCGACGGCGTGATCGAGCCGCCCGAAGCGCCCGTCGAAGACGAACGTCGTGACCCGGTCGACGCCCTCCCCCGCGAGGAGGTCGACCGGGTCGTCGGCGGTGGCGGGCGCCCCGTCCGGCCCGGCGAGGAGGGCCGCGATGGGGTCCTCCTTCGGGTAGGCGTTCAGGTCGCCCAGCACCAGCCAGGGGGCGTCGACGCCGGTGGGGTCCTGCGCGAGCCACGCGAGGAGGGCGCGGACGCCGTCGGTGCGGGTCCCGGCGCAGGACCCTTGGAGCGGCCCGTCGTCGCCGGGCCCGCAGGAGGACCCCTTGCTCTTGAGGTGGTTCACGACGATCGTGACCGCGGCCTCGGCCGCGGCATCGCTTGCGGGGTCGAGGGCGGGGTCGGGGTCGGATTCGTGCCCGTCCCGGGCGGGCGCGAAGCTCCAGGCGAGGGCGGGGCGGTTCTTGCCCCGACCCGTAGCGCGCGGGTCGGTGAAGCGGACGTCGTCCAGGACCGCGGGCGTGCCGACCGGAGCGACGACGTCGGGGCGGTAGAGGATCGCCTGCGCGATCGCGTCGGTCCCCATCGCGCCGACCGCGACGTGCCGCCACGGGGCGCCGGTCGCGGCCCGCAGGCCGGCGGCGAGGTCGGCGGCGGCGCGGTCGTCGGGGGCGTTCTGCAGCTCGACGAGGGCGAGGACGTCGGCGTCGAGGGCGGCGAGGGCGGCGACGAGCTTCGCGCGTTGCCGGTCGAGCTCGCGCGCGTCGTCCGCGCCGCGGCAGTCCATCCCGCCGCTCGGGCCGCAGTCGTCACCGACGTCGACGAAGTAGTTCTGGACGTTCATCGCGGCGACGACGACGTCGGGGGGCGTCCCGTCGGCCGCACCGACGGCGGGGGGTACGGAGGGGGTACGGGCGCGCGGGAGGTGCTCGGCGGGGGCGGTCGGGTGGACGCGCCAGTCGCCGTAGGCGTAGTGCAGCATCCCGGTCGCGTCCCGGACGACGTCCCCGCCGCGGAAGCGGTTCTCGAGGGTGAAGACCTCGCCGTTCGGATGCCGGACGGGGCTGGGGTTCTGGTCGTTGCGGCCGTCGTCGAGGACGATGCGGCGGCGGTCCTGCGCCGCCTCCCAGGCGGCGGCGCGGGGGTCGGTCGGCGCGAACCGCTGCGTCGCCTCGAGCGGCCGGTCGAGCCCGTCCTGCGGCAGCGCGAGGACGATCTCGCCGAACCGGTCGTAGTCGAAGTACTCCGCGATCACGAGCGCCTGTGGGAGGCGAACGGGCATGCCCTCGAGGGCCTCGAGGTCGGCCGGGTCGACCGGAAGGCGAAGGGCCGTCGGGGCGGGCGGGCCTGGGCGGACGCCGCAATCGACGACCTCGCGGACGCCGGTGAGGGTCGTCATGCCGTACGCCTCGACGACCGTGCCGGACACGCGCACGAGCGCACCGACGGGGGCGGGGGCTGGGGCGCGGGTCTCGACGAATAGTCCCTCCGACGTCGCGGGGTCGCCGTCGTCCTCGCCGCCCGGCGTGTGCAGGTAGATCCCGCCGAGGTCGCGCCGGAACGGGTCCGCGGGGTCGCCCTGGAAGGCGGCGGTCACGACCCCCTGGACGGTGGTGCGGCGGTTCTCGAGGGGGGAGGTGGGGCCGTCGCCCTGGACGGCGTGGATCGCCGTGGCGCCCGCCTCGCAGCGCGGGTCGAGGGCGGGGGGATCCTGCGCGCAGGCGCTGGCGAGGAGCACGACGACCCAAAGGGCAACGAGGCCGTGGAGCCCGACGGAGCGGCCTCGTTGCGGACGTTGCACAACGAGCATGGAGCGATGCTAGCCCGAACTGGCGTCGGACCCCCGGGTGACCGCGGCTTCGGCCCCCGAGACGCGGGACGTCACCCGTCGCTGCGCACGTCGAGTGCGTCCCGGAGCCCATCCCCGAGAAGGTTGAAGCTCACGACCACCAAAGCGATGGCGATGCCGGGAATGAGGGCGATGTGCGGTGCGCTCGTGATGTAGTCGCGGCCCGCAGCGATCATGCCCGCCCACGTCGGGGTGGGAGGCTGGACGCCGAGGCCGAGGAACGACAGAGCGGACTCCATCAGGATGGCGTAGGCGAGGTACAGGCTGCCGTACACCAGGAGCGTGGCGACGAAGTTGGGGACGACGTGCCGACCGACGACGCGCGCGTCGTTCGCGCCGAGCGCACGCGCCGCCCCGATGAAGTCCCGTTCGCGGAGAACGACGACCGAACCCCGCGAAATGCGCGCGAAGGCGGGCACCGTCCAGATGCCGATGGCAACGATGGTATTCGTGAGGCCCGGCCCCAAGGCGCTGACGATGATGATCGCCAACAACAGGTAGGGAAAGGCGAGCAGCACGTCCATGAGGCGCATGACGACGGTATCGATCCAGCCGCCGAAGTACCCCGCGATCGTCCCGAGTGCGCCCCCGACCGCCACGCCGATCCCCACCGACGTGAGGCTGACGAGCAGCGTAATCCGAGCGCCGAAGATGATGCGCGACAGAATGTCGCGACCGAACGCATCGGCCCCGAGGAGGTAGTCGGCTCCGGGAGCCGCGCGACGGTCGAACAGGCTCTGCGCCGCGGGGTCGTAGGGAGCGATCCACGGCGCGAAGACGGCGGCGAACACCGTCAGCAGCACGACCCCGAGGGCCAGTACCGCCAGTCGGTTGCGTCGGAACCGCTTCCACGTTCCCCGCGTTGGGGCGTTCGCATCGGTGGTGGGGGCGCTCATGCGTACCTCACGCGGGGGTCGAGGAAGCCGTAACTGATGTCGACGAGCAGGTTGACGCTGACGTAGATCGTCGCGAGCACGAGGACGACCCCTTGGACGAGCAAGTAGTCACGATTGAAGATGGCGAAGACGGTGAGGCGCCCGAGACCGGGCCAGGAGAAGACGGTCTCGGTGAGCACCGCGCCGCCCAGCATCTGGCCCAACTGCAAACCAAGTGCGGTGATGACGGGGATGAGGGCGTTGCGGAGGGCGTGCTTGTACAGGATCCGAAGCGACCCGACGCCTTTACTTCGCGCCGTTCGGACGTAGTCCTCCTGGAGCACCTCGAGAAGGCTGGCGCGGGTCATGCGCGCGAGGATCGCGATCGATGGGAGCGCCAGGGTGATCGACGGGAGAACGTAGTGCCGCCACGAGCCGCGTCCCGCGACGGGGAACCAGCCGAGCTCGACGCTGAAGATCACGATGAACACGAGTCCGGTCCAGAACACCGGCATGGAGAGGCCCGCCAGCGAGAGGACGCGCACGGCGTTGTCGACGACGCCGTGGGGACGAGCGGCGGATGCGACCCCGAGGGGGAGGCCGACGGCGAGCGCGACGAGGATCGCGACGCCAGCCAACTGCGCGGTGGCGGGCAGCGTCTCCCCGATGATCGTCGCGACGGGACGGCGGTCCTTGATCGACGTCCCCAAGTCCCCCTGAAAGACGTTCGCGATGTACTCGACGTACCGTACGAGGAGGGGACGGTCCAAGCCGAGGTCGGCGCGTGTGGCCTCGATCGATTCCGGGGTGGCGAACTCGCCGAGCATCAACGCGACGGGGTCGCCGGGCACGATCTCGAGCGAGATCACGACGACGGCGACGACGCCCAGCAGGATCGGGACGGCAAGCAAGATTCGGCGGATGAGATAGGCCAGCATGATGCAGGCGGGACCGGGGGGCGAACGCCCCCGGTCCCGTCCGGTTCCTCCTACTCGGCCTTGGAGACCGGGTACAGGTCGAGGTTGTACTCGATGGGGTGGGCTTCGAAGCCTTCGACGTCGGAGCCGACGACGGTCACTTCGATGGTGTTGTAGATCGGCACGGCGGGCAGGTCCTCGGCGAGGATCGCTTGCACCTCCGCGTAGAGGTCTTCGCGCGTCGCGACGTCGGTTTCCTCACGCGCCTGCGTGAGCAGCGCGTCCACCTCGTCGTTCGCGTAACGCCAGCTGTTCCAGCTGTCGGGCGGGAACTGGTCGCTGCGGAAGTTCGAGTACATCGTGTAGTCGGCGTCGGCGGTCGTCGTGAGCCACCCGAAGCTGAACATGTCGTACTGCAGGGGGTCTTCACGCAGCTGCGTGAACGTCGTCGCCCACTCGAACACGTTCAACTCGACCTGAATGCCGACCTGGCGCAGGAACTCCTGGATGACTTCGGCGACCTCCTGGTCTTGAAGGTAGCGGCCCGCCGCAGGAAGCATCTGCAGGGTGAGCGGCTCACCGTCGCGTTCCATGATCCCGTCGTCGTTCTGCGTAAAGCCAGCCTCCTCGAGGAGGGCGATGGCGGCGTCTGGGTCGTAGGGGTAGCGTTCGTCGAGGTTCATGTCGGCGTAACCGAGCACCCCAGGCGAAATCACGCTCGTCGGGACCGTCGCGGCATCCTCCAAGAGGTTCTCGACGATGCCGGGCACGTCGATGGCGTGCGCGATCGCTTGGCGCACCAGCGGCTCGTCGAGCGGGCTCCGCTCGAGGTTGAAGCCGAGGTAGAACACCCGCAATCCGGTCGCGGCAAGCACGTCGAATTCGTCACTGGACTCGAACGAGGCCAGGTCGGCGGGATTGGGCTTGAGGAGCATGTCCGCCTCCCCCGACTGCAACGCCAGGGTGCGGGCACCGGCCTCGGGGACGGTCCGGAAGACCACGCGGTCCAGGTCGGGGCGGCCCCGCCAGTAGTCGTCGTTCGCTTCCAGCGTGATGCTCTCGTTGGTGCGCCACTCGACGAACTCGAACGGGCCCGTCCCGACGGGATTCCGAGCGTAGTCGTCGCCGAGTCGTTCGACGGCGGCCGGGCTCACGACTCCGGTGTACACCATCGTGCTGGTGAGGAGGAGGGGGCCGTAGGGCCTCTCCGCCACGATGTCGACGGTGTACTCGTCGACGACCTCGACCGCCGCGATCGGTCCGGCGAGGCTGGCCCAGCGGCCGGGAGGGTCGGAGAACAACGCGCGATCCCACGTGAACTTCACGGCGTCGGCATTGAACGGCGTTCCGTCATGGAACTCGACGCCTTCGCGGAGGTAGAAGCGCAGGCGCGTGTCGTCGACGAATTCCCACCGCTCCGCGAGGCGCGGCTCGATCTCCATGTCGGCGTTCAGCGTGATGAGGGGCTCGATGACGTTGCCGAACACCCAGGCGCCCGGAGCGGTGGTTTCCTCTTGCGCGTCGAGCGAGACCGGATCCGAGGGACGTACGATCACGAGCTCGTCGGTGGACTGCGCCCAGACCGCCGCACCGCTCGAGATTCCGAGTAGAGCAACGAGCGACAGAATTCCGCGTTTCATGGAACCTCCTCCTTGGAGTCCCGACCCCGGCGTACCCGCGTGGGCCGACGGCAATCGGATCGAAGATGAACACGCCGGGCCTCGAAGACGAACTTCGCACCCAGAGTGTTAGCGCCGAGTGTAACGGCATGCATTTTCCTACGTCAACAATGCAAGGATTTTCCTGTTACACTCGCTTCATGCATTCCGCCGTATCACTTGCTCTGTACGGTAGGGCCGTATGAAGCCCACGGAGGTCCCGCCCCCCCTTCCCCTCCACGTCGATCGCGACCTGCCCGTCTCTCTCCACGCGCAACTCGTCGGGCAAATCGAGTACGGCATCGCGACGGGGCGGCTCGCAGCGGAGAGCCGCCTTCCCTCGGTCCGGGAGTTGGCCGACCAGCTCTCGCTCTCGCCCGTAACGGTGTCCAACGTCTTCAAGGCCCTGCGCGAACGGGAACTCATCGAAACCGTTCCCGGACGCGGAACCTTCGTCGCACGCCGCGACGGCGACGCGACCCCGAACCTCCGCCTTCCCGCCATCCATCGCGCCATCGACGAACTCGTTCGGCTCTCCGAGCGCAGCGGCATGACACGCGACGAACTCGCCGCCCTCTTCGCCATCCGCCTCCGATCGGAGGACCGGCACACGCGGGTGAACGTTTACCTGGTGGGGGTCTTCGACGAGGCAACCGCCCGCTACGGACGCACCCTCGCCGAGCGCCTCGGTCCAAGCTGCCAGGTCTCCACAACGACGTTCGAACGGCTTCACGGCGACACGCTCGAGAACGTGTCGCGTGCCGACCTCGCACTCACGTTCGCCTACCGCCGACGCGAGCTGCAGACGCGCCTAGCCGGGCGGGGTCCGCGTGTGACGTCACTCCGGTTCCTCCCGCAGTCCAGCGTCCGCAGCGCCCTCGCGACCCTGTCCCCCTTCAGCAGGGTGGGTGTCGTCTCGGCGTTACCGTCGTTCCTGCCCACGTTCCTGGACGGCGTGCGCTCATACGCAGGCCACGTCGCCGACGTTCGGGGCACCGTCCTGGACGCCCCCGACGTCGACGCTCTCGTCGCAACGAGTGACGTCATCATCTACTCGACCGGCGCGGACGCCGTGTTGGAACGACTCCCTCCCGACCTGTACGCGTTCGAATACCGACACGATCCGGACCCCGTCTGGATCGAGGAGAACATCGTCCCCGAGGTGCACGCAGCGACGTCCGCGGCACCGACCCCGCCGAAGGAGGCCACATGCACGTCCACGACATGACCTGGTTCGACATCGAGTCGTACCTGCAGCACGACGATCGCGTCGTCGTTCCGCTTGGAAGCCTCGAACAACACGCCTACCTGAGCCTCGGCGTGGACAACATCCTGTCGCAGAGGGTCGCTCTCGAGGCCGCCGAACCGCTCGGGGTGCCGGTCATGCCCGGCGTCAACTACGGCCTCACGCCGTACCAGACCGCGTGGCCCGGCACCCTGACCTTGCGCATGGACACGTACCTTTCCCTTCTCCGCGACCTGATGGACGGCCTCGCGCGGCAGGGGTTCCGGCGAATCCTCTTCGTGAACGGCCACGGCGGCAACGCGGGCGTACGCGGCCTGTTGCAGGAATGGATGATGGACCACCCCGGAACGAGCGTGCGCTGGCACGACTGGTGGAGCGCCCCACGGACGTGGGCGAAGGTGCAATCGATCGACCCGGCCGCTTCGCACGCCTCGTGGATGGAGACGTTCCCGTGGACGCGGGTCGACGGGGAGCGCGACGTCCCCACCACCGCGAAGCCTATGGTCGACTTCGACGTCCTCCGCGCCCTCGCGCCCAACGACGTACGCACCTACGTCGGGGACGGCAACATGGGAGGCGTCTACGCCAAGGCCGACGAGGTGATGCTGGAACTCTGGGAGGTCGGCGTCGCGGAAACCCGCGACGCCATCGAAGGACCGTGGAGCGCATGAGGACCCTCATCTGGGGGGCGGGCGCGATCGGCGGAACGATCGGGGCGTACGCCCATGCCGCCGGGCACACCGTGACGCTCGTGGACACCGCAACGGACCACGTCGATGCGATTCGCCACGATGGCCTGTCGATCGAGGGGCCCGTCGACACGTTCGACGTACGGCTCCCCGCCTTCACCCCCGACGAACTCACCGGCACGTACGACGCGATCCTTCTCTGCACCAAGGCACAGCACACCTCCGACGCACTGGACGCCCTGGAACCGTTCCTCCACGAGCACGGGTACGTCGCCTCGTTCCAGAACGGCTTGAACGAATGGACGATCGAGAAACGCGTCGGTCGCGAGCGTACCGTCGGTGCCTTCGTCAACTTCGGGGCCGACTACCTGGAGCCGGGACGGATTCACTTCGGGGGTCGGGGCACCGTGGCGATCGGCGAACTCGACGGTCGCACGACCGACCGCCTCATCGCCCTTCACGCCCTCGTGCGCACCTTCGATCCGGACACGCGGATCACCGACAACGTGTGGGGCTACCTGTGGGGCAAGATGGGGTACGGCGCGATGCTGTTCGCAAGTGCGCTCACCAACGAAAGCATCGCCGACGTCCTCGAGGCGCGCGACGTCCGCCCCCTCTTGGACGCCCTGGCCGACGAAGTGCTTCGGGTCGCGCACCACGAGGGGGTCATCCCCCTCGGCTTCAACGGCTTCGATCCCGTGGCCTTCGGTCCAGCGGGAACGACCTCCAGCCGAGCGGCCTCCTACGACGCGATGGTGAGGCACAACCGGGGCTCCGCCAAGACCCACAGCGGCGTGTGGCGCGACCTGGCGGTGCGCAAGCGCCGGACCGAAATCGACGCCCAGTTCGGTCCGATCGTCGCCCGCGCGAACGCCGCGGGGCTCCCCACGCCGACCCTGGAGCGCCTCGTCGCCCTGATCCACGACGTCGAGGAGGGGCGGCGCCCCCAGGCGTGGGACACGTTGCGCGCACTGACGGACGCCGCGGAGTTGGCATGAACGTACGGTTCGACGGCGACGTCGTCCTGGTGACGGGCGCCGCGCACGGCTTCGGACGGGCGATCGCCCTCGCGTTCGCGGACGCCGGCGCGAACGTGTTCGCCGCCGACGTCGCCGCTGACGGCCTCGCGCACACCGCGGAGATGGCCGACGCACGGGGGACCCACGTCGACGTCGCCGAGGTCGACGTCACGCGCCGTGAAGCAGTCTCGGCGTGGATGGAGGGGGCCGCGGAGCGCCACGACCGCCTCGACGTGGTCGTCAACAACGCGGGCGGGGTCCTGGGCCAGACGGGACGCCCCGTCGAAACCGTGCCCGAATCCGACTGGCAGGCGATCTACGCCGTCAACGTGGATGCGGCCTTCCACACGACGTCGGTCGCCGCCCCCTGGTTCAAGCGTGCCCGGTCGGGTCGCATCGTCAACATCGCCAGCGGCGCAGGGCTCGGCGTCAGCCTCACCGGCATCCAAGCGTATGCCTCCGCGAAGGCCGCGCTCATCGGATTCACGCGCCAGATGGCGCACGAACTCGGGCCGTGGGGGGTAACGGTAAACGCCATCGCCCCCGGCTTCGTACGGTCCAACCCCACGACCGAACGGCAGTGGAACGACCTCGGAGAGGAGGGGCAGGCAAACCTCGTGGATTCCATCGCGCTCAAACGCCTCGGCACGGCGGAGGACATCGCACACGGCGTGCTCTTCCTCGCAAGCACGCAGAGCGCATGGATCACGGGGCAGGTCCTCTCGATCGACGGAGGTCACCGGCGATGAGGCCCGCCGCGCTCGACGCCGTCCTCGCCGACCTCCGCCAGCACGCCGCATCGCATCGTGCGTCGCTCACCGAATTCGTCGCCATCCCCTCGGTGTCGACCGATCCCTCGCACGCCGCAGACGTACGCCGTGCCGCGGAATGGGTTGCGGGACGCCTCGAACGCACCGGCGCGATGGACGTCAAGGTCGTCGAGACCCCTGGGCATCCCGCCGTCGTCGCGGAATGGAACGGCGCCCCCGGTGCGCCGACCGTGACGGTCTACGGACACGCCGACGTCCAACCCCCGGACCCGTGGGAGGCCTGGGCGTCGCCGCCGTTCACCTTGAGCGAACGCGACGGACGCTGGTACGCCCGCGGGATCTCCGACGACAAGGGCTCCGCCCTCATCCCCCTCCTCGTCGCCGAGGCGTTCTTCCGTCACGGCGATCCCCCGGTCAACCTGCGCTTCCTGATCGAAACCGAGGAGGAGATCGGTAGTCCGCACCTCGGCGACGTGGTGCGGCGACACGCCGACCGCCTGGCGTGCGACATGGTCCTTTCCGCCGACGGTGGCATGTGGCGCGCAGACGTCCCGACGATTACGACGAGCACGCGCGGAATGGTCGGTCTGGAGGTTCGCGTGGACGGTCCGACGCAGGACCTACATTCCGGCCGACACGGCGGGGCGGTCCAGAATCCGCTGCACGCCCTCGCTGCCCTCGTCGCCGGCCTGCACGAGGACGGCCGCGTCGCGGTACCGGGGTTCTACGACGGCGTCGTGCCCCTCTCCCCCGAGCGAGCGACGCGACTCGGTACGCTTCCGCACGACGACGACCGCTACGCCGACGCGGTCGGAGTACCCGCCCTCCACGGCGAGCCGGGGTTCGGCACGCTGGCCCGCCAGTGGCACCGACCTACGCTGGAGGTCAACGGTATCGGTGGGGGCTACCAAGGCGCCGGAACGAAAACGATCGTCCCAGCTTCGGGATTCGCGAAACTGACCGCTCGGTTGGTGCCCGACCAGGATCCCGATCGCGTGGCACGCGCTATCGAAAACCACCTCCAGGCGCGAGCTGGTGAGGGCGTGCGCGTGAGCGTCCAGCGGTCGGGTCCGGGCGCCCCTGCGTACGCCGTACGGGCCGACCACCCCGGGCTGAGCATCGCCCGCGAGGTCCTCGAAACGGTCTTCGGGCGTCCCGCGGAGACGGTGGGGATGGGGGGCAGCGTTCCGATCGTCACGACCTTCCGCGACGTGTTGGGGGCCGATACCCTCTTCTTCTCCTTCAGCACGGCCGACGAGAACATCCACGCTCCGAACGAGTTCTACCGCCCCGAGCGGTTCGAGCTCGGCCTCGAGGCGTGGGCTCGGCTCTGGCACCGTCTCGCGGAATCGCCGTCCTCAACGTCGCCATGACCGGACGGACACTTGGCGTGGAAGCGGTCGGCGACGCGCTCGTCGATGCGCTTCGTCCACACCTGGGGGACGGTGACCTCACGTGCATCCTCAGCGACCACGCCGACGTCCGCGTACTGGACGTCGACTGGAAGGCGCGGTTCGGCGCCCCCACCTTCGTGGGGCGCGCGCGGACGGTGCACACGAACGGCGGGGTCGCGCCGATTCGCACGATCGTTCCCACGTTGCGGCGCGGTGACGTCCTGGTCGTGCGCTCGAACCACCCTTCCGTCGCGGTGTTCGGCGACCGCCTCGCAGCCGCGGCGACCACTCGGGGCGTGGCGGGCGTCGTCATCGACGGCATGGTGCGCGACGTCGCCGCCCTGGAGGCGGGCACGCTTCCAGTGGTGGCGCGCGGCGTGCGACCGAACCGTAGCGACGCCGCTGCGGTAGGGACGCACGACACCAGACTCGCCATCGGCTCGACCTGGCTTGCGCCGCACGACCTCGTCGTCGGCGACCGCAACGGGGTCGTCGGGATTCCGGCGTCGTCGTTCGAGGCAATCTTCGACGGCCTGGACGGGTGGATCGATGCGGAGCAAACCGCTAGCGAGCGCTAACGCCCGTCGACCTCGATGACCTCCAGGTCGGCCGATTCGACGGGGAGGCGAAGGGCCGTGGGGCGGGCGGGTCGACCCGGAAGGCGGCGGTCACGACCCCCTGGACGGTGGTGCGGCGGTTCTCGAGGGGGGAGGTGGGGCCGTCGCCCTGGACGGCGTGGATCGCCGTGGCGCCCGCCTCGCAGCGCGGGTCGAGGGCGGGGGGGTCCTGCGCGCAGGCGGCGGCGAGGAGGAGGCCGAGGGCGGCGGCGAGGACGGGTGGGGTGCGGTGCAGGGCGGTGCGGTGCGGTGGGGCGGGCCGCGGCATGGGGCGACGGTACCGCGCGGTCCGGCGGCCCGGGGCGACCCCTCGGCCGAGGTCACGTCGGAACGGGTCGATGTCCCTGGGCGGGGGGAGGCGCGGGTGCTACCCTGCCGGCGCATACCCCCAAGGGGTATCGGCGGGGTCGTTCCCCCCGCCCGAAAGGCCACCATGTCCGATGCCACGTCCGATCCCATGTCCGATCCCCACGCCACGCCCGACGCGTCCCACGGGCCGACCCTCCCGCGCCTGAACGAACCGGCGCCGGCGTTCACCGCCACGACCACGCAGGGCCGGATCGCCCTCTCCGACTACCGGGGGCACTGGGTCGTGCTGTTCAGCCACCCCGCCGACTTCACGCCCGTCTGCACCACCGAGTTCCTCGCCTTCGCCCGCGAAGCGAGCGCCTTCGAGGCGCGCGGCGCGAAGTTGATCGGGCTGTCGATCGACTCCGTCCACGCGCACCTGGCGTGGCTGAACGACCTCGAGCAGATGACCGGCGAGGAGGTCCCCTTCCCCGTCATCGCCGACCTCGACATGAAGGTCTCGAACACGTTCGGCATGATCCACCCCGGCGCGTCGGAGACCGCCGCGGTCCGCGCGGTCTTCCTCATCGATCCCGAGGGGGTCCTGCGCGGCATGCTGTACTACCCGCTCAACGTCGGGCGCAGCATCCCCGAGGTCCTGCGCTTCCTCGACGCGCTGCAGTTCTCCGACGCGCAGGCGATGTCGACGCCCGCCGACTGGACGCCGGGCGACCCGGCGATCGTCAAGGCGCCGGCCACGATGGAGGAGATCCGCAACGACGACCCGTCCAAGTACCACGACTACCGCCGCTGGTACCTGCGCCTGAACGAAGCCGGCTGACGCCGGCCCCCGCGACGACGCACCATGGCGACGGCCGCCCACCGGGGCGGCCGTCTCCGTCGGGCGGGAGGGGGCGTGCGGCGCGCCTCAGACGTCGCCCAGGTACGCCTTCTTCATCGCCTCGTTGTGCAGCAGTTCCTGCGCCGGTCCGCTGAGCACCACCTCGCCGGTCTGCAGCACGTAGCCGCGGTCGGCGATGGACAGCGCGACGTTCGCGTTCTGCTCGACGACGAAGACGCTGATCCCTTCGTCGTTGACGGTCTTGATGATCTCGAAGATCTTCTCGACGAACAGCGGCGCGAGGCCCATCGACGGTTCGTCCATCAGGATCAGTTTCGGGCGGCTCATCAACGCCCGCCCCATCGCCAACATCTGTTGCTCGCCGCCGGACATGGTGCCGCCCTGCTGGTTCAGGCGTTCCCCGATGCGGGGGAACAGGTTCACGACGTAGTCGACGTCCTCGCGGATGCCCTTGCGGTCGTTGCGGAGGTACGCCCCCATCTCGAGGTTCTCGCGCACGGTCATCTTCGGGAAGATCCGCCGGTTCTCCGGCACGACCGCCATGCCCCGCTCGATGCGTTGCGCGGTCGTGAGGGTGTCGGCCCGCTCCCCGCGGAACACCATCTCCCCCTCCGACACCCGCACGATCCCGAGGATCGTCTTGAGCGTCGTCGACTTGCCCGAGGCGTTCCCCCCGAGCAGGCACACCATCTCGCCGGGGTGGATGACCATGTCGACGTCGTGCAGCACCCGGATCGGCCCGTAGTGGGTGGTGACCTTGCGCAGCTCGAGCAGGGTCTCCTGCGCCGCGTCGCTCATGCCGCCCCCTCCTCGCTGGCGTCGTCGCTGCGCTTCCCGAGGTACGCCTCGAGCACCGCGGGGTCGTTCACGACGTCCTCGTAGGCGCCTTCGGCGATCTTGCGGCCGTAATCGAGGACGATCACCCGGTCGCTGATCTCCCCGACGAGGTTCATCTTGTGCTCGACGAGCAGGATCGTGTAGCCGCCCTCGTCGCGCATGCGTCGGATGATCTGGGTGATCTCCTTCGTCTCCTTCGGGTTCATGCCGGCGCTGGGCTCGTCGAGCAACAGCATCTTCGCGCCGGTCGCCATCGCGCGCGCCATCTCGGTCCGCCGCCGGTTCGCGTACGACAGCACGTACACCGGTTGGTGCAGGCGGAAGCTCATCAGGCGCGGCCCGAAGAACGACAGCGCCTCGAGGGCGCGCTCGTGCATCACGCGTTCCGCCTCGCGGTAGCTGCGCGTCCGCAGGACCGCCTGCCACCACGGCACGTGCCGGCGGCGGTGCTGCGGGATCAGGACGTTCTCGAGGACCGAGAGGTTCGTGAACAGGCGCAGGTTCTGAAACGTCCGCGCGATGCCCGCGCCGACCACCTGGTCGGGCGACCGCCCGACCAGCGAGGTGCCTTCGAGTTGGATGTCGCCCTCGTCGGGCGTGTAGACGCCGGTGATCAGGTTGAACAGGGTGGTCTTCCCCGCCCCGTTGGGCCCGATGACGCTGACGATCTCGCCGGGCTCGACGTCGAAACTCAGCTGGTGGGTGGCTTGCAGCCCCCCGAAGCTCTTGCTGACGTCGCGTACGCTCAACATCGACACGTCAGGCCCTCCCCTCGTCGTCGCGTTCGTCCTGGTGTTCGTCCTGGCGTTCGTCCCCGCGCGCGTCGCCCGCTGCGCCGTCCGCGTCCTCGGGGTCGGGTCCGGACGCGGCACCCTCCGGTACGCCCTCGGGGGCGCCCTCGGAACCGTCCTCGTGGAAGGCGGGGTCGCCCGCGCTGCCGTAGCGTTGGACGTCGCGGGGTTTCGACCCCCGCTCGAGGAGCGGGTGCGCGCCGGGTCCGTCCTCGTCCAGCAGCGCCCGCGGGAGCGGGTCGCCCTGCGCGCTCGGGTGGTCGGAGGCGTAGTCGTAGCGCCCCACCGCGGTCGACGCCGCGTCCCCTGCGTCCCCTGCGCCCCCCGCGTCCGCCGCCCCGCCGGGACGGTTCAGGTCGGGGTTGGAGAGCCAGGCGTCCTGCGCGCGTTCCTCGTCGCTGGGTTCCGCCGTGCGTTCGCGCAGCAGCCACGCCCAACTGAACTCCGCGCGGCTCATGATCCCCTCGGGGCGGAGCGCCATGATGGTGATCAACAACACCGCGAGCAGGATGCGGCGCATCCCGAACGCCTGGAAGGTGCCGTCGAACGGCGCCCAGTTCGGGGCGAGGAGGGCGACGGCCAGGACGACCGCGCCGATCGCCGCGAGGATCACCGTGAGGGGGTGCCAGACCGGCCGGAGGCGGGTGCGGCGACGGAACCAGGCGCCGCCCAGCCCCGCGGCGAGGACCAACGCCCCCACCAGCGCGAACCAGGTCTCGAGCGGGTACGTCTGCTCCAGCGGGTCGCCGTACTGCTGGACGAACACGACGACCGCGGTGCCCATCAGCACGCCGGTGTACGACCCCGTCCCCCCGACGCTGATCGCGACGAGGAAGAAGAAGGTGAGGAAGAACAAGAAGAAGTCCAGGCGGGCGGCGGAGAGGTACGACACCCACAAACCGCCGGCGATGCCGGCGAAGAAGGCGCTGATGGCGAACGCCATCACCTTGTGGCGGGCCAACGCCACGCCCATCGCCTCCGCGGCGATCTCGTCCTCGCGGATCGCCTGCAGCGCCCGCCCGTGACTGGAGAACTTCAGTTTCGTCAGGACGAACAGGGTGATCCCGAGCAGCGCGAACGTCCACCCGAGCGACTTGCCGAACTCGCTGGGGACGCCGGCGTACCCGAGCGCGCCGTTCGTGAACGGCGCGAACAGGCTGGTGGAGGCGGTGAGGCGGATGATCTCCCCGAACCCGAACGTGACGATCGCCAGGTAGTCGCCCTTGAGGCGGAGGCTGGGGATGCCGACGATCAGGCCGAACACCATCGCCACCAGCCCCCCGACCAGCAGCGCGACGAGGAACCGCACCCAGAGGGTGCCGGGGGTCGTGAGCGCCTGGAGGCCGAGGGCGGCGAACGCCCCCTCCACCGACAACCCCAGGGTGAACGGCGTCATGGCGCTGCGCGCGCTGGAGGAGATCTGCTGGCGGGCGGAGTCGGGCAGGATCAACAGGGCGGTGACGTACCCGCCGATCAGCATGAAGCCGTGGTGCCCGAGCGAGAGGATGCCGGTCGTGCCGTTGACGAGGTTGAGCGACAACGCCGCGATCCCCCAGATCGCGAACAGGGCGAGGGTGTCGTTCAGCTTCGCGCCGCCCACCCCCTGCGCCCAGGCGAGGAGCAGCCCGACGATCGCGACGACGCCGAGGGTCAACAGGGTGTTGCGGGCGATGGGCCGTTCGCCGGGCATCACACCTTCTCCGACAGGTCCTCCCCGACGATGCCGGAGGGACGGATCAGCAGCACGACGATCAACAGCGCGAAGGCGAAGGTGTCCTTGTACTCCGTCAGGCCGGGGAAGTCCCCGGTGCGGGGGAAGAGGGCGGTGACGAAGTTCTCCAGGAAGCCCAGCAGCACCCCGCCGATCACCGCGCCGGGCAGGCTCCCGATCCCCCCGATGACCGCGGCGGCGAACGCCTTGATGCCGGGCAGGATGCCGAGGACGGCGGGTTGGTTGAGGCTCCCGAAGTTCAGGCCCCACAGCACGCCGCCGGCGGCGGCGAGCATGGAGCCCAGCAGGAAGGTCGTGGCGATGACGCGGTTGACGTTGACGCCCATCATCTGCGCGGTTTCCGCGTCCTGGGCGCTGGCGCGCATCGCTTTGCCGAGGCGGGTGCGGGTGACGAACAGCGTCAGGGCCGCCACCAGGATGGCGGTGACGATCGGGATGAGGAACACCAGGCGGCTGGTGTAGACCGTGCCCGCCGCGACGTCGAACTGCAGGAACTCCGTCCAGGAGGTCCCGGGGCGGTAGGGGGTCTGGTTGCGGGTGAAGAGGATCAGGCCGGTGTTCTGCAGCAGGAACGACACCGCGATGGCGGTGATCAGGAGGCTGATGCGCGGCGCGCCGCGGAGGGGCCGGTACGCCACCCGGTCGATGACGACGCCCAGCACGCCGGTCGTGAGCATCGCCAGCAGCATCGCCGCCAACCAGTTCAGGCCCGACGTGCTCAGGACCGCCGCGAAGGCGACGAACGCCACCCCACCGCCGGCCAGCACGAGCGGGTCGCGCATGGAGCCGCGCCACAGGTTGAGCACGAACGTCACGCCCCACGCGAGCAGGGCCGACCACAGCAGCGCCCAGGGGAGCGCGAACGGCGCGAGGGTGAACAGGAAGTAGCTGGTGAAGGCGCCCACCATGAACACCTCGCCGTGCGCGAAGTTGATGAGGCGGATGATGCCGTACACCATCGTGTAGCCCAACGCGATCAGCGCGTAGAGGCTGCCGAGCTGCATGGCTTGCAGCGCCGCGCCGAGGAAGAACGCCAGATCGCGTTCGCCGGCGACGGCGACGAGGTAATAGATGCGAACGAAGATAAGGGCGGGGATGCCGAGACCGAGGATCCATCCCCATGGGATCCGGCGCGCGGCCGCGCGGGTCGTGACGAGGGACACGGGAGCTCCTATGCGGCGATGCAGGGGGGCGCGGGGGGCTTCGGGCGGGCGGGGGGACGGCGGGCCGTCCCCCCACGCCGCGGCGCGGGCGCGCGGGCGGAAGGGCGGGCGAAAGTTCGCGCTCACCAAGGCCCAAGTCCGGTTGGCCGCCGCGGCGATGAGGGACCGGGACACCAGCGTGGAGGAGGTGAACGCGCTGCTCAAGACCGCCGCCGAGGGGCCGTTGCAGGGTATCCTCGGCTATGAGGAGCGGCCGCTGGTCAGCGCGGATTACACCAATGACACGCGCTCGGGGATTGTCGATGCGCCCTCGACCATGGTGGTGAACGGCACGCAGGTGAAGCTTTACGTCTGGTATGACAACGAGATGGGCTATGCCCACCGGCTGGTCGACGTGGCGCTGATGCTGGGCGCGGCCCCATGAGCGATACCGCGCGGCCCGAGGGGTTCGCGGCCTATGTCGCAGTAACGGCGGCCTATTGGGCCTTCATGCTGACCGATGGCGCGCTGCGCATGTTGGTCTTGCTGCATTTTCATACGCTGGGGTTTTCCCCGGTGCAGTTGGCCTACCTGTTTCTTCTATATGAACTTGCCG
>CAJXOA010000018.1 GCA_913057685.1 uncultured Trueperaceae bacterium
CTTTCGCCCATTGTGGAAGATTCCTAACTGCTGCCTCCCGTAGGAGTGGGGCCCGTGTCTCAGTGCCCCTGTGGCCGATCACCCTCTCAGGCCGGCTACGCGTCGTCGCCTTGGTAGGCCATTACCCCACCAACAAGCTGATGCGCCGCGGGCCCATCCCCAAGCGAAAAACTTTACTCGAACCACAGGAGGATCGAGCACATCCGGTATTAGCAGCCGTTTCCAGCTGTTGTCCCGGACTTGGGGGTAGGTCACCCACGTGTTACTCACCCGTTCGCCACTCAGTCCCCACGAACGTCACACCGAAGCGATCGGTTCGAGGGTCTTCGTTCGACTTGCATGTCTAAGGCACACCGCCAGCGTTCATCCTGAGCCAGGATCAAACTCTCCAAAACAGTGCCGGAAACCAAGGGTCCGGCAACCCGTTTTGCAGTGTGTAGTACAGAATCGACGGGTCGTTGCGAATCGGATTGTCAAGGAGCCCCGCGCCCTGAGGCGCGAATTCCAAGTATGCCAATCCCCGCAGACCGTGTCAACCCTGCGTCATGGGAGGCGGTTCGAGCCGAAGCTCGCCTACCCTCCCGGCGATCCGTGTGAAGCCCCCCTCCCGAAGGAACGGAGCCTCCCGAATCGCGTCGAAATCGACGGGTCGTTGCGAATCGGACTGTCATGGAGCGCGGCCCGCGGGGCGAACCCCTGTTCGCGAGCGCAAAAGCAAGTGTACGCCCCCGGACGCAGCTACGTCAAGCGGCGGGCGACGACGCCCCCCCGCCGTCACGCCCCCGGCCCGTCCACGACCCCCTCCACCCGCGTGCCCGACGCACCGGTCGAGCCCGGCCGCTGCGCCTCCGCCGCGACCGTCCCGGCGCGCGTCGCCCGCAGCGCCTCCAACCCACCGGCCGGCAGGGCGGTGACGAGCAACGCCGCGACCCCGGTCACGCGCACCACCGTCGAGACCAGCACGCCGTCCGCCGCCGACGCGCCGAACCCGGCCGACAACGCCGCGAACGCCAACTCCTGCACCCCCAGGTTCCCGGGCGTCACCTGCACGTACGTCGCGACCTGCAACAACACGTAGAACGCGACCGCCTCCGCCACCCCCGCCCCGACCCCCAATGCCGCGAAGCTCACCCACACCAGCACCGACGCCTGCACGAACGCGACCGCCGTCCACCCGGTCACGCGCGCCAGGTACCGCCCCTCGCGGACGCTCGCGAGCGTCACCGCCACCATCTCCGCGAGGCGGGCCCGCGCCCACGCCGTCGCGCGCAGGCGCTCGGGGAAGAGCGGCAGGATCGCCAACGCCACCAGCGGCGCCAACGCCGTCACCGCCGTCGCCGCGACCAAGCCCGCCCACAACGGCCACCCCGCCACCTCCACGTGCCGGGCGAACGCCGCGACGAAGACCGCCCCGAAGGCGAAGTTCAGGATCATCGCCAACCACGGGGCGTTCACGAAGGCGACCAGGAAGTCCTGGATCGTCACGCCCAAGCGCCGGCGCAACTCCACCGCCCGGTAGACGTTCCCCGCCTGCGGCACGAACAGGTTCAAGAAGCGCCCCAACACGAACAGGCGCGTCCACGCCGCCACCCCCACCGGACGGCGGGCGAACCGCACGAGCACGACGTGGAAGCGCATGCTCTGCACCCCCAGGTAGACGACCTGCAGCGCCAGCAACGCCGCCAGCGGTCCGGGACGGAGGTCGGCGAGGCTACGGAGGTCGTCCCCGCTGGCGACGACCAGCGCCACCGACGCCGCCGCCGCGACGACGAGGAGGACCCACGGGAGGGAACGGGCGAGGGCGCGATTCACGGAAGGAGGGTAGCCGCAGCGGACCGCGGGAACCGTCGCCCGGCGCCCGCTCGCGCGGCGGGGGACCCGAGCGCGGCCGCGCGGTACCCTCCCCCCATGAAGCGAGACGACCTGGTGCGTTGGCTCGACGCCACCCTCGACGTGCACGCCTACCCCGACCCGTCCCTGAACGGCCTGCAGGTGCAGGGCCGCGACGAGGTGACGAAGGTCGCCGTCGCGGTCGACGGCAGCCTCGCCGCCTTCGAACAGGCCGCGGAGGTCGGTGCGGACCTGTTGATCGTCCACCACGGCCTCTTCTGGGGCGACGCGGAACCGATCACCGGCATGATGGGCCGGCGGGTCCGCTTCCTCCTCGAGCACGATCTCAGCCTCTACGCCGCCCACATCCCCCTCGACGCCCACCGCGAACTCGGCAACAACTGGGGGCTCGCGGCGCTGTTGGGCCTCGCCGACCTCGCCCCCTTCGCGACGTGGCAGGGCCACCCCATCGGCGTGAAGGGCACCTTCCCGAACCCCGTGAGCCTGCGCGACCTGGCCGACACCATCGAGCGCGAGCTCGGCGAGAGCGTCCTCGTGCACGCCGGCGGCGAGCTCGAGGTCGGATCGCTCGGCATCGTCTCGGGCGCTGCGGCGCGCGAGATCCACACCGCCGCCGACGAGGGCCTCGACGCCTTCCTGACCGGCGAACCGAAGCACGACGTCTTCCACGTCCCCTTCGAACGGCACCTCAACGCCCTCTTCGCCGGGCACTACATGACCGAAACGGTCGGCGTGAAGCTGCTCGGCGAGCGCATCGAGGAGGTCCACGGCATCGACGCCGAGTTCCTGCTCCTCCCGACCGGCCTGTGAGCGACCGCGGCGCGTTCGTGGTGTTCGAGGGCCCCGAGGGGGCGGGCAAGTCGACGCAAGCCACCCGCCTCGCCGCCCGCCTCCGCGCCGCGGGGCACGACGTACTCGAGACCCGCGAGCCGGGCGGCAGCCCGGCCGGCGAACGCATCCGCGACCTGCTCCTCGACGCCACCGTCGACCTCGGCGCCGAAGCGGAGTTCCTGCTGTACGCCGCCGCCCGCGCCGAGCACGTCCGCACCCGCGTCCGTCCCGCCCTCGAGGCGGGACGGACGGTGGTCTGCGACCGCTTCGCCGCCTCGAGCGTCGTCTACCAGGGGCATGCGCGGGGGCTGGACGTCGCCTGGGTCCGCAGCGTGAACGCCGTCGCGACCGGCGGACTGACGCCCGACGCGACCGTCCTCCTCGACCTGCCCGCCGACCAGGGCCTGGCGCGCGCCGCGCGGCGCGGCGCGCCCGACCGCCTCGAGGCGGGCGGCGCGGCGTTCCACGCCCGCGTGCGCGACGGCTTCCTCGCCGAGGCGGCGCGGGCGGGCGACTGGATCGTCGTCGACGCCACCCCGTCCGAGCCCGCCGTCGCCGACGCCGTCTGGACCGGCCTCGCCGCCACGCTGGACGGCGACGACGGGGCGACCGGGGCGCGATGAGGCGGCCCCGCGCCCGGCCCGGCCTGCACGCCGTCGCCGCGCTGCTCGCGAGCGTCGTCCTCGCCGCCGGCTGTTCCCCACCGCCCGCCGACGCCCTGCCGTACGAGGTCGTCGCGCGCTACCCCCACGACCCCGCCGCCTTCACGCAGGGGCTGCTGTGGCACGACGGCGCGCTCTTCGAGAGCACCGGCCTGTACGGCGCCTCGTCGCTGCGTCGCGTCCGCCTGCAGGACGGCGCCCGCGAGCGGGTGCGCTACCTGCCCGCCGACGTGTTCGCCGAGGGCCTCGCGCGCGTCGGGGAGACGCTGATCCAACTCACCTGGAAGCGCGGGGAGGCGTACCGCTGGCCGCTGGACGGCTTCGACACCGCACCCGGCCCACGCGAGGTCCACCGCTACGACGGCGAGGGCTGGGGCCTGTGCTTCGACGGGGAGCGGTTGGTGATGAGCGACGGGAGCGCTTCGCTGACGTGGCGCGACCCCACCACGTTCGCGGTGCTGGAGCGACGCGAGGTGCGCCTCGACGGCGAACCGCTGGCGCGCCTCAACGAACTGGAGTGCGCCGAGGGGCGCGTGTGGGCGAACGTTTGGTACGACGACCGGCTCGTGCGCATCGACCCCGCCTCCGGCCGGGTGGACGGCTACCTGGACCTGCGCGACCTGCTGACCGACGACGAGCGCGCCGCCCTCGCGGACGACGCGGTCCTCAACGGCGTCGCCTGGCGACCGGAGACCGGCACGCTGCTCGTGACCGGCAAGCGCTGGCCGGCCCTCTTCGAGCTGCGCATCCTCGACGACCGCTAGCGCCGGCCCCACTGCGGGCGCCGCAACGCGTCAGTCGGTCTTCGTCGACCCGCCGCCGGTGCCCTTCGCGCCCGCCCCCGACGCGCCGCCGTCCTTCGCACCGCCGCCCGACGCACCGGCACCGGTGGTGCCGCCTTCCGACGTCGCCGCCGATTCGTTGCTCGACGACGCGCCGCCCCCGCCGTCGCTCGCGTCGCCCTTCGTGCCGGCGTCGCTCGCAGCGCCCTTGGACGCCCCGCCGCCCCCGCCCTTCTTGGAGTCGTTGACGTAGAAGCCGGACCCCTTGAAGGCGATGCCGACGGGCTGCACGATGCGTTTGACCGGGTCGCCGCTCTCGGGATGCTCGGTCCAGGCGTCCTCGCGGATGCTCTGTTCGACCTCGAACGTCTCGCCGGTGGACAGGTTCTTGTAGACGTAGACGGGCATGGCCCCCTCCATGGGTGGTGGTCTCGCGCCGCGTGGGCGGGCGAGCGGAATCCTACCCCGCGCTCCGCGCGGCGTGCGTCGCCGGACGCGGCGTGCGCATGCCGCCCCCCGAACGCCGGCGGGGACGGGCCCCGGGTACCATGCGCGGCATGACCGTCCTCGCCGCCCACGCCCTCGTCAAGCGCTACGGGCGCGCCCTCGCCGTCGACCACGTCGACCTGCACGCCGAACGCGGCGAGATCGTCGGGTTCCTCGGCCCCAACGGCGCGGGCAAGACGACGACGCTGCGCATGCTGGCGGGCCTCGTGCGGCCCGACGACGGGCGGGCGGAGATCCTCGGTGCGCGCGTGCCGGGCACCACCCTCCGGCGGGTGGGGACGATGATCGAGGAACCCAGCTTCTACCCCTACCTCTCCGGCCGCGCCAACCTGCACTACGCCGCGACGCTGCACGGCGGCATCCCCGCCGGCCGCATCGACGAGATCCTCGCCTTCGTGCGCATGACGCACGCGGCGGACAAGCGGGTGCGCGCCTACTCGCAGGGCATGCGCCAACGCCTCGGGCTCGCCCGCGCGCTGCTGCACCGGCCCGACGTGCTGTTGCTCGACGAACCGACGAACGGCCTCGATCCGGTCGGCATCGCGGAGATCCGCGAGAACCTCCGCACCGTCGCCCGCGGCGGCGTCACGATCCTCGTGAGCAGCCACATCCTGGCGGAGATCGAGAAGTTGGTCGACCGCGTCGTCGCCATCCAGGACGGCGCCGTCCGCTTCGACGGGCCGCTCGACGACCTCCTCCACCGGGTGCAGCGCCGCACGGTGACGCTGCGCCTGTCCGCGACCGACCCGAGCGCCCTGCGCGCCGCCCTCGCCGACGACGCGGTGCGCGGCGACGCGCAGCGCGCGGCGGGCGCGGACGGGCCGGGGGCGGACGCCGCGGACGGCGACGAGGCCGTCCGCGTGCGCGTGGCGCACGAGGGCGTCCCCGACCTGCTCCGGCGGCTCCTCGGGGCGGGGGTCGACGTCACCGAGGCCCGCACCGAGGGGGAGGACCTCGAGGGCGCCTACCTGCGGCTCCTGGAGGGCGACGGCCCGCCGGCCGACGCGGGGGCGGGACCCGACGCGAAGACGGAATCCGACGCGGGGAGGGCGGCGTGAGGGCCGCGCTCGCCGCGACCGGGCGGGTGGTGCGGGCGGAGACGTTCCGGCTGCTGCGCAAGCGCCGCATGTACGTTCTGGCCGCGCTCTGGTGGGTCGTCCTGCCGGTCCTCGTGCTGCTGCTCGCGCGGGTGCTGCAGGTCACGCTGACCGGGTCGTTCGTCGAGGGCGAAGCGGTCTCGGTGAAGACGCTCCTGCAGGGCCTCGCCTCGCCGTTCGGGGTGGCCCGCGTCGGGCTGGTGGCGCCCGCCTACCTGAGCCCCAGCCCGTACGTCATCGCCGTCGCGCTGCTGGCGGCGGCGGGGCTCGGCGAACCGCGCACCCACCGGATGTGGAAGTCCACCCTCGTCGCCGAACCCGACCGGCGGGCGGTTCTCGCCGGGACGTTCCTGACGATGCAGGCGTTCCTGGGGGTGCTGCTGGCGGGCGCGTTCGTGTTCGGGGCGGCGTTCGGGGCGATCGGCACGACCTTCCTCCCGACCGCCGCGGAGGGGGCGTGGGGCCGCCTGGCGGGCCTGTACCTGCTGCAGTGGGCGCACCTGGCGACGTTGCTGGCGTTCGCGTCGCTGGCGATCTTCGTGCTCCGCAACGTCACGTTGGGCGTCGTGACGACGTTCTTCCTGCCGCCCCTCGTCGAGGGCCTGTACGCCGTGTGGCGCGCGACGGCGGGGTTCGAACCGCTGAACCGGTTCAACGCCCTGTTCCAAGGCCTCGAGCTGCAGGCGACCCTCGAGGCGGTCCCCCGCTGGTTCCTCAGCAACAACCTCTACCTGCCCGCCCGCACGAGCGCCGCACCGCTGTTGGACGAGGTCGTGGGGACGCTGCAGGCGGTCGGCGAGGAGGCGGGCGGTGGGCCGGGCGGCGCGCAGATCGCCAGCCTGCTCGGCGCGGACCTGACGCTGCCGCACGCCGGCCTGGTGATGGCGGTGTACGGCGCGATCTTCGTGACCCTGCTGGTCGTCGCCTTCCTCCGCCGGGAGGTCGCGTGAGCGTCGCGGAGCGGCTGCGCGCTGCGATGCGCGAACGGGTCCTCGTCCTCGACGGGGCGATGGGGACGATGATCCAAGCGCACGTCCTCGACGAGGCGGCGTTCCGCGGGACGCGCTTCGCCGACCACCCGCAGCCGTTGATGGGCGCCAACGACGTGCTCAGCGTCACGCAGCCCGACCTGATCCGCGAGATCCACCGCGGCTACCTGCTGGCCGGCGCGGACGTCGTCGAGACGAACACCTTCTCCAGCACGAGCGTCGGCCTGGCCGACTACGCCCTCGAGGGGCACGTCGCGGAGATCAACGAGGCGGCGGCGCGCCTCGCCCGCGAGGAGGCCGACCGGTTCGCCACGGACGACCGCCCGCGGTTCGTCGCCGGCTCGGTCGGGCCGACGAACCGGACGGCGTCGATGAGCCCCGACGTGGAGAACCCCGGCTACCGGGCGATCACGTTCGACGACCTCGCGGAGGCGTACCGGGAGCAGATCGAGGCGCTGCTGCGGGGCGGGGCGGACCTGATCCTGATCGAGACGGTGTTCGACACCCTGAACGCGAAGGCGGCGTTGTACGCCTGCGACGTCGTGGCGGAGGCGTCGGGGGTCGAGGTGCCGGTCATGATCAGCGGCACGATCACCGACGCGTCGGGGCGCACCCTGTCGGGCCAGACGCTGGAGGCGTTCTGGACGTCGGTGCAGCACGCCCCCCTCGTGTCGGTGGGCCTGAACTGCGCGATGGGGCCCGAGGCGTTGCGGCCGTACGTCGAGGAGCTCTCGCGCCTCGCGTGGCTGCCGACGACCGTCCACCCGAACGCCGGCCTCCCGAACGCCTTCGGGGCGTACGACGAGACGCCGGCCGCCATGACGGAGGTCCTGGAGAGCTTCCTGGAGGCGGGCCTCGTGAACGTCATCGGGGGGTGTTGCGGCACGACGCCGGACCACGTCGCGGCGTTCGCGGAGGTCGCGGCGCGCCATGCGCCGCGCGTCCCGCCCCCGCGCGACGCCCTCCCCCGCTTCGCCGGCCTGGAGCCGCTCGTGATCCGCGAGGAAACGAACTTCGTCAACGTCGGGGAACGCACGAACGTCACCGGGTCGCGGCGGTTCCTGCGCCTGATCCGCGAGGGGCGCCACGACGAAGCGCTCGACGTCGCCCGCGACCAGGTCGAGGGCGGCGCGCAGATGATCGACGTGAACATGGACGAGGGCATGCTCGACGCGGAAGCGGAGATGGTGCGGTTCCTCGACCTGCTCGCGGCGGAGCCGGAGATCGCGCGGGTGCCGGTCGTCGTCGACGCCAGCGACCCGGCGGTCCTCCGCGCCGGCCTGACGCGCCTGCAGGGGCGCAGCCTGGTGAACTCGTTGAGCCTCAAGGAGGGCGAGGAGGCGTTCCTGGCGGCCGCCCGCGAGGTGGCGCGCCTCGGCGCCGGCATGATCGTCATGGCGTTCGACGAGGCGGGGCAGGCGGACACGTTCGAACGGCGCACCGCCATCGCCGAGCGCGCCTACCGCCTCCTCACGGAGCGCCTGGGGGTCCCCCCCGAAGCGATCGTCTTCGACGTCAACGTCTTCCCCGTCGCAACCGGGATCGACGCGCACCGCCGCTACGCCGTGGACTTCTTCGACGCGGTCGCGTGGATCAAGGCGAACCTGCCGGGGGCGCTCACGTCGGGCGGCATCAGCAACGTCAGTTTCTCGTTCCGCGGCAACCCGCGCGTGCGCGAAGCGATGCACGCCGCGTTCCTCTACCACGCCCGCCGGGCCGGCCTCGACATGGGGATCGTGAACCCGTCGATGCTGGAGGTGTACGAGGAGATCGAGCCGGAGCTGCGCGAGCGCGTCGAGGACGTCCTCTTCGACCGTCGCGACGACGCGACCGAACGGCTGGTGGCGCTCGCCGAGACCCTCGCGGGGCGCGCGGGGAAGGCGAAGGAGGCGGACCTCGCGTGGCGCGACGCGCCGGTCGCCGAACGCCTGCGGCACGCCCTGGTGAAGGGCATCGACCGCTACGCCGCCGAGGACGCCGACGAGGCGCGCCGGGCGTTGGGCGCGCCGCTGGCGGTGATCGAGGGCCCGCTGATGGACGGCATGAACGTCGTGGGGGACCTGTTCGGGGAGGGCAAGATGTTCCTCCCGCAGGTCGTGAAGTCGGCGCGGGTGATGAAGAAGGCGGTGGCGGAACTCACGCCGTACCTCGAGGCGGAGCAGGACGGCGCGGCGCACACCGCGGGGACGATCGTGCTGGCGACGGTGAAGGGGGACGTGCACGACATCGGCAAGAACATCGTGGGGGTCGTGATGGCGTCGAACGGCTTCGCGGTGCACGACCTGGGCGTGATGGTGCCGACCGAGACGATCCTCGCCGAGGCGGAGCGGGTCGGGGCGGACGCCATCGGGCTGTCCGGCCTCATCACCCCGTCGCTGGACGAGATGGTGGCGGTCGCGAAGGAGATGGCGCGGCGGGGGATGACGACGCCGCTGTTGATCGGGGGGGCGACGACCAGCGCGGTGCACACCGCCGTGAAGATCGCGCCGGCGTACGACGGGCTGGTGGTGCACGTCACCGACGCCTCGCGGAGCGTGCCGGTCGCCGCGCGCGCGGTGAGCGACGCCGAGCGCCCCGCGCTCGCCGCGGAGGTCGCGGAGCGGTTCGAGACCCTCCGCGCGCGGCACGAGGGCCGCACCGAGGCGCGCCGCCTGACGTCGTTGGCGGACGCCCGCGCGAACGCCCTGCCGAGCGACCCTGCGGCGGTCGCGCCCCGCCCGAACGCGCCCGGTCGGACGGTCCTGGAGTTGCCGCTGCAGGAGCTGCTCGACCGCATCGATTGGGGGCCGTTCTTCCACGCCTGGGAGCTGCGGGGGCGGTGGCCGCAGATCCTGGACGACCCCGCGAAGGGCCCGCAGGCGCGGGAGTTGAAGCGGGATGCCGACGCGATGCTCGACGATTGGCTGCGCCGCGAGGACGCCGGGACGCGCGCGGTGGTCGGGCTGTGGCCCGCCAACCGCGACGGGGACGACCTGGTCGTGTGGCGGAGCGAGGCGCGGCGGGAGGTGCGCGCGACGCTGCGGACGCTGCGCCAGCAGACGCCGGCGCGCGACGGCGCGCCGAACCTGGCGTTGGCCGACTTCCTGGCGCCGGCGCCCGCCGCCGACTGGGTGGGGGGGTTCGCCGTGACGACGGGCCCGTGGGTGGACCGCGTGGCCGCGGCGTTCGAGGCGGCGCACGACGACTACGCGTCGATCTTGGCGAAGGCGCTCGGGGACCGCTTGGCGGAGGCGACCGCGGAGCGGGTGCACGAGCGGGTCCGCACCGACCTGTGGGGGTACGCGCCGGACGAGGATCTGGACAACGAGGCGCTGATCCAGGAGCGCTACCGCGGCATCCGGCCGGCTCCGGGGTACCCCGCGACGCCGGACGGGACGGAGAAGGGCCCGCTGTTCGACCTGTTGGACGCGTACGCCCTGGGGATGTCGTTGACGGAGTCGTACGCGATGGCGCCCGCCGCGAGCGTGTCGGGGCTGTACGTCGCGCATCCGGACGCCCGCTACTTCGCCGTGGGGCGGCTGGGGCGCGACCAGGTCGTGGACTACGCCGCCCGGAAGGGCTGGAGCGTCGCGGAGGCGGAACGGTGGTTGGCGCCGTCGCTCGGGTACGACCCCGACGCGGACGCCGAGGCCGCGCCGCGCGACGCCGGTCGCGGGACCGCCGCGCCGGCGGCGGCGCCGGCGGTGCGGGCGCGCGGGCGCGACGACGGCGGCGCGACGTGACGCGCGGCGCCGACCCCGGGGACGGCGACGCCCTCGCCTACCTGCGTCGCATCTACCGCCTGAAGACGCTGCCGCGCGAGGGGTGGGTGCGCCTCGACGTGGGCGCGCCCGAGTCGGTCGCCGACCACACGTGGGGCACCGCCGCGCTGTGCCTGGCGTTCGCCGACGCGGCGGGGGTGGAGGTCGGGGAGGCGCTGGAGATCGCCGTCGCGCACGACCTCGCGGAGTGCGAAACGGGCGACGTCGCGACGACCGACGTCGGGCTGGACGCCGACGCGCGGGCGCGCCGGGACGCCGCGAAGGCGGAGGCGGAGGCCGCCGCGATGGCCGCCCTCGCGGCGCTCCCGGGCGACCTGCCGAGCGCGGCGGCGCGGGCGCGCATCGTGGCGCGCTGGCGGGCGTACGAGGGGCGGGCGAGCGAGGCGGCGCGCTTCGTGCGGGACATGAACCTGGTGGACATGGCGCTGCAGGCCCGCCTCTACGCCGAGGCGACGGGGGACGCCGCCGTCGGGGGGCCGGTCCCGCCGCCGTTCGAGGAGTTCCTCGCCTCCGCGGAGGCGCGGGCCACGACCGCCGTCGGGCGGTCGCTGCTGGCGCACGTGCGCCGCGGGGGGTGAGGGCCGGACGGGGGGCGGCGGTCGGGGCCCTGGGTGCGGGCGCCGCCCGGCGGCCTCACGCCGGTTCGTCCTCCCCGCCGGGCACGAGGGCGAACTGCAGCAGGTAGGAGGCCGCGCCTTCGTCCGGGTCGGTGTCGTGGCTCCGGCGCGCGTACGTCGTCAGGAGGTCGGCGAGGGCGTCGCGCAGGGCGTGCGCGTCCTCCTGGCGCAGGCGTAGGGTCGCGAAGGCGTCGACGGCGTCGACGTCGCGGACCTCCGCGTCGCTACCGACGACCCAGGTCTCGCCGTCGGGCGTGCGGTAGAGGCGGTAGCCGTCCCACCCGCTGGGGTGCGCGGCCTCGTGGGCGGCGAGGGCGTCGGCGATGCGGCGGGCGGTGTCCCCGAACCGTTCGCGCAGGACCTCCTGCAGCGACGCGAACGGCGTCGCGGCGTACGGGACGAAGTAGGCGTCGTGGCTGGAGCGGTAGACCTTGATGGGGCGGCCCGCGCGGGGGCGTTCGCGCACGACGCGCAGCAGGCCGGCGTCCACGAAGGTGCGGACGCGGTAGAGCATGCGGTCGAGCGAGACGCCGACCTCCTCTGCGGCGTCCTTGACGGTGGCGTCGCGCGCGAGGAACGGCCGGAAGAAGCGCAACGCGTCGTCGTCGACGAGCAGCGCCGCCTGCCGGGGGTCGTCGACGACGTGGGGGGCGTCGGACGTCGCCCTACCGGAAAACGGGGCTTCCATTCCGTGTAGCGTACCGCGCAGGCTACCGGCATGACGCACCCCGCCCACCTCCACGACGCCGCCCGCCGGCGGCACGAGGCGGCGCTCGCCGCCGCCGACCGATGGCGCCGGACCCACCGCCCCCCGTCGCCCGCCGACCGGCTCACCCGCACGTACGCGACCGCGAACGCCCTCGTCTGGTTCGCGACCGTCACGCCGATCGCGACCGCGATCCTCTTCGCCCAATCGCGTGGCTTCACGCTCGCCGACGTCGGCCTCTTCGGCGCGACGTACGCCGCCACCGTCGCGCTGCTCGAGCTGCCGTCCGGCGCGTGGGCCGACGCCTGGGGCCGCGTCCGCACCGTCGTGCTCGGCATCCTCCTGACGGTCGTGGCCCTGCTGGCGCTGCTCGCCGCGTTCGACCTGCCGATGCTGCTCGCCTACGCCGTGGCGTCGGGCGCGGGGCGCGCCGCGACGTCGGGCGCCCTCGAAGCGTGGTTCGTCGACGCGCTCGAGGCGACCGCGCCCGGCACGCCGCTGCAGCCGCGGCTGGCGACCGCGAACGCCGTCGAGCTCGTCGCGCTCGCCGCCGGCACCCTCGCCGGCAGCCTCCTCCCCGGCGTCACGGCGCCGCTCACGACGTCCGCGGGGGCGTGGCTCACGCCCCTCGCGACGCCGCTCCTCGCCTCGATCGCCCTCCACCTCGTCGCCGCCGCCTTCCTCGCGCTGCGCGTCGCGCCGCTCGACGCGTCCCCGGCGCGCACGGCGAGCGGGCGGCCCGGCGTCCGCTCGACGGTCGTGGGCGTCGCCCGCGACGCCGCCCGCGACCCGGCGTTGCGGACGCTGCTGGTCGTGCAGATGGCGTTGGGGGCGGCGATGGCGGGGCTCGAGACGTTCTGGCAGCCGTACCTCGCGGCGCACCTGCCGTCGCCCGAGACCCGCACCTGGCCGTTCGGGACGGTGCTGGCCGGCGGCTTCGCCGCCGCCGTCGTGGGGACGTTCCTCGCGACGCGCGCCGCGCGTCGGTTCGGCGGCGCGTACGCCCGCGTGGCGGCCGGCAGCCTGGCCGTGCAGGCGACCGCCCTCGCCGCGCTCGCCCAGGCCGATGCGGCGTGGGCGGTGGCGGCGGCGATCGTGGGGTTCTACCTGGCGATGGGTGGGACGACGCCGCTACTGGCGACCCTGGTGCACGGCCGCAGCGTCGCCGCCCGGCGCTCCGCGACGTTGTCCGCGGCGTCGCTGGCGACCTTCGCGGGCGCCCTCGTGGGGACGTCGGTCGGCGGGAGGGTCGCCGACCTCGTGGGGCTGCCGGTCGTCTGGATGGGGGCGGCGGCCGCCGGCGCGGTCGCCGCCCTCCTCGTGGCACGCCTCGCCGGTCGCGGGCGCCGGGACGTCCCCGACGCAGCGCGCGCCCCGGAGGAACCGGGGCGCGCGCGATCGGTGGCGGGGTCGGCGTCAGGCCAGGGCGCGTCGGCCCTTGAGGCCGCGGCGGACGCGGCTGCGTAGGCCGAACAGGTGGCGCAGGCCGCGGCGTTGCGCCCGCCCGGTCTCGCGCAGCATCGCTTCGCGGGCCTCCGCCCACTCGTGCTGGCGTTGCGCCAGGCGCTGCAGTTCGCCGTGACGGCGGTGGAGAAGGATCGTGTCGTAGTCGCTCATGGTGGACCTCCGGCGGCCGCTGCGGCCGCGGCGTGGGTGGGGACGTGAAGGCCGAACCCCCTGTCCGGCCAAATACGGAATATACACCCGGATAGTCAGGGGAATGCAAGGGGGGACGACACGAGCCCCCACCCCGTCGTCAGACGACGCCGTCGAGGTACGCCCGGACCGAGGCGCGGATCGGCATGAAGTACACGCCGTCCCCCCGCCCCCGCGCGAACGCCGCCAGGCGCCGCGCCACGTCGCGACTGTGCGCCAACGTCGGCACGAACCCGGCCGGCAGGACCGCCCGGTTGCGGGTCGTCCAGTACCGCGCCGAGCGTTCGCTCGTCACGCTCGTCGCACCCCAGAACCGCGGGACCGTCAGGTCGTCGGTCCACTCCGCCCAGATCTCCGCGAGGCGCACGTCGAAGAACGGCTGCGTGAACACGCCGTCCGCCCCCGCCTCGATCTTCCGGTCCAGGTAGCGCCGCTCGCTCACGAAGTCGGTCCGGTACGGATCCAACGCCGCATACACCCGCCAGTCCGGCCGCAGCGCCTTCAGGCGCCGGATCAGGGCCACCGAATCGGTGGCGTACACCGGCCGCGACAGGTCGGCGGGCGCGTCCCCCGCCACGACCAGGACCTCGCCGACGCCGGCGGTGTCGAGGGCGTCGAGGAACGCCGGGGGGCGGGTGGGATCGACGTCGATCGCGCGGAGGTGCGGCACCACCCGGTAGCCCTCCGCCGCCACGCGGGCGGCGGCCTCCCACGAACGCACGCCGAAGCGCAGGACGTCGGGCAGGTTGACGGTGTCCACCCGCTCCGGCCCACCGATCGCCGCGAGCTCCTCCAACTGCGCGTCGAGCGACGCCGCGTCGCGCGGCAGCAGCTCGACCGAGACGCGCGCCGTCACGGGCGGTCCGGCGACGTCTCGGCCGCCTCGCGCGGGGCGCCCACCTCGACGACGCCGCCCGCCTCGAGCGGCGCGGGCGCGTCCCCGGGCTCCGCGTCGGGCTCGACGAGCGGCGCGCGCGCCACCGTCCACGCGAGCGCACCCCCGACCGCGAGGAGCACGAGCGCGACCGGGGCGGGGTTGCCCTGCAGCCCGTCGACGAGGCCCGCGAGGCGCGCGAGGGCCCACGCCAGGAACCCCGCACCCACGACCAGGAAGAACGTCGCGAAGCGCCGGTAGGCGCGCTTCGCTGCGGCGCTCATGCCGTGCTGGGGCGCTTCGTCCGCCACCCGCTCAGGCGCCGACGACGTAGCGGGCGATGAGGACGTAGTGCGCCGAGGCGCCCATCAACACGAAGACGTGCCACAACTCGTGGTAGCCGAACACCTTCGGGAACGGATCGGGACGCTTGGCGCCGTACACGACCGCGCCGACCGAGTACGCCAGGCCGCCCGCCACCAACCAGGCGATCGCCGGGCCCGGCAACGCCGCGACCAGCGGCCGCAACGCGACGAGCGACATCCAGCCCATCCCCAGGTACAGGCCCACCGACACCCAGCGGGGCGCGCCGATCCAGACGACCTTGAAGACGATGCCGAGCAGCGCGAGGCCCCACACGACCGACAGCAGCGCCCACCCGAGCGCGGAATGCTCCGGCTGCAGCGTCACCATCGCGATCGGCGTGTAGCTCCCCGCGATCAACGCGAAGATCGAGGCGTGATCGAACACCCGCAGGCCCCGCAACGCCTTCGCGCCCACCTTCAGGGCGTGCAGCAGCGTGCTGGCCAGGAACAACACCACCAGGCTCGCGCCGTAGACCGCCGCGGCGACCGTCCGCATGGGGTCGCCCCCCGCCAGCACCAACAGCGCGACGAGGCCGGCGACCGCCGCCAACGCCCCGACGCCGTGCGTGAGGGCGTTGATCGGTTCGCGCAGCCAACCGAGGCCGGGGAGCGGTTTGGCGGCGCCGTACTGCGGGTCGTGATCCATGGAGGGAGTGTAGCGGACCTACGCGCGAGGCGCGTCGTCCGTATCCTCCGGCCCCGTCGCGACGGGCGCGTCGGCCTGCGACGTCCAGTCGCTCCACGACCCCGCGTACAGGCGGGGCATGGGGTAGCCCGCGACCACGGCGGCGAGCACGTCGTGCGCGCCGGTCACGCCGGAGCCGCAGTAGAAGATCCCGTCGCGGGCCTCCGCCAGCGGCGCGTAGCGCGCCGCCAACGCCTCCGCCGAACGAAACCGCCCGTCGTCGTCCAGGTTCCCCGCGAACGGTCGGTTCGCCGCGCCCGGGACGTGCCCCGCGACGGGATCGATGGGCTCGACCTCCCCGCGGTAGCGCTCCGGCGCGCGGGCGTCGACGAGCCACGTCGACGCGTCCGTCATCGCCGCGCGGACCGCGTCGCGGCTCGCCAGCAGCGCGGGGTTCGGCGTCGCGGTCGAGGGGGCCGGCGCCGCGGCGGGGGGCGGATCGGCGGTCAGCGGGTGGCCCGCCGCCCGCCACGCCGGCAGGCCCCCGTCGAGGACCCGCACCGCCGGCCGGCCGATCCAGTGCAGCAACCACCAGACGCGCGCGGCGAACGCGCCGCCGGCGTCGTCGTAGGCGACGACCTCGTGCGCGTCCCCGATCCCCAGCGCCCCCAGGCGGGCGGCGAACGCGGCGGGGTCGGGCAGCGGGTGCCGGCCGCCGACCCGGTCGTCGCGCAGCGGCCCGGAGAGGTCCTCGTCGAGGTGCAGGTACACCGCCCCGGGGAGGTGCGCTTCGGCGTAGGCACGCCGGCCCGCCTCGGGGTCGGCGAGCGCGAAGCGGGCGTCCACGATCCGGACGGCGGGGTCGTGCAGGCGGGCGGCGAGGGTCTCGACGTCGATCAGGGGCGGCATGGCTCAGTCTAGCGTCGCGTCGTCGCCGTCGTCGCGGCGGCCGGCGTTCGGGAAGCGCCGCAACGTCGCGACGACGATGGCGAGGGCGGTCAGCAGGAACACCGACCCCGCCAGGAACGGCGCGCCCGGCAGCTCCAGCACCGCGCCGTCCCCGGAGAAGGCGGCGAACAGGCCGCCGGACACGAGCGGCGCGAGAACCGCCGTGGCGCTGATCGCCGACGTGAGGGTGCCCTGCACCGTCCCCTGCTCCTCGGGACGGACGCTGCCCGCGACGAGCCCCTGGATGGCGGGGCCCGCCACCCCTCCGAGCGCGGTCACCGCGATGACGCCGAGCAGCACGCCGCCGGTCGGGGCGAGGGCGTAGCCGACGTAGCCGAGCGACGAGACGCTCAAGCCGAGCAGGATGGTGCGGCGTTCGCCGAGGCGCGCCACGAGCGGCCGGACCAGGACCCCCTGCACGACCGCCGCCATGGCGCCGACCAACGCCAACGCGAGGCCGTTCTCCTGCGGGCCCCAGGCGTAGCGGTAGTCGGTGTACAGCACGAAGACGGTCTCGAGGCCGCGCTGCGCGAGGCTGAAGAACACGAAGGCGCCCGCGAGGCCGGCGACGACCGGGTAGGCGCGCAGGCCCGCCAACGCCCGGAACGGGTCGATGCGGTTCCAGGCGAACGGTCGCCGGCGTTCCGGCGGGAGCGACTCGGGCAGCACGAACAGGCCGTACACCACGCCGATCGCGGCGACCACGGCGGAGCCGTAGAAGGGGACGCGCAGGCCGAACCCCCCGAGCAGCCCGCCGATCGCCGGCCCGAGGATGAACCCGAGGCCGAAGGCGACGCCGACGAAGCCGAAGTTCCGGGCGCGCGTTTGCGGCGTCGAGACGTCGGCGATGTAGGCGTTCGCGGCGGTGATCGTCGCGCCGGTGACGCCCGCCAGGGTGCGCCCGACGAACGCCCAGAGGAGGTTCGGCGCGAGCGCCAGCACCAGGTAGCTGAGGGAGAACAACGACAACGCCAAGAGGATGACGGTGCGCCGCCCGAAGCGGTCGGAGAGCGCCCCGATCAACGGCGCGAACAGGAACTGCATCAGGGCGTACACCGCCGCGAGCGCGGCGTACCAGGGCGCCGCGGCGCTGGCGTCGCCGCCGAGGAACTCCGCGACGAGGCCGGGCAGGACCGGAATGACGATGCCGATCCCGAGGATGTCGAGGAACAGGACCACCAGCACGAACGCCACGCCCGCCTTGCGTCCCCTGCGCGCCTCCTCCGCCATGGTCCTCCCCTCCGCGCGCCGCGCGCGACCCGGGGATGCTAGCACCGCGCCCCGCCTTCGCGGCGGCGCGGGGCGCGGAGGCGGGCAGTGGGGGTGCGGGCGGGGGCGCCGGCGACGGCGCGGCGGGGGCGCGGGCGCGAGCGCCGATCCGCGTGCGAAGGGGTGGGGGCGGACGCGCCGGGCGGACGGACGCGGGTAGCATGGCGGGCGTGACGGCCCCGGACGTCGTGAGCCCCAAGAACCCACGCATTAAGGCGCTCGTGCGGTTGCGCGAGCGGCGCGAGCGCGAGCGGACCGGCCGCACCCTCGTCGAGGGCGCCCGCGAGGTCCGGCGGGCGGTGGAGGCGGGCCTCGCGCTCGACGAGGCGTACGTCTGCGACCCGCTGCTGGGGGCGGAGGGCCGCGCGACGCTCGAGGCGCTGGCGGGCGTCCCGGTCACGACCCTGGCCCCCGACGCCTTCGCCCGCCTGAGCCTCCGTCAGCACCCCGACGGCGTCGCGGCGGTCGTCGCGACGCCCCACCGGACGCTGGACGCCCTCGTCCTCCCCGCCGACGCGCTCGTCGTCGTCGCCGTCGCGATCGAGAAACCCGGGAACCTCGGGGCGCTCGTCCGCAGCGCCGACGCCGCCGGCGCGCACGCCGTCCTGGCGGTCGGGGGCGAGGGGACCGACCCCTGGAACCCGCACGTCGTGCGCACCAGCATGGGCAGCGTCTTCGCGGTGCCGACCGTCGCGTGCGACGACGCGAGCGCACGCACCTGGCTCGCCGACCGCGGACTCCACCGCGTCGCGACGACCCCGCACGCCCACGACGTCCACTGGGACGCCGACCTGCGCGGCCCGACCGCCCTCCTGCTCGGCCCGGAGCACGCCGGCCTGCCCGACGCCTGGCGGGCGGCGGCCGACGTCGAGGTGCGCGTCCCGATGCGCGGCGCCGCCGACTCCCTCAACACGTCCGTCACCGGCGCGCTGCTCCTGTACGAAGCGGTGCGGCAGCGCCGCACCCCCTGAAGGAGGCCCCATGCCCGACGCGTTCACCCCCACCGGCTTCGTCGCCTTCCGTCCCGTCGAGGACCTCGCGGCGGCCCGCGACTTCTACGTCCGCGACCTCGGCCTGCACGTCGCCCGCGACCAGGGCGCCTGCCTCATCCTGCGCGTCGCGGAACGCGCCTACCTGGGGTTGTGCCAACGCGGCTACGACGGACACGACGGCGTGCCGCCCGGCGAGGACCGCGCGATCACGACCCTCCTCGTCGAGGACGTCGGGGCCGTGCACGACCGCCTACGCCGCCTGGGCGTCGAGGTCGACGGGCCGCCCCGCCACCACCCCGACTTCGCCATCACGCACTTCTTCGCGCGCGATCCCGACGGGCACCGCGTCGAAATCCAGCGGTTCGACGTGCCGCTCCCCTGAATGGCGCGCCGCGAACGCGGTCGCTCCCGCCGCGACCTCCCCACCAAGACGTGCGCGCACTGCGGTCGCCCGTTCACCTGGCGGCGGAAGTGGGCGCGCGATTGGGAGGGGGTGCGCTTCTGCTCCACGCGCTGCAAGACCGACGCCGCCCGCGCCCGCCGCGGGAGGGACCGGGGGTAGCATGACGGGCGTGAGCGCGCCGGCCGACCCCACCCCCGACGAGGACCTGCGGACGGACGACCCCGGCGACGGCGCGGGGCGCACGCCGCTCGATCCGGGGCTCGAGAACGACCTCGTCGTCGCCAACCCGGTCGTGCGCGGCGTCCTCGTCGCGCTCGGGTGGACCGCCGTCGCGCTGGGCGCGATCGGGGTGGTGCTGCCCGGCTGGCCGACGACGGTGTGGCTGCTGGTCGCGGCGTACTTCTTCGCGCGCTCCAGCCCTCGGTTCCTGCGCTGGTTGGTGACCCACCGCGTCTTCGGGCCGTTCGTGCGCGACATCCGCGCCGGCCTGGGCCTCCCCGCCCGCGCGAAGGCGTTCGCGATCTCGATGATCGTCCTGTTCGCCGGATCGAGCAGCGTGCTCGTCGGGCTCGCCCGCCCCCTGATCGGGGGCGTCATCGCCGTCGTCGGGGGCATCGGGATCGCCTACATCCTGCGGATGCCGACCCGACCGCCGCGCGCCTGACCGGCGCAAGCCCGCCCGGGGCCCTCAGTCCAGCATCACGAACTCGAGGTCGGCGGGCCCCCCGCGCGTGACGTCCTCGAGGACCCACACGCCGATCGTCACCGGGCCGGTCCGCCGCAGCATGAGGCCGGCGAACGCCTCCTCGGTCAACGTCGGGTAGCGCGGCAGTTGGAACTCGTCGAGGCCGGCGCGCCGCAACGCCGCGAGCGCTTCGGTCTTGAGCGACGCCAACGTCGTGCGCAGGTCGACCTGACTGGTGGGCAGTTCGCGCGTCCCCAGGTGCACCTCGCGCGTGACGAGCAGCGTGCCGGCCGGCATGACCCGCTCGTCCTCGAACGCCTCGACGACGACCGCCACCTCGAGCGGCGAGAACTGGTTGCGGGGGGACAACAACCGCACCAGGTCGGCGCTGGGCGTCGCGGTGATGGCGTCGACCAGGATGGCGATCTGGTCGGCGCGCAGCACGACCTCGCCCGCCCCCCGCCGGGCGGTGCTCTCGCTGGCGGCGTCGACGAACGCGTCGAGCGCCGCGCGGGCCTCGGCGGCGTCCTCGGCGGCGATCGAGCCGCTGTAGATCAGTTCGCCCGCCTCGAACGTCACGTCACCCGACGCGGCCCGCTCCACTTCGCTCTGCACCTCGCTGAGGCGCCGGGATTGCGCTTCGAGGCGTTGCGTGAGGTCGTCGACCTGCGCCTGCAGCGCCTCGGCCCGCTCGCCGGCGTCGACGATGCGCGCCTCGAGGCCGGCGTTGAGGTCCTCGAGCCGGTCGTTGCGGGCCGCGAGGTCGGCGTTCGCGTCGGTGAGGGAGGCGTTCGAGGTCGCCAGGTCGCGGTTCTCCCGCCGCAACGCCTCGCTGTCCTCCTCCAGCCGCGCGGTCTCCTGTTCGAGGACGGTGATGGCGTCCTGGAGCTGCACGACCTCCGCGCGGGCGACGGCGACCTCCGCCTGCGCCGCGTCGCGTTCGGCGAGCGCCGCGTCGCGTGCGGCACGGACGTCGGCCAGGTCCGCTTCGGTGACCGAGAGGTCCTCCTCGAGGCTGGCGAGGTCGCCGCGCAGCACGTCGCTCTGCGCGCGGATCGCGTCGCGTTCCGCGGCGGCGGCGTCGCGCGCGGCGAGCGCCGCGTCCCGCGCCGCTTCGGCGCTGGTGATGGTCGTCCGGGCCTCCTCCAGCTCCCGGCCGAGCGCGCTCAACTCCGTATCGAGCCGTTCGATCTCGTCCGCCAACGTGCGTTCCTGCGCTTGGAGGCGACTGAGCTCCTGCGCGGTGCGTTGCGCGTTCAGCAGCGTCTGCGTCGCGTTCTGGAAGGCGAGCGCGAGGACGAGGAGCGTCGCGACCATGATGAGGATGCCGGCGAGCACGCCGATGACCTGACCGGTGCGCTTGGGGCGGGCCCCGAGGATCGTCAGGCGCCGCCGACCCGCCCACGTCCCCAAGCGGTCGCCGGCCCAGGCGATGACGCCGGCGAGGAACGCCAGCAGCACCCCGAGGCCGAGGAGGTAGATCACGGCGTCGCTCCGGCGAACCCGGCCGCGGCGCGGCGGGGGGCAGGACGTCGGGACGCGGGACTGCGGGGGGCGGTGCGGTGCGGTCCGGGGCGACGGGCGGCGGGCATGGGGGGCCTCAAAGCCGGAAGTCGCGCCCGAGGTAGGTGGTGCGGACGTCGTCGTCGGCGGCGAACGCCTCGGGCGTCCCGTCGAAGCGGATGGTGCCGTCGAACATCAACACCACCCGGTCGGCGATCGCGACGGTCTCGCGGACGCTGTGGTCGGTCAGGAACACGCCCAACCCGCGGCGCTCGCGCAGGTCCCGCACCAGGTCCTGGATCTCGCGAATCGATTTCGGGTCGACGCCGGTGAACGGCTCGTCCAGCAGGATGAACGCCGGATCGATCGTGAGGCTGCGGGCGATCTCGAGGCGGCGGCGTTCGCCGCCCGAGAGGGTGTCGGCCCGCTGCTCGGCGAGGGGAAGCAGGCCGAACTCGTCGAGCAGGGCGTCCGCCCGCGCGTAGCGCGCCTCGCGGTCGGCCTCGTGGAACTCGAGGATCGCGAGGAGGTTGTCGCGGACGCTCATGCGCCGGAACGCGCTCGGTTCCTGCGCGAGGTAGCCGAGGCCGGCGCGGGCGCGGCGGTGCATCGGCCAGCGGGTGACGTCGCGCCCCCCGAGCTCGATGCGGCCGGCGTCGGGCCGCACGAACCCGACCATCATGTAGAAGCTGGTGGTCTTCCCCGCCCCGTTGGGGCCGAGCAACGCGACGATCTCGCCGGGGTCGAGGGCGAGGTCGACCCCACCGACGACGGTCCGCCCGCCGTAGCGTTTGACGAGGCCGGTCGCGCGGAGCGACGGGCCGGACGGCGCGGCGTGCGCTCGGTCCGCGGGCGGCACGTCGTCGCCGGGGATCACGGCCTCCATGGCGGGGAGGCTACCACGGCCTCCCCGCCCCTCCGGGGCGTCAGGCGCCGACCTGCAGGAGGAACGGCTCCTCGACCGCCTCGGCGATCCAGCGCAGGAACCGCGCGGCGCTCGCCCCGTCGATCAGGCGGTGGTCGTACGTCACCGAGAGCGGCATGACCTGCGTCGGGACGAAGCGGTCCTCCGCCTCGCTCCAGGTCGGCACGACCCGCCCGCGCGAGACCCCGAGGATCGCGACGTCGGGCGGCGCGACGATCGGCGTGAAACCGGTCCCACCGATCCCACCGAGGTTGCTGACGCTGAAGTTGCCGCCCTGCATGTCGGCGGGCGTGAGCTTCCGGTCGCGGGCCTTCGCCGCCAACGTCCCGAGCTCCTCGGCGAGCTCGAGGACGCTCTTTCGGTCGGCGTCCTTGAGGACGGGCACCAGCAGGCCGGCGTCGGTGTCGACCGCCACGCCGACGTTGACGTACTTCTTGTAGACGATCTCCTGCGCCTCGACGTCGATCGAGGCGTTGAAGTCGGGGAAGCGCCGCAGGGCGGCGGCGACGATCGCGACGAGCATCGCGGTCGGCGTGAGCTTCACGCCGTGCGCTTCGGCGACCGGCTTGAAGCGCTTGCGCAGCGCCTCGAAGCGGGTGGCGTCCGCCTCGTCGAAGTGCGTGACCATCGGCACGGTCGACCACGCCTGCGTCATGGAGCGGACGGTGGCCTTGCGGATGCCGTTCATGGGGACGCGTTCGGTCTCGCCCCAGGCGGAGAAGTCCGGCAGCGGCGCCGGAGCGGCGGCGGCCGGGGCGGCCGCGGCGCGGGGCGCGCCGCCCTCCGCGAAGGCGCGGACGTCCTCGGCGGAGATGCGCCCGAGGATGCCGGAGCCCTGCACCGCGTGCAGGTCGACGCCCAACTCGCGGGCGAGGCGGCGCACGCTCGGGGCGGCCGGGATCGCCGAGGCGGCGTCGCTCACCGGTGCGGCGCTCACGCTGGGCGCGGCAGCCGGGGTCGACGGTTCGGCGGCCGGCGTCTCGGCCGGCGCCTCGGCCGGCGCCTCGGCCGGTTCGGCGGGGGCCTCCGCGGCCGCCTCCTCCTGCGGGGCGGCGTCGCCGTCGGCCGGGGCGGGCGCCGCCGCGGCGTCGGCGTCGACGGTGGCGACGACCGCGCCGATGGGGACCTCCTGGCCCTCCTCCACCGCGACGCTGGTGACGGTCCCCGCGGCCTCCGCGGGGACCTCGACGACCGCCTTGTCGGTCTCGAGCTCGAGGATCGGTTGGTCGACCTCGACGACGTCCCCGACGGACACGAGGACGGAGACGACGGTGCCGGCGTCGATCCCTTCGCCGACTTCGGGGAGCTTCAGTTCCGTAGCCATGGTTCCTCTCCGTTCAGGCGACCGCGGGGTCGGGCGCGTCGCTGGGCAGATCGAGATCGGTGCGGGCCTGCGCGAGCGTCGCGTCGTCGACCTGCCCCGCGTCGGCGAGGGCGCGCAGGGCGGCCCACGTGACGTGCGCTGCGTTCACTTCGAAGTGCGCGCGGAGCTCCTCGCGCGCTTCGCTGCGCCCGAACCCGTCGGTCCCGAGCGACGTGATCGGCCGGTCCAGGTAGGGCGCCAGCATGTCCGGCAGCGCGCGGACGTAGTCCGACGCCGCGACGATCGGACCGACCGCGCCGTCCAGTTGCGCGGCGAGGAACGACGTCTCCGGTTCGCCGCCGTCACGCAGGCGGTTGCGGCGTTCGGTGGCGGCGGCGTCGCGATGGAGCGCCTTGTAGCTGGTGACGCTCCAGACGTCGGCGGCGACGCCGTACCCCTCGAGCCGCTCCGCCGCCTCGAGCACCTCGCTCATGATGGCGCCGGACCCGAACAGCTGCACGCGCTTCTTGGCGTCCTTCTTCGCCGACGGTCGGTAGGGGTACAGCCCGCGGGTGATGCCCTCGACGAGCGCCTCGCGGCTCAGGTGCTCCGGCGCAGCCGGCTGCGGGAGGTTCTCGTTGCCGATCGTCAGGTAGTAGAAGACGTCCTCCTGGCGTTCGTACATGCGGATCAACCCCTCGCGGATGAGGGTCGCCACCTCGTACGCGAAGGCGGGGTCGTACGCCTCGAGGTTCGGGATCGGCAACGCCAGCAGGTGACTGTGGCCGTCCATGTGCTGCAGGCCCTCCCCCGGGAGGGTCGTGCGGCCGGCGGTCGCGCCGAGCATGAAGCCGCGCGTCCGCATGTCGCCCGCCGCCCAGGCGAGGTCGCCGATGCGTTGGAAGCCGAACATCGAGTAGTAGATGTAGAAGGGGACCATCGGCACGCCGTAGTTGGCGTAGCTGGTGCCGGCCGCCACGAAGCTCGACATCGCGCCGGCCTCGGTGATGCCCTCCTCGAGGATGGCGCCGTCCTTCGACTCCTTGTAGTACAGCAGGTTCTCCTTGTCGACCGGTTCGTACAGCTGCCCTTGCGAGCTGTAGATGCCGATCTGCCGGAAGAGCGCCTCCATCCCGAAGGTGCGCGCCTCGTCGGGGATGATCGGCACCACCCGGTCGCCCCACGTCGCGTCGCGCAACAGCTTGCGCAGGACCGTGACGAACACCATCGTCGTCGAGACCGCCCGGTCGCCCGTCCCCTCGTAGAACTCCTCGAAGCCGTCCGCGTCGGGCGCGGGCAGCGGCTCGTGGTTCGGGGTGCGGGCGGGCAGGTACCCACCGAGCGCCTCGCGGCGCTCCTGCAGGTAGCGCGCTTCGGGGGAGTCGGGCTCGGGACGGTAGAAGGGGAAGTCACCGATCTCCTCGTCGGAGACGGGGATGTCGAAGCGGTCGCGGAACGCCCGCATGTCCTCCTCGTCCAGCTTCTTCGTCTGGTGCGCGGGGTTCTTCGCCTCCGCCGTCTCGCCGAGCCCGTAGCCCTTCACCGTCCGCGCGAGGATGACGGTGGGGCTGCCCTCGTGCGTCACCGCGGCGCGGTAGGCGGCGTACACCTTCGTCGGGTCGTGCCCGCCGCGGTTGAGGCGGTCGAGGTCCTCGTCGCTCCAGCCGTCGATGAGCGCCTTCAGCTCCGGGGTGTCGAAGAAGCGCTCGCGCAACTCCGCGCCCCCGAACGCCGCGTAGCGTTGGCTTTCGCCGTCCACCATCCGCTCGAAGCGGGCGGCGAGGAGGCCGTCCTGGTCCTTCGCGAACAGCGCGTCCCAATGCCGGCCCCAGGCGACCTTCACGACGTTCCATCCCGAGCCGCGGAAGATCGCTTCGAGCTCCTGGATGATCTTGCCGTTGCCGTACACCGGCCCGTCGAGGCGCTGCAGGTTGGCGTTGATGACCCAGACGAGGTTGTCGAGTCGCTCGCGCGAGGCGATCTTGATCGCGCCCAACGTCTCCGGCTCGTCGGTCTCCCCGTCGCCGAGGAACGCCCACACCTTGCCGTCGCCGCGCTCCTTGAGGCCGCGCGCCTCGAGGTACCGCGCGAAGCGCGCGTTGTAGATCGACAGGATCGGCGCGAGCCCCATCGAGACGGTCGCGAACTGCCAGTAGTCCGGCATGAGCCAGGGGTGCGGGTAGCTACTGAGGCCGGGGTGGTCGGGCTGCAGTTCGCGGCGGAAGTTCCGCATGTGCTCGACCTCGAAACGGCCCTCGAGGAAGCTGCGGGCGTAGATGCCGGGGCTGGCGTGCCCCTGGACGTACACCAGGTCGGCGTTCGTGCCCGCCTGGGGCCCACGGAAGAAGTGGTGGAACCCGACCTCGTACAGCGTCGCGGCGGAGGCGTACGTCGCCAGGTGTCCGCCGATCCCGTCGCTGTACTTGTTCGCCCGCACCACCATCGCCATGGCGTTCCAGCGGATCAGGGCGCGGATCCGCCGCTCGAGATCGAAGTCGCCGGGGTAGTCCGGCTCCTGGTCGGCGGGGATCGTGTTCACGTACGGCGTTTCGGCGCTGAACGGCACCTCGACGCCGTGCTCCTGCGCGTGCGCCTCGAGGCGTTCGAGCACCTCCCGCACGCGCGCCTCCCCGCCCGAGCGCAACACGTACTCGAGCGAGTCGAGCCACTCGCGCGTCTCGATCCGCTCGAGGTCGGCGCGTACGTCGTCCGGGAGCGCGCCCCGCTCGGTCGCGGGCGCGTCGTCGCGCGCATCGCTCATGGTCCCTCCTCTCGCGCCTCGGCACGTCGCGCCGGCGCAGGGCGCCGGGCCGTCGGCCCGGCGCATGGCGGGACCGCGCGAGCGCGGTCCCGTTCGTCATCGGGGCATGCTACCGCAGAGCCCCCCGCTGCGGAGGCGCCGTCCCTACGCGACCTCGCCGGCGCCGACGTCGAGGCGGGCGAGGAGGCCCCGCACCACGCGCTCGGCGCGGGCGGCCGCCCGCTCGGTGAACGCCCGGAAGTCGGTCTCCGCGGCGTGGTCGGCGGTATCGCTGATGCTGCGCACGACGACCCACGGCACCCCCCAGCGGTGGCACACCTGCGCGACGGCAGCGCCCTCCATCTCCGCGCACGCCGCGTCGAACGCCGTGCGGATCGCCGCCCCCGCCTCCGCACCGGCGACGAACGTATCGCCCGACGCGACCCGACCGATGCGGACGGTCGCCTCCCCGGCGACTGCGGCCTCCGCCGCGGCGAACGCCGCGTCGCGCAACGCCGCGTCCGCCGGCCAGGCGACCGGTTCGCCCGGGACCTCGCCGGCGGCGTAGCCGAGGCCGGTGACGTCGACGTCGTGCTGCACCGCGTCGCGCGCCACGACGACGTCCCCGACCGCCAGGTCGGGATCGAGGGCGCCCGCGACGCCGGTGAACACGACCCGCCGTGCCCCGAGCGCGAGGAGTTGCTGCGCGAGGGCGGCGGCGTTGGCCTTCCCGACGCCGCACACCGCCAACAACGTCGGGTGCCCGTCGAGGGTGCCCTCGTGGACGTCGAACGGCCCGTAGCGCACGGTGCGGCGCTCGTGCAGGTTCGGCAGCAACGTCGCGATCTCGGCGTCCATCGCCCCGATCACCGCGGTCGGGCCCTCGCTCACGGGGCCTTCTCCCACACGAGTTGACCGAGGTACGCGCCGCTCAACGTCAGCGGCAGCGCCAACGCCACCATCCGCACCGCCACCGGAAGGTCGGGCGAGAAGATCTGCACCCCGAGCGTCATGACGACCATCAGGGCGCCGCCGAGGACGACGACGAAGCGGGCGCGGGGCGCACCGCGACGCAGCATCCAGAGGGTCCCGAAGTACCCGTAGAGCAGGTAGAAGCTGGCGGAGACGAGGTCGGCGACGAGGCCGTCGTCGCTGGGCGGCGCGACCGCTTGCAGGGCGATGAAGAACAGCGTGGCGCTCATCAGCACCCCGGAGAAGCGCCCGGGCGCGCCGGCGAGGGGGCGGCGGCGCGCGCCGCCCTCCTTCGCCCCCGCGTCGCCCCCCTTGGCCTCGCCCCCGTTGCCGGCGCTCCCCTTGGCGTCGCCGCCCTTGGCGTTCCCGCCGGCGGCGCGCCGCGCGGCGCGGGCCTTGCGGGCCTCGCGTCGCTCGCGGCGGCGCGCCGCCTTCTCGGCCTTGGCGCGCTCCTTCTCCTTCTCGGCCTTCTTCTCCTTCTTCTCCTCCGCGCGGCGGAGCTGTCGATTCACCATGCCCGCAGGGTAGCGTGCCGCACCGTGACGGACGCCGACCTCGCCGCCCTCGCCGCGCACCACGGCACCCCGACGTACGTGCTGGACCTCGACGACGTCCGCGCCCGCCTCGCGGAGCTCCGCGCGGCGTTCCCGGACGCGCACGTCCACTACGCCGCGAAGGCGAACGGCCACCCGGCGGTCCTGCGGGCGTTGGCGGAGCGCGGGGCGGGGGTGGAGGCGATCACGGAGGGCGAACTCCGCGCCGCCGCCGCGGCGGGCGTGCCGGGGTCGGCGCTGCTGCTCGGGGGGCCGGGCCAGGACGCCGCGGCGCGCGCCGCCGCGCGCGAGCTCGGGGTGGCGCTCGTCAGCCTCGACGGCCGCGCGCAGGCCGCCGCCTGGCGGGCGGAGCCCGGTCCGCTCCCGCGCTTCCTGGTGCGCGTCCACCCGCAGCTGGACCCCGCCACCCACCCGCACCTGGCGACCGGCGCGATGGGATCGAAGTTCGGCGTGACGCCCGCCGTCGCCGCCGCGCTCGCGCGCGACCTGGCGGAGGTGGGGCGGTTGGCCGGTTTCCACGTGCACGTCGGCTCGATGATCGCCGACCCCCGCACGTACGACGCCCTCCTGGCGGTCCTCGACCCGCTGTTCGACGCGGTGCCCGAGGCGCGCGTCGCGAACCTCGGGGGCGGCTTCGCGGTGCCCGGCGCCGACCTCCCCGCCGTCGCGGCGCGGGTCGTGCCGTGGGTGCGGCGCCGCGGCCTGGAGCTGCGGCTGGAGCCGGGGCGGTTCCTCGTCGCCGACGCCGGCACCCTGCTGACGCGGGTGCTGTGGCGCAAGGAACCGGGCGAGACCGGCGGGCGGACGCACTGGATCTGCGACGCCGGCATGACCCACTACGCGCGGCACGCCCTCTACGGTGCCGAACCCCCGATCCGGGGGGTGGGGACGCTGCGCGGCCGCCCGGCGACCGGGGACGTCGACGGGCCGGCGTGCGAGAACGGCGACCGGCTCGGGACCGACCGGACCCTCGCGGCGGACGCCGGCGACCTCCTGGCGGTCGGGCGGGCGGGCGCCTACGGTGCGGCGATGGCGTCGACGTACACCGCCGCCCCGCGCCCGGCGGAGGTCGTGATCGACGGTGGGGTGGCGCGCCTCGCGCGCCGGCGGGAGACGCCGGCGGACCTCGCGGCGCGCGACGCGTAGCGGCGGCGGAGGCCACTTCGCGTCCCGGCGCCCGGTCGGACCCCGGGCGCGGCGCTACACTACGGGCATGAGTGCACGCAAGATCGTCATCATCGGTTCGGGCTTCGGAGCCCTCGGCGCGGCGGCGCGGCTGCTGGCCGACGGGCACGACGTCACCCTCTTCGAGGCCCGCGACAAGCTCGGGGGGCGGGCGTACACGTACGAACAGGACGGCTTCGTCTTCGACGGCGGACCGACGATCATCACCGCGCCGTGGATGTTCGACGAGATCTGGGCGAAGGCCGGGAAGAACCGCGAGGACTACGTCTCGTTCGTCAAGTGCGACCCGTTCTACCGGATCTTCGACGACGCCCAGGCGTTCTTCGACTACAACGACGACGAGATGTTCATCCTGAACGAGATCCAGAAGCGCAACCCCGACGACAAGCGCGGCTACCTGAACTTCATGAAGACGACGAAGTCGATCTTCGAGAAGGGCTTCGTGGAGCTCGCCGACGAGCCGTTCCTGCACTTCACCGACATGCTGCGCGTCGCGCCGGACCTGATCCGCCTGCAGAGCTACAAGAGCGTCTACCAGTACGTCTCGCAGTACGTGAAGGACCCGTTCCTGCGGCAGGTGTTCAGCTTCCATCCGCTGCTGGTGGGCGGCAACCCGTTCGACACGCCCAGCATCTACGCGATGATCCACTACCTCGAGCGGGAGTGGGGCGTCTGGTACGCGCTCGGGGGGACCGGCAAGCTGGTCGAGGCGTTCGAGCGCCTCATCACCGAGCTGGGCGGCGAGATCCACGTCGACCGCCCCGTCGCGGAGATCCTCGTCGACGGCGAGGGACGCGACCGGCGCGCTCGCGGGGTGCGCCTCGAGGACGGCACCGAGGTCCGCGCGGACGTCGTCGTCTCCAACGCCGACGTCGCGACGACGTACATGAACATGATCGCGCCGCAGCACCGCACGAAGTACACCGACCGCAAGCTGGAGCGCATGGACTACGCCATGAGCCTGTTCGTGCTGTACTTCGGGACCGACAAGCAGTACCGCGACGACGGCCTCCTCAAGCACCACAACATCATCCTCGGGCCGCGCTACGAGGGCCTGCTGCGCGACATCTTCAAGAACCAGGGGCGCCTCGCCGACGACTTCAGCCTCTACCTGCACATGCCGTCCTACACCGACCCCAGCATGGCGCCGGAGGGCCACGAGTCGTTCTACGTCCTCTCGCCCGTCCCGAACCTGAAGAGCGGGATCGATTGGCGCGAGCAGGCGAAGCCGTACCGCGACGCGATCATGAACTTCCTCGAGGCGAACTACCTGCCGGGCCTGCAGGAGCACCTCGTGACCGAGCACTACATCGACCCGCTGCACTTCCAGGGGGACCTGCGGAGCTTCCGGGGGTCGGCGTTCGCGTTCGAACCGAAGCTCACGCAGTCCGCCTGGTTCCGCCCGCACAACCGCAGCGAGGAGATGGGGAACCTGTACTTCGTCGGGGCGGGCACGCACCCCGGGGGAGGCCTGCCGGGCGTGCTGTCGAGCAGCAAGATCGCCGACAAACTCATCAACGAAAGCGTGGCGTGACGTGGCGGACCTGACCCCCCTCGAAGGCAAGTACCTGACCGGCGGCTGGCACGCCGCCGACGCGACCTACGACGTGATCGGGCCGCTGTCGGGCGACGCGATCGCCCGCGCGGCGCACTGCGGGCCGGACGAAGCGAAGGCGGCGGCGGACACCGCCTGGGAGGCCTTCCAGTCGTGGCGGACGACCACCGCGTTCGAGCGCGCGGAGCTGCTGCGCACGTGGCACGACGCGATCCTCGCCAACGCCGAGCTCCTGGCGCGCACCATGACGCGCGAGATGGGCAAACCGATCAAGGAGGCGCGCGGCGAAGCGGCGTACGCCGCGAGCTTCGTGCGCTGGTACGAGGGGGAGGCGACCCGCGCCTACGGCGAGGTCTTCCCCACCGCCGCGGGCCACAAGCGCGGGCTGGCGCTCCGCAAGCCGGTGGGTCCGGTGTACGCCGTGACGCCGTGGAACTTCCCGGCGGGCATGGTGACGCGCAAGGCGGCGCCCGCCCTGGCGGCGGGCTGTACGTTCATTTTGAAGCCGGCGGAACAGACGCCCCTCACCGCGATGCTGCTGGCGGAGTTGTGGCGGGAGGTCGGCGGGCCCGAGGGCACCCTGCAGGTGCTGCCGACGAACGACCCGGCCGCCGTCACGGCGCCGTTGATGGAGGACCCCCGCATCCGCAAGGTGACGTTCACCGGCAGCACCGAGGTGGGGCGGATGCTGTACGCGCAGAGCGCGGAGACGATCAAGCGCATCAGTTTCGAGCTCGGGGGGCACGCCCCGTTCGTGATCTTCGACGACGCCGACCTCGACCAGGCGGTGCGCGAGACGATCGCCTGCAAGTTCCGCAACGCCGGCCAGACGTGCGTCTGCACGAACCGCATCTACGTCCACGAAGCGATCGCCGACGCCTTCACCGCGAAGTACGTCGAGGCGGCGAAGGGCCTGCGGGTGGGCGACCCGAACGACGACGCGACCGACGTCGGGCCGCTCGTCGACGCCGCCGGCCTCGCGAAGGTGCAGGACCACGTGCGCGACGCCGTCGCGCACGGCGCGGACGTCGCCCTGGGCGGCGAAACGCAGGGGGACCTGTACTTCCTGCCGACGGTCCTGACCGGCGTCACGCCGGACATGAGGATGATGCAGGAGGAGACGTTCGGGCCGGTCGCGCCGATCCTGACGTTCGCGAACGAGGCGGAGGCGATCGCGCTGGCGAACGCCACGCCGTACGGCCTCGCGTCGTACGTCTACACGAACGACCTGGGCCGCGCCTGGCGCATGGCGGAGAACCTGGAGTACGGCATCGTCGGCATCAACGACGGCGTCCCCAGCGCCGCGCACGCGCCGTTCGGGGGCGTCAAGCAGAGCGGCATCGGGCGCGAGGGCGGCCCCTGGGGGCTCGACGAGTACCTCGAGGTGACGTACGTCTCGATGGGGTTGGGGCACTGAGCGACGCCCCACCCGAGGGGGCGGTCCGGGCCCTCCTCGAGCGGCTCGCCGGCTGCGCGGACGACGACGCGGCGGCCGCGACCCTCCTCGCGGTCGCCAGCCCCCGCCTCGCCGGCGGCGTCGGCGGGGCCGCCGGCCTCGCCCGCCTGTTCGCCACGCCGCTGTGGGCGCCGTGGCGGCGGGCGGCGCCACTGCGCCTGGGGGCCGGCGAGCGCATCGACGACGCCGCCCGCGTCGAGGTGACGTTGGCGGCCGACGACGGCGGCGAGGTCGCCTACCTGGTGTCGCTGCGTCGCGACGCGGAGGCGGCGGACGGCTGGCGGGTCAGCGGCGTCGCGCCGGCCGCCCGCCCCGACCTCTGACGCCCAAGCCGCTACAGCGCTTCGATCAGGAACGTCACGTCGCGGGTGCTGCCCTCGCCCGCGTCGAAGGTGCCGGACACGCGGCGGGTGAGGTCGTACGCGTCGGCGGGGACGTCGACGCGGAGGGTGCCCTCGAAACGGTAGGTGACGGTGTCCTCGTCCTGGAAGGCGCGCTCGCGCACGAGCCGCACCTGCCACAACTCCGCGCTCCAGCCGGGCGCCGTCTCGACGTCGCGAAGCGACACGACGGCGCTGGCGTTCGCCGACTCGCTGCGGATCCCCCCCGGAATCCAGGTCCGGACCCGCCGTTGCGCCGTCTCGGGGTCGAGGCCCACCGCCTCGAGGTCCAACGTGAACGCGACGAACACCGTCGACCCGGCCGGCACGCGGTAGGTGGCGTCGCGCGCGTAGTCGACGCGGGCGGCGTCGCCCTGCGCCAGCGGACCGCAGGCCGCCAGGAGGGCGAGGGCGACCAGGGCGACGGCGCCACGAACGGCGGCACGAACGGCGGCACGGGGGGCGACATGGTGGGCGACACGGGGGCGGCGGGGGACCGTCGGGCGGGTACGTCGGGGCACGGCAACCTCCGAGGGCGTCACGGCAGCACGCTCTGCCGGTAGGGGGTGTCGGTCGCGTCGGCGTCGTCGCCCCCGCGACCGTACAGCGTGACCAACTCCCGCAGCATCGCACGCCGCTCGTCGCTCAGGGCCTCCCAGCGCACCCGCCAACGCCAGTTGCCGCCCGCCGCCCCGGGCGTGTTCATGCGCGCGTCGCTGCCGAGCTCCAGGACGTCCTGGAGCGGCACGACGGCGAGGTCGGCGACGCTGGCGAACGCCGCGCGGCGGAGCGCCGCGACCGCGCCGGCGTCGTCGCAGGCGAGGTAGCGCCGGACCCGGTCGCGTTCCGCGTCGGGGGCGGCGTCGAACCACCCGCGGGTCGTGTCGTTGTCGTGCGTCCCGGTGTAGACGACGGCGTTGCGGACGTGCTCGTGCGGGAGGTACGGGTCGCGCGCGTTCCCACCGAACGCGAACTGCAGGACCTTCATGCCGGGGAAGCCGTTCGCCTCCCGGAGCGCGTCGACGTCGGGCGTGACGATCCCGAGGTCCTCCGCGACGATGTTCAACGGACCGAGCGCGGCGCGGGCGGCGTCGAACAGCGTTTGGCCGGGACCGTCCACCCACCGACCGTGTTCGGCGGTGGGGGCGTCGGCGGGGATCTCCCAGTGGGCGGCGAACCCGCGGAAGTGATCGATGCGGACGGCGTCGAGGTGCGCGAAGGCGGCGGCGAGGCGGTCGATCCACCACCCGAACCCGTCGCGTTCGAGGACGTCCCAGCGGTACGTCGGGTTGCCCCAGCGTTGCCCGGTCGCGCTGAAGTAGTCCGGGGGGACGCCCGCCACGACGCGGGGGGCGCCCGACGGGTCGAGATCGAAGATCGCGCGGTGCATCCAGACGTCCGCGGAGTCGTAGGCGACGAAGATCGGGAGGTCCCCGAGGATGGCGACGTCGCGGTCGTGGGCGTGCGCGCGGAGGTCGTGCCACTGCGCCCAGAACCAGGCCTGCAGGGCCACGTGGTGATCGATCGCCTCGGCGTGCTCGCGGCGGGCGGCGTCGAGGGCGTCCGGCTCCCGGTCGCGCAGCGGGGCGGGCCAGTCGACCCACGCCGCCCCGCCGTGCGCGTCCTTGAGCGCCCGGAACAGCGCGTACCCCTCGACCCAGGCGGCCTGGTCGTGGCGGAACCGCGCGACCGCCTCGCGCGCCTCGGCGAACGCCGGGTCGCGCAGGCGCGCCGTCGCGGCCCGTAACGCCGCGCCCTTGCGTTCGAGGACGGCGCCGTAGTCGACGTCCGACGCCGCGCCGGGGGGCGCGGCGGCGGCGGCGAGCTCGTCGTCGGTCACGAGCCCCTCGCGGGCGAGGCGGCGCAGGGAGATCAACGGCGGGTTCCCCGCGAAGGCGCTGAACGCCTGGTAGGGGCTGTCGCCGTAGCCGGTCGGGCCGAGCGGCAGGATCTGCCAAGCGCGGATGCCGGCGTCCGCCAACCAATCGACGAAGGCGTGCGCGTCGTCGCCCAGTGAGCCGATCCCGTGCGGGCCGGGCAGCGACGTCGGGTGCAACAGCACGCCGGCGCGGCGGCTCACGGGCGGGTCGCCCCCGTCACTTCTCGAACGGCTTGCCGACCGCGCCGGGCGGCACCGCCCGCCCGACGAAGCCGGCGAGGACCAGCATCGTGAGGATGAACGGGATCGCCTGCACGAGGGCGGGGGGCAGCAGGTTGCCGCCGCCCAACAGCGTCCCGATCGCCTCGAACGTCCCGAACAGCAGCGTCGCGCCGAGCGCCCCGAACGGCGTCCACTTGCCGAAGATCAGCGCGGCGAGCGCGATGTAGCCCCGCCCGCCGGCCATCTCCGCGACGAACTGGTTGAGGTTCCCGATCGACAAGAACGCGCCCCCCAGGCCGGCCAGCACGCCGGACAGGACGACGCCGTAGTAGCGCATGCGGCGCACGTCGATGCCGACGCTGTCGGCGGCCTCGGGGTGCTCCCCGACCGACCGCAGGCGCAGGCCGAACGGCGTGCGGAACAGCACGTACCAGGCGGTCGGGACGAGCAGGAAGGCGAGGTAGACGAGGGGGCTGAACTGCACCGCCCCGACCCCCCACGTCGGGAGGGTGTTCTGCACCCGTTCGCTGGTCGTGGAGTTGTCGTAGAGGCCGGTCAGGAGGACGGCGGGGATGCCGATCGCCATGAGGTTGATGGCGGTCGCGCTGATGATCTGGTCGGCCTTGTAGCGGATCGAGACGACGGCGTGGATCCAACCGACGAAGCCACCGACCGCCATCGCGGCGAGCACCCCGAGCCAGGGGGCGAACCACACGACGGCGTTCGGGTCCTGCGCGACGTACGGCCGCTCGACGAGCTGCGCGGTGATCGCCGCGCCGAGCGCCCCGAACACCATGATCCCCTCGAGCGCGATGTTGACGACGCCGCTGCGTTCGCTGAACAACCCCCCGAGCGACGCGAACAACAGCGGGGTCGTCGCCCGAATCGCGGACGCCGCGATCGCACCGATCAGCAACCAGTCCACGTCAGGCCTCCCCGTCCGAGGGCGTGCCCTCGTCGCTCGCGGCGGCGACGAGCGCCGCGTCCGCCTCGTCCACCTCGCCGCGCCGTCGGCGCCAAGCGGCGCGTTGGATCGGGTCGCTGAACCGCTCGGGCAGGAACCCGCGCGCGGCGATGAACAACACCACCAACGCGAGGATCATGTTGACGACGTCGCGCGTCAGGTCGGCGAAGGCGATCGACAGGGTCGACCCACCGTTCTTCAGGACCCCGAACAGGAACGCCGCCAGCACGATGCCGACGGGGTTGTTCCCCCCGAGCAACGCCACGGCGATCCCGTCGAACCCGTCGTTCGTCGGGAGCGACTGGCGCAAGGCGTAGTCCTCGAGCGCGCCCCCGAGCACGTAGTGCGTGGCGGTCAGGCCGGCGAACGCGCCGCTCATCGCCATCGCGACGACGGTGCTGCGGGCGATCGACGCACCGCCGTACTCCGCCGCCTTCGGCGCGTCGCCGACCGCCCGCAGTTCGTAGCCCCACTTCGTGCGGAACAAGAAGATCTGCATGAACACCGCCGCCCCGATCGCGATCAGGAACCCGGCGTTGAGGTTGCTGGGGGGCACCTCGAACGGCACGGCGCGCCACCCGAGGGCCCACCCGACGCCGTACGTCGCGGCGGCGGCGACGCCGGCCGCGAGGGCGCGCCGCGGCCAGGTCGCGAGGCCGATGCGCGCCCCGAGCGTCGCGCCCAGCACGAGCACCACCGCGGTCGCGGCGAGCGCCGCCCAGGCGGCGGCGTCGACGGTGGTCGCCGTCGAGCCGACCATCGTCGCGGGGTCGACCCCGAACGCGGCGGGGAGCTGCGGCAACCGCGCGGTCTCCTGCAGCGGAACCGACTTGGGGTCCGACCCCTCGACCTTGAACGGGAGGTTCAGCGTCACCGGGCCGTCCCCGGCGCGGGGCAGCCCCGCAATGACCATCACGCCGAGCAACGCCACCGCCACGAGCGCCGCCGACCGCCGGGGGCTGCGGCCGGCCAACCGCCGGACGGGCCGCGCGAACGCCGCGAGGATCAGCACACCGGCGGCGATGCCGAGCGCGGTCAGGATCCGCAGGGCGGAGGCGGCGAACACCGGGCTGGAGCTGAGGACGAACAACAACAGCGAGCTGGCGACGAAGTTCAGCAGGATCGTGTTGATGACCTCGTTCGCCCCGAAGCGGGCCTTCAGGAACCCGGGGAGGGCGCCCCACAAGCCGCCCCCGAGGGCGGCGGCGGCGACCGAGGCGGGCAGCACGAACCAGCCGGGACCGGGCAGGTAGACGCCGGCGAACATCGCGAACAGCCCCCCGAGCACCATTTGGCCGGGCGCCCCGATGTTGAACAGGCCGGCCTTGAAGCCGAAGCCCACGCCCAAGCCCGTGAAGATCAGCGGCGTCGCGAACTTCAGCGCTTCGGCGAAGCCTTCGAACGTCCCGAGCGACCCGGCGAAGAGCGTGTAGTAGGCGTACCAGAGGGTATCGAGGCGCCCGGCGAGGTACGTGCGCCAGTCGTCCACCACCACCTCCCGCCCGATCGGCGTGGGTTGCAGCGCCAGGATCACGACGGCGGCGGCCGCGAGCGCCAAGAGGATGGCGGTCGCGGGCACGGCGGCGACGTCGATGACGCGCCGCACGAGGCGGTCCACGGCGGGGTGCAGCCGCACCCCGAAGGCGAACGCCAGCGCCCCGGAGAGGATCGCCAGGAACGCCGTGAGGCCGGGCGCCACCCCGCCGTACGGGAGGGTGCGGATGCGCACCCCGACCTGGAGCGCCTCGAGGCGCGACGTCTCGACCGGTTGCGCGTCGTACCGCGCGAGCAACGCCTCGAGCCCCTCGACGTCGGTGCGCCCCCCGGGGTCGGCGAGCGCCTCCTCCAGGGCGCCGCGCACCACGTCGCGCTGCGCCGCCTCGTACGCCCCGGCGTGCCGGTCGAGGCCGACGAGGGTCGTGGCGATCAGGACGGCGCCGGACGCGATCCAGACCGCGCGGTGCGCGCGGCCGCGGATCGCCGCGCCCGCGCCGAGGCCGGCGAGGCCGAGCAGCGTCAGGCCGAGGACCGCCCCCTGGCCAGGCACGTCGACCGGGTCGGTGCGGCCGGTCAGGTCGACGACGCGGTCGGGGAGGAGCGTGAGGGCCGCGCGGGAGCCCGCTTCGCGCTCGAAGCTGGCCCAGGGGGCGAAGGCGACGGCGAGCAACGCAAGGAGCGCGAGGGCGGCGACGGTGATGCGTTCGGACACGGGGGGGATGATACCGGACGTCGCCGGTCGACCCGGCGAACGCACCGCGGACCGGGGGGCGTCAGCGGGGCTGCAGCCAGCGGGCGCGCAGCAGCGCCGCGAGCGCGGCGCGCCGCAATGCCCCCGGGGCGGCGGACGCGGCGCCCTCGGGGACGTCCGCGTCGTCGAGGCGGTGCCCGGCGCGGGTGACGGCGCGCCGCTGCCGCCGCTCGAGCGCCGCGAGGCGCGCGCGGTAGCGCGCGACGTCCTCGGGATCGACGGGCGTACGGCGGCCGTCCTCGACGTCGACCAGCTCGACCGCGTCGGGGGCGGGGTCGCGCTCGACCGGCGCGAGGGTGCGCAGCATCGCGAGGTGCGCGCCGCGCGCCCGCACGGCGCTCAGCAGCGGCGTGACCGGGCCGGCGTCGAGGCCGTCGCTCAGCACCAGCACCTGTTCGGTGCGACCGCGCCGCGGGGCGCGTGCGAGGCGCCGTGCGAGGCGCGCGAACGGACCGTCCACGGTCGCCGTATCCCTGCCCCCCGCGCCCGGGGTCCCCCCACGCGCCGCCTCCCCCTCGGCGCCGGCGGATGCGGGCTCGAGCTCGCGGAGCGCCACCAGGAAGCGCTCGACCGCGGCGTCCCCCCCGCGACCGGGGGTCGCGTCGACCGCCGGCCCGGACGCCCGCAGGAACGTCAGACGCCCCTCATCGCGGGCGGCGGGACGCAGGACCGTCGCGAGCGCCGCGAGCCACGCCGGCTTGCCGTGCAGCGCCATGCCGGCATCGTCGTCGAACAGCACCAGGACGTCCGCCGCGCGTTCGGCGTGGTAGGTGCGGGTCGTGAGGCGCCGCGTCCGGGCGTACGCCCGCCAATCGACGTGCCGCGGTTCGTCGCCGGGCTGGTAGGGGCGGGCGTCGAGGAACTCCAGCGACCCGCCCGCCGCGAGCGCCGTGCGTTCCCCCGCCCGCGCACCCCGCGCGGGGGTGACGAGGGCGTAGCGGGCGAGCTCCGCCGGGCTCGGTCCCGCGTCGCTCACGCGCCGGGCGCGACCTCGGGGACCCGCGCGACGAGGTCGCGCACGAGGTCGTCGACGTCGCGCCCCTCCACCTCCGCCTCGAACGACGGCAGCAGGCGGTGCCGGAGGGCGGGCGCCGCGGCGCGGCGGAGGTCGGCGTAGCGGACGTGCGGACGTCCCTCGAGCAGGGCGTAGCCCTTGCCGGCCAGCACCAACGCCTGCGCACCGCGCGGGCTCGCCCCCAAGCGAACGCCGGGCAGGTCGTGGCTGGCGTCGACGAGTCGCGCGGCGTAGTCGAGGCCCGCCCGAGCGATGGGCACCGCCCGCAGGCGCGCCTGGAGGTCGGCGAGGTCGGCGTGCGCCAGCACCGCCGCCGGGTCCGCCTCGACGTCGCCGGTCGTCGCGTCGAGCACGTCGACGAGGGTGGCGGGGTCGGGACGGGGGACGATCAGTTTGAACAGGAACCGGTCGAGCTGCGCCTCGGGGAGGGGGTAGGTGCCCTCCATCTCGACGGCGTTCTGGGTGGCGAGCACGAGGAACGGCTCGGGCAGGGCGTGCCGTTCGCCGGAGGCGGTGACGGCGTGCTCCTGCATCGCCTCGAGCAACGCCGACTGCGTCTTGGGGGTCGCGCGATTGATCTCGTCGGCGAGCAGGACGTTGCAGAAGATCGGGCCGGGCCGGAACTCGAACCGCCCACCGCCGTCCTCGAGGAAGACGCTGCTGCCGGTGACGTCGGCGGGCATCAGGTCGGGCGTGAACTGCACGCGCCCGAACGTCAGGTCGGTCGCGGCGGCGAAGGCCCGCACGAGGCGGGTCTTGCCGAGGCCGGGCGCCCCCTCGACGAGGACGTGCCCGCCGGCGAGGGCGGCGACGATCAGGTCGTCGACGAGGGCCTCCTGGCCCAACACCGCGGTCCGCAGCGCGGTGCGGAGCGCGTCGACGGCGGGGGGTGCGGAGGCGGCATCGGACGCGGGGTCGCCGGGGGATTCGCTCACGCCGCCCAGGATACTCGCCCGTGCGCGTACACTCGGACGTATGGAACTCGCCCACGGTCGCGTCCGCTTGCGACCCCTCTCCGCGCTTCGGCGGGACGACTGGCGGCGGGTGCACGCCCACTTTCGCGACCCGGAGATCGCGCACCTCAACGGCACGCCCCCCAACCGCATGCCGCTGTGGTTGTTGCGGCGGGTCCTGAAGGCGGACGCGAGCCGCAGCGACCGGGCGACGTTCGGGATCTTCGACGAGCGCGACGCCTACGTCGGCACCGCGGAGCTGTACGACATCCAGCCCGACCGCGCGACGCTCGGCATCATCATCGGCGAACGCAGCCACTGGAACCGGGGCTACGGGCCCGAAGCGATGCACGCCCTGCTCGCGTACGCGTTCGAGGAGGTGGGCCTCGAGGTGGTGCGCCTCACGACGTTCGCGGACAACCCGCGGGCGCAGGCGGCGTTCAGGAAGGTGGGGTTCCGCGAGATCGAGCGGTTGCCCGCCCGCGAGGGGCGGACCGACGTCGTGATGACGTTGCGCCGTGAGGCGTGGCGGGCGGGCCGCACCGAACCCGCACCGCACGCCGCCGCTGCGCTTGACACCGCCCCCGCCGACGAGTAGCATCACGACTTGCTGACGTTGGGTCGTTAGCTCAGTTGGCAGAGCAGCTGACTTTTAATCAGCGGGTCGTAGGTTCGAGCCCTACACGACCCACCAGCTCGGCCCCTTCGACTAGCGGTTAGGTCACCACCCTTTCAAGGTGGCGGCACGAGTTCGAATCTCGTAGGGGTCACCAGATGCGAGGAGGCACGCGCCTCCTCGCTTCTTTTTTCGTTCGTTCGGGGGTCTCGCCCTGGACGCGCGCCCCCGCGCGAACCGCCGTTGGTATCCTGCACGCCGGCTCCGCGGCGGGAGGCCCGCGCGGGCGCTTAGCTCAGCGGTAGAGCGGCCGCCTTACAAGCGGTAGGTCGGCGGTTCGATCCCGTCAGCGCCCACCAGCCCGCCGTCGCACGTCGCGCCCCGCGCCCCCGGCGCGGGGCGTCACTGCACCAGCCGGACCCGCATGCGCCACACCGCGAACGCCAGCAGCAGCGACCCGAACGTCACGAGGTAGGCGACGTCGAGCGGCATCGAGCTGGCGTCGCCCCCCATCACGCCGCGCAGGAGTTGCACGCTGCGGTAGAGGGGGGTGGCCTCCGCGACGGCGGCGAGCGCCGGGGGGAAGCGTTCCGCGACGGGGAAGAAGATGTCGCTGAACAGGAACGACGGCGTGAGGAACAGCGTGAAGTAGTAACTGAACAGGTCGATGGTCGGCACGATCGACGTGAACGCCAGGCCGAGCGCCGCGAAGGCGAACCCGACCAGCGCGATCGCGCCGAGCGCCGCGATCAGGCGTGCGTCGAACGCCGTCCCGAAGGCGATCGTGACGAGCAGGAACACCCCGCCGTAGATCAGCGCGCGCGTCACCGCCCAGGCGGCCTCGCCGAGCGTGACGTCCTCGATGCCGACCGGCGTGGCGATCGTCGCGTCGTAGATGCGGCCGAAGTGCAGCTTCACGAAGACGTTGTAGGTCGTCTCGAACGACGCGCCGTTCATGGCCGCCGCCGCGATCAGGCCGGGGATGATGAAGCCCAGGTAGTCGCCCTCGAACGCGCCGCCGGTGCTGACGTAGAAGCCGAGCCCCACGCCGAGGCCCAGCAGGTAGAACACCGGCTCGAAGAAGTTCGGGAGCAGCCCGTAGTACCAACGGTCGCGGTACACCCAGGCGTTGCGGAGCCACACCCGACCGATGCTGGCGAGGTGCCCCGTCATTCGCGCAGTCCGTGGCCGGTGAGGCGCAGGAACAGGTCCTCGAGGTCCGCGGGCCGCACGAACGTCGCGTCCGGATGGGCGCCGTCGTCCAGGACGCGGCGGAGCGCCGCCGCGCCGTCGTCGACGAACACCGCGACGCGCCCCCCGGACCGTTGCAGCGGCTCCCCCCCCCC
>CAJXOA010000019.1 GCA_913057685.1 uncultured Trueperaceae bacterium
CCCCCGGCCCACCGCCGCCAACGCCCCGAAGCCGTGCGCCTCGATCCACGCCTCGTCGTACACCGTGACGTCCCACCCGACCTCGCGCCCCATCGCCGCCGCAGCGCGCGCCAGGTCGTCCGGCGTCATCCGGTTGGCGGGCGCGTCGACCAGGTCCCGCGCCCACGCGACCGCGTCGTGCCGCACCGCGGCGCGCCGCAGCGGACCGGTGAGCCGGTCGGCGGCGGCGGGATCGGTCCACCAGTCGACCGCCTCCAGCGCGGCGGGCCGGTCGTCGTCCCGCGCCTCGCTCCAGCTTCGGTGGGCGCCGGACGCCAGCCCGCTCACGAGCGCCGCCGCGACGTCGGGGGCGTCCTCCGCCCCCCCGACCCAGGCGACGCGGCGCGCCCCCAGCGGCGCGAGCGCGCGCCCGAGCTCCGCCCCCGCCCGGCGGGCGGCGTCGAGGTCGCCCCCGGCGGGGCGACCGTGCAGCAGCACGCGCGGGACCGCCACGCGGCCGCGGGTCGGGATCTCGCGCGTCGCGGCGCCGGGCCGCCCCACCCGCCCGAGGGCGAGGTGGGCGGCGAGGTCGCCGTCGAGGGCCGCATCGAGCGCCGCGAGGGCGGGCGGGAGCGGCGCCTCGCCGTCACGGTCGATGGGGACGGTGACGGCGAGGACGTCGGCGTCCGCGTCGCGCGGATCGCCGGTCCGGACCTCGAGGGCGAGCGGGGGGCGGGGGGCGGGAACGTCGGACGGGGTCATGCGCACCTCCAGGGCGACGCGGCGTCGCCGCCCCCATCCTGCCGCACCCGGGCGCCGGACGGGGCGACCCGGGGTCGCGCCGAGCCGGGCGCGGCCTCCCCCCGGCCGCCCGGCCGGCCCGCGGCCGGCGGTGCGTAGCGTGCCGCGTGGCCGCCCCGACCGACGAGCAACGCCGCGCCGTCGCGCTCGCGGCGTCCGGCCGGGACGGCGCCATCGTCGCGCGGGCGGGCGCCGGCAAGACCTTCACCCTCGAGGCGGCCGCCCACGCGACCGCCCCCACCCCCGCGACGCTCCTGGCGTTCAACCGCTCGATCGCGCGGGAGGCCCGCGCCCGCGTCCCCCGTCACGTGCACGCGACCACCCTCCACGCGCTCGCCTTCCGGGCGGTCGTCGCGGCGGACGCACGCCTCCGCGCGAAGTTCGAGCGGGCGGTCGCCGGCCCCGGGCCCGCGGCGTACGCGGCGCTGTTCGACCTCGACGCGGGGGCGGCGGGCACCGCCCGGCACGTCGCGCACCTCCGTGCGGTCCTGCGGACGTTCGCCGCCAGCGCCGACCCCACCCCGACCGCGCGGCACGTCCCACCGGCGCTCGCGACCCGCCTCGCGCGGGAGCTCGGTCCCGAGCGGGCCGAGGTCCGCACGACCTGGCTCGCGCGGCGTGCGGCGCGGGCCTGGGACCGAATCCTGGACCCCGAGGATCCCGCCCCCCTCGATCACGACGCCTACCTCAAGGCGTTCGCGCTGCGCGGCGGGCCGGTCCCGGGCGAGCTGTTGTTGATCGACGAGGCGCAGGACCTCGCGCCGGTCATGGTGGCGCTCCTCGAGGCGCAGTCCGCCGTCCGGCTGTGGGTCGGCGACCCGGCGCAACGCATCTACGCCTTTCGCGGGGCGATCGACGCGATGGCGGCGAGCGACGCGCCGCAGGTGCACCTCACCCGCTCGTTCCGGTTCGGGCCCGCCGTCGCGGAGGTCGCCCGCCGCGTCCTCGCGGTCGTCACCGCCGACCCGCGCCTGCACGGCGCGGGCCCCGACGGAGCCGTCCTCGACGCGGACGATCCCGTCCCGACGGGCGCCCGGACGGTCCTCTGCCGCAGCGGCGCCGGCGTCCTCGCCGCCGCCCTCCGCCACGCCGACGGCGGCGTCCACGTCGTCGGGGGGGTCGAGGGCGTCGTAGCGGAGCTCCGCGCGGCGCACGCCCTCTGGGCCGCCCGCCACGCCCGTCCCCGCGCCGGGGGCCCGCGCGTCGCGGGCCTGGCGACGTGGGACGACGTCGTGCGGGCGGGCGAGGACGGCGACGCGGAGCTACGGACGCTGCGCCGGCTGGTCGAGCGCTACGGGACCGACACGCCCGCCGTGGCGCGCGCCCTCGCGAACGCCCACACCCGCCGGGAGCGCGACGCGGCGACGGTCGTCGCGACGATCCACCGCGCCAAGGGGCGCGAGTGGGACCACGTGGCGTTGGGCCCCGACCTGCCCCGCGTCGCGACGTCGCGCGCCGCGGTCCGGCGCGCCGCCGACCCCGAGGCGGCGCGCGGCGAAGCGAACCTGGCGTACGTCGCGGTGACCCGTGCGCGCCGGACGCTGGACGTCCGCGACGCGCGGGAGGAGGTCCGCGCGCTACTCCTCGGGGGCGGGGGGTGACGCGCCGTCGCGCAGCGCGGCGAGCGCCCCACGGCCGGCGTCGTAGCCCGCCGCGAGCGCCTCGTCGATGCGACCGAACTGCTCGACGCCGAACTCCGTGTCGAGCGCCGGGCGGATGAGGACGTCGGGCGGCGTCATCGTCAACCGCATGCGCGTCACGAGGGCCTGGGGGATGTCGAACGACTTCATGAACAACCCCGTGAGGGCCGCGCGTTGCGGCTGGACCCACTCGCGCAGCCGCGACCAGGCGCTCTTGTCGCCGTCGAGCGCCAGCGACCGGTCGGGCGGGACGGCGACGTCGACGGCGACCACCGGACGGCGCGCCAGCGTCCGCCCGACGTCGACGGGGAGGTTGTTCAGCAGCCCGCCGTCGACCAACAGGCGGTCCTCGTGCTCGACGGGCGCGATGAGGCCGGGCAGCGCACTCGTCGCGCGGAGGGCGGGCACGAGCGGACCGTCCCGCAGGATGACGAGTTCGCCGCGCTGGACGTCGACCGCCGTCAGCGACAGCGGGACGTTCAGGTCCTCGAAGCGCTCGGGGAGGTAGCGGCGGAGGACGGTGGCGATGCCGTCGCCGCCCACGACGCCGCCGACCTCCCCGAAGGCGAGCAAGTCGGCGTAGCGGATCTCCCGCGCGACCGCCTCCATGCGGTCGGCGTCCGCCCCCGACGCCAGGAAGGCGCCGACGATGCCGCCCATGGAGCAGGCGGCGATGGCGTGCACGCGGACGCCGCCCTCCTCCAGCGCGCGGATCACGCCGACGTGCGCGAGGCCGCGTGCACCTCCGCCCCCCAACACCAGCACGATCTCGTCCATGCCGCACGCTACCGCCCCACCCCCCGCCGCGCGAGGACGAACGTCGCGGCCGGGGGGTGAGGCGGAGGGGTAGGGCGGAGGGGTAGGGCAAAGGCGTGAGGTGGGGCCGGGGGCGGAGCGCCGGCCCGCCTCAGGCGGAAGCGGGCGCCTCCCCCGCCGACCGGTCGGGGGGCACGGCGACGCCCGGTGCGGCGCTGCGCGGGAGGCGCTGCACGGTCTCGATGCGGACCGCTTCGACCCGCGTCGCGTAGCGCTTCTCGCCGTCCGCGTCGGTCCACGCGTCGTTCACGAGGCGCCCCTCGACGAAGGCGGCGTCGCCCTTGCCGAGGTCGTCGGCGGCGAGGGCGACGTCGCGCCAGGCGCGGACGTCGACGTAGTGCACCGGCGCCTCCCCACCCCGCGGCGCGCGGTCTTGGACCGCGACGACGAGCGCCGCGCGGTCGGGCCCCTCGGCCGGACGGACGACCTCGACGTCGCGAGCGAGGTTGCCGAGGATCCGCACGTGGTTCACCGCGTCGCGCAAGCGCGGTTGGTCGCGCGCGTCGAACGCGACGGGGTCCTCCGGGTCGCGCCCGCCGACGTCGAGGCGCTCCAGGCGGGTCCCGACGACGTCCAGTCGGCTGCGGGTCCGCCCGTCGTCGTCCTGCCAGCGGGCCTGCTCGAGGTGTCCCTCGAGCCAGACCGGCGTCCCGACGCGCAGGTGGTCGGCGATGCGTTCGGCCTGCCCGCCGAACACCGTCGCGCGTTGGTACCAGGGCCGCGTGCGGGGGGCGCCGTCCTCGTCGCGGGCGTGCTCGTCACCCCCGAGATCGAGGCGCAACACCGCCTCGCCCTTGGGCGTGTAGCGCAGGTCGGGCTCGCGGACGAGCGTGCCGATGAGGAGCAGCGAGTTGAGGCCGAGGGCCATGCGGGTCACCTCCGGGGTCCACGTCCGGCCCCGCACCGTCGCCGCGCCCGTGGGCGACGCGGTCCCGGTCCGGCCGAACGCCGGCCGCGGGCGGGACGTCGAGGGTAGGCGGCGCCCGACCGCCCCGTAGCGCGCGGCGGGACCCCCGCCGACGGCGTGCGCGACCGCGGTGGAGGGCTGCTAGGCTCTCCGCCATGCTCACGCTGCGGATCTTCGTCGTGTTCGCCGCCGCGCACGTCGTGTCGAACTTCGTCCGGCAGGCGAACGCGGTGATCGCCGGCGACCTCCGCCGCGACCTCGGGATGGACGCCTCCGACCTCGGCTGGATGACGAGCCTGTTCCTGCTCGCGTTCGCCGCCGCGCAGATCCCGTTGGGCGTCGCCCTCGACCGCTACGGCGCCCGCCGCGTCGTCCCCAGCCTGATGGCGGTCGCCGTCGTCGGCGCGGTGCTGTTCGCCGTCGGCGAGAGCGTCGCGACGTTGACCGCGGCGCGGGCCCTGATGGGCCTCGGGACCGCCGGCATCCTCATGGGCGGCCTGAAGGCGTTGTCGGGCGGCCTCTCACCCCGCCGCTTCGCGTCGGTCTCCGGTGCGCTCGTCGCGGTCGGGTCGTCCGGCGGCCTGCTCGCCGCCACGCCGCTGGCGTTGGCGGCGGCGTCGTTCGGGTGGCGCGCGACGTTCCTCGGGGCCGCCGTCGCGCTGGCGGTCGCCGCCCTCCTGGTCGCGGTCGGCGGCCGCGCCGCGCCGGTGCCCGGCCCCGCGCACGCCGACGGGCCCGACGGCGGCTTCCGCACCCTGTTCACGTCCCCGACGTTCCTGCGCGCGTCGTTCCTGGGGCTGGCGACGACCGGCGTCGCGTTCGCCTACCAGGGCCTGTGGGCGGGGCCCTACCTGACCGACGCCGTCGGCCTGGCGCAGGTCCCGACCGGCAACGTCCTGCTGGCGTTCGCCGTCGGCGCGTCGCTGGGCTACCTGGTGCTCGGCGCGGCGGCGGAGCGGATCGGGGTGGGGCGCGTCGCGGGGATCGCCGGGGCGGTGTTCACCGGCACCCAGTTGATGCTGGCGTTCGCCCCGACGGCCGGCAGCGGCCGGCTCGCCGCGGCGTTCGTGCTGTTGGGCGTCGCGGGCGCGGCGTCGGGCCTGCTGTACGCCCTCGCGCGCAGCCACTTCCCGCCCTCCCTGACGGGCCGCGCCGTCACCGGCGTCAACCTGTTCGTGTTCGCCGGTGGGTTCGCGGTGCAGGGCTTGCTCGGCGTGTGGCTCGACGCCGGCCTGGGCGGGCACGCTTCGCTGTTCGCCCTCACCGCCGCCCTGAGCGCCGTCGCGACCGTCGTCTTCCTCCCCGAAGCGCGGGCGTCCGCCTGAGGCGCCGGACGGCGCCCCCCTTCCCACGTCCCCCACGTCCCCCTGCGACGTCACCCCCCGAGCTCGTTCATGCGCACGACCCGCACCTCGCGTTGCGGGTAGGGGATCGCGACGTCGGCGGCGTCGAAGGCGATCTTCACCGCGCGCGGGAGGCGCGTCGAGACCGCGTAGAGGTCGCTCGGGTCGGTCCAGGCACGCAGGCGGACGGTGACCGAGCTGGCGGCGAGCTCGGTGACGTGCACCTCCGGCGCCGGTTCGCTGCGCACGCCCTCGTCGCGCTCGAGGACCTCGCGCGCGACGCGCAGCGCCTCGTCGACGTCCCCCTCGTACGCCACGCCCACCTCCAGGTCGACGCGGCGCTCGGTCGCGCGGGAGAGGTTGCGGATCGCGCCGCTCCACACCGCGTCGTTCGGCGGGTAGGCCACCACCCCGTCCCACGTCCGCAGGCGGGTCTTGAAGGCGCCGACCTCCTCGACGACCCCGCCGATCCCGGCGATCTCGACGGCGTCCCCGACCTCGAACGGGCGGAGCACGAGCAGCATCGTGCCCGCCGCGACGTTGGAGAGGGTGCTCTGCAGCGCCAGGCCGACGGTGAGGCCGGCGGCACCGAGCAGCGCGACGAGGCTGGCGGTCTGCACCCCGAGGCGCCCGAGGACGAGCACGAGGACGACGGCGAGGATCGCCCAGCGGACGGCGCGGGCGGCGAGGTCGGCGACGGAGGCGTGCGCCGTGCGGCGCACGGCGCCGGCGATCACGCCGGCGGCGAACCATCCGGCGACGGCGATCAGGGCGGCGACGACGACCGCGCCGACCCCCGCGGCCCACGAGGTCGTGACGGCGGCTTCGGTCATGGGGGCTCCTTACCGGGGCGCGGTGGCGCGCCCCTGCGCCGAGGGTACGCCCGCGACCCCGGACGGGAGGGCGGGCACGTACCCGCTCAGGGGTCGGGGGACGCCGGCGCGGCGTCGCTCGGCGTGACGGGCGGCGGCCGGCGGGGCGGGACGGGCTCGGCGATCACGACGCGTTCCTCGTCGGGATGCATGAACCCCTGACGTCGCGCCAACCACTCGCGGAACCCCTCGTCGTCGGCGCGCTCCGCGATGGCGCGGAGCGCCTCGACCTCGGCGCGGGCGGCGGCGAGGTCCGCTTCGAGGGCGGCGATCGCCCGCCGGTGGCGGACCGACCGGTCGAGCTCGACGATGCCGAGGAAGGCGGCCTGCACGAGGCCGACGACGGCGAACGCCGCCAACCAGCGGAAGCCCCGGCGCGTCGCGGCGTCGTGGGCGTCCGCCGGCGGCGGGGCGTCGGGTTCGTCGGCCATGGGGGAAGTCTACCGGGCGGGGTTCCGCGCTTCGTCGTCGAACAACGCCCCCTGCCGCGGGCCGTCGTCCGCGGCGTCCGGGAGGGCGGTCACCGCGCGGTACTCGAGGCCGAGCTCCTCGAGGCGGGTGCGGGCGGGCGCCGTCACCTCCGGCGCGGCGAGGATGCCGCGGATCTCGCGAGCGAGGGTCTCGCGCAAGCGCGCGACGTAACGCTGGAGCTGCTGGACCGCCTCGTGCGTGGCGCGCCCCCGCTTGAGTTCGACGACGACGAGGCGCCCCTGCGCGTCGCGGGCGTACAGGTCGATGCCGCCGACGTCGGTCGGGAGCTCCATCTCGACGAGTTCGAGGCCCTCCTCGATCACGTGCGGGTTCGCGGCGAGCGCGCGCTGCATCTGCGCTTCGCTGCCCTGCAGCACCAGGCCGCCCTCGTCGCGCGGGACGGTGGCGACGGCGTACGCGACGTCCAGGAAGGCGACGCGGACGAGTTCGTGGGGGGTCGTGCGTTCGGCGACGAGCACCGCGCGCCCGTCGTCCTCGAACACCTCGAGGCCGTCGACGACCGGCTGCCAGTTGAGCGGCTTGATGCCGCGCGCGGCGTGGATCTGGAGGCTGCGGTCGGGCTTGAGCAGCATCAGGTAGTCGCCGGCGTCGGCGCTGCTGGCGGCGCGACCGTGGTAGACGACCTCCATCTCCCCCGCCACCTGCAGCCAACGGCCGCCCTCGGCGGTCTCCCGCCGGAAGAAGCCGAGGAGGGTCTCGGCGTCGGGATCGAACAGCGTCGCGGCGATCACGGGGGCCTCCGGCGGGAGGGTACCACCCGCCCCCTCGCCGCCCGCCGCCGCGCCGCGGCGGTGACGCCGGCCCACCGGGCGGCCGCCCGGGCGGGGGCGGCCGGAGGCCGCGGTAGCATGCCGGCATGGGTCTTCTCGGAGCGCACGTGTCGGTGTCCGGCGGCGCGGACCAGGCGGTGGCGCGCGCCACCGACCTCGGCTGCGACGCCTTCCAGATCTTCGTCAAGAGTCCGAACCGGTGGGCGAACAAGCCCCGCCCCGCCGCCGAAGCGGAGGCGTTCCGCACCGCACGGGCGGAGAGCGGCCTCCCGGTCGTCGCGCACGCGGGCTACCTCATCAACCTCGCGAGCCCCGACGCGTCGACCCGCGAGAAGTCCCGGGCGTCGCTCCTCGACGAACTCCGGCGCTGCGAGGCGCTGGGCGTCCCGGGCCTGGTGCTGCACCCCGGCGCGCCGAAGGACGACGGGCGCGAGGTCGGCATCGACCGGGTCGCGCAGGGCCTCGATGCGGTGTTCGCGGAGCTCGGGGAGGCGGACGTCCGGGTGCTGCTGGAGAACACCGCCGGACAGGGCAGCACCCTGGGGATCGACGTCGCGGAGATCGAAGCGATCCGCGGGCGCATGGACGCGCCGGACCGGACCGGCGTGTGCCTCGACACCTGCCACGCCTTCGCGGCGGGCGTCGACCTGCGCGACGCGGACGCCTACGAACGCTTCGTCGCGACCGTCGCGGAGGGGCCGGGCCTCGACGCGGTGGGGGCGTGGCACCTGAACGATTCGCAGTTCCCGCTCGGCGAGCACCGCGACCGCCACGCGAACGTCGGCGACGGCGCGATCGGCGTCGAAGCGTTCGCGCGCCTGATCCACGACCCCCGCTTCGCGGAGACGCCGATGGCGCTCGAGACGCCGTTGGGCGACGACGGCCAGGGCCACGCGCGGGATTTGGCGACCTTGCGGTCGTTGGCCGCGCCCGCGGCCTGAGTCAGCCGGCGTCCACGCCGTAGCGGCCGCGGTGGTAGAGCAACGGCGCGCCGTCGCGGACGGCGGCCCCCTCGACCTCCCCGACGAACAGCGTGTGGTCGCCGGTGACGACGCGGTCGACGATGCGGCAGCCCAAGTGCACCAGCGCACCCCCCAGGACCGGCGCGCCGGCGAGGTCCTCCCACGCGAGCGGCGGGTCGACGTCGCGGCCGGCGAAGCGGTCGGAGATCTCGCGCTGGTCGGCGGCGAGGACCGAGACGCCGTAACGTTCGCCCGCCTGCAGGGCGGCGTGGGCGCCCGCGCCGTGGTCGATGGAGACCCCCACGAGCGGGGGCGACAGCGAAAGCGACGCAAAGGCGTTGACGGTGATGCCCCGGGGGCCGTCGGGCGTGTGCATCCCGACGACCGTCACGCCGGTCGCGAAGCGGCCCAGCGCGTCGCGGAAGGTCTTCGCATCCATGAACGTCCCTCCCCGCGCCACGGGGTCTCCGCGCGGCGCACGGGGCAAGGTACCCCCGACCGGGCGGGCGCGGTGTGGTCCCGGCGCCACGGGCGCCGGCGCGGGGGGCGCGCCGGCGCGGTACCGGGGGCGCGGTAGGCTCGTGCGCATGGCTGCCGCCCCCACCGACGCCGCCCCGACCGCCGCCAGCGTCCCGCCGCTCGTGCGCCTCTGGCGCTACGCCGGGGCGCACCGCCCCCGCATCGTTCGCGCCGGGCTGTTCAGCGTCCTCAACAAGACGTTCGACCTGGCGCCGCCCTTCCTGATCGGGGTCGCCGTCGACAGCGTCGTCGGAGGGGACGGCTCGTTCCTCGGCCGGACGTTCGGGTTGGCGGCGGTCGAGCAGTTGTGGGTCCTGGCGGCGGCGACGTTCCTCGTGTGGGCGCTCGAGTCGGCGACGGAGTACGTCTTCCAGGTGCAGTGGCGCGGCCTCGCGCAGGCGCTGGAGCACGACCTGCGCACCGAGACGTACGACCACGTCCAGCGGCTGGACGTCGCGCTGTTCGAGCGGCGCACGACCGGCGGCCTGATGAGCGTCCTGAACGACGACGTCAACCAACTCGAGCGGTTCTTGGACGTCGGCGCGAACGAGGTGCTGCAGCTGCTGACGACCGTCGTCCTGCTGGGCGCGTTCTTCTTCGTCGCCGCGCCGGGCGTCGCCTGGTTGGCGTTCCTCCCCATCCCCCTGATCGTGTGGGGGTCGCTGCGCTTCCAGCGGCGCATGGCGCCGCGCTACGCCGCGGTGCGCGAGGAGGTGGAGGCGATCAACGAGGACCTCGCCAACCACCTCGCGGGGATCGCGGTCGTCAAGAGCTTCACGGCGGAGGACCGGGCGGCGGAGCGCATCGAGGCGGGCTCGCGCCGCTACCTGGCGGCGAACGAACGCGCGATCCGCATCTCCTCGGCGTTCGTGCCCCTCATCCGCATGGCGATCGTCGTCGGCTTCATGGCGACGCTCGTGTGGGGTGGGACGCTGGCGATCGCGGGCGGGATCAGCGTCGGGATCTACAGCACCCTCGTGTTCATGACGCAGCGGCTGTTGTGGCCGCTGACCCGCCTGGGGCAGACGTTCGACCTGTACCAGCGGGCGATGGCGTCCACCCGCCGGATCTTCGCGCTGCTCGACACGGCACCGGTCATGCGCGACGGGCCCGACCCCCTCCCGACCCCCGCCGGCCCGCACGCCGAGGCGCCCGGTCCGGGGGGCGCGCGGGCACCCGTCCCGCGGGCGCTGGCGCTCGAGGGCGTGCACTTCGCCTACCCGGGCGGCGCGCCGGTCCTCCGCGGGCTCGACCTGGCCTTCCCCGCGGGGGCGACGACCGGCGTGGTCGGCGCGACGGGGGCGGGCAAATCCACCCTCGTGAAGCTGCTGCTTCGCTTCCACGACCCCGACGACGGCCGCGTCACCCTCGACGGTGCGGACCTGCGCACCCTGGCGCGCACCGACGTGCGCCGCGCCATCGGGCTCGTCTCGCAGGACGTCTACCTGTTCCGCGGCACGGTGCGCGACAACCTGCGCATCGGTCGGCCCGACGCGGACGACGCCGCCCTGTGGGCGGCGCTCGAGGCGGCGGAGGCCGCCGACTTCGTCGCCGCCCTCCCGCGCGGCCTCGACGCGCTCGTGGGGGAGCGGGGCCAGACGCTGTCCGGCGGGCAACGGCAGCGGCTTTCGCTGGCGCGGGCGCTCGTGAAGGACCCCCCGATCCTGATCCTCGACGAGGCGACGAGCGCGGTGGACAACGAGACCGAAGCGGCGATCCAACGCTCGCTGCGGACCGTGACCGCCGACCGCACGACGATCGTGATCGCCCACCGGCTGTCGACGATCCGGCACGCCGACGCCATCCACGTCCTCGAGGACGGGCGCCTCGTCGAGTCGGGCCGCCACGAGGCGTTGCGGGCGCTGGGGGGCGCGTACGAGGCGCTGTGGACGGTGCAGACCGGGGCGGCCCCGGTGGAGGCGTGACGGTGGCCGCCGACGCGCCCGCCCCCGAGATCGACGTCGCGACCTTCTTCGCGGCGGACCTGCGGGTCGGCACGATCACCCGGGTCGCCGCGTTCCCCGAGGCGCACCGGCCCGCCTGGAAGGTGTGGGTCGACCTCGGACCGACGCTGGGCGTGCGGCCGTCGAGCGCGCGGATCGCGGACCTGTACGACGAGGCCGACCTCGTCGGTCGGCAGGTCGTCGCGCTCGTCAACGTCCCCCCGCGCCGCATCGGACCGTTCCTCAGCACCTGCCTCGTCACCGGCTTCGATACGCCCGACGGCGTCGTCCTCACCACCGTCGAGCGACCCGTCGCCAACGGCACCCGCCTGTACTGAGGCGCGGCGGCGTGCGGCGGGGCGGCGTGCGGCGGGGCGGCGTGCGACGGGACGGCGTGCGGCGGGGTGGCGTGCGGCGGGATGGCGTGCGGCACGGCCACGTGCTGGGAGCGCTCGCCCGCCGCCGGGCGGTCGTCTATGGTGAGGGGTCCCCGACCGGGGGACGTGGGGAGACACCATGCCGACCGTGCACCTGCTGGGAACCGGCGCCGTGCGGAGCGACCCGGACCGCACCACCACCATGCTGGCCGCCACGAACGACGAGGGCACGCTGCTGATCGATTGCGGCGGCGACGTCGCCCCCCGCCTCGAGGCGGTGGGGATCGACCCCACCCGCCTGGAGGCCTTGATCGTGACGCACGAGCACGCCGACCACGTCGCCGGCCTCCCGCTCCTGATGGAACGCCTGTGGTTGATGGGGCGGCGCACGCCGCTGCCGGTGTACGGCATCGCCCCCGCCATCGCGCAGGTCCACCGCGTCCACGACGCCTTCGACGTCGAGGCGTGGGAGGGCTACCCCGGCCTGGAGGTGCACGAGGTCGCGCAGCACCCCGGCGCGGAGGTCCTCCACCGCGCCGGCTGGCGCGTGACCGCCGCACCCGGCACGCACGCCGTGCCGAGCGTCGGGCTGCGCCTCGAGGACGAGGCGAGCGGGCGGGTGCTGGGCTACAGCGGGGACACCGCGCCCGACCCCCGCATCGCCGAGTTGGTGCGCGGCGCCGACCTGTTGCTGCACGAGGCGACCGGTGAGGGGCCGGTGCATACCGGTGCGGCGGAGGCGGCGGGGATCGCGCGCGACGCAAACGTCGGTCGGTTGATCCTGGTGCACGTCCCCCCGCGCGACGTGCGCGCCGACGACGTCGCCGCCGCCCGCGCGGCGTTCCCCGGCACGACGGTCGGCGACGAGCTGCAGGGCGTCCCCTTCTGACGCCCGCGCCGCTTCCGGCGCCCGTACTGCTTCCGACGCCCGCGCTGCGTCGGACGCCTCCGCGGCGCCGTCACTCCAGGTAGGTGTAGCCCACGAGCTCCGCGGCGTACAGCGCCCGGAGGCGCGACGCCGCCTCGTCGGACATCCCCGCACCGAGGCGGGTCGCTTCGTCGATCTCCGCGCCGAGCGCGGCCAACAGTTCGTCGGTTTCGTACCCCATGTTCTCGATGACGCGGCGCGCCTTCTGGCCGGGGACGGTCCGTTCGACCTCGAAGGCGTCCGGTCCGGTGAGGCGCACGTGCGCCTCCGCCATCCGCCCGAACAGGTTGTGGGCGTTGGCGAGGACGTCCTGGTAGGCGCCGACGAGGAAGAACCCCAGCAGGTAGCGTTCGCCGGGCGCGACGTCGTGGACGGGGAGGGTAGGCGCGACGTCGTGCCGCCCGACGAACGCCTGGATGCGGCCGTCGGAGTCGCAACTGATGTCGGCGAGGGTGGCGCGCCGGGTGGGGGGTTCGTGCAGGCGCGTGAGGGGCACGACCGGGAACGGCGCGCCGAGCGCCCAGTGGTCGGGCAGGGTCTGGAACAGGCTGAAGTTCACGACGAGCGTGTCCGCGAGGCGGTTCGGCAGTTCGTCGAACGGCTCGGGGGCGTAGTCGAGGTCGGCGACGACGTCGGCGATCGCGGCGAGGATGCGGGCGTGGGCGCGCTCTGCGTGCGCGCGTTCGGCGAGGCCGAGGTAGCCGAGGTCGAACAGCTGGTGCATCGTGGCCTTCGTCGAGACCGCCTCGTTGTACACCCGCCGGTAGGTGTCCGGCCCGACGTCGTCCAGGAGCGCCTCCATGTCGGCGACGAGGGGGTGGGCGTCGGCGGGGAGGGGCGGTAGGTCGACCGGGTCGCGGGTCGGCCCGATCACGTCGACGACCGGCGCGACGACGACGGCGTGGTGCGCCGTCAACGCCCGTCCCGACTCGGTCACCAGCATCGGGTGCGCCACGCCCGCCTCGTCGCACACCTCCGCGACGCCCGCCACGAGCGCTTCGGCGTACTCCGACAGGCCGTAGTTCGCCGAGGCGGGCGTCGCGGTCTTCGAGCCGTCGTAGTCCACCGCGAGGCCCCCACCGACGTTCAGGTAGCGGGGGGCGGCGCCCCCGCGCGCGAGGTGGGCGTACACCTGCGCCGCTTCGCGCACCGCGACGCGGACGGCGTGGACGTCGGGCACCTGGCTTCCGACGTGGGTATGGAGCATCACCAGGGCGTCCGCCATGCCGGCGGCCTCGAGGCGCGCGACGACCGCGGCGACCTCGCCGGCGGTGAGGCCGAACTTCGCGTCGTCGCCCCCCGAGGAGGCCCACGTGCCGCTCCCGGCCGCGTGGAGCTTGAAGCGCACCCCGATCGCCGGGGGGATCCCCATCTCCTCCGCGACGCGGAGGATCCGCTCGAGCTCGCCGACCTTCTCGAGGGTCAGGACGACCGACTTGCCGAGCGCGCGGCCCCACAGCGCGAGGCGGACGAAGTCGTCGTCCTTGAAGCCGTTGCACTGGATGAGGGCGTCGGGGTGGGTGTCCTGCACCAGCACCAGCGCGAGTTCCGCCTTGCTGCCGGCCTCGAGGCCGGTCCGCCAGCGGGCGCCGGCGCCGGCCAGCGTCTCGACGACGACGCGGCGTTGGTTGACCTTGATCGGGTAGACCCCCTGGTAGCCGCCGCGGTAGCCGGCCGCCGCCATCGCGGTGTCGAAGGCGTCGTTGACGCGCGCGAGGCGGTCCTCGAGGATCTGTGGGAAGCGCAGGATGGTCGGGAGGGGGCGGCCGTCCGCCTCGAGGCGGTCCACGACGTCGGCGATCGCGACCTCCGCCCCCGCCACGCGGACGCGCAACGCGCCGTCCTCGCCGGCCCGCAGGTACCCCGCCGACCAGGCGTCCACCCCGTACGGCGCGCCGGGCGCGTCGTCCGACACGGCGACGTCGGGGGTGGGGACGTCGGGGGTGGAGGCGTCGAGGGTGGAAGGGTCGGGGGTGACGACGTCGGCGTGGGCGGGTCCCGGCACGGCCGGACACGCTAGCATGCGCGGGCCGTGCCGCCCGCCCCGTCCCCGACCCCCTCCCCGCCCGCCGGTACGGCGCCGTCGCCCACGCCGCGTGAAGCGGGGTTCGCGCTGCCGAGCGACGCCGCGCCGCACGCCGCGACGTGGACCGCCTGGCCGCACGGCGAGGCGCGCTGGGAGGGAATGCTGGACGCGGTCCGCAGCGAGTTCGCGGGGTTCGTCGCCGCCGTCGCGCGGTTCGAACCGGTGGTGCTGCTCGTCGCGGACGCGGGCGTGCGGCGCGACGCCGAGCGGCGCCTGCGCGCCGCCGGCGTCCCCGAGGGCGCCGTGCGCATGGTGGAGATGCCGTACGACGACGTCTGGCTGCGCGACCAGGGACCGACGTTCCTGCGCGACGCCGCCGGCCCCCGCGCGATCCTCGACCCGCACTTCGACGGCTGGGGCGGGCGCTACCCGAGCGAGCGCGATGCGGCGCTGGCGGGCCGCCTGGCGGCGCACCTCGGGGTGCGCCGCTTCCCCGCCGATCTGGTGCTGGAGGGCGGCGCGGTGGAGATGGCGGAGGACGGCACGGTCCTCGCGACGCGCAGCGCCTGGCTCGGGGACGTCCGTAACCCCGGCTGGGACGCCGCGCGCACCGAGGGGGCGCTGCGCGCCCTGCTCGGTGCGGCCCGGGTCGTGTGGCTGGAGGGGGGCCTGGTGGACGACCACACCGACGGGCACGTCGATACCGTCGCGCGCTTCGCGGGACCGGACGCGGTCGTCCTGGTCGTCCCGGACGACGACGATGCGGAGAACCGCGACGCCGCCCGCGCGAACCGCGCGGCGCTCGACGCCGCCACGACGCCGGACGGCCGCCCCTACGCCGTGCACGCCCTCCCGCTGCCGCGCGACCGCAGCCGCGTCGGTGGCGTCCGGCCGCCGCGGACCTACGCGAACTTCGTGCTGGTGAACGGCGGGCTGGTGATGCCGACCTACGACGACCCGCGCGACGACGTCGCGGCGGGCGTGCTGGCCGCGGCGTTCCCGGGTCGGACGGTCGTGGGCGCCCCCGCGCGGGCGTTGGCGACGGGGGGCGGCGGGTGGCACTGCGTCACCACCCCCGAGCCGCTCGGTCCCGAAGGCACCTCGCTCGCGGCGGGCGGTGCGCCGTGAGCAGCGGCCACACGATCGACCTGGCGGTCGTGCAGATGGCCTGCAACGGGCCGCGCGCAGCGAACCTCGACGCGGCGGAGGCCGCGGTGCGGCGGGCGGCGGCGGAGGGCGCGCAGGTGGTGCTGTTGCCCGAACTGTTCGAGGGGCCGTACTTCCCGCAGGTCGAGCGGGAGGACGCCTTCGATCTCGCCGCACCGGTCGACGCGCACCCGACCGTGGCGCGCTTCGCGGCCCTCGCCGCGGACCTGGGGGTGGTCCTCCCCCTCAGCGTGTTCGAGGCGGCGGGGCCGGCGTACTACAACACCGTCGTGATGATCGACGCCGACGGGTCGCGGCTCGGGACGTACCGCAAGGCGCACGTGCCGGACGGCCCCGGCTACGAGGAGAAGTACTACTTCGCGCCGGGCGATACCGGCTTCCGGGTGTGGGCGACCGCGGCGGGGCGGCTGGGCGTCGGGATCTGTTGGGACCAGTGGTTCCCGGAGGCGGCGCGGGCGATGGCGCTCGCCGGGGCGGAGGTGTTGCTCTACCCCACCGCCATCGGCTCCGAACCGCCGGAGGCGGGCGGGGTCGACACCCGCGCGCCGTGGCGGCGCGTGATGGTGGGGCACGCGGTCGCGAACGTCCTCCCGGTCGCGGCGGCGAACCGGGTGGGGGTGGAGGATGCGCTGCGCTTCTACGGCACGTCGTTCGTCGTCGACGCGCAGGGGGAGGTGCTGTGCGAGGCAGGCGAGACGGAATCGACGGTCCTGCACGCGCGGGTCGACGTGGACGCGGACCGGCGCCTGCGGGCGGGGTACGGCTTCTTCCGCGACCGCCGCCCGGAGTTGTACGGCGCCTTGCGGACGCGCGACGGCGTCACGCCGGTGCCGGGAGCAGGCGACGGCCGCGAGGACGAACGGGAGTAGTGGGGTCGGGGCAAGCCTGACGGCGGCGTTCGCAGGACGAACCGTCGAGTGACGTGCCAGCAAGAGAACAACGTCAATCTCAGAAGATATATGCACCAAGCAGGGACAGCGCATCCACGAACAGGAGATGTGTTGAAGGTGCTTTTATACACGAGTGTGGGACGACATCAGGGAGTCACGGCGAAGCGCTGATGCCACCGACGGAACACGGTGCCATCGGGTGACGGTCGTTTTCCTGCTACCGGTAGGGAGGACAGTGACTTCAGGCGAGGGCCCGGAGGTCCCGCCCCTGCTCGAAGGCGCAGAACCACTGCACGTTTCGCTCACGTTCTCGGTTCAGCGCGGGGGAGTTCGCGCGTGAGCAAAGGGGAACCTCACTCCTCGCTGAGGAGTTGAAGCCGGCGTTCCCGGCTGACCTCTACGGTGTCGCACAGGGGGGCGCCGGCGGTGACCTCCTCAGGCCACGTGAGGCACATCGTGACGACTTGCAGTTCCGGGCTGCTCCGTGCGTCGAACGCGTCGGGGTACTTCTGCGTTGCGTACGCGTACCCCTCGAGCGTCGTGCAGGCACTGAGGGCTGGGTACATGTCGGATTGCGTGTCGCGCATCGAGTCGACGCTGTGCGCCTCCCGGAGGGCGTCGAGGCACGCGTCGCTGGCCGGGACGGTGTCCGCTTGCGTGGTCGTGGTCTCCCCCGTCGCGGCGTCCCCCTGCTCGTCGTCGGGCGTGAGGATGACGCCGATGACGGTGAGGGCGAGTACGGCGTACAGGGCGCGGCGTGCGAAGCGAAGCATGAGAGTACGGTAGCACTCAGACGAACTACCTAGTCCTCGTGTCCTAGGGCTCGTCAGTGGTTCCCATCCCTGACTCGGCCTTGCTTGCGTGTCGCGGAATCGCTTGCGCTTGATCGTCGCCCTTCGCGCGCGAGAACATTCTGTTTCACCGCTGCTTTTGGAGCGTGCATGTGCTCGGAGCGCCGATGGAGTTCGGCGTGAACGAATCGGGGCGGTCCCAGTGTGGGGTTCGCGTCCTTATTCAGTTGATCGAGAGGGATTACGAAAAGCGTGTAACACCTCTATTTCCTCCGACCCCACCACCAGTGTTGACGGTGCCAAGCATGGGTTTTCCGACCACCACAGCCGTCACCTCATCATTGACAAGGTCGAGGAGGCTACCCTCGACGTGTTCGAAAACGGCGCGGCATGCCAAGGATCAGCGCTGGCGCGATGGACCCTCCAACAGCACGCTGCAGGTCGGACAGGGCAACGAGCAAGATGCCCTCACTCTTGGTACGGCGCCGGCTGCAGATGGGGCTAGCACCGGTAGGTTCAATCATCGAAAAACTCAGGCGCCTCCAACGCGGGGACGCCTCCGAGTTTGACGAGATGGTGTGTTCGGTTCGGCCAATTCGATTGGCGCAAACGTGATTCAGGGACGCCGCAGGCCTCAACCGTAGTCCGGAAGGAGAAGTACTTTTGGCGAACGCATTCATACTTGTGCCTCATGAGTTCGAGATCGTCTCGCATCATCTCGCATGCGACGTGCCGAGTAAGGCTGAAGAAATCATGGCCGGCGAATATGGCGAAAAATCGAAAAGGAAGATCTCCTCGGCGTCTAACCACGACGTGACTGCGCAGCGGATGCGTCGGTACTGCACACCCGGATGGATGTCGACGCGGGCTGACGCTTTCGGGCGCGCCTAGCGGGGCGCGGGGAACGCCGGCATCCCGCCGGCCGCGACGTCGTGCACGCGTCCCTCGGACACGTCGATCGCCGCGACCCGCGCGCCACCCGGCCCCTGGAGGGGCAGCGTCAACCAGCGGCCGTCGGGGGACCACGCCGCGTGGCTGCGTGCGTACTGGTCGAAGAACGGCACGTACTGCGACAGGAAGGTGCCGCTGGGCGCGACCTCGCCGAGCCAGCGGGTGTCCGCGGCAGCGACGTCGACGACGCCGAGCCGGAAGGCGGGGCCGCGTTGCACGAAGCGGGCGGCGACGCGGCGGGGGCCCGCCGCCTGCGCGACGGAGCCGCCGCCGGGGCCCGACACCGCGAGGACCGCGACGCGGTCGCCGGTCGGTGCCCACCAGAAGGCGACGACGGTGGCGTCGGTCCACGGCTCGAACAGGCCGGTGTCGGCGTCGAGGCCGCCGAGCGGCCCGAAGGCGTGCGGCTGGTCGGTGACGGGGCGAAGGAGGGCCAGCACGTCGCGGTCGGGCGCCCACGCGAAGGCGGCGAGGCCCTGGTGCCCGAGTTCGCGGCGGGGGGCGTCGGCGCCGGTGGGTTCGACGACGGCGCGCAGCACGTCACCGGGCGCGCGTTCGGCGTACGCCCGCCAGGCGCCGCTGGGCGACGCGGCGGGGCTGCGGAAGGCGCCGGGTTCGGCCAGCGGCCCCGAGGCGCCGCCCGTGGCGGGATCGAGTTCGAACAGGCGGGCGGGCCCGGGCCCGCCGACGTGCACGAGGAGGTCGCCGTCGGGCGTCTGGTCCCAGAAGAGGGGGGCGCCGCGCGCGAGGCGTTCGGCGCCGTCGCGCGTCGCTTCGACGAGGGCGAAGCCGGTGGCGGGGTCGCTGACGAGCAGGTAGACGGCGGCGCCGTCGTCGCGCCAATCGAAGTAGACGACGTTCGCGCCGGCCTCGTCGAACCAGACGTCGGCGGCGTCGGGGGTGGTGGCGTCGGGGGTGGTGGGGTCGACGACGACGAGCGAAGCGCCGGCCGGGCTGCGGCGGATGGCGGCCAGGCGGGTGCCGTCGGGCGACCAGGCGGGGAAGGCGTGGGTCGTGCCGGGCGCGGCGTAGGTGCGGACCGGCCCCGCGTCCGCGGGGCGGACGGCGAGGGCGCCGTCCGCCGCGACGTAGGCGAGGTCGTGGGCGAGGGCGACGTCGCCGTCCCCGCGCGGCAGCCCTTGGGCGGCGGCGACCGCCAGGGTCGCGGCCGCGAGGAGGGCGGCGGCGACCCGGGCGGGGGGACGGCGGCCGGGGGTCATGCCCCGCCGCCGCGGGCGCGTTCGCGGTCGGAGGCCTTCTCGGCGAACTCGCGGGCGAACGCCTTGATGTCGCTCATGAGGTTCGCGTCGCCGGTGGCGTTCTTGTAGGTGTCGGCGAGCGTGAGGAGGGTCTGGAAGAAGAAGTCGTTCATGTCCTCGACCGTCATGTCCTGCGTCCACAGGTCGATGCGCAGGGCGTTGCGGGCGTCGGCGTCCCAGAGCGAGAGCAGCATCGCCTTCGCCTGCTGCTCCCCGGGCTCGGGCGCGTCGTCCGCCTCCCAGCGGATGTCGCGGACGCCGGCGTCGTCGCTGGCCACGGACAGGCGGATGTCGCTTCGGTTCATGGCGGCATGCTACCCGGCTGCGGCGCGCGCTTCCGTGGTCCGGCGCGGGGTGCGGTACGGTTCGGCGCATGAAGGGTCTCATCCTGGCGGCGGGGTTGGGGACGCGCCTGCGTCCGATCACCAGCCTCCGCCCGAAACCGATCATCGACGTCGCCAACCGACCGTTGATCCACTACGCCGTCGACAACCTGCTCGAGGTCGGGGTGCGCGACATCGGCGTCGTCGTCTCGCCCGACACCCGCGACGACCTGAAGCGCACCCTGGCGACGTACGAGGATCGCGCGTCGTTCACCTTCGTCGTGCAGGATCCGCCGGAGGGCCTGGCGCACGCCGTGAAGGTGGCGCGGGACTTCCTGGCGGAGGACCCGTTCGTGATGTACCTGTCGGACAACCTGTTCGAGCACGGCATCGCGCCGTTCGTCGAGGCGTTCGATCCCGACGCCGGCGTCGCCGCGGCGCTGGCGCTCGTGCCGGTCGACGACCCGCGCGCGTTCGGGGTGGCGGAGCTCGACGGCGAGCGGGTGGTGCGGTTGGTGGAGAAGCCCGCCGACCCGCCGTCGAACCTGGCGGTGGCGGGGGTGTACGTCTTCGACGCAAGCGTGCACGAGGCGATCGCCGACCTGCCGCGCGGGGCGAAGGACGAGTTCCAGATCACCGACGCGATCCAGCGCATGATCCAGGACGGCCGCCGCGTGGTGGCGGGCACCGTCGACGGCTGGTGGAAGGACACCGGGACGCCGGAGGACATCCTGGACGCGAACCGCCTGGTCCTGTCGCGGTCGGTGCGGCGGATCGACGGCGCGGTGGAGAACGCCGAGATCGTGGGGGACGTCGTCGTCGAGGAGGGGGCGGTGGTGCGCAACGCGACGATCTTCGGGCCGGCGCTGATCGCGGCGGGGTGTCGCGTCGAGGATGCCTACGTGGGGCCGTTCACGACCTTGGGGGCGGACGTGACGATCCGCGATGCGGAGATCGAGTACGCGGTGGTGGGGCCGGGCTCGTCGATCCACCACCTGGCCTCCCGGGTGCAGGGCAGCCTCGTCGGTGCGGAGGTCGAGATCACGCGGGCGGGGCGCCGGCCGCGCGCCCACCGCCTGGTCGTGGGCGACAAGAGTCGCTTGGTGCTCGACACCGACTGAGCCCCGCGACGTCTCGATCGCGCCCGCCGCGACGCCCCGCGCGTCGCGGCGGTTCCTTTGGCATGCACGATGTACGGCCGGAACCGGACGGCCGCCCTCTTTTCACGTGACGCCGTGCATTTTGCTTCGACTTTCGTTGCACACCGTCCCTCGTCTTCTGTTCACCGTGCACCTTTTCTATTGACACCGTGCACGTTTGGGCGTACGCTTCCCGGCATCGCGGCGCGACGTGCGCGCCGCGTACCCCCGAGGAGGTCCACCGTGAAGAGGCTCCACCGGTCCGTGTCCGCCCTGACCGTCCTGACGTTGCTCGGCGTCGCGGCGGCGCAGGGCGAAACCATCGCCGACGTCGCCTACGCCGTCGACACGCTGTTCATGCTGCTCGCCGCGCTGCTCGTCGCCTTCATGCAACCGGGCTTCGCCCTGCTGGAGGCCGGCCTGCACAGCAGCAAGAACATCATCAACATCTTCATGAAGAACGTCGCCGACTTCGCCGTCGCCGGCCTCGCCTACTGGGCGGTGGGCTTCGGCCTCATGTACGGCGCCGGCTGGTTCCTCGCCGGCTACGCGAACGACACCGTCGCGGTGTCCGCCGACTTCTTCTTCCAGATGGTGTTCGCCGCGACCGCCGCGACGATCGTCTCCGGCGCGGTCGGCGGACGCATGAAGTTCGGGGCGTACCTGATCTTCTCGATCCTCATGACCGGCCTCGTCTACCCGTTCCTCGGCGCCTGGCAGTGGGGCGGCGGGTGGCTTTCGCAGATGGGCTTCTACGACTTCGCGGGCTCGTCGGTCGTGCACGCCGTCGGCGGCTTCGCCGCCCTTGGGGCGGTCCTCGCGATCGGCCCGCGCATCGGTCGCTACGTCGACGGCAAACCGGTCGCCAAGCCGGGCCACAACCTCGCCTACGCCGGCCTCGGCGTGTTTTTGTTGTGGATCGGCTGGTTCGGCTTCAACGGCGGCTCGCAACTCGTGTTCTCGAGCGCCGGCGACGCCGAAGCGGTCGCGAACATCTTCGTCAACACCAACCTCGCCGCCGCCGCCGGCGGCATCGCGGCGCTCCTGCTGAGTTGGGCGCTGTTCAAGAAGCCCGACATCTCGATGACCCTCAACGGGGTGCTCGGCGGGCTCGTGTCGATCACCGCCGGCCCCGACGTCGTCGCCGGCCTCTCGGCCGTCCTCGCCGGCGCGATCGGGGGCGTGATCGTCGTCATCAGCGTCCTCGCGCTCGACCGCGTCCGCGTCGACGACCCGGTGGGCGCCATCAGCGTCCACGGCGTCGCCGGCCTGTGGGGCACCGCCGCCGTCGGGATCTTCGGCGGCGCGAACCTCGGCGTGCAGCTGCTGGGGACGTTCGCGTACGCCGGCGCGGCGTTCCTCGCCGGCTACGTCATCTTCATGATCCTGAAGTTCACCGTCGGTCTGCGCGTCTCCCCCGCCGAGGAGATCGCCGGGCTCGACGTCACCGAACACGGCATCCCCGGCTACACGACCGACGACGCCCTGCGCGACCCCGTGGTCGTCGGCGCGGGCGACTGAGGAGGCACGGCATGAACCTGATCACCGCACTCATCCGCCCCAACCGCCTGCAGGCCGTCAAGGAACGGCTGTTCGCCGCCGGCGTCCGCGGCATCACCATCTCCCGCGTCAGCGGGCACGGCGGCCAGGCCGGCGCGACGGAGACCTACCGCGGCAGCCCCTACGTCGTCGAGTTCCACGAGAAGGTCAAGCTCGAGATCGCCGTCTCGGAACCGTTCCTGCAGCCCGCTATCGACGCGATCGTCGAGGCGGCCCGCACCGGCGACGTCGGCGACGGCAAGATCTTCGTCTCTCCGCTGAGCCAGGTGGTCCGCATCCGCACCGGTGAACGCGACGAGGAGGCCCTCACGCCGGTCACCTCCTGACCCCCTGACCCCCTCCCCGCGCGGCGCGAGTCCCCCTCCCCTCGCCCCCGCGACGTTTCCGCGGCCCACCCTCCCGGGTGGGCCGCGCTCGTGCGCCGGGAGCGAATCGTGGCGCGGGGCATGGTGCGCGGGACGTTCATCCGTTCGGATGGGGGAACGCGGCGCGTATGCTTCCCCCCAATCGCGGGCCCCGCCCGCCACGCGACGCTCGGAAGGAGCCGCAGGTGGCCACCGTAGAGGAATATCGAGTGCTCGTCGCGCGCTGCGCGGGATGGAGCCTCGACGATCTCGGCGACCTCCTCCACGAGATCGATCGCGACCGCGAGCTCGAGGACGCCGACCGCCAAGAGTTGCAGCGCGCCATGTACCGCCTTATCTGGAACCGCGCGCAGCCGTACCTCGACCCCACCCCCAACGGCGGGGAGGTGCACGCCGACGCGCGCGAGTAGGCGCGCGCCCCCGACCCGCGGCCTCAGCCGTCCTCGGGCTTCAACAACGGAAACAGGATCACGTCGCGGATGCTGGGCACGTCCGCGAGCAGCATCGCGAAGCGGTCGATGCCCAGCCCCAGGCCCGCCGTGGGCGGCATGCCGTACTCGAGCGCGGCGAGGAACGCCTCGTCGAGCTGCATCGCCTCCTCGTCCCCGCCCGCCCGGAGCGCCATCTGCGCCTCGAAGCGGCGGCGTTGCTCGACCGGGTCGTTCAGTTCGCTGAAGGCGTTGCCGAGCTCCATGCCGACCGCGACCGGCTCGAACCGCTCGACGACGCCCGGACGGTCCCGGTGCGCCTTCGCCAGCGGACTGATCGCCAGCGGGTGATCCATCACGAACGCCGGGCCGGTCAGGTGCGGCTCGACGTAGTGGTCGTACAGCTTGTCGTAGACGTGGTTGATCGGGCCCTCCCACAACGGACCGTCCGCCGTGCGCGCCACCGCCTCCGGGGCGTGCTCGCGCACCCAGGCGCGGAGCGCCCCCTCGTCGAGGGGGTCGACGTCCATGCCGCTGCGCGCCCGCAGCTCACCGAGGTAGTCCACCCGCGGCCAGGGGGGCGTGAAGTCGAGGGTCCGCCCCTGCCACGTCAGCACCGCGTCGCCGGTCAGCGTCCGCACCACGTCGGCGTACAGCGTCTCGACGAGCGGCATCAGGTCGCGGTAGTCGCGCCCCGCCCAGTACGCCTCGAGCATCGTGTACTCGGGGTTGTGCTTGTGGCTGAGGCCCTCGTTGCGGAAGTTCCGCCCGATCTCGTACACCGCGTCGAACCCGCCGACCACCAGGCGCTTGAGGTACAGCTCCAGACTGATGCGCAGGTGGAAGTCGTGATCGAGGGCGTTGTGGTGCGTCGTGAACGGGCGCGCCTCCGCGCCGCCGGGGATCGCCTGCAGCACCGGCGTCTCGACCTCGAGGAAGCCGAGCTCGTCGAAGCGGCGGCGGATGAGGGCGATCATGCGGCTGCGCAGTTCGAACGCGCGGCGCACGTCCGGGTCGGTCATCAGGTCGACGTGCCGGTGGCGGTAGCGCGTCTCCTTGTCCGCCAACCCCTTCACCTTGTCGGGCAGCGGCCGGAGGCTCTTGGCGAGCGGCGTGAAGGCGGTGGCGTGCACCGTCAGCTCGCCGGTCTTCGTCACGAACGGCGTGCCGGCCACCTCCAGCCAGTCGCCGAGGTCGATCTTCTTCAGCGCGGTGTACGCCTCCAGCGCATCCTTCTGGAAGTACGCCTGGATGCGTCCGCTGGCGTCCTGCAGCGTCGCGAAGGTCACCTTGCCCATCGCGCGCAGCGTCATGACGCGGCCGGCGACCACGACCGGCTCGTCGGGCCACGCCGCCCCCGCCTCCGCCCCGCCGTGGCGGTCGTGGAGGTCGGCGGCGCGGTGGGTCGCGTCGCTGCGGTGCGGGTAGGGCGCGAACCCGCGCTCCTCGAGGCTGCCGAGGTTGCGCAGGCGTTGACGGCGTTGTTCGTCGAGGGAGGACTGCGCCATGGCGTACGCCGGCGAGCGCGTCGCGGTGCCCGCCTACGGCGGGCGATCCGGCGCGGCTCAGCGAATGGCGAGGACCTCGTAGCGGGTGGTGACGTCGTCGATGACGACGTCGACGACGTCCCCGACCTTCGCCCCGATCAGCGCGCGCCCCATCGGCGACTCGTCGCTGATGTGCGGCACGTCCCCCTCGAGGACGCCCGCTTCGACGGGCGCGACGACCTGCACGAGGAACGCCTCGCCGGCCTTCTTCTTGCCCTTGGGCTTCTCCGCGAGCTCGACGGTCGCGCCGAGCTCGACCGCCTCCATCTCGTGCGCCTCGATGATGACGGCGCGCGCCATCTGGTCCTCGAGGTCGTCGAGGCGATCCTCGATCGTGGTCTTCTCGCGCTTGGCCTCCTCGAGGCCGGTGTCGTCGTAGTCGTCGGACGTGCCCGACAGTTCGCGCAGGATCCGGGTCGCCTCCTCGAGGCGTTCGCGTTCGCGTTCGACGCGCTCCTGGAGACGTTCGTAGCCTTCCTTCGTGACGCGGACTTCGCGGCTCATGCCGATTCCTCCTCGCTGCGGCTCGGTGAACGAAAAAACGGTTCGCCCGGGACGGACGAACGGACCTTCGCAGGATGCGCAAGGCTACCACACGCGGGCGCCGCCGGCGCCCGCACGCACGTCACGGACGCACGTGCGACGGCGAACGTCGCCGGGCGGGCGGGGCGCGGGCGGACGGGGGCGCCGCGCGGGCGCCCCCGTCCCCTCACTGTTCGATCTGCAGGCCCTTGGGCGTCATGACGTACTCGATGCGCCCCAGGATGTAGTCGAGCAGGATCGCCAGCAACGCCGCCGCCAGCGCGCCGAGCAGCACCCACGGGTCGATCGACTGGTTGAGGCCCGACGCGATCGGGTTGCCCAAGCCCCCCGAGCCGACGAACGCGCCCAGCGCGGCGGTCCCGACGTTGATGACGACGCTGGTCCGCACCCCCGCCAGGATGATCGAGGCGGCGCTCGGCACCTCGATCTGCCAGAGGATCTGCGTGGGCGTCATGCCCATGCCCTTCGCCGCGTCGATCATCGCGGGGTCGACGCCCTCGAGGCCGACGATCGTGTTGCGCACGATCGGCAGCAGCCCGTACAGGATGAGCGCGACGATCGCCGGCCAGAACCCGAAGCCGATGATCGGCGCCATGATGGCGATGATCGCCAGGGTCGGCACCGTCTGCCCGGAGTTCACGACGTCGCTCACGAGCGGCAGAAACTCCCGGAAGGCGGCGCGCGTCACCGCGATGCCGAGCGACAGGCCGATCGTGATCGTCAGGATCGACGAGACCAGCACCAGCTCCAGGTGTTGGCTGGCGAGGCTGACCAGCACGTTGGAGTTGTAGAGCAGGTCGGGGCTCGTGGGGAACAACCCGCGCAGCATCCAATCCCAGAACGGTTCGTGACCGTAGAACGACCAGATCACCAGGAAGATCCCCGCGGCGCGCACGAGCGGCCGGACGAGCTTCTCCTCGCGGTCGCGGAACGCCCAGGCGAGGCCCGCCTCGATCAGCGCCATCAGCGCCGCGAACCAGCCGAGCGCGAGGGTGACGGGCGTCCCACGCAGGGCGTCGACCGCGCGGGTTTCGGCGTCGAGGAGGCCGAAGGTGAGGACGCGCACGTCGTTCGAGGCCTGCATGTCGATGACGGTGCCGCCGTCGAAGGAGAACAACGGCAGCCACAGGTCCGGCGCGAACGACGCCGTCTCCCCGACCGCGTCGCGGAGCTCCGGGTCGGTCACGGGCACCGTGACCGTCTGGAGCGCGAAGAACGCCACGGCGAGCGCGAGCCAGATCAGCGACGCGACGCCGGGCACGCGGGTCCAGGTCACGACGCGGTCGCCTCCTCCTCGCTCCACTCCTGTTCGGCGAGGTCCTGCAGCGCCTTGAGGGTGATGCTGCCCACCAGCCGGCCGTTCTTGTCGACCACCGGCGTGATGCGGAAGCCGCGCGCGACCATCGCCGACAGCGCTTCACGGGCGGTGTTGCCCTTGCGGACGCCGATCTCGTGGAAGTCCGCCTCCATCATCGCGTCGATGAGGCTGTTGGGGGCGTGGCGGATGCCGTCGAGGTCCACCCAGCCCTTCAGCACCCCCTCGTCGTCGACGACGAAGGCGCTGCGCACCTTGTGTTCCTCGATGACCTGCCGCGCCTTGTCGGTGCTGTCGCGCATCCGCACGAGCGGCTTGCTTTCGGGGTCCATCAACTCCGAGACGCGCACGAGGCCGAGGCGCTTCAGCGACCGGTCGGAGCCGACGAAGTCGCGCACGAAGCGGTCCTTGGGGTGCGCGAGGATGTTGTCGGGGGTGTCGTACTGCTCGAGCGCCCCGTCGCGCAGGATGGCGATGCGGTCGCCCATCTTGATCGCTTCGTCGATGTCGTGCGTGACGAAGATGATCGTCTTGCCGATCTCCTGCTGGATGGCGAGGAACTCCTCCTGGAGGACCTCGCGGGTGATCGGGTCGATCGCGCCGAACGGTTCGTCCATCAGCATGATGGGCGGGTCCGCGCCGAGCGCGCGGGCGACGCCGACGCGCTGCTGCTGGCCGCCGGACAGCTGCCGCGGGTACTTGTCGCGGTTGATGTCGGGATCGAGGCCGACGAGGTCGAGGAGTTCGTCGACGCGCTTGCGGATGCGGCTCTCCTCCCAGCCGAGCATCCGCGGGACGACGGCGATGTTGTCCAACACCGTGAAGTGGGGGAACAGACCGATCTGTTGGATGGCGTAGCCGATCTTGCGGCGCAGCTCCTCGGCGGGGAAGTCGCGGTTGTCGCGCCCCTCGACCAGGATCTTGCCTTCGGTGATCGACAACAGCCGGTTCACCATCCGCATCGAGGTGGTCTTGCCGCAGCCCGACGGCCCGATGAAGACCGTGATCTCCCCGTCGTGGACCGTGAGGTTCAAGCCCTTCACGGCGGTGAAGCCGTCGGGGAAGCGTTTGACGACGTTCTGGAACTCGATCACGAGCGCTCCTTTCGCGGCGGCGTCGGCCGGGTCACTGCTGCACCTGGCGGATGCCGGGCGAGGTCAGCAGCCCCTCGACGCCGCGCAACACCGCGTCGAGGACGAGGGCCAGGGCGATCGCGGGGATCGCACCGAGCAGGATCTGGTCGATGGAGGTGTTGACGATGCCTTGGATGACGAAATCGCCCAGCCCGCCGGCCCCGATGACGGTGGCGACGGTGCCGATCCCGACGAGCGCGACGCCCGCGTTGCGGACGCCGGCCATGATGACGGGGAAGGCGAGGGGAAGCTCGATCTGGAAGAAGCGCTGCGAGGGGGTCATGCCCATCCCGCGACCGGAATCGATGATCGCCAGGTCGACGTTGTTCAGCCCGGCGTACGTGTTGCGCACCAGCGGCAGCAGCGAGTACAGCGTCAGCGCGATCAGGGCCGGCGCGACGCCGATCCCCGAGACGCCGAGGTCGCGAATCGTCAGGGCGGAGAGCGACTCGACCCCACCGAGGACCCGGTTCGATCCGGACGCCTGGACGAACAGCACGACCACCGCGACGGCGGTCGCGGCGGACAGGCTCCAGTTGGCGACCTTCAGGCCGCGCCGCCAGCGCGACTCGTCGGGCACGAACCAGCGCCCGACCCCCCAGGTGGCGAGCGCCGCCAGCAGGAGGACGAGGATCGTACCGGTCGTGTCGCCGTAGGCGCCGCTGGTGAAGCCGACGTTGGCGAGGCGGAAGACGAAGCTGACGAGCACCCCGACGAACAGGGCGAGCGGAACGGCCGCCCCGATCGCGGTGGCGATCAGGTGCACGATCCGCACCCGGCCGGGCTCGCGGTCGGCGAGGAGCGCGTAGCTGCCCGCCAGCGCGACGGCGACGACGAGCGCGATCCCGAAGAAGCCGGCGGTGGCGAGGAAGCTCTGGTCGCCGAGCCGGGCGAGGGGCACCAGCAGCACGCCGAAGAGCGCGAGGGAGGGGATCGTCTGGATGATGCCGACGGCGTAGAGGATGATCGGCGCGAGGCGCTCGTCGCGCGACGCCCACAACCCCAGGCCGACGCCGACGACGAAGCCGACGCCGAGCGAGATGAAGACGAACATCAGGTGCTCGACGAACTTCTGCTCGAGCGCCGCGCCGTTGGCGTAGAACTCGACCATGATCGAGTAGACGTCGAACGTGCCGTTGAGCAGCAGCAGGAGCGTCACGATCGGCGCCAACCACGTCGCCAGCGCCTGCAGCCACGTCTGGACCTCGACCTTGGCGAGGTCGCGTACGCCGGCGAACAGCGTCACGTACGCCCCCAAGAGCCCGGTGGCGATGGCGCCGGCGGGCAGGATGCGGGGGTTGCGGATGAACGCGCCGCCGTCCAGGAACGCCTCGGGGGTCTCGAGGAGCAGCCGTCCGGCGCCGGCGGGGAGGACGAGGGTGAGGACGAAGAGGAGCGAGCCGGTGCCGACGAGCAACCAGCCGCGACTCTCGACGTCGTGGCGGAACGAAAGCAGGATGGGGAGCAGCGCGAGGACGAACAGGACGAGATAGCGGTCGTCGCCCTGGAACTCGAACAGGTTGAAGCTCGTCCCCGGCGCGAGCCGGTTCGGCTTGAGGGCGAGGGTGGGTAGGAAGAAGAACCCCAACCCTGCGATCAAGCCGCCGAGCATGGCGATGCGGTTCACGGTCGGCAACCTCCTCGACGTGGGCGAACGACGCGTCCGCCCGCGGGGGGCGGAGGACATACGCAAGATAGGGGACGGTCCGGACCCGAAGGGCCCGGACCGTCACACGCATCGTGGATCAGTCGATGAAGCCGTTGTCGACCAGGAAGGTGCGCGCCGCTTCGTCGGCGCTGAGGCCGTCGACCTCGACCGAGGCGTTCAGGCCCTGCAGGGTGGGGTTGTCGAACAGGGCGAACACCGGGTTGAGGATGCCGGCGATCTCGGGGTAGGCGCGGATCGTTTCGCCGCGGAACACCGGGGTCGGCTGGAAGACCGGCTGCGCGCCGAGCGGATCCTCGAGGACGACGAAGTCGTAGGCGAGGAGGGCGCCGTCGGTGCCGTAGGCCATCGCGACGTTGACGTTGTTCTGGCCCGAGGCGAGCGCCTGCTCGGTCTGCGCGGGCGTGGCGCCGGCGATGATGATCAGCTGGTCCTCGGTGAGCTCGAAGCCGTAGGTCTCGTAGAACGACGGCAGGCCGTCGGGACGCTGCGCGAACTCGTCCCCGGTGGACAGGACGACCTCGCCGCCGGCGTTGACGTACTCGGCGAACTCGGGGAGGGTCGTGATGCCGTTCTCCTCCGACCACTGGCGCGTGACGGCCAGCGCGTAGGTGTTGTTCGCCGGCGCGGGGCGCAACCAGATCAGGTCGTAGATCGCCGCGTCGTAGGACGCCACGGTCGCGAAGCTGGCGTACGCGTCGCCCGAGGTGTCCTCGCCGATCGCTTCCTGGGCCCAGGGGATGTCGCGGTACCAGTTGCTGATGGCGGTGCCGTTGTAGTTCGGGTAGACGTCGATCTCGCCCGCTTCGAGGGCGTCGCGCGCCACGGCGGTCCCGCCGAGGTTCGTGCGGTCGGTGACCTCGTAGCCGGCGTCCTCGAGCAGCTGGACGATGACCTTACCGAGCACGATCTGCTCGGTGAACTGCTTCGAGCCGACGACGATGGGGTCGCCTTCGTTGGGGGCCTGGGCGAACGCGCTCGCGGAGAGCAGCAGCGCCGCGGCCATGGACAGGACGGTCAGGATCTTCTTCACAGAGTCCTCCTCGGTGAATGAACGTACGGCAGACGAAGTGGAATGCCGGTGATCGTGCGCACGCCCGGACTGGCGCGCGTCCTCCGATCAACCGTCGGGAAGGATAGCAAGACAAGTCGACGTATGCAAACTCTCGGTCTTCGTTGCATACATGGGGGGCGTCCTGCACGGCGTTCGCCCCCCTCCACGGATCGCGCGAAGGGGGGCGAACGACGCGGCATGCACCGCGGTATGCAGAGCGCCCCCGCGGGGGCGCACGGGCTCAGCGCGGGTCGACGTCCCCGAACGCCTGCGTGATGCGGTCCAGGACGATCGCCAACAGCACGATCCCGAGCCCGCCGACGAACGCCAGACCGACGTTCAGCGAGTTCAGCCCGCGGAACACCGGCGTCCCGAGGCCGCCCGCCCCGATCAGGGCGGCGATCACGACCATCGAGAGCGACAGCATGATCGTCTGGTTCAGGCCCGCCATGATCGTCGGCAGCGCCAAGGGCACCTGCACCTTCGTCAACACCTGCCAGGGGCTGGCGCCGAAGGCGGTGGCGGCCTCCACGACGTCCTCGCGCACCTGCCGGATGCCGAGGTTCGTGAGGCGCACCATCGGCGGCAACGCGAACACGATCGTCGCCAGCACCCCCGCGACCGTCCCGATGCCGAACAGCATCACGACCGGCACCAGGTACACGAACGCCGGCGTGGTCTGCATGACGTCCAGCACCGGGCGGATGCCCGACGCGAAGCCGTCGCTGCGCGCCGCGAGGATCCCCAGCGGCACCCCGACCACGATGCAGAACACGACGGCGGCGATCACCATCGACAGCGTGATCATCGTCAGTTCCCACATGCCGGTGAAGCCCACCAACGCCATCGCGACGAGCGACACGACGCCGGTCCGCCAGCCCGCCACGCGCCACGCGAGCGCGACGATCGCGATCAGCATGAACGTCGGCGGCACCGCCAACAGCACCGTCTCGATGCCGTCGAGGACCACCTCGACCGGCACCTTGACCGCCTGGAAGAACCCCCGCCAGTTCGCCGACATCCAATCGACGCCGGTCTGCACCCAATCGTCCAGGGGGAGGAGTCCGCTCTCGAAGATGTTCAACCAGTTCATGCCGTCGCCTCCTGCGCCGCTTGCGACGCGACCGCCGCCTCGACGTCGGGGTTCGCGGTCTTGTAGAGAATGCCGTGGATGAGCTCGCGCTCACTGATGACGCCCAACAACCGCCCCCCACCGTCGACGACGACCTGCGGGAGGTGCGAGTGGATGCGGCCCTGGAGGACCTCCTTCAGGGTCGCGTCGGGCCCCGCGACGAGCACCGCATCGTCGCGCGAGCCGGTCGGCGCCTCGTCCTCCAGCGCTTCGGCGAGCGGGCGCGTCGGGACGCGCTGCCCGTCGCGCTCGAGCGCCTCGAAGCGCTCGTCCTCGAGGACGTACGCGAGGTGCTCGGTGCCGCGCCGCACGTAGCGCTGGCGGCCGCCGCCGAGGTCCTCGGCGTCGAAGCGACGGGTCTGCACCGGCAGCGCCACCGTCTTCGCCGTCATGACGCCGGTCGGGTCGGCGTGCTCGACGAAGTCGGCGACGTACTCCGTCTTCGGGTTGACGATGATCTCCTCGGGGGTCCCCGACTGCACGATCTGCCCGTCGTCCATGATCGCGATGCGGTTGCCGAGGCGGAGGGCCTCGTCGAGGTCGTGGGTGATGAACAGGATCGTGCGGTGCAGCTCCGACTGGATGCGGAGCAGCTCGTCCTGCATGTTGACCTTGATGAGCGGGTCGAGGGCGCTGAACGGCTCGTCCATCAACAGCACGTTCGCCTGCGTCGCCAACGCGCGGGCCAGCCCCACGCGCTGCTGCATGCCGCCGGACAGCTGCGCGGGGATCTCCCGCTCCCATCCGGCGAGGCCGACCGCCCCGAGCATCTCCTCCGCCAAGCGCCGCCGCTCGCGGCGGTTCGTCCGGCGGATCTCCTGCCCGAACGCGACGTTGTCCAACACCGTGCGGTGCGGCAGCAGACCGAAGCGCTGGAACACCATGCTGAGGGAGTCGCGCCGCACCGCCCGCAACCGTTCGTCGTCGAGCTCGGTGACGTCCACCTCCCCCTCGTCCGTCTGGAGGAACACCGAGCCGGACAGCGGCTCGATGAGGCGGTTGACGCAGCGCAGCAGCGTCGACTTGCCGCTGCCCGACAGGCCCATGATGACGAAGATCTCGCCCCGATCGACGTGGAAGGAGACGTCGTTGACGCCGACCGTCAACCCCGTCTCCTCCCGGATCTCCGCCTTCGTCCGGCCCTGCTCCATCAACGCCAGTGCTCGTTCGGGCTCCTCCCCGAACACCTTCACCAGGTTCTCGACTCGAATCACGGGTGTCGTCTCCTCACGTGAATGCGCTCACGGATCCCGCGGAGCGCGGGATCCGTGAGCGTGTCGGGCCGCCGCCAACCGGCGGTCGAGCGTGCGGGCCGATGGTCAGCGCGCGGCGTCGATCGCCGCGTCGATCCAGCCCTCGACCGCATCCTGGTTGTCGGCGATCCACTGCAGCGCCATCGCGTCGATCTCCGCGTCGCTGCTCTCGCCGTTGGCGATGCGTTGGGTCATGTTCGAGACGTCCGCGAGGGGGATCTCGATCGATTCGAGCAACGCCCGGGCGGCCGGGTTGGCCTCGAGGAAGTCGCTGTTGGCGACCGCGTTGATGTCGTTCGCGACGAAGCCCATGTCGAGCGGGTCGCTGACCGCGCCGGCGACGCCCGAGGCGGTCATGGCGTCCTCGAAGCCGGCCTGACCTTCGGTCGGGTTCGTCTCGGGGACGTTGATCCAGGTGACGTCTTCGCCCGGAACGAGCTCGACGACCGTGAAGTTCGGCGTCCAGGTGTAGTACAGCACCGGCTCGCCGTTGCGCTCGCGCGCCAGGGCGTCGGCGAACGACGCGCTGTACGACGCCTTGATGTCGTTGACGTGGTCGCGCAGGTCGTACGCGTCGAGGTGGTGCTCGATGACGATCTCGCAGCCCCAGCCGGGCGGGCAGGCGACCAGGTCGGCCTTACCGTCGCCGTCGGCGTCGAACGCCTCCTTCACCTCGGGACGCTTGAAGTCCTCGAGCGAGGTGATGCCGTACTCCTCGACCGCATCGGCGCTCGCCAGGTAGCCCTGGATGGCGCCGTTCTCGACGATCGTGCCGACGATCTCGGCGTTGTCGTCGAAGTTGGCGGGGGTCTGGTTGTTGTGCAGCGGGAACCAGCCGTTCGCCCAGTAGTCGACGTCGCCCTGCGTGACCGACTGGTAGAAGATCGGGTTCGACACCGACTGCGCCGGCTCGACGTCGTAGCCGAGCTCCTCGAGCAGGGTGGCGAAGATCGCTTCGATCGGCAGGGCCGACTGCCAGGTGGCGACGGCCGGCTGGACGGTGACGCCCTCGCCCGGCAGCTCCTCCTGGGCGAACGCGGGCGCGGCCATCAGGCCGAGCGCCAAGAAAACGGATGCAAACGTGCGTCGCAACATACGGTCCTCCTTCGTCAAGGTCGTGAACGTTCGCTTCGAACGTCGGGAATGCACGCCCGCGCGGTTCGCGGGGTCGGTCGTGCGGCGCGACGGGGCGGACCGTACCAACATCGCGCGCCGCCTGCAAACACGTCGTGTGACGAAACCCCCACGCGTCCCCACCCCGTATGGTGGGGGCGTGACGCTGCAGCGTGCCGCCCTCCTGACCGTCCTCGCCGGCGTCGTCGCCGTCGCCCTCGCGCTCTCCGGCACCGACCCGGCGCCCGCGAACGGCGCGGCGGGCCCGCCCGGCGCCCCGGCCGACGACCCCCTCGCCGCGCGCTTCGCCGCAACGTTCGAAGCCGAGCGCACCGGCGACCTCGCCCGCCTCGAGGCGCTCGCCGCCGGCGACGACGCCGCCGCCCTCGCCGCCGCCGAGGCGTTCCTGGCGACCGCCGGCGACGTCGCGCCGGCGCGCCGCCTCGCCGCCCTGCGCCGCGTCGACGCCCTCCGCCTCGACGAGCCGCTCGCGCGGGACGCGCGGCGCTCCCTGGACCTCGCGATCGGCGACGCCGCCGTCGCCGCCGGCCGCCCCGAGGTCGCGGTCGCGGCGTTCGACGCCGCCCTGCCCGCCCCCGACGCGGTCGCCGCCCTGCGGACGCTGCTGCGCGACGCCCCCTTCGACCTGGCGCGCCGCCTGCAGAACGCGAACCTCCACCAGGAGGCGCTGGACGTGCTGGCGGCGGCGGGGGCGGCCGCCCCCTCGATCGAGGCGCCCGCCCTGCGCGCGTTGGGCCGCAACGAGGCGGCGCTCGAGCGCTACCGCGCCTGGACGCGCGCCGCCCCCGAGGACCGCACCGCGCGGTTCGGGCTCGCCTGGATCCACTGGCGGCTCGGCGACCTCGACGCCGCCGACGCCCTCTTCGCGGAGCTCGGGGGGCCGGACGCGGCCTACGGGCGGGGGTTGATCGCGAACCGGCGCGGCGACGTGCGCGCCGCCGCCGACTTCCTGTTGGCGTCGGAGCGCGGCAGCCGCCTGCGCCTCGCGGGGCGGATCCTCGAGCGCGCCGGGCGGACGGCGGAGGCGATCGACGCCTACCTCGCGCTCGCCGCCACCGATTCGGTCCTCGCCGACGACGGCGCCTGGCGCGCGAAGGTCCTCGCCGAACGCCTCGGCGACGACGCCCGCCGCGAGCGCGCGTTGGATGCCCTCCCCGAGGGCGGCTACTTCGCGCTGCTGCGCGGCGGGACGCCGGAGCTCCCGACCCGCGACGACCTCCCCGACGCCGACCCGCCCGCCCTCGCGACGGCGGGGTGGTTGGCGGAGACCGGCCACCCGGACGCCGCGCGGCGGGTGCTGGCGTTCGCGCTGCGCGACGTGCGCGCCGAGGCCGGCCCCTGGACCCGCGCGCGCGAAGCGCGCTTCGTGGCGCTCGGGGAGGCACTGACGGCGCTCGGCGAGTACCGCATCCCGCAGCGCGCCGCCGCTGCGCTCGTGGATACGTCGGATCAACTCCGCATCTGGCGCCTCGCCTACCCGCGCGCCTGGCCCGACCTCGTCGAGCCGGCGGCGGCGGCGGCCGGCGTCGATGCGCACCTCGTGTGGGCGGTCATGCGCCGCGAGTCGGCGTTCTACCCGCGCGCCGTCTCGCGCTCGGGCGCGCAGGGGCTGATGCAGGTGATGCCGGCGACGTGGGACTGGCTGGCGGAGCTGCAGAACGAAGCGCCGCAGGACCCGTTCGCCGTGCACGCCAACGTCCGCTACGGGGTGCACTACCTCGGCTGGCTGCACGACTACTTCGACGGCGACGCGACGTTGCTCGTCGCCAGCTACAACCGCGGGCAGGGGTACGTCGGTCGGTTGTGGGAGAGCGCGGAGGTGAACCGCGACCGCGACGAGCTGCTCCACGCCATCGACGCCCAGGAGACCCGCGAGTACCTGCAGAACGTCACCTACGTGCGGCGCATCTACGACGGCCTCGCCGACCTCGAGGCGGGCCGCGCCCCGACGGACCCACGCCCCGCAGCGGCGGGGGTCGAAACGTCCCGGTCCCCTGTCGGAGAACGGCCGACCGCCTCCCGCTGACGCCTGCGTAGCCTGGGGGGACACCGTGTCTGCCGGGGGACGGGAGGCCGGATGCCGCACGTCAAGACGCTCGACGGAAACGAAGCCGTCGCTCGGGTGGCCTACGCCCTGAACGAGGTCGTCGCCATCTACCCGATCACCCCCTCCTCACCGATGGGGGAACACGCCGACGCCTGGTCGGACCAGGGCAAGCCCAACCTGTTCGGCTCCGTCCCCGTCGTGCAGCAGATGCAGGCGGAGGGCGGCGCGGCGGGCGCCGTCCACGGGTCGCTGCAGACGGGGGCGTTGACGACGACGTTCACCGCCAGCCAGGGCCTGTTGTTGATGATCCCGAACCTCTACAAGATCGCCGGGGAGATGACGCCGGCGGTCGTGCACGTCGCCGCCCGCTCCGTCGCGACGCACGCCCTGTCGATCTTCGGCGATCACTCCGACGTCATGGCGGCCCGCGCCACCGGGATGGCGCAACTCTTCGCCGCGTCGGTGCAGGAGGCGCACGACTTCGCGTTGATCGCGCAGGCCGCCACGCTCCGCGGCCGCATCCCGTTCATCCACGTCATGGACGGCTTCCGCACCTCGCACGAGGTGCACCGCATCGCCCTCCTGGACGACGAGGATCTCGACGCGCTGATCGACCGCGAACGGATCGCGGCGTTCCGCGACCGCGCGCTCTCCCCCGCCCACCCGGTGGTCCGCGGGACCGCGCAGAACCCCGACGTGTTCTTCCAGGCGCGCGAACGCATCGAACCGCACGTGCGCGCCCTGCCCGGCATCGTCGAGGAGGTCATGACGGCCTTCGAGGCGCGCACCGGGCGGCGCTACCGACCGTTCGACTACGTCGGCGCCCCCGACGCCGAACGCGTCCTGGTGGTGATGGGGTCCGCCGCCGACACCGCGCACGAGACGGTCGCGTGGGCGAACGCCCGCGGGGAGAAGGTCGGCGTCCTCAAGGTGCGCCTGTTCCGGCCGTTCGACGCCGAGCGCCTGCTCGCCGCGCTCCCCCCGACGGTCCGGACCCTCGCGGTGATGGACCGCACGAAGGAGCCGGGCGCCAACGGCGAACCGCTCCTCCAGGACGTCGTCGCCGCCCTCCACGAGGACGGCTTCGCCGCCACGCCGCACTTCGCGCGGCCGCCTCGCGCGATCGGCGTGCGCTACGGGCTCTCCTCGAAGGAGGTCACGCCCGCGATGCTGGTCGGCCTGTTCGCCGAGATGGCGGCCGACCGGCCGCGCGCCCGCCTCACGCTCGGCATCGAGGACGACCTCTCGGGGAGCAGCGTCGCCTACGACCCCGACCTGGACGTCGAGGGCGACGACGTCGCCCGCGCGGTGTTCTGGGGGTTGGGGTCCGACGGAACGGTCGGCGCGGCGAAGAACACGATCAAGATCATCGGCGAGGGCGCCGGACTCGAGGCGCAGGGCGCGTTCGTCTACGACTCGAAGAAGGCGGGGGCGCGCACGATCAGCCACCTGCGCTTCGGGCCCGAACCGATCCGCAGCGCCTACCAGATCCGGAACGCCGGCTTCGTCGGCATCCACCAGTTCGGGTTCTTCGAACGCTACGACGTCCTCGCCAACGTCGCGCCCGGCGCGACGGTGCTGATCAACGCCCCCTACCCCGCCGACGAGGTCTGGGACCACATCCCCGCCGACGCGCAGCGCACCCTCCACGAGCGCGACGTGACCCTGTGGACGATCGACGCCTACGCCCTCGCGCAGGAGCTCGACCTGGGGCCGCGCATCAACACGATCATGCAGGCCGGCTACTTCGCGCTGTCCGGCGTCCTGGAGCGCAGCGAGGCGATGGACCGCATCGCCGACGCCATCCGGGCGACGTACGGCGCGCGCGGCGAAGCGATCGTGGAGAAGAACCTCGCCGCGGTCCGCGCCGCCCCCGAACGCCTCGCGCGCGTCGCGATCCCCGCCGGCGCCCCGACGGGGCCGGCCGCGACCCCGACCGTGCCGGCGGACGCGCCGGCGTTCGTGCGGGAGGTGACCGCCCCGCTGATCGAGGATCGCGGCGACGCCCTTCCGGTCTCCGCCATGCCGCTGGACGGCACCTGGCCGACCGGGACGGCGAAGTACGAGAAGCGCAACCTCGCGCAGGAGGTGCCCGTCTGGGATCCCGACCTGTGCATCCAGTGCGGCAAGTGCGTGATGGTCTGTCCGCACTCGACGATCCGCGCGAAGCTCGTCGGCGACGACGAGCTCGCCGACGCCCCCGAGGGGTTCCAGCACGCGCCGGCGAAGTTCCGGGAGGTGGACGACGCGCACTTCACCCTGCAGGTGGCGATGGAGGACTGCACCGGCTGCAGCCTGTGCGCGCAGGCGTGCCCCGCGAAGGACAAGAGCGAGGCGGGCCGCAAGGCGCTGATGATGGAGCCGCAGGCGCCGCTCCGCGAGGCGGGGCGGGAGCACTGGGACTTCTTCGTGAACCTGCCCGAGACCCCGCGGCACGACGGCCTGAGCTTCACGACGACGAAGAACGTGCAGTTGCTCGATCCGCTCTTCGAGTTCTCCGGCGCCTGCGCGGGGTGCGGCGAGACGCCGTACGTCCGGCTGGTGAGCCAGCTGTACGGCGACCGGAGCGTCATCGCGAACGCGACCGGCTGTTCGTCGATCTACGGCGGCAACCTCCCCACCACCCCGTGGACGACGAACGCCGACGGGCGGGGGCCGGCCTGGTCGAACTCGTTGTTCGAGGACAACGCCGAGTTCGGGATGGGCATGCGCCTCTCGGTCGACATGCAGCGCGAGCGCGCCCGCGCGTTGATGCGCGACGAGGGCATCGGCGCGGACGACCTGCTCGCGCGCCTCGACGCCGCGGAGGGCGGCGAGGAGGCGCAGATCGCCGAGCAACGCGCGGTGGTCGCCGACCTCCTCGCGCGCCTCGAGGGGCGCGACGACGCGCTCGCCCGCGACCTGCGGGCGCTCGCCGACCGGCTGGTCCGCACCGACGTGTGGATCCTCGGGGGCGACGGGTGGGCGTACGACATCGGCTACGGCGGCCTCGACCACGTGCTGGCGTCGGGCGAGGACGTCAACGTCCTCGTGCTCGACACCGAGGTGTACTCCAACACGGGCGGTCAGGCGTCGAAGGCGACCGGGCTCGGCGCGGTCGCGAAGTTCGCGGCCGGCGGCAAGCGCAGCGCCAAGAAGGACCTGGCGCGCATGGCGATGTCGTACGAGACGATCTACGTCGCGCAGATCGCGATGGGCGCCAACGACGCGCAGACCGTGAAGGCGCTCCGCGAGGCGGAGGCGTACCCCGGTCCGTCGCTCGTGATCGCCTACGCGCACTGCATCGCGCACGGGATCGACATGGCGAAGGGCCTCGAGCAGCAGAAGAAGGCGACGCTGTCGGGCTACTGGCCGCTGTTCCGCTACGACCCGCGGCGCGCGACGGAGGGCAAGAACCCGCTGCAGTTGGATTCGCGCCCTCCGAAGATCCCGTTCCGCGAGTACGCCCTGCAGGAGAACCGGTACCGGCTGTTGCGCCTCACCGCACCGCGCACCGCGGACGCGGTGATGGAGGCGGCGCAGGAGGCGGTCGACGCGCACTGGCAGGAACTCGAACACCTCGCCGCGGAGCCGGCCCCGCCGGGCGTGCATACGCCCGATTGGGTGCCCGAGGCGGGCGAGGACGGCAAGGAGGCGACCTCGTGATCGATCTGTCCACCCGCTACCTGGGCCTCGAGCTGGCGTCCCCGTTGGTGGCGTCCGCTTCGCCCCTCACGAAACGGCTCGACGGCGTCCGCGCGCTGGAGGACGGCGGGGCGTCGGCGATCGTGATGCACTCGCTGTACGAGGAGGAGATCGCCTTCGACCAGCAGGCGCACGACCACTTCCTCGACTTCGGCTCCGAGGCGTTCGCCGAAGCCCTCGACTACGTGCCGTTCCCGCAGACGTCGCCCGGGCCGGAGCAGTACCTGGACCTGCTGCGCGAGGCGAAGGCGGCGGTGGACGTCCCGATCATCGGGAGCCTGAACGGCGACACGCCGGGCGGCTGGACCCGCTACGCCGGCATGATCGAGGAGGCGGGCGCGGACGCGCTCGAGTTGAACGTCTTCCTCCTCGCGTCGGATCCCGACGTCGCCGGCGCGGACGTCGAGGCGCACACGCTGGACGTCGTGCGGGAGGTGTGCGAACGCACCTCGATCCCGGTGGCGGTGAAGATCTCGACGTTCTGGAGTTCGATCCTGGACGTCGCGCGCCGCCTCGACCGGGCGGGCGCCGACGGCCTCGTGCTGTTCAACCGCTTCTACCAGCCCGACATCGACCTCGAGGCATTCGAGGTGCTGCCGCGACTGACCCTCTCGACCCCCGAGTCGGCGCGCATCGCGGTGCGCTGGATCGGGATGCTGGACGGTCACGTCGACGCCGACATGGCGCTCACGAGCGGCGTGCACGATGCGGAGGGCGCCCTGAAGGGCATCGCGGCGGGGGCGACGGTGACGATGATGACGTCGCAGATCCTGAAGCACGGCCCGGGGCGTTTCCGGGAGATCGAGGCGGACCTGCGCACCTGGTTGGAGGAGAAGGAGTACGACTCCGTCGCGCAGTTGCGGGGGGCGTTGAGCCGGCGCGGCTCGCGCGACGAGGAGGCGTTCGTGCGCGCGAACTACAAGGCGACGCTGGACGCCTGGCGGCCGCCGTCGACGCGTCGGGGGCCGATCCCCGGCCGCTGAGCCGGCGGGGGGCCTGGCACGGGCCCACGCTCGCCCCCCGAACGCACGCGTGCGGCCGCCCCGGAGGGCGGCCGCACGTTCGTGTGGAGCGGGAGACGAGATTCGAACTCGCGACATCCACCTTGGCAAGGTGGTGCTCTACCAGCTGAGCTACTCCCGCATCTGCGAACGGCACCCGCCGAAGCCGGTGCCGCACGCGGAAAAATAACTCCTCGCGCTGACCTACTCTCGCAGGGGGCTGCCCCCCAACTACCATCGGCGCTGGCGTGCTTAACTTCCGAGTTCGGGATGGGATCGGGTGGGTCCACGCCGCTACGA
>CAJXOA010000020.1 GCA_913057685.1 uncultured Trueperaceae bacterium
CCGCGCCGTCTTCGTCCCCCCCGTCATCCTGGCGATGTCGGCCGCCGTCACCCTCGTGTTCTGGGTCGGGGGTCGCGAGGTGCTCGCCGGCACCCTCGCGCCCGGCGACCTGGTGGCGTTCTTGCTCCTCACGCTGTTCGTGGCCGGCGCCGTCGCCAGCTTCACGGGGCTGTTCGCGCAACTCCAGGAGGGCCTGGGCGCCTCGCGACGGATCTTCGACCTGCTGGACGAACCCAGCGACCTGCCGGCCCCCACCGCCCCGGTCCCCCTCCCCGCCGGCGTGCCCGAGGTCCGCTTCGAGGACGTCTGGTTCCGCTACGGGCCCGCCCTCGCCGGGCCGGACGGCGCGGCGCCCGCGGAGGACGGCGCGACCGACGACGGGGCCGCCGACGACGCGGCGCGCGACCCCTGGGTGCTGCGCGGCGTCACCCTCACCCTCGCGCCCGGCGAGGTCGTCGCCCTCGTGGGGCCGTCCGGGGCCGGCAAGAGCACCCTCGCGGCGCTCCTCCCCCGCTTCTTCGATCCGCAGCACGGCCACGTCCGGCTCGGCGGCGTCGACGTGCGCGACGCCGCCCCCGCGGAGGTCCGCGCCGCCGTCGGGCTCGTCCCGCAGGAGACGCAACTGTTCTCCGGCAGCGTGCGCGAGAACGTCCGCTACGGCCGGCCCGACGCCGGCGACGACGCGGTCCGCGAGGCGCTGGTCGCCGCCCGCGCCGACGGCTTCGTCGACGCCCTCCCGCAGGGGCTCGACACCGTCGTCGGCGAACGCGGCCTGCGGTTGTCGGGCGGGCAACGCCAACGCATCGCCATCGCCCGCGCCTTGCTGGAGAACCCCGCCGTCCTCGTCCTCGACGAGGCGACGTCCAGCCTCGACGCCGAATCGGAGGCCGCCGTCCAGGCGGCCCTCGACGTCCTCATGCGCGGCCGCACCAGCCTGGTGATCGCGCACCGCCTCTCGACGGTGCGCGGCGCCGACCGCATCGCGGTGGTCGACGACGGGCGCATCGTGCAACTCGGGTCGCACGACGCGCTCGTCGACCAGCCCGGCCTCTACCGGACGCTGTTCGAAACGCAGTTCCGCCACGGCGGCGCGCCCGACGCCGCCGCCGGCGCCGCAGACGACGCCGCGGCGTCCGTCACTCGAGCAGGGTCGCCTCGAGGCTGATCGGCACGCCCGCCAGCGCCTTGCTGATCGGGCAGCTCTCCTTCGCCTGCTCGGCGTACCCCTGGAACGCCGCCGCGTCGAGGCCGGGGACCTCCGCTTCGCACACGAGCTCGATGCGCTCGAGGTGCGCCCCACCCTCGGTGCTCAGGTGCACCCGCGCCTCCGCGGAGACGCGGTCGGGGGTGTGCCCCTCCCCCGCCATCAGGTTGCTCAGCGCCATCGCGAAACAGCCGGCGTGCGCCGCCCCGACGAGCTCCTCGGGGTTGGTGCCCTCGCCCTGCTCGAAGCGCGAGGGGAACGAGTAGGCGGCGTCGAACGTGCCGCTCTCGACGTCGACCCGCCCCTCTCCGGACTTCAGATCGCCGCGCCAGGTGGCGCGACCGGTACGCATCGGCATGTCCTCTCCCTCCGCCCGCGGCGTTGCGCGGGACGCCGTGAGGATACCGGACGCGTACGGAAAGCGACGGCGCGCCGTGGTACCTTTCCCGGCGTGAACTTCGAGGTCGGCGACGCCGTCGTGTACCCCGCGCAAGGCGCCGGCACGGTCCTGGACGTCGAGACCCGCGACGTCCTCGGCGAGCGCCACACCTACCTGAAGATCGGCTTCGTTCGCGGCGGCATGGAGATGCTCGTGCCGCTCGCGAAGGTCGCGGACGTCGGCCTTCGCCCCGCCGTCGGTGCGAGCGAACTGGACCGCCTCGAGGACGTCCTCGTGCACGAGGAGGTCCGCCTGCCCAACGCCTGGCCGCCCCGCCACCGCGCCGAACAGGAGATCCTCGACGGGGGCGACGCCTACGCCCTCGCGCGCCTCGTGGGGACCCTCACGCGCCGCGACCGGGAGAAGGGCCTGGCCTCCACCGAACGGGACCTGCTGGAGGCCGCCAAGGCGCGCCTCACCGGCGAGTTCGCGGTGGTCTCCGGCGCGTCGCTCGACGACGCCGCCGCCCGCCTCGACGCCGCCCTCGCCCGCCGCGAGGCGTGAGCCGACCCGACCTGGGTTCGCTCCGCGACGTCCGCGCCCTCCTCGCGCGCCACGGCCTGACGCCCGACAAACGCTACGGCCAGAACTTCCTCGTCGACCGCGCCGCCCTGCGCGCCGTCGCCGACGCCGCCGACCCACCCCCCGGCGCGCACGTCCTCGAGGTCGGGCCCGGCCTCGGGGCGCTCACGGCGGAGCTCGCCGCGCGCGACCTGCACGTCCTCGCCCTCGAGCTGGACGGGCGGCTCCTGCCCGCCCTCGCCGAGGTCGTCGGCGACGCGGCGAACGTCGAGGTGCGCCGCGCCGACGCGGTCGCCTTCGATCACGCCACCATGCCGCAGGGCGCCTACCTGATCGCCAACCTCCCCTACCAGGTCGCGACCGCCGTCCTGGGGAACGCGCTCGCGTCGGGGCGCTACGCGCGCATCGCGGTGCTGGTGCAGCGCGAGGTCGCCGAACGGATCGTGGCCGACCCCGGCGACGCGCAGTTCGGCGCGTTCAGCCTGGTGTGCCGCCACTACGCCGACGCCGTAATCGTCCGCGACGTCGCCCCCGGCGCGTTCCTCCCGCCCCCGAAGGTGACGAGTTCGATTCTCCGGCTCGACCCGCGCCCCGGCGTCGGGCCGGACCCCACGACGTTCGCGTGGGTGCGGGCCGGCTTCCGGCACCGCCGCAAGACCCTCCGCAAGAACCTGACGGCGGCGGGCGTGGACGGCGCCGCCCTCGACGCGGCGCTCGCGAGCGAAGCGCTCGACCCGCGCGTGCGCGCCGAAGCGCTGGACTTGGCGACCTGGCGGCGGCTCGCCGCGCGGCTCGGGCCGCCGCCCGGCGGGCCGGACGACCCTGCGCTCCGCGATGCCTGAGGCGGCATCCGTCGACAGTCCCCCGGCACCCGGGCTATCCTCTCGGTCGCAACCCCTCCAGGCCGGCGCGCGCCGGCGGAAAGGCACCATGGCCAACCTCCTCGTCGTCGGGGACGCCACCGTCGACCAAATGTACTTCGTGGACGCCGTCCCCGAACCGGGGGGCGAGATCACCGCGACCCGCTCGATCCTCGAGCCCGGCGGGGCCGGCGGGACGCTCGCGACCGCCCTCGCCCGCCTCGGGCACGACGTGCGCATCGCCACGCGCGTCGGGACCGGCCCGTTCTCCGAGCTGGCGCTCGCGAACGTCCGCGCCGCCGGCGTGTCCGGCGACCTGATCCAGGTCGACGACGACCGCCAGACGAGCAGCGTGACGATCCTCGTCACGCCCGACACGCAACGCACGATGGTGACCGCGATCGGCGCCAGCCGCGAACTCGACGCCCGCACCCTCACCGAAGCGACGTTCGAGGGGCTCGACGGCCTGGTGATGAGCGCCTACAGCCTGGTCGGGGGGCCGCAACGCGACTACGCCGTCAAGGCGCTGGAGATGGCGGCCGCCGCGGGCGCCACGACGTTCGTGGACATGGGGACCGGCGCGGTGAACGCCCTGAAGGGGCGCCTCATCGGGCTGGTGCGCAAGGTCGACCACCTGCTGCTGAACGAGAAGGAACTGTTCGCCCTCACCGGCACGACCAGCATCTCCGAAGCGGTGTCCGGCCTCGCGGAGCAGGGCATCGACCACCTCGTCGTGAAGGTCGGCGAGATGGGCTCGATCGTCATCACGCCCGAACGCTCCGAACTCGTCGATCCGTACGAGATCGACGGCGTCGTCGACACGACGGGGGCGGGCGACTACTACACCGCCGCCTTCGCGCACGCCACGGTCCTCGGCTACGACCTGCTCGAGGCGGCGGCGTTCGGCAACGTCGCGGGCGCCTGGAACACCACCGAGATCGGTGCGCAACGCCGCGACCTCGACGCCGCGACGTTGCGCCGCGAAGCGCGCGCCTTGGCGTCGGAAGGCGCGTGAGCGCGGAGCGCGAACGCCGCCTCGCGAGCGGCCTGTGGCAGCGCGCCCTGGCGAGCGACACCCTCCCCCCGTTCGACGCGACCTGGAGCGGCCTGATCACGTTCGGGGGGCGCGGCCTCCTGATCGATCCGGGGTTCCGCGACCCGAGCGACGCGGACGTCCTGCTGGCGTGGGCGGCGGCGCGCGGCGCGACGGACGTCGACCGGGTCGCCCTCACGCACACCCACCCCGATCACGTCGCCGGCCTCCCCGCCCTCCTGGAGCGCCTCGGGGCCGTCCCGGTGCACGTCCACCCCGCCGAGATCGACCGCCTCCCGAGCGGCGTGCGGGGCGTCGCCACCGGGGACGACCGCGTCCTGCCGCTGGCGGGGCGGCGGGTGCGGGCCCTGCACACCCCCGGGCACGCGCCCGGGCACCTGACGTTCGCCGTCGAGACCGACGCGCCGGAGGAGGCGGACGCGAACGACGCGCTGTTCGTCGGGGACCTCCTGACCGGGCGCGGGGGGGCGTGGGTCGGTCTGCCCTACGGCGACGTCGACGCCTACCTGGCGAGCCTCGCCCGCATCCGAGCGCGCGCGCCGGCGCGGTTGGGGCCGGCGCACGGCGACGCGATCGACGACCCCGCCGCCGCCCTGGACGCGGCGGCGGCGCACCGCCGCGACCGGCTGGAGGGGATCGTCGCGGCGCTGGCGACGCCGCGCACCCTCGACGAGCTCCAACGCGAGCTGTACGGCGAGGTGCCGCCCGACGCGGAGCGGTTCGTGCGCGGGGCGCTCCTCGCGTCGCTCGCGTCGCTCCTGCGCGCGCGGCGCATCGCGCACGTCGGGACGGACGAGGCGGGGCCGTACCAGGCGATGCCGGGCGCCTGAGCGCCGCCCGGCGTCAGGGGGCCGAAGCGTCCCCGTCCCGGAGCGCCGCGCGGAGCGCCGCGAGGGTCGGCGCGAGCCGCTCGACGCGGCGGGGGGCGTCGCGCAGGCGGGCGAGGCCGTCGGGCTCGTCCGGCGTCGCGCCGGTCGCGGCACGCACCGCGTCGGGGAACTTCGCGGGGTGCGCCGTGGCCAACACCAACGCCGGGGCGTCGCGCAGCTCGGGCCGCGCCTCGCGGAGGGTGGCGAGCCCCTCGAGGCCGACGGCGGTGTGCGGACAGACGGTCTCGCCGTCCTCGGCGCGGGTGGTCGCCATGCGCCGAAGGGTGGCGGCGTCGTCGCTGGTCGTGGCGTGCAGGGTGCGGGGCAGGTCCGTCCCGAACCAGGCGTCGAGACGCTCGAAGTTGCTGGGGGCGCCGACGTCCATGGCGTTCGCGTGCGTCGCGATGGTCGCGGGGCGGGCGTCCTTCGCGCGGCGGCCGGCGAGGACGTCGGGCAGGAACCGGTTGGCGTTGTGCGCCGCCAACCAGCCGGCGACCGGGAGGCCGGCGGCGGCCGCCAACCGGCCGCCGGTGAGGTTCCCGAGGTTCCCCGACGGCACGACGATCCACGGCGCCGCCTCCACCCCCTGGCGGCGCAGCTGCGCGACCGCCCAGGCGTAGTACGTCGCTTGCGGAATCAGGCGACCGACGTTGATCGAGTTGGCGCTCGTGAGGTGCAGGTCGGCGAGGTCGGGGTCGACGAACGCCTCCTTGACGAGGCGCTGGCAGGCGTCGAAGTCGCCGTCGACGGCGAAGGCGCGGACGCCGGGGCGTTCGGCGACGAGTTGGCGTTCCTGGACGTCGCTGACGCGGCCGCGGGGGTAGAGCAGCGCGACGCGGACGCCGGGGATGCCGGCGAACCCGTCGGCGACGGCGGACCCGGTATCGCCGCTGGTGGCGACCAGCACCGTCGCCGTCGCGCCCCGCCGGGCCAGCGCGCGCCCCGCGAGGCGCGCCATGGTGCGCGCCCCGACGTCCTTGAACGACAGGGTGGGGCCGTGGAACAGCTCGACCAACCAGCGGTTCCCCCCCAACGGCACGAGCGGGACCTCGAAGGCGGTCGCGTCGCGCACGAGGGGCGCGACCTCGTCCGCCGCGTCCCCCCACCAGGCCGCCACCATGCGCGACGCCAGGTCGGCGAAGGTCGGGGCGTCCGCCCACCCGTCGGGCAGGGGCGGCACGACCGTCGGCAGGTACAACCCCCCGTCGGGCGCCAACCCGCGCAGGAGGGCGTCGTCGAGGGCGACGTCCGGCCCGTCCGGCGCGCGGGTGCTGCGCAGCGGCACGCCGCCGGGCGGCGCCGGACCGCGGCGGGGGGCGAGCGCGCCGCCGTTCACGCCGGGTCGATCTCCCCGAGGTCGTCGAGGCGGGCGGCGCGGGGGGCGGGCGCGGGCGCGGCGAGCGGTGCGGGGCCGGGCCGGCCGGCGGCGGCCGCCAGCACGTCGCCGAGGACCGCGGCGGCGGTCTCCGTGCCGCCCGCCCCGGGGCCGGTCAATAGGACCTCCCCACCGACCCCGCGGTACAGCAGCGCGGCACCGGCGCGGCCCTCGAGGGGGTGCCCGGCGGGCAGGTAGACCGGGCGGACGCGCGCCGCCCAGGCGCCGTCCTCGTGCACGAGGCTGCCGACCAGCTGGACCTTGCCGCCGTCCTCCATCGCCTCCTGCACCACGGCGGGCGTCAGCGCGTCGATGCCGCGCGTCGCGGCGCGCACGCGGTCCCAGCCGAGGTCGGGATCGACGGCGAGGCGGGCGAGGATCGCCAGCTTGTGCGCCGCATCGATCCCGCCGACGTCCAGCGTCGGGTCGGCCTCGGCGTAGCCGAGGTCCTGCGCTTCGCGGACGGCGGCGTCGTACCCGACGCCCTCCTCGAGGCGCTGCAGTACGAACGTGCAGGTGCCGTTCAGGATCGCGTGGAGTTCCGTGGGGGCGGACCCGCGCAGGGGGCCGGCGACGGGAAGAACGGCGGGCGTGCCCGCCATGACGGCCGCCTCGAAGTGGATTCGGCCGGCGTGCAGGGCGGGCAGGAACGCCTCCCAGCGTTCGGCGAGCGCCGCCTTGTTGGCGGTGACGACCGGGCGGTCCTGCGCCAGGGCGGCGAGCATCGCGTCGGTCGCGACGTCGACGCCGCCCATCACCTCGACGACGACGTCGGCGCCGTCGATGACCGCCTGCGGGTCGGTCGTGAGGTGGCGCTGGGGGTCGGCGAGGCGGCGGGGCTTGTCGAGGTCCCGGACCGCGACGGGGCCGAGCTCGAGGTCGGGGCGGGCGGCCAGCAGGTCGGCGAGGGCGCTGCCGACCGTCCCGAACCCCAGCAGCCCGACGCGGACGGGTCCGTCGTGCACGCGCGTCATGGCGGGCAGGGTAGCACGCGGCCGGCGGCCGCCGGCGCCTCGGGTACGATGCGCGGCGCTGCGCCGGGGGCCACCCCGCGCGCCCCAAGGAGTCCGCATGCTGGGAATCGGGATCGTCGGCCTACCCAACGTCGGCAAGAGCACCCTCTTCAACGCCATCACGAAGGCGGGCGTGGAGGCCGCCAACTACCCGTTCGCGACGATCGACAAGAACGTCGGGGTGGTGCCGGTCCCCGACCGGCGCTTGGCGGCGTTGGCGGAGCTCTACCGCCGCGACGGGACGTTGCCGCCGATCCACCCGACCACCGTCGAGTTCGTCGACATCGCCGGCCTCGTGAAGGGGGCGTCGCAGGGGGAGGGGCTCGGCAACCAGTTCCTCGCGAACATCCGCGAGGTGGCCGCCATCGCGCACGTCGTGCGCTGCTTCGAGGACGACGACGTCGTGCACGTCGCCGGGCGCGTCGACCCGCTGGCCGACGTCGACGTCATCGATACCGAGCTGGCGCTCGCCGACCTCGCGACGCTCGAGCGGCGCGCGGACAAGCTCCGCCGCAGCGCGAAGGGCAACCCCGACGACGCCGCCCTGCTGGCGCTCACCGAGCGCCTGCGGGAGGGCCTGGATGCGGGCGTCCCGGTCCGCGCGCAGGGCGAGACGGTGCCCCCCGACCTGGGGCTGTTGACGGCGAAACCGGTGATCTACGTCGCGAACGTCGCGGAGGACGACCTGGTCGGGGGCAACGCGCACGTCGAGGCGGTCCGCGAACGCGCGGCGAAGGAGGGCGCGGAGGTCGTGGTGGTGTCGGCCCGCATCGAGGCCGAGCTCGCCGAGCTCGACGCCGAGGAGGCGGCGGCGTTCCTCGCGGACCTCGGCGTGGAGCGCTCCGGCCTCGAGCGGTTGATCGAGACCGGCTACCGGACGCTGGACCTGATCACGTTCTTCACCGCCGGCGAGAAGGAGGTGCGGGCGTGGACGGTGCGCGACGGCGCCCTCGCGCCCGAGGCGGCCGGCGAGATCCACAGCGACATGGAGCGCGGCTTCATCCGCGCCGAGACCGTCCTGTGGGACGTCCTGGTGGAGGCCGGCTCGATCGCCGCGGCGCGCGCCGCCGGCCGCCTTCGGACCGAAGGCAAGGGCTACCGGGTGCAGGACGGCGACGTGATGCACGTCCTCTTCAACGTCTGACGCGCGCACGCGAACGCCGGGGCCGCGGTGCGGCCCCGGCGTCGGTGGGTCCCCGGGCGGGGGACCCGCGCGCTAGAAGACGTTGCCGATGCGGAAGGTGAACACCCCGCTCGGGTTGCGTTCGCTCCAGCCGTAGTCGAACCGCAGCGCGGGCAACGCCACGCCGGAGAAACCGAGGTTGACCTGCACGCCCAGCCCCCCGCTGGCGACGAGTTCGCCGTCGGCGTCGTCCGCGCCGGTCGACCAGGCGGCGTCGCCGAACACCACGCCGATCAGCGTTTGGGTGGCCACGGTCGTCAACTGGAAGTCGTAGCGGTACTCGAGCGACGCCGTCGCGTAGCTGCGGGTGAGGTCGAAATCGTCGTCGGCGAAGCCGCGCACCTGCGTCGCTTCGCGCAGCGTCTGGCCGAGCGTGAAGCGTTCGGCGTCGGGGTAGTCGCTCCCGAACTGGGTGCCGACGTTCAGGCGGGCGGCGAAGACGTGCGCGTCGTCCGTCACCACGCCGCGCGTGAGGTTCTCGAGCGTCAGGTAGCCCTTGCCGCCCGCCTCGACGGGGACGTAGACGTAGCCGCGGCGTTCGCCGTCCACCTCGAAGTCGTTGCCGAACCCGACGCCGGCCGACGCGTTCGCCGCGACCCCGTCGCGGGGGTACGCCGGCCGGTCGCGCGCGTCGTACGTCAGGTCGGTCCCGACGAAGCCCGCGGCGCCGTCGACGGGGGCGTACGCGGCCGCCAGGTCGCGCGGCAGCGAGCAGTTCTCCGGGTCGTCGACCTCGCCGTCGACGACCTCGCACGGGTCGTCGGGCGGCTCGACGTCGATCGCGACCTGGCTGGCGCGCGCCCGCACCCGGACCGACAGGTCGTCGGCGAGGGCGCGGCCCACGCCGACCCCGAAGCCGGTCGTGCGGCGGGTGTACTCGCCGATCGCGACCTCCGGCCCGCCGTCGAGGCCGGGGTACGCCACCGACGTCGCACCGCCGCTGGAGAGGCGTTCGTTGCTGACGACGTCGCTGAACAGGCGGACGGAGGCGGACGTGGGGCGCTCGCGGAAGAACGGCGCGTCGAGGTACACCCACGGGATCTCGTACGACACGCTCCCGCCGAGCAGGAAGCCGACGTCGCCGTTGCGGGCGTCGAGCTCCCCCTCGATCGCGTGCGCGCGGCCCCACAGGTTCACGTCGCTCAGCGCGAGGGAGGCGGAGAAGCCGTCGAGGGTGCTGTACGACGCCGCCGGTTGGAACAGCCCGGTCTGGGCGGGCTCGACGACGATCTCCACCGTCACGGCGTCGGCGTCGTCGCCCTCCGGCGGGAGGATGCGGCGGTCGACCGGCCGCACGGCGCCCTCCTGCAGGACGCCGCGCAGCGCGTCGTCGAGCGCGTCGAGCGAGACGACGGTGCCGACGTCGGGGAGGCGGCGCAGCACCACGAAGTCGCGGGCGCTGGGCTCGACGCCCGCCCAATCGAGGCGGTACTGCCCGATCGTGTACTCCCGGACGCGGACGACGTACGTCCCGTCGACCCACGTGAAGTCGGGCTCGGCCGCGATGAGGTAGCCCTCGCGGTCGTACGCCTCGACGACCCGTCGGTAGTCCTCCTCCGCGACGGTGGAGGTGAACGTGTCGCCCTCGCGGAGCGCGAGGACGTCGCGCAACGTCGCGTCGTCCAGGACGGTGTTGCCTTCGATGCGGACCGCGTCGATGGCGCCGGCGGTGTCGGGCGGCCCGAGTTCGAAGCCGACGCGTACGCCGCCGTCGGCGTTCACGCGCGGGACGAGGCGGACGTCGCCGGTCCGGCCGCTCGCGAGGCGGCGGACGTCGGCGAGGACCGCGTCGTAGTCGAACAGGTCGCCCGGCGCGAGGCTGAGTTCGTCGGCGTCGATGCCGAGCGGGGTCGTGTCGATCGCCGCGATCCGCAGTTCGCGGAGGTGCACCTCCAGGCGACCGCCGCGAAGCGTGGTCGCCTCGAGGTCGACGCCGGACCCGCGGTAGCCGAGCTCCTCGTAGCGTTCCGCGACGCGCCGCACCGACGCGCGGTAGAGCGCCAGGTCGAACGCGTCGGCCTGCTCGACGGCGGCGAACGACCCGGCGAGCTCCTCGGCGGTGAAGACCGTCGCACCCTCGAACACGACCTCGTCGACGCGCGCGGCTTCGTCGACGCGGTAGCGCACCCGCAGGGGCGGGTCCTCGCCGCGGTCGGCGAGTTCGGGCGCGACCTCGGTCTCGAGCAGGACGTCGGGATCGAACGGGAAGCCGTCGGCGCGGTAGGCGGCCTGCACGGTCGCGACCGCGTCGTCGGCGCGGTTGGTGTTGAACACGCGGCCGGGCGCGAGCAGGTGCTCGTCGGCGACGAGGGTCCGCAGGCGGGCGGCGGACAGCGCCTCGACCCCGTCGAAGACGACCTCGCCGACGACCGGGTTCTCCTCGACGCGGACGACGAGGACCGGACCGTCGCGGCCGGGCTCGAGCGACACGCTGACGGTCGCGAACGTCCCCAGGCCGTACACGCGGTTGCGTTCCGCCTCGAGGTCGACGCGGTCGGCGGGCGTCCCGGGGCGGGTCGTGACGAGGGTCCGCACGATGTCGGCGTACGTCTCGCTGCCCTCGACGCGGACCTCCGCGATGGGTCCCGCGACCTCCGGGGCCTGCGCGAACGCGGCGCTCGCGGGGAGGACGGCGGCGAGGAACGCGAGGGCGGCGAGGAGGGGGCGGAGGGGCGGCGCGACGACGTGGGCGGCGCGGGCGCGAACGGCGATTCGAAGCATGCGGCGAGCATACCGCCCGCCCGCGCCGGGAACGTGAAGCATCCCGCATGGAGCGGAGGCGGCGGGCGGCGCGGGGGTGGGGCGTCCAGCGCCGCCCGAGCGCGCGGGGGTCGGGTGTAGCATGCGGGCATGACCGACGCCGCTGCGTTCCAGACCGCCCACGGCCTTCGCGAGGACGCCGTCGCGACGATTCGCGAGGCGTCGACCCTCCGTCCCGAGGTCGCCATCGTGCTCGGGTCCGGCCTCGGCCCGCTCGCCGACGCGATCGAGGTCGATGCGGAGCTGCCCTACGACCGCCTCCCCGGGTTCGCGGCGGCGACCGCGCCGGGGCACGACGGCACCCTGATCCTGGGGACGCTGGACGGCCGTCCGGTCGTCGCGATGCGGGGGCGCCTGCACCCGTACGACGGGCTGCCCGCCGCCCAGGTGGCGTTCCCGGTGCGCGTCATGCATGCGCTCGGGGCGGAGGCGCTCGTCGTCTCGAACGCCTGCGGGGGCTTGCGGCCCGAATGGTCGGCGGGCGACCTGATGCTGCAGCGGGACTTCATCAACTTCACGTTCGACAGTCCGTTGGTCGGCCCCAACGACCCGGCGCTCGGGCCGCGCTTCCCGGTGACGTTCGACGCGTACGACCCGGACTACCTCGAGCTCGCCCGGAGGACCGCCCGGAGCCTCGACGTGCCCCTGCGCGAGGGGGTGTACCTCGCGGTGTCGGGCCCGTCGTACGCCACCCGCGCGGAGTTGCGCGCCTTCCGGGCGTGGGGGGCGGACGCGATCGGCATGTCGACCGTGTACGAGGTGCTCGCCGCGCGGCACGAGGGCATGCGGGTCGTGGGGTTGTCGACGGTCACCGACCTGGCGATCCCCGACCGCGACCATCACGCCGACGAGGCGGAGGTCCTCGCCACCGCCGAGGCGAGCGGCGCGACGTTCCGCCGGCTGGTGCGCGCCCTCGTGCCGCACCTGTGAGCGTCGCGGCGGTCCGGCGGCGGATCGCGGCCGCCGCCGCCTCGGTCGGGCGCGATCCGGACGCCGTTCGCCTGATCGCGGTGACGAAGGGGCACGCGGCGGACGTCGTCGCCGACGTCGTCCTCGCCGCGGGCGTGCGCGACCTGGGGGAGAACCGCGTGCAGGAGTGGCGCGACAAGGCGGCGGCCCTCCCGGACGACGTCGTCTGGCACCACGTGGGGACGCTGCAGCGCAACAAGGTGAAGTACCTGGCGGCGGCGCGGGTCCCGTGGATCCACTCGCTCACCTCCGCGCGGTTGGCGGACACCCTCGAGGCGCAGGGCGCGAAGCACGACCACGTGTTCACGGCGTTGGTGGAGGTGAACGTCGCCGGCGAAGCGGCGAAGCAGGGGGTCGCGCCCGAGGAGGTGGACGCCCTCCTCGCGCACGCCGCACCGCTTGCGCACGTCGACGTCGTGGGCCTCATGACGATGGCGCCGTACGCCTCCGATCCCGAGGTCGCGCGGCCGGTCTTCCGGACGCTGGCGGCGTTGGCCGACGCCCACGACCTGCCGGAACGGTCGATGGGCATGAGCGGCGACCTGGAGGTCGCCGTGCAGGAGGGCGCGACGATGGTGCGGGTGGGGTCGGCGACGTTCGCGCCGGACGCGGAAGGAGACCACTCGTGAAGCTCACGCCGTTGGACGTCGAGAACGCCCGGTTCGACCGCAGCGTCGCGGGGTACGCCCCGAAGCAGGTTCGGCAGTTCCTGGCGGACGTCGCCGACGAACTGGAGACCGCCCGGCGGGAGGCGGCCGAGGCGCGCGACGCGCTCGAGGCGCGCGACGCCCGCATCGAGGAGTTGCGCTCGGTCGAGCGCGAACTGCGCGAAGCGATCGTCTCCGCCGAACGCGTCGGGGAGCAGGTGAAGGCGAACGCGGAGGCGGAGGCGGCGCTCGTGCGGGAGCGCGCGGCGTTGGAGCGCCGCGAGGCGGAGGCGGACGTCGCGCGGCTGCGGCGGTTGGAGGGCACGATCCGCGAGCGGTTGCGGGGGATGCTGCAGGCGTTCGAACGCAGCCTCGACCTCGACGTCGCGGCGGAGGGCGACGCGGAGGGCGACCCGGACGCCGGCGGGGCGGAGGCGCGGGACGCGACCGCGCCGGAGGCGCTGCGTCCCGAGGACCTGCACGACGCCGGCGGCGGCGCCTAGCGCGGCGTCAGGCTTCGTCGCTGACGGGGCCGGTCGCGCCGTCGAGGGCCGCTTCGAGGGTGGTCCAGGGCAGCGTCGCGCACTTCACGCGGGCGTGCAGGTGGCGGATCCCCTCGAGCGCCGTGAGTTCCCCGAGGTCGAGGTGGGTGGGGACCGGTTCGCCGCGGATCATCGCCTTGAAGGCTGCCGAGAAGCTGCGCGCCTCCTCGACGGTCGCGCCGTGCAGGGCGTCGAGCATCAGGTCGGCGGACGCCGCACTGATGGCGCAGCCGTGCCCCTCGAACTTCGCGTCCTGCACCACGCCGTCCTCGATGCGGAGGCTGAGGGTGAGTTCGTCGCCGCAGGAGGGGTTGACGCCCTCCTGGCGGATGGCGGGGTCGTCGAGCACGCCGCGGTGGCGGGGGGTGCGGCTGCGCTCGAGGATGACGGTCTTGTAGATCTGCTCCATCAACGACACGAATCGGCCTCCGGATCGGGGGGAAGGGCGAGGGTCAGGGGCGGGGCGCGAAGAAGTCGCGGGCGCGGACGACGGCGTCGGCGAGCGCCTCGATCTCCGCGTCGGTGGTGGTGACGTGGGTGCTGGCGCGCACCGTGGAGGGCACGCCCAACGCCGCCATGAGCGGTTGGGCGCAGTGGTGGCCCGACCGCACCGCGATGCCCTCGGCGTCGAGGGCGGTCGCCACGTCGTGCGGGTGGACGCCGTCGACGACGAACGGCAGGATGCCGCCGCGATCGGCGCCGCGCGGACCGAACGTCGTGACGCCGTCGATGGCGTCGAAGCGCGCGATCATCGCCTCCCCGAGCGCGTGGTCGTGCGCCCACACGGCGTCCATGCCGATCTCGCGCAGGACGTCGGTGGCGGCGTGCCAACCGACCGCTTCGGCGACGGCGGGCGTGCCCGCCTCGAAGCGGTTCGGGATGTCGGCGTACGTCGAGCGCTCCATGTCGACCTTCGCGATCATCTCGCCCCCACCGAGGAACGGCGGGAGCGACGCGAGCAGGTCGGCGCGGACCCACAACGCCCCGATGCCGGTGGGGCCCATCATCTTGTGGCCCGAAACGGCGTACGCGTCGACGCCGAGGTCGGCGACGTCGACGGGGAGGTGCGGGGCGGCCTGCGCCCCGTCGACGAACACCTGCGCGCCGACTTCGTGCGCGCGTTCGGCGATCTCCGCGACGGGGTGGACGACGCCGAGCACGTTCGACATGTGACCGATCGCGACGAGCTTCGTGCGGCCCGAGAGGCGCTCGGCGAAGGCGTCGAGGTCGAGCCGGTGATCGGCGCGCAGGGGGATCGGCACGATCCGCGCCCCGGTCCGCTCCGCCGCCATCTGCCACGGCACCAGGTTGGCGTGGTGCTCGGAGACGGGGATGAGGATCTCGTCGCCGGGGCGGAGGTGCGTGTCGCCCCACGCGCGGGCGAGGAGGTTGATCGCTTCGGTGGCGTTGCGGACGAACACGAGCGAGCGGGCCTCGGGCGCCCCGAGGAACGCCGCGATCGCGGCGCGCGCCGCCTCGTAGGCGTCGGTCGCTTCGGCCGACAGCTGGTGGGCGCCGCGGTGGACGTTGGCGTGGTGGCGTTCGTAGTGCCGCGCCATCGCGTCGATCACCGCGCGGGGGCGTTGCGCCGAGGCGGCGTGATCGAGGTAGACGAGCGGCCGGCCGTGCACCTCGCGCCCGAGGATCGGCGTCTCGGCGCGCAGCGCCTCCGGATCGAGGGACGCGGGCGGGGGGAACGTCATGGCCGTCACGGTAGCAACCCGGGGGCGGTTCGCGCACCCGCCGGACGACGAGCGCGAACGGGGGCGGGCGGGGTGCCGGCGGTATGCTGACGCGGTGATCCTCGAGGGGCTGCGCCAGTTCGCGTTCCGGAACCTCGCGACCGGCGAACTTGCGTTTCCGCCGGGCGTGACGGCGGTCGTGGGGCCCAACGCGGCGGGCAAGTCCAACCTGTTGGATGCGTGCTACCTGGCGACGACCGGCGACCTGCCGAGCGGCACGGTCGCCGACGCCCTGCGGTGGGGGGAGGCGGAGGGGTTCGTCGCCGCCGACGTCCGCCGGGACGACGCGACGCAGCGGGTGCACGTCGGCCTCGCCGCCGGCCGGAAGGTCGTGCGGCTCGACGGCCAGACGGTGCGGCGGGGCGACGTCGCCCGCCGCTTCGCGGCGGTCCGCATGACGCCGCAGGACGCCGACCTGGTGCACGGGTCGCCGTCGCGCCGGCGGGGCTGGCTCGACGACCTGCTCGACCGCCTGTCGTCGCGGCATGCGGCGCTGGCGCGGGAGTACGCGCGGGTCCTGGAGCAGCGCAACGCCGGCCTGAAGTCCGGGGCGGCACCGGACCTCCTGGCGGTCCTCGGGGAGCGCCTCGCGGCGGTCGGGGACGAGATCGGACAGTTGCGCCTGCGCGCCGTCGCGCGGGTCGATACGGTCGCGGCGGAGGTGTACGGCGACGTCGCGGGGGGCGCGAAACGCTACGGGGTGGCGTTGGTGCGCGCGCAGGGCGACGCGCCGTTGGCGGAGGCGTTGCGCGCCACCGCGGCGGAGGAGCGCGCGCGCGGCGTGACGGTGGTCGGGCCGCACCGCGACGACCTGGCGCTGACGTTGGACGGTCGCGCGGTGCAGACGTTCGGGTCGCGCGGCGAGGCGCGGACGGCGGCGCTGGCGTTGCGCGTCGCGGAACTGCGGCTGCTCGAGGAGAAGCACGGGGCGGCGCCGTTGTTGCTGCTGGACGACTTCTCCGCGGAGTTGGACGCCGACCGGCGCGCCTACCTGTTGGCGCTCTCGGGGCGCCTCCCGCAGGCGTTGGTGTCGGGGACCGAACCGCCGCCGCACGCCGCGCGGGTGCTGCGCATCGCGGCGGGCGTCGTGCGCGAGGACGACGGCGAGGCGGACGTCGCGGGGGAGGACGGGGGCGCAGGTGGCTGAGCACGTCGCGAACGTCGTCGCGAAGTTCTTCGCGCGGGGCGGGCGGACGCGCGCCTACCGGCGGGCGGCGGCGGTCGTGGCGTGGCCGGAGATCGTCGGGGCGACCCTCGCCCGCTTCGCGGTCGCCCGGTCGGTGCGCGACCGCACGCTGTTCGTCGACGTGAGCGACAGCGAGACGGCGATGCACCTGTCGCTGCAGCGTCCGCGCTTCCTGCGGGCGTACGCCGAGCGGTTCGGGCCGGGCGTGATTCAGGACGTCCGCTTCGTCGCCGGCCGGCCGGCCGACCGGGCGCCGGGGGGCCCGCCGCCCCCCGAACCGAGCGGGTCGGCGGGGTCCGCGGGGGACGACGCCGCCCCCCCGGCGCCGGTGGACGCCGACGAGCGGGAGCGCTTGCTCGCGTCGCTCGGGCGGCTGGAGCTGCCCGAGGCGGTGGCGACCCCGGCGCTCGAGGCGGGCGAGGCGTGGTTGCGGCACCGCGCGCGGGCGGAGGCGGCGGGCTGGACGCCGTGCCCGCACTGCGGCGCCCTCTCCCCCGACCCGGGCCCGTGCGACGCCTGTCGTCGGTACCGTGCGGCGCCGGCGGTGCGGCGGGCGGCGGAGCGGTTGCGGGTCGACCCCGCCGCCGCGACGCCGGACCTGTCGGAGGACGAGCGGCGGGTCGCCGCGGCGTTGGCGGTGGAGGCCCTCGACGAGGCGTTGCTCGGGTTGCTGCCGCAGGTGCTGGCGTCGCCGGCGTTGGCACCCCAATTGCGCGAGGCGGCGACGGTGCGCCTCGCGTTGAGCGAAGACAAACCGCGCGAGGCGGTCGACGCAGCCGACGTCGATCGCCTCGATGCGCGGGTGGCGCGCGCCCTGGGTCGATGGGGCGCCGGCGCCGGAGAGGACGGGACATGACCGACGCAGCGACGCAGGAGCACACCGAACGGGGCCGGACGCCGGTCGCCTTGATCGTGCTGGACGGGTTCGGCTTGGCGCCGGACGGGGAGGGCAACGCCGTCGCGCGGGCCGCGACGCCGGTGTTCGACGCGGCGTGGCGGGACGCGCCGCACACGACGTTGCAGGCGTCGGGACCGGCGGTGGGGCTGCCGGAGGGCCAGATGGGGAACAGCGAGGTGGGGCACATGAACCTGGGGGCGGGCCGGGTGGTGCAGCAGAGCCTGAGCTACCTGACGTCGATCATCGAGGACGGGAGCCTCGCGCGGACCGACGCGTTCACCGACCTGTGCGACGCGGCGGAGGGGGGGACGCTGCACCTGATGGGGTTGGTGAGCGACGGCGGCGTGCACGCCGACCTTGGGCACCTGACGGGCCTGGTGGACCTGGCGGTCGCGTCCGGCGTCCGGCGGATCCGCGTGCACGCCTTCACCGACGGGCGCGACACCGCACCGGACGGGGGCCGCGGCTACCTGGCGACGCTGGAGGCGCACCTGGCGGGGGTGGAGGCCGACGCGCGGATCGCGACGGTGGTCGGTCGCTACTACGCGATGGATCGCGACGAGCGGTGGGAGCGGACCGAGGAGGCGTACCGCGCGGTCGTGTGCGGCGAGGGGGTGCACACGGCGGCGTCGGCGGCGGAGGCGATCGACGCGGCGTACGCCCGCGGGGAGACCGACGAGTTCGTCCGCGCGACGGTCGTCGTCGAGGACGGCGCGGCGGTCGGGCCGATCCACCCGGGGGATGCAGCGTTGTTCTTCAACTTCCGCGCCGACCGCGCGCGGCAGCTGACGCGGGCGTTGAGCGACCCGGACTTCGCGGGGTTCGTTCGGTGCGCGGAACCGACGGTGCACCTGGCGACGTTGATGCCGTACGACGACGCCTGGCCGCTGCCGGCGCTCGCCACCGCGCCGCAGGTGGAGCGCTGCTTGGCGGACGTCCTCGCCGCGGCGGGGCGGACGCAGTTCCATGCGGCGGAGACCGAGAAGTACCCGCACGTGACGTACTTCTTCAACGCGAAGATCGAGGCGCCGTTCCCCGGCGAGACGCGGCACATCGAGCCGTCCCCGAAGGTCGCGACGTACGACCTGCAGCCGGAGATGAGCGCGCCGGCGTTGACCGACGCGGTGGTGGCGCGCCTGGAGGGGCACGACGACGATTTTCTACTGGTGAACTACGCGAACCCGGACATGGTGGGGCACACCGGCGACCTGGCGGCCGCCATCCGGGCGTGCGAAGCGGTGGACGTCGCGCTGGGGCGGCTGCTGGAGGCGGTCCGCGCGAAGGGGGGCGTGGCGATCGTGCTGGCCGACCACGGCAACGCCGAAACGATGATCGCCGCGGACGGTGGGCCGCACACGGCGCACACGACCAACCCGGTGCCGTGCATCGTGACGGGGGCGGGCCCGGTCCGCCTCCGCGAGGGGGGCGTGCTGGGGGACGTCGCGCCGACGGTGTTGGCGCTCGCCGGCGTCGCGGCGCCGCCGGAGATGACGGGGCGGTCGTTGCTCGAGGACTAAGGCGCGCCGGGCCCACGCAAACGCGCCCCGGAGATCCGGGGCGCGTTCGGTTCGCTCGTGCGGCGCGCGGGGCGCCGCGCGTTCGGGGGCGTGGATCAGAAGTCCATGCCGCCCATGCCACCCATGCCGCCCATACCGCCCATGTCGGGGGCGCCGCCGGCGGCACCGGCGTCGGCCTCCTCGGGCTGGTCGGCGACGACCGCTTCGGTCGTCAGCAGCAGCGCGCCGATCGAGCCGGCGTTCTGCAGCGCCGTGCGGGTGACCTTGGTCGGGTCGACGATGCCGGCGCCGAACATGTCGTCGACGTAGGCGTCGGTCGCGGCGTTGAAGCCGTACTTGCCGTCGTTCTTCGCCTTGATGGCGTTGGCGACGACGGAGCCTTCCGCGCCGGCGTTCTCCGCGATCTGCCGGGCCGGCTCCTCGAGGGCGCGCACGAGGATGCTGGCGCCGGTGCGCTCGTCGCCGTCGAGGCCGTCGATGACCTTCTGCACCGCGGCGACGGCGTGGATGAGGGTGACGCCCCCACCGGCGACGACCCCTTCCTCGACCGCGGAGCGGGCGGTGGAGAGGGCGTCCTCGAAGCGGTGCTTCTTCTCCTTGAGTTCGGTTTCCGTGGCCGCCCCGACGCGGATGACGGCGACGCCGCCGGCGAGCTTCGCGAGGCGCTCCTGCAGCTTCTCGCGGGCGTAGTCGCTGTCGGTGTTGTCGATCTCGGTCCGGATGCCCTTGACGCGGGCCTCGATGGAGGCGGCGTCGCCCTGGCCTTCGATGATCGTCGTCTCGTCCTTGCTGATGCGCACGCGCTTCGCTTGGCCGAGCTGGTCGATGCGGACGTTCTCGAGCTTGTGGCCGAGCTCCTCGCTGATGACCTCGCCGCCGGTGACGGCCGCGATGTCCTTCAGCATCTCCTTGCGGCGGTCGCCGAAGCCGGGCGCCTTGACGGCGGCGATGTTCAGCGTGCCGCGCAGCTTGTTGACGACGAGGGTGGCGAGCGCTTCGCCTTCGATGTCCTCGGCGATGATCATGAGCGGCTTGCCGGTCTGCGCGACCTGCTCGAGGACGGGCAGGAGGTCCTTGAGGGCGCTGATCTTCTTCTCGTGGATCAGCAGGTAGGCGTCCTCGAGGACCGCTTCCATCGCGTCGCTGTCGGTGACGAAGTAGGGGCTGAGGTAGCCCTTGTCGAACTGCATGCCTTCGACGACGTCGAGTTCGGTGTCGAGCGACTTGCTCTCCTCGACGGTGATGACGCCGTCGCGGCCGACCTTGTCCATCGCGTCGGCGATGAGCTGCCCGACGCTGGCGTCGTTGGCGCTGATCGAGGCGACCTCGGCGACGGCCTTGCTGTCCTCGACCGGGTTCGCCATGCCGCGGATCGCGTCGACGGCGGCGTCGACGCCGTGCTCGATGCCGCGCTTGAGGGCGAGCGGGTTGGCGCCGGCGGCGACGTTGCGGAGGCCTTCACGGACGATCGACTGGCCCAGGACGGTGGCGGTGGTGGTGCCGTCCCCGGTGATGTCGTTCGTCTTGCTGGCGATCTCGATGAGGAGCTTCGCGCCGATGTTCTCGAGGTGGTTGGAGAGCTCGATGTCCTTGGCGACGGTGACGCCGTCCTTGGTGATGGTCGGGCTGCCGAACTTCTTCTCCAGCACGACGTTGCGGCCCTTCGGGCCGAGGGTCACCTTGACGGCGTTGGCGACGGCGTTGACGCCGCGTTCGAGGCTGCGGCGCGCCTCTTCCTTGAAGTACAGATCTTTGGCCATGATGTCCTTTCCTGGTGCGGGGGGGTCAGGCGATGACGGCGTGGACGTCGCGTTCGTTGAGGATCATCAACTCGCGACCGTCGAGGCTGATTTCGGTGCCGCCGTACTTGGCGAACACGACGGTGTCGCCCTCCGACACCTCCATCGCGGCGCGGTCGCCGTTGTCGAGCAGCTTGCCGCTGCCGACGGCGATCACCTTGCCGCGCTGGCTCTTCTCCTGCGCGGTATCGGGCAGGACGATGCCGCTGGCCGTGGTCTGCGGCTCGTCGATCACTTCGACGACGATGCGGTCCCCGAGGGGTTTGAGCGTCATGGTCTCCTCCTACGTGCGTGGGAATCTGCGTGGCCTCGCCACGCGTTTGGCACTCCCCGGAGGAGAGTGCCAACTGCGACCATGGTACGGACGCGCACCTCGAATGTCAAGTCGGTTGAGCGCGAGCCGCTCAGATGTTGTCAGCCGCGGCGGAGGCCGAGGAGGAGCCCCGGAACGAACGCCGCCGCGAACGGCAGATTGTACGTCAACACGTCCAGGAGCGCCCCCCACCCCTGCCGCAACGACGCCTCCTCGAGCCACGGCGCGGCGTCCGCCTGCACCGCCGACCAGTTCACCTGCACGTAGCCGACCCAGGCGAGCCCCTGCACCACCACGAACAACGTCCCGAGCAGCAGCGCCGCCAGCTTGCCGATCTTCTTCACCGCGAAGCCGGCGACGAACCCCGCCAGCGCACCGAACCCCACCTGTTCGACGAGCGGAAGAAGCGGTCCGAGCGCGGGAAGGTCCACCGCGCGCGACGCTACCACGCCCGCGGCCGCGGCCACGGAAGACGCGCCGCCCCTGGGCTATCATGCGCGGCGTATGGCGTTCTCCGTCGCCCCCCGCGTCCGCGCCGCCCTCGACGAGGGCCTCCCCGTCGTGGCGCTCGAATCCACGGTCGTCACCCACGGCCTCCCCCGCCCCGACAACCTCGCCCTCGCCCGCGACCTCGAACGCACCGTGCGCGAGGCCGGCGGCGAACCCGCCACCGTCGGCGTCCTCGACGGCACCGTCGTCGTCGGGCTCGACGACGACGAGCTCGTGCGCCTCGCCGAACCCGGCGCGGACAAGGCGTCGACCTGGAACCTCGCCGCGCTCGTCGCGCAGGGGCGCGACGCCGGCACCACCGTCGCCACCACCCTGTACGCCGCCCAACGCGCCGGCATCGAGACCTTCGCCACCGGCGGGATCGGCGGCGTGCACCCCGGCGGCGGGTACGACGAATCCGCCGACATCGCCGCCCTCGCCCGCACCCCCGTCGTCACCGTCTGCGCCGGCCCGAAGAGCCTGCTCGACGCGCACGCCACCCTCGAGCGCCTCGAAAGCGCCGGCGTCGCGGTCGTCGGGTACGCCAGCGACCACCTCGCCGGCTTCCACGTCGCCACCACCGACCTGAAGGTGCCCGCCCGCGCCGACGACGCCGCCACCCTCGCGCGCATCAAGCGCGCCCAGGACGCCCTCGGGCAACCCCAGGCGCTGCTGGTGACGCAACCGGTCGACCCCGGCCTCGACCCGGGCGCGTACGCCGACTGGCTCGCGGCGGCGCAGGCCGACGCCGACGCCGCCGGCATCGCGGGGCGCGACGCCACCCCGTTCCTGCTCGACGCGCTCGCGCGGCACTCGGACGGCGCCACCGTCGACGTGAACCTCCGCCTCCTGCACGCCAACGCCGCGCTCGCCACGCGCGTCGCCGCGGCGCTCACGTCCACCCCGACCGGAGGGACCGCATGAGCTACGACGCCGAACGCCCGGACGACCGCCCCACCCCCCCGAGCGGCGCGGTCCGTCCCCAACCCGGCGGGCCCGGCCTCGGCGACTGGTTGCGTACCGCCCGCGAGGAGGCCGGCCTCGACCTCGCCGCGATCGCGAGCCACACGCACGTCCGCGCCGCCTACCTCGAGGCGCTCGAGCGCGAGGACCTCGCGAAGCTCCCCGAGGACGTCTACGCCCGCAACTTCCTGCGCCTCCACGCCCGCGCCCTCGGGCTCGACGAAGCCGAAGCGCTGGAGCGCTTCGCGGCGCTTCGCCGCCTCCGCGACGACGGCCCCGCCGACGCCGTGCGCGACGCGCCCGAGGCGCCGCCCCGCGCGACCCGCAGCGCCCCCCGCACCGCACCCCGAAGCGCCCCGCGGACCGCCGGCCGCCCGCGCGGCGGCGCCCGGCCGGCCGACGGCGGCGCCCTCGCCGACGCGCTGCGCGCCGCCGGACCGCTCCTCGCGACCGTCGTCGTGGCCGGCGTCGTGATCGGCACCGCCGTGTGGGGCTTCAACCAGCTGCTGTTCGACCCCACGCCCGCCGCGGTGCCCGCCACGGCGCCCGCCGCTGCGGACGCCCCCGCGGGCGACGCCCCGGCGGCACCCGCCGACGTCGCGTCCATCGGCGACGGCGGGCCCCTCGCCGGCGCCGACGCGACCGACGCCCTGGCGGCGCCCGCCGGATCGCCCGCCGCGAACGCCGACGTCGCACTCAGCGTCACCACCGATCCGCCCGGCGCCCGCGTCACGGTCGACGCCTTCGGGCTCCCGGGCGTGACGCCCATCCGCAACGTGCCCGTCACCGCGCAGGCCGAACGCACCGTCCGCATCGAACGCGACGGCTACCTGCCGGTCGAGACGACGCTCGCCTTCGACCGCGACCGCGAGATCGTCGTCACCCTCGAGCCGGAACCCGACGCGCCGGCCCCGACCGCGGCCGCCGGCGGCGCCGACGCGGTCCGCGTCGTCGTCGAGGAGGCCAGCTGGCTGGAGGCGTACCAGAGCACCGCCCGCGGCGAGGGGGAACGCCTCGCCTACACCACCGCCCAACCGGGCGACACGTTCACGTTCGAGCGTCCCGTGTACCTGCACGTCGGCAACGCCGGAGGGCTCGAGGTGTTCGTCGACGGCGAGCCGCTCGTGCCGTCCCTCGGCTCGCGCGGCGCCGTCACCGGCCGCGCCTTCCCGGAGGCCCCTCGTTGATCTGGAACCTCGCGCTGCACTCGCTGCGCCACCGTCCGCTCCGCACCTTCCTCACCGCCACCGGCATCGCCATCGCCGTCGGATCCATGGTCGTCTTCCTCTCCCTCGGGGAGGGGTTGCGGCGCGCCTTCGCCAGCGAACTCTCGAACATCGGCGCGGAGCTGCAGATCAGCTACGGCTCGTTCGAGACCAGCGGCTTCGGCGGCGTCCCCGAACTCCCGCTGGAGCTGCTCGACGACGTCGAAGCCGCCGCGGAACCGTTCGGCGTCACGAAGGTCGTCCCCCTCATCCTGTACGTGCGCGGCGGCTTCACCGCCTCCAGCTCGTTCGCCTTCCAGGGCCTCCCCGCCGACGTCGACGTCGCGACGATCTACCCCGGCTACCAGGTGGTGGAGGGGGTCGGCATCGGACCCGACGACGCAGGTAGGAACGTCGCGGTCGTCGGCACGCAGGCGGCGGAACGGTCCGACCTGGAGGTCGGCGACGTCCTGCGCCTCAGCGCCGACGCGACCTTCGAGATCGTCGGCCTCGCCGAGGACGGCGGCGGCTTCCTGAGCAACGGCATCTTCGTCCCCATCGACGCCCTCCAGGCCGCCATCCAGAGCCCCGACCGCGTCAGCTTCTTCGTCGTCGACCTCGCCGACCCCAGCCGCGCGCAGGAGGCGGCGACCGCCCTCGAGGAACGCTTCCCCGAGCTCGGCGTCCAGACCGCCGGCGACGTCCTCTCGGTCGTCGAACGCGGGATCCGCATCACCGACGTCGTACGCCTCGGCATCAGCGCCATCGCCCTGATCGTCGGGGCGATCGCGGTCGCGAACACCGTCCTCATGAGCGTCTTCGAACGCACCCGCGAGTTCGGGGTGGTGCGCGCCGTCGGCGCGCGCCCCCGCTTCCTGTTCGGGGTGGTGCTGGCGGAGAGCGTGCTGCTGTCGGTCTTCGGGGGCGCCGCCGGCGTCCTCCTGGGGCAGGGCGGCGCGTGGGCGGTGAACGTCGTCTCCGCCGACCTGATCGGCCTCGACGTCGCCGCGGTCACCCTCCGCCTCGTCGCCTTCTCGCTCGTCGTCGCGCTCGCCATGGGCCTCCTCTCCGGCCTGGCCCCCTCGGCGCGCGCCGCCCGCATTCAGATCGCCGACGCGGTCTCCCAGGGAGGCTGAGATGCTGCGCGCCGAAGGGTTGGTCCGCACCTACGCCACGCCCGCCGGACCGGTCCACGCCCTGCAGGGCGTCGACCACGCCTTCACCCCCGGGCGGGTCACCGCCGTCATGGGGCCCTCGGGCTCGGGGAAGTCGACGCTGCTGAACCTGCTCGCCGGCTTCGACCGGCCCGACGCCGGCCACGTCCGCCTCGACGACCTCGCCCTCGACGCGGTGAACGAAACCCGCCTCGCGGCGCTCCGCCTGCGCCACTTCGGGTTCGTCTTCCAAGCGTCGAACCTGATCTCGGTCCTCCCCGCCCGCGCCAACGTCGCCTTCCCCATGGGGTTGGCCGGCGTCGCGACCGGGGAGCGCCTGCGCCGCGCCGACGCGCTCCTGGAACGCTTCGGGGTGGCGCACCGCGGCGGCGCCCTGCCCGCGAAACTCTCGGGCGGGGAACGGCAACGCGTCGCCCTCGCGCGGGCGCTCGCCAACGACCCGCAGGTCGTCTTCGCCGACGAACCGACCGGCAACCTCGATCGCGCCAGCGGCCGCGAGGTCATCGGGGCGCTGCGCGAGGTCGCGGCGGACGGCCGCACCGTGATCGTCGTGACGCACGACGCGGCCGTCGCCGACGCCGCCGACGTCACCCTCGCCATCGCCGACGGCCGCATCACGTCGGTCGAGGGCGGGGACGGCGCCGAGGCGGCGTGAGCGGCGCGGAGGCGTCCGACGCCCGCTGGGCGGCGGTCGGGGCGCTCCTCGCCGGGGCGGGCGTCGCGCTCGGTGCGTTCGGGGCGCACGCCCTCGCACCGGTCCTGAGCGAGGCGCGCCTGGCGACGTTCGAGACGGCGGTCCGCTACCAGACGGTGCACGGCGTCGCGCTCCTCGCGGTCGCCGCGTGGGGCCCGCCCGGCCGGGCGGCCCGCCCCTGGCTGCTGGCCGGCGCCCTCGTGTTCGCCGGCGCCCTGTACGCCCTCGTCGCGACCGACGTCTCCGCCTTCGGGGCGGTCGCGCCGGTGGGCGGCGTCGCGCTGATCGTGGGGTGGGCGCTGCTGGCGTGGCGCCTCCTGCGCGCCGGCCGGCACGCGCCGTCGTGAGCGCGGCTCCCTCGCGGGCGGACGGCGGTACGCCGTCCGCCGCCACCGTCACGGCGGTCCTCGTCGCGGTCGTCGCCGCCATCAGCCTCGGGGCGATCTTCGCGCGCCTCGCCGAGGCGCCCGGCGCGGTCGTGGCGCTCTGGCGCATGGCGTTCGCGTCGCTGTTGATCGTGCCCGCCGGCATCCGGGGGTTGCGCCGCGCCCCACCGACTGCCGCCAGCCTCCGCCCGGCCCTCCTCGCGGGGCTGCTGCTCGGCGTGCACTTCGCGACGTGGTTGACCTCCCTCGCCTACACGACGGTCGCCGCCAGCGTGACGCTGGTGACGACCGTCCCCATCTGGGTGGCGCTCGCGCGCTGGTGGGGCGGGACGCCGCCGACGCGCGGCGTGCTGGTGGGCTTGGTCCTGGCGATCGGCGGGGGCGTCGCGATCGGGCTGGGCGACCTGCAGGGCGGCAGCGCGCCGCTTTTGGGCGACGCCCTGGCGTTGGTCGGCGCCTGGTCGGCGGCGGGGTACTTCCTGCTCGGGCGCCGCGCGCAACGCGCCGGCCTGTCGACGTCGGGCTACGCGACGATCGCCTACCTCGTCGCCGCCGTCGTCCTCGTTCCCCTCCCCGCGATGCTCGGTGCGGCGTACGTCGACTGGCCGCTGGCGACGTGGGGGTGGATCCTGGCGATGGCGCTCGCCCCGCAGTTGGTGGGGCACGGCGGCCTGAACTGGGCCAACCGCCATTTGGACCCGACCGTCGTGGCGACCGTGACGTTGCTGGAGCCGATCGGGGCCGGCGTCCTCGCGTGGCTCGTGTTCACCGAGATCCCCGGGACCGGGGTGCTGCTCGGGGCGCCGGTCCTGCTGGCCGGGGTCGCGCTGGTCGTGCGGTACCGGCGGCGGGAGGGGCCGGGCGCCGCCCACCCCGCCCCCTGAGCCGTCCTGGACGCGGCACCGGCCGCGCGACCGACGGCGAAGGATGGGGGTTCGTGCTACACTACGGGGCGTGACCGAGCAGCGGGTGCGCACGTCGCGATTCCGGGTCCGCGTGCGCCACGGTCCCTCGAGGCCCTCGCCCTGCCCTACCCTACGTCGGGACGACGCCCCCGTCGGGTGCGCCTGCACGGCGCACGTCGACCGCTCGCCCCCGCGCGACGAGGAGTGAACGTGGACAAGGCCAGCAAATTCAAGAACGGCGACCAGGTGGTCCTCCCGCCGTACGGCGTCGGCATCGTCTCCGGAACGACGACGAAGACCGTCGCCGGCACCGACTTCACGTACTACCAGGTCGACTTCCCGAACGGCACCTCCCGCGCCTACGTGCCGGTGCACGCCCCGCAGGAGGCCGGCCTCCGTGCGGCGTTGACGAACGACGAGGTCCAAAGCGTCCTCGAACGCCTCACGCACGGTCGCCTCACCCTCCCCAAGCAGTGGGCCGCCCGCCACCGCCGCGTCACCGACATCCTCACGTCGGGCGACCCCTACCAGATCGCGACGCTCGCCAGCGAACTCCGCCGCTGGGACCTCGAGCGCGGCCTGCCCGACCTCGACCGGCAGGCGTACCGGCGCGCCCTCCGCCTCCTCGCCGGCGAGATCAGTGCGGTGCTGGACGTCACGACCGAGGAGGCCCGCAGCATGATGGAGGTCGGCGAGGACGAAGTCCTCAACTGACCCCGCGGGCGACGCCGCCCACCCCGCGCACGCACCGTCCGCCGCGCCCCCACTCGGGGCGCGGCGTTCACGTGCCCCGCTGCGCCGCCACCGCCGCGTCGAGCGACACCCCCACCACCCGCAGCGCGATCGCCCAGGCGGCGTAGTCGTCGATCGGTTCGCGGGGCGCCCGCAGGCCGGCCGGCCAGAACCGCGCGAGGCCGCGCGGCGGGACGCTCCGCCGCCACAACGCGCGCCCCTCGAGGCTGGTGCCGACCTCGTCGACGAGGTCCGGCGCCAGGCCGGCCGCACGAAGCGCCGCCACCACCTGCGCCGCCCCGGTGCCCGCCCCCACCACGACGTGGACGCCGCTCGGGAGGCGCGCCCGGACGACGTCCCCCGCGAGGTCGGCGACGTCGAGGACGGCGGCGTCGAGGCGCCGCCCGTCGGGGGCGACGAGGGCGTACCCGACGTTCCGGCCGGGATCGAAGGCGGCGACCGTCCCGCGCGGTGCGTTCACGCGAGGAGCGTACCGCGGGCCCGCCCTCCCCGACGCGACCGGCCCGCGGCGGAGCCGCGGGCCGGGAACGAACGGACGGGGAGGGGCGTCAGGCCTCGGGGCGGGCCTCCTCGGCGCGACCCGGGGTCGCGGCGTCGCGCGCCTGGTCGGCCTGCTGTTGCACGAGCTTGACGGTGTCGGCGTCCGCGACGCGGGTGTCGCGAATCGCGTCGAGGCCGGTCCCGGCGGGGATGAGGCGACCGAGGATGACGTTCTCCTTGAGGCCCACGAGGTCGTCGGCCTTCCCGGCGACCGCCGCTTCGGTCAGCACGTGCGTCGTGTGCTGGAAGCTGGCGGCGGACAACCAACTCTTCGTCGAGAGGCTGGCCTTGGTGATGCCGAGCAGCAGCGGCTTCCACGTCGCGGGGGTCTTGCCCTCGTCCAGGAGCGCCTCGTTGGCCTCCTCGACGTCGAAGCGTTCGATCGTCTGGCCCTCCAGGAACGGGCTGTCGCCCGACTCGAGGATCTCGACGTACTTCAGCATCTGCCGGACGATCACCTCGATGTGCTTGTCGTGCACGCTGACGCCCTGGCTGCGGTAGACGCGCTGGATCTCGTCGACCAGGTACTCCTGGACGGCGTCGGGCCCGCGGGTCTCGAGCAGGTCGTGCGGGTTGATCGCGCCGCGCGTCAACGGCTGGCCCGCCTCGACGGTGTCGCCGTCGCGCACGACGAGGCGGACCGACGGCTCCACCTTGTACGCCTTGACGAACTCGCCGTCGTCGGAGGTGACGGTGATGCGCACCTTGTCGTCGTCCTCGCCGATCGACACGACCCCGTCGAGGTCGCTGACGACCGCGCGCGCCTTCGGCTTGCGGGCCTCGACCAACTCGATGACGCGCGGAAGGCCCTGCGTGATGTCCCCACCGGTCGCGATCCCGCCGGTGTGGAACGTCCGCATCGTGAGCTGCGTGCCGGGCTCCCCGATCGATTCGGCGGCGATGACGCCGACCGCCTCGCCGAGGCCCACGTCGCTCATGGTCGACATGTCGAGGCCGTAGCAGGCGCGGCACACGCCCGCCCGCGTCTGGCAGGTGAGGGCGCTCCGCACCCACGCCTCGCGCACCTCGGGGTGCGCCTCGAGGCGTTCGTAGATCGCCGCGACGTCCTCGCGGTACAGCGTGGCGCCCGCCTCCCACGTGCGGTCGCCCAGCTCGAGCGGCTGCCCGAGGCGCCGCCCGTACAGGCTCATCTCCAGGTGGCCCTTGGCGCGCAGGCGCCCCTCGGGCCCGTAGAAGGCGACCTCGACGGCGTCCGCCGTCCCGCAGTCCTCCTCGCGGACGACGAGTTCGTGCGCGACGTCGACGAGTTTGCGGGTGAGGTACCCCGAGTCCGCCGTCCGGAGCGCGGTGTCCGCGCCCCCCTTGCGGGCCCCGTGGGTGCTGTTGAAGTACTCGAGCACGTCGAGGCCCTCGCGGAAGTTCGCGCGGATCGGCAGCTCGATCGTCTCCCCCGACGGCTTCGCCATCAGGCCCCGCATGCCCGCCAGCTGGCGGATCTGTTGCGGGTTCCCGCGGGCACCGGACTGCGCCATGACGTACAGCGGGTTGAACGGCGTGTTCTCCCCGAAGTTCTCGAACACCGCGTCCTTGACCTTCTCGGTGGTGTCCGACCAGAGGCGCACGACCTGCTGCTTGCGTTCGACCTCGGTGACGAAGCCGCGTTGGGCGGCCGCCATGATCTTGCCGAGCTTCTCCTCGGCGTCGGCGAGCAACTCCGCCTTCTGCGGCGGGATCGCGACGTCGTCGATGCCGATCGTGATGCCGGACGTCGTGGAGAGCTCGAAGCCGTAGCGCTTGAGGGCGTCGAGGAGCTTCGCGGTCCGGTCGACCCCGAGCAGCTTGAAGCTGTCGACGACGAGGTCCTTGAGCGCCCCCTTCTCGTACGCGACGTCGTAGCGAAGCAGTTCCGCGGGGACCGCGACGCCGTCCTCGCCGACGGTCTCCTCCACCATCCGCACGAAGAACATGCGGCCGGGGCTGGTCTCGACCAGCTCCCCGTCGACCCGGACGGTGACGATGTCCTGCATGTCGATCTCGCCGCGCTCGACGGCGAGGAGCGCCTCGTCGGCGTCGGAGAAGCGGTACTTGAGCCGCCCGACCGACGTCTCGCGACCGGCGACGGTGATCGTGGCGTTGAGGTCCACCTCGCCGTCGGCGTGCGCCGCGAGGGCGTCCTCGACCGCGTCGAACGTCGCGCCGATCCCCTTGCGGCCGGTGTGGACCTGCGTGAGGACGAACAGGCCGAGGATCATGTCGCGGCTCGCCTGCACGTTCGGTGCGCCGTGCGCCGGCGACAACAGGTTGTGGCTGGCCAGCATCTGCAGCCGCGCTTCGGACTGCGCGTACACCGACAACGGCACGTGGATCGCCATCTGGTCGCCGTCGAAGTCGGCGTTGAACGCCTCGCACACGAGCGGGTGGAGTTGGATCGCTTGGCCCTCGACGAGGACCGGCTCGAACGCCTGGATGCCGAGGCGGTGCAGGGTCGGCGCGCGGTTGAGCAGCACCACGCGGTCCTCGATGACCTCCTCGAGGGCGTCCCAGACCTCGTCGCGCAGGTTCTGGGTGTTCTCCAGAACGCGGCGCGCGTTCTTGATGTTGCTGGCGATGCCGCGCTCCTCGAGCTTCTTGAACAGGAACGGCTTGAACAGCTCGAGCGCCATGCGTTTCGGCACGCCGCACTGGTGGAGCGACAGCTGCGGACCGACGACGATCACGCTGCGGCCCGAGTAGTCGACGCGCTTGCCGAGCAGGTTCTGGCGGAACCGACCCTGCTTCCCGCCGAGCAGGTCCGTGAGGCTCCGCAACGGCCGGTCGGACCCGGGGTGCACGACGGCGCTACCGCGGCGGCCGTTGTCGATGAGGGCATCGACCGCCTCCTGCAGCATCCGCTTCTCGTTGCGGACGATCATCTCCGGCGCGCCCTGCTGCATGAGCTTCTTGAGGCGGTTGTTGCGGTTGATCAGGCGCCGGTAGAGGTCGTTCAGGTCGCTCGTCGCGAAGCGGCCGCCGTCCACCTGCACCATCGGGCGGAGGCTGGGCGGCATGATCGGCACCGCCTCGAGGATCATCCAGGCGGGGTCGTTGCCGCTCCGCAGGAAGCTGCGCACGATCTCGAGGCGCTTGCGGGCCTTGGCGCGCTTGTGCCGCGAGGGGGAGTTCATCTCCTCGACGAGTTCCGCCTCGAGCTTCTCGAGGTCGAGGGTGGAGAGGAGCTCCTGGATCGCTTCGGCGCCCATCTTCGCTTCGACGTCGTACGACTCGATGAGGCGCACCTGGCGGCGGACGAGGTCGATCTCGACCCGACCGCTGATGTCCGCCTTGATGCGTCCGTCGTCGGCGAGCTCCTCGCCGGGCGAGACGCGGTCGCCGTTCACGACGAGCGGCTCGTCGTCGTAGGGGTACACCCGCGCCCGACTCACGATGATGCTGGCGGGCTCGTGCAGGTGCACCGTGCCGTCGGCGGCGGCGGTGATCTCCTGCGCCGCGTCGATCGCGCCGACGATCTTCTCGCCCGCCACGACCTCCGCGCCGTCGCCGACGAGGACGTGCATGGTGGGGTTGATCTCGAACGTCTCGCTGCGCGCCCAGGACACCGCGAGGGTGGCGGTCACGACGCCCTTCTTCGCCTTCGCCGCGCGCACCTCCGCGCTGGCGACCGTCGGCAGGGTCAGCGTCGTTCCCGCCGCGGCGCGGGCGATCGGGTCGCCCTTCTCGACGAACTCGCCGTCGCCGACCGCGACCTCCATGCCGGCGGGCAGCAGGTACGACGCGAGGACGTTCTCGTCGTCGGGGTCGCGGACGACGGCGACGCCGCCGTCGCTCCCGATCGGGACGAGGTCGACGACGCCCTCCTCCTCCGACGTCAGTTCGACGTCCTCGCCGAGCTCCGCGATCGCCGCGCCACCCTCGAAGGCGTCCTCGTCGATCCAGGCGGCTTCGGGCAGCACCAGCCGCCCGTCCCGCGCCTCGCGGTAGTCGACGACGACCTTGCGGGGGAAGCGGTACTGCGCGATGCCCGCCAGTTTCGCCTTGACGCCCTTGGCGAGCTGCTGGCCGACCTCGACCTCCTCGCCGTCGGCGACGACGGCGTCCTCGCCCTGCTGGACGCTGTAGGTCTCCTGGCGGCCGTAGCGCAGCTGCCGGTACTCCTCGTCGGTCAGCAGGTCGGCGCGGCTCAACGGCCGCCCGTCGAGCTTCGCCCCCATGGGGTCGGTCACGACGAACTTGCCGAAGTACAGCACCTGCTCGAGTTGGCTGGTGGAGAGGTTCAGCAGCGAGCCGATCTTGCTGGGGATGTCCTTGACGTACCAGATGTGCGCGCAGGGGGTCGCCAGCTCGACGTGCCCCATGCGGTAGCGGCGGACGGTAGCCTTGGTGACCTCCACCCCGCAGCGTTCGCACACCTTGCCCGCGAAGCGCTGCCCGCGGTACTTCCCGCAGGTGCACTCCCAGTCCTTCTCGGGACCGAAGACGCGTTCGTCGAACAGGCCTTCGCGTTCGGGCTTGAGGGTGCGGTAGTTGATCGTTTCGGGCTTGGTGATCTCGCCGTAGCTCCAGTCGCGGATCGTTTCGGGACTGGCGATGCCGATCTGCACCTGGCTGAAGTCGTAGCGCCGCACCTCGCGGGGGCGTCCTTGCGTCTCGAGGTTGAGGGTCGTCGGAGCGTCGCTCACCAGTGCCTCCCCGCTTCGTCGAAGATGCCGACGTCCTCGCCGGCGTCGGTCTGGACCTTCACGTCGAGTCCGAGCGAGTGCAGTTCCTTGACGAGGACCTTGAACGACTCGGGAATCGTGGGCTCGAGCACGTCGCTTCCTTTCACGATCGCCTCGTACGCGGCGTTGCGGCCGTCGAGGTCGTCGGACTTGATGGTGAGCATCTCCTGCAGCGTGTGCGAGGCGCCGTGCGCCTGCAACGCCCAGCACTCCATCTCCCCGAGGCGCTGCCCACCGAACTGCGCCTTGCCGCCCAGCGGCTGCTGGGTGATGAGGCTGTAGGGGCCGGTCGAGCGGGCGTGCATCTTGTCCTCGACCATGTGGTAGAGCTTCAGGACGTACATGATGCCGACGACGATGGGGGCGTCGATCGCCTCCCCGGTGCGTCCGTCGTACAGCACCGCCTTGCCCGACCGCGCCAACGCGACGCGGGCGGCGTCGTCGTCGAGGCCCTCCTCGAGGACGCCCAACTTCGCGGCGCGCCGGACGACGTCGCGTTCGCGCCGGTCGACCTCCGCCCCCTCCGCCTTCATCGCGGCGATCTCCTCGCGCGCCGACGCTTCGAGGAGGTCCTTGATCTCCGCCTCGCTGGCGCCGTCGAACACCGGCGTGACGTAGCTGACGCCGTGCTTGTAGGCGGCGAGCCCGAGGTGGGTCTCGAGGATCTGCCCGAGGTTCATGCGGCTCGGGACGCCCAGCGGGTTGAACACCAGGTCGACCGGCGTGCCGTCGTCGAGGTAGGGCATGTCCTCGGGCGGGAGGATCTTGGCGACGACGCCCTTGTTGCCGTGCCGGTTGGCGAGCTTGTCGCCCTCGATGAGGCGCCGCTTCTGCGCGACGTAGACGCGCACCATCTCGGTGACGCCCGGCTTGAGTTCGACGCCGTCGTCGCCGCGCCGGAAGCGGACGGTGCGCAGCACCACGCCGCCGTCGCCCGGCGGGACGCGCAGCGAGGTGTCCTTCACCTCGCGCGCCTTCTCACCGAAGATCGAGCGCAGCAGCCGCTCCTCCGGCGTCGGGTCCTTCTCGCCCTTGAAGCTGGTGTGGCCCACGAGGATGGAGTTGTGCTTGACGTCCGCTCCGATGCGGACGACGCCGTCCTCGTCGAGGTCGCGCAACGCCGCTTCGCTCAGTCCGGGGATGTCGCGCGTGATCTTCTCCGGCCCGAGCTTCGTCTCGCGCGCCTCCTTCTCGAACTTCTCGATGTGCACCGACGTGTAGGCGTCGCTGCGCACCAGGTTCTCCGACAGCACGATGGCGTCCTCGAAGTTGTAGCCGTCGAACGGCATGACGGCGATCAGGATGTTCTGCCCGAGCGCCAGGCGCCCGTTCTGCGAGGCGGGCCCGTCGGCGATGACCTGTCCGGCCTTCACCGTGTCGCCCAGCTTCACGACCGGGTGCTGGTCGAGGTTCGTGTTCTGGTTGCTGCGCTGGAAGCGGGTGAGGACGTACTCGCGCTCGACGTTCTTGGCGCTCTCGACGCGGATGCGTTCGGCGTCGACGTACGTGACGGTGCCGGCCTCCTCCGCGACGACGCACGTGCCGGAGTCGAGGCTGATGCGTTCCTCGACGCCGGTCCCGACGTAGGGGGCGTCCGCCTTGATGAGCGGCACCGCCTGCGACTGCATGTTCGACCCCATGAGCGCGCGGTTGGCGTCGTCGTGCTCGAGGAACGGAATGATGCTGGTGGGGACGCTGATGATCTGCTTCGGCGAGACGTCCATGAAGTCGATGGCGTCGCGCGGCGCGAAGACCGGTTCGCCGCGGTCGCGGGCGACGATCTGTTCGTTGACGAACGCGCCGTCGTCCTCGAGCACCGTGTTCGCCTGCGCGATGACGTAGCGGTCCTCCTCGTGCGCCGTCATGTAGACGACCTCGTCGCTGACCTTGCCGCTCTTGACGCGCCGGTAGGGCGCCTCGATGAAGCCGAGGTCGTTGACGCGGGAGTACGAGGCGAGCGAGGTGATGAGGCCGATGTTGGCGCCCTCGGGCGTCTCGATGGGGCAGATGCGGCCGTAGTGGGTGCGGTGCACGTCGCGCACGTCGAAGCCGGCGCGCTCGCGCGTCAGGCCGCCCGGCCCGAGCGCGGAGATGCGGCGCTTGTGGCGCAACTCCGACAGCGGGTTGATCTGGTCCTTGAACTGCGACAGCTGGCTGCGCCCGTAGAACTCCCGCAACGCCGCGACGATCGGGCGGTTGTTGATCAACTTCTGCGGGGTGGCGGCGTCGGGGTTGCCGAGCAGCATGCGTTCGCGCACGCCGCGCGCCATCCGCCCGAGGCCGACGCGGATCTGGTCGGCGACGAGCTCGCCGACCGTCCGGATGCGGCGGTTGCCGAGGTGGTCGATGTCGTCCTCGACGGCGTCCTCGTCGCCCGCCTGGAGCTTGACGAGGTACTGCAGCGTGGCGACGAGACCGTAGTCGACGAAGCGACCGTCGTCGAAGCCGAGCAGCGTCTTTTCCTCGACGTCGAGCCCGAGCTTCTCGTTGAGCTTGTAGCGGCCGGCGTCGCCCAGGTCGTACCGGCGCGGGTCGGCGAGGAGGCCGTGCAGGTAGCTGGTCGCCTTGTCGACCTTCGGCGGGTCGCCGGGCCGCAGCACGGTGAACAGCCGCAGGAGCGCCTCCTCGGGGGTGACGTCGGAGAGTTCCTCCTCCTCGAGGGTGGCGTCGATCATCGATTCGTGGCCGGCGAACAGTTCGCGGATGGCGGCGTCGCCGTAGCCGAGGACGCGCAGCAGCGTCGAGAAGGGGAACTTGCGCTTGTTCACCTTCATCCACAGCACGCCGGCGTTGTCGAACTCGAGTTCGATCCAGGGGCCGCGCTTGGGCATGGGGATGATGCTGGCGGTGTAGCTCTTCTGGCCGTTGGGGCGCAGCATGCCGGTGAAGTACACGCCGGGCGAGCGGTGGATCTGCGAGACGATGACGCGGTCGGCGCCGTTGATGACGAAGGAGCCGTCCTCGGTCATCAGGGGGAGGTCCCCGAGGAACACCTGGTCCTCCTTGATGAGGCCGGTGTCCTTGTGCACCAGTTGCAGCTTCGCGAACAGGCCCGACTGGTAGGTCAGGTCCTTCTCGCGGCACTCCTCGGGGCCGTACTCCGGCTCGGTGAGGGTGTACTCGAGGAAGTCGATGACCAGCCCGGTCTGGCGACCCCGTTCGGTTTCGTCGATCGGGAAGATCTCCTTGAACGCCGCCTGCAGGCCGTGCGGTGCGCGTGCGGTGGGGGCCACGTCGCGTTGCAGGAAGTGCTCGTACGACGTGATCTGGATGTTGGTGAGGTTGGGCAGGTCCGCCACCTCACGAATGCTTCCGAACGATTGGATCTCGCGCATCATCACCCCTTCGTCGCATGCGCGGAGTCCGCACCTCGGGGGGTGCGGGCCGCTGGGTCGTCGTGGAGACGCAGGTCCCGGCGCACGGGGCCGGGGGTCGTGGTGCGGGGGGTCGTGCCCGCCCGGAGTGCGTCGCTCCGGTCGGGGGTCGCCGTCAGGTTCCGCGCGCTTCGCAAAGCCACCTCCGCAGGGTCGGGTGCGTACGGCTCAAAGAAATAGGGTACGGCCAAATAGAACGACGGGACGTCGCGTGGCGTGGGGCGCCGGGGGCGTGGGGTCGGTTCGGGGGGCGGGTCGGCCCGGCCGGGAGTCCGGCCGGGCGTCGCCGCATGCATCCGGTGCGAACCGCGGGACCCTACTGGACCGTGACGGTCGCGCCCGCGGCTTCGAGCTTCTCCTTGATCTCGTCGGCTTCGTCCTTCGCGACGCCTTCCTTGACGACGCCGCCGCCTTCGACGAGCTCCTTGGCCTCCTTGAGGCCGAGGTTCGTGATGCCGCGAACCTCCTTGATGACCTGCAGCTTCTTGTCGCCGGCATCGCCGATGCTGACGGTGAACTCGTCCTGCTCCGCCGCGGCGCCGCCGCCTTCGGCGGGGGCGGCCGCGCCGGCGGCCATCATCGCGCCGGCCGGCATGGCGGCCGCCGCCTCGACGCCCCAGGTTTCCTTCAGGGCATCGACGAGTTCGGTGAGTTCCAGGACGGTGAGCGCCCCGAGTTCTTCGACGAGTTTGTCCTTATCGAACGCCATGTCAGTTTCCCTCCTCGAGTGTCTGCTTGTAGTTGGTCATGACGGACACCAGGTCGCGCGGCGGGCCGGAGAGGACCCCCACGAGCTGCTGCATGGGGGCCTGAAGCACCCCGACCAGCTCGGAGAGGATCTCGTCGCGGGACGGAAGCTTCGCGATCTTCGCGAAGGCCTCCGGTCCGACCTGCCCCCCTTGGAGCAGGCCGCCCTTGGCGACGGGTAGATCGGCATCGTGCTCTTCGGCGAAGTCGCTGAGCGCCTTGACGGGCGCGACGGGATCGTCGCCGACGAGGACCAGTGCGGTCGGTCCCGTCAGCGTCTCGTCGAACCCCTCGACGCCCTGCTCCTGCAGGACGACGCGGATCAGCGTGTTCTTCGCGACGAGCAGGCGACCTCCGGCGTTGCGCACCGAGGCGCGCAACGTCCCGAGTTCTCCCGCCGAGAGCCCCTGGTAGTCCACGACGAAGAAGGTCGACGCATCCGCGAGGGACTCGCGGAGCTCGGCGACCATCGCTTCGTTCTTCGGATTCGCCATGGTGGTCTCCCGATTCGTGTTCGTTCGTTCCCCGGGGGAACGTGCCGCGAGGCGTAGCGAGGACGGCGGATGCCGTACCGTTGCGCCTCGGCAGGATCTTTAAGCCTGGCCGGCCCCTGCTGTCTCCAACGCCATCAGGTGGTTCGGGACGCGCCCGAGAGGGACGCGTACGTCCCCGCTACGCACCGGGATGCCGATCAGACCGCCACCGGGACGCTCGGGCCCATGGTGGAGGTGAGATGGACGGTCTTGACGAAGATCCCCTTCGCCGCCTCGGGGCGCGCCGCTTCGAGCGCCTCCTGCAGGGCGGCGAGGTTCTCCGCGAGGTGGGTGGCGTCGAACGACGCCTTGCCGATGGGGGCGTGGACGACCCCGGTCTTGTCGGCCCGGAACTCGATCCGTCCCGCCTTGAGGGCGGAGACGATGCCGGCGACGTCGGGGCCGACGGTGCCGGCCTTCGGGTTGGGGAGGAGGCCTTTGGGGCCCAGCACGCGGCCCAACTTCGAGCCGATGGCGGCCATCATGTCGGGCGTCGCGACGACGGCGTCGAACTCCATCCAGCCGCCGGCGATGCGGTCGACCATCTCGTCGGCGCCCGCGGCGTCCGCGCCGGCCTCGAGGGCGGCGTCGACCTTGTCGGCGCCGGTGATGGCGACGACGCGGACGGTCTTGCCGGTCCCGTGGGGCAGGGCGACGGTGCCGCGCACCGTCTGGTCGCTCTTGCGGGGGTCGACGCCGAGCCGCACGTGCGCCTCGATCGTCTCGTCGAACTTCGCGGTCGCGAGGTCCTTGACGAGGGCGGCGGCGTCCGCCGCGGCGTAGCTGGCGTCGCGGTCGACCTTGCCGACGAGGTCGCGGTAGCGCTTTCCGTGCTTAGCCACGATCCGGCGCCCCCTCCACCTCGACGCCCATGGAGCGGGCGCTGCCGGCAACGATCCAGGCGGCCGCCCGTTCGTCCCCGGCGTTGAGGTCCTCCATCTTCGTGCGGCCGATCTCGAGGCACTGGTCCCACGTGATCGAGCCGACCTTGTTCGTGTGCGGTTCGCCCGAGCCCTTCTCGATGCCCGCCGCCTGCTTGATGAGGAAGCTGGCGGGCGGCGTGCGCATCACGAAGGTGAACGACCGATCGGCGTAGATGGTGATCTCCACCGGCACGACGGCGCCCGCCTGGTCGGCGGTCGCGGCGTTGTACGCCTTGACGAACTCCATGATGTTGGCGCCGTACTGCCCCAACGCGGGCCCGACCGGCGGGGCGGGGGTCGCCCCTCCGGCGGGCAGTTGGAGCTTGACGATGCCTTCGACCTTCTTGGACATGCGGCCTCCTGTACGCTCCCCCACCGCGGGCGGGCGGCGGGGTCCGGACGCGTGGACGCGCGGGCGTCAGCCCTTGACGACCTGCGCGAAGTCGAGTTCGACGGGGGTTTCCCGTCCGAAGATGGATACGAGCACCTTCAGGGTGCCTCGCTCGGGGTTGACCTCCGAGACGATGCCGGTGAAGTCGGCGAACGGGCCGGAGGTGACCTGGACCGTGTCGCCGGCGTGGTAGGTGACTTGGATCTTGGGGGTCGCGCGGGCGCCGGTGATGCCGAGGCTCCCGAGCATGCTCTGCTCCTCCTCGGGCGTCAGCGGCACGGCGCGACTGGCGGTCCCGACGAAGCCGGTGACGCCGGGGGTGTAGCGCACGACCTCCCACGCCTCGTTCGGTTCGTCGGGGTTGTCGCCGAGGTCCATCTGCACGAAGATGTACCCGGGGAAGCTCTTGCGCTTCACGACCTCCTGCTTGCCGCCCGCGGCATGCTCGACCGTCTCCTCGCTCGGCACGACGACCTGGTAGATGCGGTCCTGAATGCCGAGCGTCTGCGCCCGGCTCATGATGTTCGCCTTGACCTTGTCCTCGTGGCCGACGTAGGTGTGGACGGCGTACCATTCGATGCTCATGGGCAGGGTCCTCCCAGGGTCGCCGCGGGCGACCCGCGGGGTCAGGTGATCAGGCCGATCAGGTTGCCGAGCGTCGTGTCGGCGACGAGCAGGAACGCCACCGTGATCAACACGAACAGCAGCGTCGCTTGGGTCGCTTGGACCACCTCGCTGCGGGTCGGCCACGTCACGCGCCCGAGTTCCGCCCGCGAGTTGCGCAGGTACTGCAGCAGGCCCTTCACTTAGACCTTCACCTCTTTGTGGACGGTGTGCTTGCGCTCCCAGGGGCAGTACTTGCGCAGCTCGATCTTGTCCGTCGTGTTGCGCCGGTTCTTGTGCGTCGCGTAGTTCCGGCGCTTGCACTCGGTGCACTCGAGCAGCAGTTTGATGCGAACGTCGCTGGCCATGGTTCGTCTCCTCGGCGTCCTCGGGGGACGCGGTCCACCTACCGCCGGGGCGGCAAGAGGGTGAGTGTACCCGATGCGCGCCCCAGGGGGAAGCGCACGGCACGGCGGTCGGCCGGACCCGATGCCGGGCCCGGCCGACCGCGCGCGGGGGGGCTTACTCCTCGATGCCCGTCACGACACCCGCACCCACCGTACGACCCCCCTCACGAATCGCAAACCGCAACCCCTCCT
>CAJXOA010000021.1 GCA_913057685.1 uncultured Trueperaceae bacterium
TCCGGCCCCTCCAACCCAAACGACACCTCATGCTCATCCACCACCACCACCGACCCCACCCCAGCCCGATTCTCAGGCATCCGCACGTCATCCGAATCCAACACCACATCCACACCACTCACCAACGACAACACCGGCGACGACGAATCCACCACCCACACCAACTCCCCCACAGGAAGCAACGGATTCACCGCCATCCCATTCCCCTGCACATCCGAAATCGACACCCCCTCCGCAAACCTCAACCCCAACGACCCATCGAACGACCCCACGTCCGACCCCGACACCCCCACCACGAACCGCTCGCTCGACACCCCCGACGGCGACACACTCACCACCTCCACCGCAACATCCGACGGCGTCACCGACACATCCACCGGCGACACATCCAACGCAAAGTCCGACGCATCCACCCCCGACACCACCTCCCGGAACACCACCTCCCACGCCACCACATCCCCCAACCGCGGCGACGCAGGCCGACCCACCGCACCCCCAAACCGCACCACCGACGACACACTCGGACGCCGCTCATCCACCACAACCCCCGACTGCACCCCAAACGACGACACGTCGGGGACCAGCGCATTCCCGACGACGTCCGTCGTACCGCCCGCATCCATCCCCTCGATCGACACGCCCGCCTCCGCATCCGCCTCACTCACGACGTACTCGAATGCCAACGACGTCACCGACACCCCCGTCGGCCCCACGTAGGACGCAACGCGCAACCCACTCGCCGCATCCCCGAACCCGATCGTCACCGACGGCAGATCCGACGACGGCACCACCACCGCCTCGCTCGGGGTCACCGTGACCCCGAGACCGCTCTGAATCGCGTAAACCCCCTCCGGAACGACGACGGCATCCACGACCGGCCGCATTCCATCCAGCACCAACGGCAAGGTCGTCACGTGGTTCGCCTCGTCCGTCCCCACGACCGTCACCTCGTACGACCCATCCCCGTTCGCGTCGACCGGCGCGCCCACGACCGGCGTGGCGTCCGTGAACGAAAGCGTCCGCCCCGAAAGCACGAACGAATCGGCATCGGGCCCCTGCAACGCCAAGGCGACCTCGTGCACGTCGTCGATCTCCACGACCCCCGAGGGCGCCGTGCGCCCGAGGAGGATCGGTCGGTCCGTCGCAAGCGACGCGCTCGTCGATGCGTCGGACAACCCAAGAACGGGAGGGGTCGCATCGATCGCCCACGTCGGCTGGCTCGCGCCCCCGACCGCACCCAACCCCGACACCAACGCATTCCCCCGCACGTCGATCACGTCCGCCGCACCATCGAACGCGAGCGTGAGCACACCATCGAACGTCGCCAGGTCCGCCCCCCCGATCGTCACGTCGTACGTGTCCACCACCGCATCCTGGGGCGACACCGCAACCGGCGACACCGCCACGTCACTCGCGCTGACGTTCGGGTCGTTCGGCGTGATCTGCACGGCGAAGTCCGCCGCATCGACGCGCGACACCACCTCGCTGAACGTCACGCGCCACACGACCGCATCCCCCAAACTCGGTGCGGCGGGACGCCCCGCCGCCGCCGACGAAGGCGCGTGCACCACCGACGACAGGAACGGCCGGACCCCGTCCAGGAACACCCCACCCGGTCCTCCCCGCACCGAACGACTCCCATCCGGCACGTCCGGAACCAATGCGTTCCCCGCGACGTCCTCCACCGGCCCGAACAACGCCGGACCCACCTCCACCCCATCGGTATCCAGATTGTCTTCCACGACGACGTACTCGAACCGCCACACCGCCGTGCCCTCCCCCGACACGTACGCCGCCGTCGCCGGCTCCGACCCCACGTCATCGAACAACGGCACGCCCACGTCCCCCGGCGCGCCCGAGAACACCGGCTCGCGGAACGTCACGTCCACCACCACCGTCTCCCCGATCGCGAACGTCCCCACCCCCACGTCCACGCTCGACACGGTCGGCGCCACCCCGTCGACCGGCGCGCTCGACGTCACCGACGCGAACGTCGACGCGTCGACCGCGAGTGGCTCCCGGTTCCCCTGCGTCCCCTGCAACTCACCCGACCACGACAGCGAATCCGCCACGACCGACACCGGACCGACGTCCCCCTCCTCCACCGTGTACGAGAACACCAAGGCATCGCGCACGTCCTCCCCATCCACCAAGCCCGCCGACACCCGCTCCGACCCGACGTCCAATTCCACGGCGACACCCGACGCATCCGTCACGCTCACCGGCATCGTCAACCCGAGCTCCACCAACACCGATTCCCCCGGCCCGTACACCCCGTCCGGCCCCGCCGCATCCGAGACACTCACGAACGACGCACCCGCCACACGCGGGGCGAGGTTGCGCGCCTCGAACGACGCCGACGCGCCCGCCTTGTTCGGCCACGTCGCCGACGACGCATCCGTGTAACTCACACGCTCGGCCGGCACCGACACGACGATCCCGTCGATCTCCTGCAGCGGAATCACGTCGACGGAAAACGCGTTGGAGCCCGCGACCGGTTCCACGCCCACCACGGTCGCCGCCCCCTCCGGCTGCACGACGAAGTCCGACGGCTCGAGGCCCACCACGGCCGCCGACGACGCCCCATCGAAGAACTCCACCTCCATCGACATGGGCCCCTCGAACCAAACGTTTCCGCCCTCCTCCACACGGCTCCGTTCACCCAACCCGAACGTAGGGGTCGGCGAACGATCGAGGCCGTCGAACGTCGTCCGCATCGAACCCCGAACGTCGCCCGTGAAGGCGCCCGTATCGAAGGCAGGAACCCCGAGTTCGGGATTGCTGGCATTCCCATCGTCCACCTCGCGCAGCGACTCCGCATCGACCCGGACACTGAACGGTCCGACCGTCGTCAACGTGCGCGGGGGCACCGTGATCGACAGGCGACGACGATCGTTCGGATCGACGGCATACGTTTCGCCGCCCAGCGGGATTACCGTCTGTCCGTTCCCCCGATCGACGAGGGCGATCTCGGCATCATCGAGGAGTTCGACGTCTTTGTCGAACACCAACACGAGCTCGATCGGCTCCTGAATCGATGCCGGCGACGCCGGAAACTGCGTGTAGTCGAGCGTCGGGCCCATGTAGATGTTGGTCCGGTCGAAGTACATCTCGGAGGAATCCACCCCGTAAATGCCCCCCGTCCTACGCGTGAATTCGCTGGGATAGTAGAACCCGAACGACTCACGGTCGCTGCCGTAGGGCGCACCCTCGAATCGACTGGAGTAGGTGTACTCGGGTCGCACCTCGTACTCGATCCTGAACGCCGTCGCACGGTTCTCGTACTCGGTCTCCCCCTCCACCCAGGACGCGTGAAAACCGGGTTGGATCTTGCCGCTGTCGGATCGATACAGGGGACGGGTGGCCGCAATACTGTCGAACGTCGGACCATAGGCCGTGACGCGGAGCCGGTCGTCGCTCGACGCACCTTGGGCGGCAGGGTTCCGGGCGTAGAGGCTGGAGTTGACGTGCCGCCCTCCGATGAACACCGTCCCACGGCGAAGTTGGCTACTTCCCCATGCCCCGAAGCAGCTGTTGTAGTCGCCCCGGCTAAAACGCACGTAGAGCCCGATGTAGTCCCCGTCATCCCTCCAGTTCGAGCTGACGAGGTTCGGCGATCCGTTTTTGTACCAATACTTGTTGCCGGTGTAGACGTTGTACAAGCCCTCCCGCTGCGTCGAGCACGTAGCGTCCCCCCCCGCCCAAGCGAGGCCCGAAACGAGAAACGCCATCGCGAGCAGGAGGCCGCCGAGGACGCGCGTACAGCGCGGTTGGGGGCCGCTGGGCAGGAAGAGGCCAGGGAAGGAGGTGGAGCTGAGGCAGGCCATGACGCGGAGGGTAGGCAGCCTCCATTTCATCTTCGTGTCACAGTGCCGTTGCGGCGTGGGTCGCCCTCCAGCCGCGTTCGATGCCCCCGACGCAGGGCATGCGCGACGCCCGAAACACACCGCCGACGTTCCGCTAGCGCGTCGGATTCCCTACGGCCGAACCCGGCCTCGAGAGACCCCATGGCCGCCGCCCGCCGCGACCGACGAGATCGTTCGAGCGAAGGAACCGCCGGCGGGCCCGAGCGGCGCGCGCCAGGCGCCTACGCGGACGACCCTCCATTCCCCACGCTCGCCCCCCGATCCGACGGACCTCCGTGCCCGTCCGCCCCGTCGGCCGCCCGCCGGAACGCACCCCCCGCCGGGCGATACCGCCACCCCATCGTCACGATGCGGGCCGCCATGAGAGCGGTGATGCCCCACCACACCCCCATCAGGCCCGCCTGCAACGGCACGACCGTCGCCAGCACGACGCCCCCCGCGACCGCCGACACGACCATGGCGACCGCGAGGAACGAGAAGTCCTCGATCGCCATGAAGATCCCGTCCCACACGAACACCAGGGCGTTCACGGGCTGCATCGCGGCGACGAACGGGAAGACCGACAGGACCGCCGCGACCACCGCGGGGTCGTCGGTGAACGCGCCCGCCAGGGGGACGCGCACCGCCCAGAAGGCGACGCCCAACCCCACCCCGACGACGCCGCCCAACGCCAACAGGCGGTCCGACACCGCCCGCGCGTCCGCCGGGCGGCCCTCCCCCACGTAGCGCGCGACGAGCGCCTGCGCCGCGATCGCCAGGGCGTCCACGACCAACGCCAGGAACATCCACAACTGCGCCGCCACCTGGTGGGCGGCGACCTCGACGACCCCGACCCGCGCCGCCACCGCCGTCGCGGCGGTCATCGTCCCGATCAACGCCGCAGTGCGGATCGTCATCGCCCACCCCACCCGCACGAACGGCGCCAACGCCCGCAGGGTCGGGAGGCGCAACGGCACCCGCCAGGCCCGCCGGTGCCGACCGAACGCCAGGGCGACGAACGCGCCCGCCCCCAGCCACTGCGCGACGACCGTCGCCCACGCCGCCCCCGCGAGGCCCCAACCGAACGCGAAGATGAAGAGCGGATCGAGCGCGAGGTTGACGAGCGCGACGCCGGTCGTCACGACGAGCGGCGTGCGGGTGTCCTGGAACCCGCGGAACGCCCCGTTCGCCGCGGTGATCAACAACAACGCCGGGCCCGCCGCCACCCGGATGCGCAGGTACGTCTCCGCCGGGCCCAGGAGCGCCCCCTCCGCCCCCATGAGGCGCAAAAGCGGGAGGGCGAACGCCTGCACGACCGTGAAGACGACGACCCCGAGGACGGCGGCGAGGACGAAGGCGTCGGTCACCGTCCGTCCCGCGGCGTCGAGGTCGCCCCGCCCGAACGCCTTACCGATGCGGGGGGTGGTGGCGTAGGCGAGGAAGTTGAACAGGACGAAGGCGACGTTGAACAGCGCCACGTTCACGCCGAGCGCCGCGAGCGGCACCGCCCCCAAGCGACCCACGAAGGCGGTATCGATCAGGCTGACGAGGGGGTCCGCGGCGAGCGCCCCGAGGGCGGGGATCGCCAGGTACAGGATTTCGCGGTCGTAGCGGCGCGCGAGCACGTTCAGCCCGCCGGCGCGTCCGCCGGCACGTCCGGTGGACGGTCGGCCGGGACGTCGGGTCGCGCGGGCGGATGCGCCCGCCAGAAGGCGTAGGAGGCGGCCAGCCCGACGCCCGCCAGGATCGCGAACGGCGTGCGGTAGCCGCCGAGCAGGTCGGCGAGGGCGCCGGCGAACACCGGGCCGATCAACTGCCCCGCGAGGAACAGGGTCATCGAGGCCCCCATGATCGACGCGAAGTGGGCGGGGCCGAAGTAGTCCGCGCGGAGGGTCGTCATCAACGGCCCCCGCATGCCCCACGCGAACCCGTGCAAGAGCGCAGCGACCGCCACGACGGCGGGGTCGGCCCACACCGCGATGAGGAGGATGGCGACCGCGTGCCCGACCATGGCGAGGGTCGCGAGCGCACGCTTGTCGAAGCGGTCGCCGAGCGGCCCCCCGAGCAACTGCCCGACCCCGAGCGCGATCGTCACGAGCGTCACGAACGTCGCCGCCTCGGTCAGGGGGAACCCGCCCGCCGCCACCAGGTGCGGCACCAGGTGGACGTTGAGGGCGTTGACGATCAACAGCGCCGCGGCGTGCCCGCCGGCCAACAACCAGAACGCCCGGGTGCGGACCGCCTCGCGCAACGTGAACGAGTGGGGCGCGCGCTCCCCCGTCCCACCGGCGCGGAGGCCTTGGGGGCGTTGCCCGTACGCGTCCGGCGGCCGCCGCATCGTGACGACGATCGGGCCTGCGAAGACCGCGACGAAGACGGCGGACAGCCGCAACGTCACGCGCCACCCGAGCTCCTCGACCGACGTCGCGACGAGCGGCACGAGGAACCCCCCGGCGCTCAGCCCGAGCGACATGAGCGCCATCGCGGTGCTGCGGCGGGTCGTGAACCACGGCACGACGGCGGCGGTGACGGGCAGGAAGCCGGACATGGCGAGCCCCAACCCGACGAGCGCCATCGCGGCGTAGAAGTGCGTGAGGGTCGTCGCGACCGAGAGGGCGAGGAGGCCGGCGACGAGGGCGGCGAGGCCGGCGGCGACGATGCGGCGGACGCCGACCGCCTCGAGGAGGCGCCCGAGCAGAATCGCGAAGCCGCCGCTGACGACCGTCATGGCGGCGAACCCGGTCGCGGTCGCCGTCCGCGTCCAGCCGAGGTCGACCTCCCAGGCGACGACGTACACGCCGAAGCTGGAGAAGAACAACGACATGTGCAGCAGCTGCAGCAGCGCGCCCCCCGCCACGGGGTCCCAGCCGAGGAAGCGGCGGGCGCCGGGCGCGGGGGTGGGGGGTGCGGCGGGCATCCGGCGAATGTACCGCGCGCCGGAGGGGAACGCCCCGACGCGGGGGTCAGACCTCGACGGTGTCGATGGTGGTGGGGCCCTCCAGGGAACGGTGGACGGGGCAACGGTCGGCGATCTCGATCGCGCGGGCGCGCTGGTCCGCGTCGAGGTCGCCGACGAGGGTGATGCGGCGCTCGTAGTGCGTGTGGACCTCGCCGTCCTTGCGTTCGCTGCGCGACGTGACGTCCACCTCGATGCGCTCCAGCGGCCAGCCCTTGCGGTCGGCGTACATGCGCAGCGTGATGCTGGTGCAGGCGGCGAGGGCGGTACGGACCAGGTCGACGGGCGTCCCGCCCGTATCGGTCCCCCCGGACGTGAGGGGTTCGTCGGCGCGGATCGGATGCCCGCCCGCCCACGCGTCGGTGGCGTAGCCCGCGCCGGTCACGGCGCGCGAGACGCGTTCGGGGAGGCGCGGCGCGTCGGTCGCGGGGGCGTGCACGTCCAGCCGGTCGCCGGCCATCTCGACGAGGCTGGCCGCCCACGCGCCGAGCATGTGCCCCGCGAAGCGGGCGTCGCCGTCGCGGGCGAGGAGGTGGTCGGCCTGCCCGAGCGAGACGTAGGACTTGCGGGGGTCGTGCGCCGCTTCGAACAGCGCCTGCGCGTGGTGGACGCCGACGACCGTGTCGGTGACGGCGTGCAGGACGAGCAGGGGGACGCGCAGGTCGCGCAGCACCGCGAGCGGGTCGCGGGCGGCGAGGTCGTCGAAGAAGCGGCGGGGCAGCGTGAACGTCCGCCCTGCCAGGGTCGTCTCCGCACGCTCGTCGTCCCCGAGGGTCGCGGGGTCGACCGCGACGAGGCCGAGCACGTGCTCGGGCGTCGAGGGCGCCGCGATCGTCGCGAGCGCGCGGAGCGACGGCAGCTGCGGCGCGGCGAGGATCGCGGCGAGCCCCCCGAGCGAGTGCCCGACGAGGAGGGCGGGGGCGGCGATCTCGGTCTCGAGCCAGGCGGCGGCGTCGAGGAGGTCCTCGGCGTCCCCACCGAGGCCCGCCTCGCCGACGTCCCCGCCACTTTCCCCGAGGCCGGTGAAGTCGACGCGGAGGACGGCGAAGCCGTGGTCGACCAGCGTGCGGCTGAGCCGCACGAGGCCCTTCAGGTCCTTGCCGCACGTGAAGCAGTGCGCGAGGAGCGCCGTGGCGTGCGGGGCGCCGTCGTCGGGCGTCTCGAGCTTCGCAGCCAGGGTGCGGCCGCGCCGGTTCGTGATGCGGGCGGGGGTGGTGGGCATGCGCCCAGGGTAGCCGACGGGCCCGCGCGTCAGGCCAGCAGGCGTTCGATGCGCGCGAGCGCCTCCTCGATCGTCTCGAGGGAGGTGGCGTAACTGAAGCGCGCGAAGCCGGGCGCTGCGAAGTCGGTGCCGGGCACCACGCCGACGTGCGCCTCCTCGAGGAGGCGGAGGGCGGCGGTGCCCTCGTCCGCGTCGATCGGCGTGAGGTCCGCCATGGCGTAGAAGGCGCCGTGCGGCATCGCGGTCGGCAACCCCAACCGGTTGAGGCCGTCGACGAGCACCTGGCGGCGCTCCACGTACGCGGCGCGGGTCTCGCGGAGGAACGCCTCGGTCTTCTCGACCTCGGTGAGGGCCGCGACGGTGGCGTGCTGCGCCAGGGCGTTCGCGCCGCTCGTGATCTGCCCCTGGAGGCGGGTCATGCCCTTGATCAGGGGCTGCGGGCCGACGCCCCAGCCGATCCGCCAGCCGGTGAGGGCGAAGCCCTTCGAGGCGCCGTGCACCGTGAGGGTGCCCTCGGGGTAGAGCGGCTGGACGGGCGTGAAGCTGCCCTCGTAGATCAGGTGTTCGTACAGGTCGTCGGCGATCAGCCACGCGCCCCACTCGCGCGCGGTGCGCGCGATCGCCTCGACGACGGCGCGGGGGTACACCGCACCGGTCGGGTTGCTGGGGCTGTTGAGGATCACGAGGCGGGTCTTGTCGGTGAACGCCGCAGCGACCGCGTCGGGGTCGGGCACGAAGCCGTCCTCGGCGCGGGCGTGGACCGGGACGACGACCCCGCCGGCGATCTCCACCTGCGCGGGGTACGACACCCAGTACGGCGCGATGAGGACGACCTCGTCGCCCGGGTCGATCATGGCCTGCACCGCCTCGTAGAGGACCTGCTTGCCGCCGGTCCCCACGATCACCTGGCTGGGGTCCGCCTCCCAGCCGTTCTCGCGGGCGTGCTTCGCCACGATCGCTTCGCGCAGCGCGAAGGTGCCTTCGGCGGGGGTGTACTTCGTGAGCCCCCGGTCGACCGCCTCGCGCGCGGCGTCGAGAACGTGCGCGGGCGGCTGGAAGTCCGGTTCGCCCGCGGTCATGGCGATCACGTCCACCCCTTGCCGCTTCATCTCCCCCGCCTTCGTGTTGAACGCGACGGTGGACGAGGCGCGGACGGCGTCGATGCGGCGGCTGGGGGACGGCATGCGGACCTCCTGGGGGGAGGGCCCGGCCGGGCCCTCGGGGTGGGGCGTCAGCCCAGTTCGGGGAAGAACAGGTCGATCTCGCGGCGGGCGGTCTCGGGGGCGTCGGAGCCGTGCGCGACGTTCTCGTCGATCGTCGTCGCGAAGTCGCCGCGGATCGTGCCGGGGGCGGCGTCGGCGGGGTTCGTCGCGCCCATCATGGTGCGCCACCCGGCGATGGCGTCCTCGCCCTCGAGGACCATGGCGACCACGGGACCGCTGGTGATGAAGTCGACGAGGCCGGAAAAGAACGGCTTGTCGCGGTGTTCGCCGTAGTGGGTTTCCGCCGTCTCGCGGGGGATCTCCATGCGCTTGAGGGCGACGACGTCGTAGCCCTTGGCTTCGATGCGGGCGATCAGCTCGCCGACGAGGCGACGGCGGACGCCGTCGGGTTTGATCATGGCGAAGGTGCGCTCGGTGCTCATGGAGCGAAATCTACCACGGGGTGGGCGCGCGCCGGTCCGGCGGCCCGGCGGGGCGGCGCGTCAGGCGTCGAGGATCGCGCCGAGCTGCTCGAGGTGGTTCAGGTCGTGCCCGGCGAGGAACCGCACGAGGGCGTCGACCGTTTCGTCCGTGCCCCGTTCCGGCTGGTGGTACGTCGCGAGCCACCCGCGCAAGTCGAGGCGCGCGAGCCACGCCAGGTTCCACGCCCGCAGGCCGGAGAACGACGCGACCGCGAGGGCGGGGTCCATCCCGCCGTAGTCGTGCGCCCAGGCGTCCTGGTCGTAGGGCTGCGCGACGTGGTCCGGCACGCCGGTCCGCGCCGCGGCGACCGCCTGGCGCGCGCGGAAGGCGAAGCCGACCTCCTGGTCGGCGAGGTGCGCGAGGATGGCGCGGCCGTCCCACCCGCCGTCGCGCCAGGGGCGCGCGGGATCGAAGCGAGGGTCGTCGAGGACCGCCTGCAGGTGCGTCGGGGTGGCGCGGAGCACCTCGAGCGGGTCGCGGTCCCCGAGGAGGGTGTCGAGGCGGTGAAGGTAGGCGTCCACGTGCGGGAGGCTAGCACCGTCGGGACGCGGCGTCCCGTCCGGAGGCGGGGCGCCGTCCGGGGAGGCCCCGTGCGGGGGCGTCGGTCGACGCCCCCGCGGCGCGCCTCAGGGGACGAGCGCCAGCGCGGCGCCGGCCCCCTCGACGAGGGCGTACCAGACGTCGGGGAACAACCCCATCGCGACGGTCCCGGCGGCGGCGAGGCCGACCGCCCAACGGGCGGCGTCGCTGGGCGCGACCTCGATGGCCCGGGGGGCGCGCGCGAACCACATGGCGAACACGAAGCGGGTGTAGTACACCACCGCGACGACCGCCGCGAGGAGCGCGAGGACGGCGAGCGACGACCAGCCGGCGTCGAACGCCGCACGGACCGCGAGCGCCTTGCCGAAGAACCCGGCGAGCGGGGGGAAGCCCGCGAGGCTGAACAGGAACAGGGTCATGGCGATCGCCAGGCCGGGCTTGCGCGCCCCGAGGCCCTGCCACGCCTCGATGCGGTCCCCCTGCGGGTCGTCGTGCATCACGAGGTGCGTCACGGCGAACGCCCCGAGGTTCATGAAGGTGTAGGCGAGGAGGTACCACACGACCGTCGTGGGCGAGGCGAGGCCCTGCCCCGCGGCGAGGACGGCGAGGCCCAGGTAGCCCGCGTGCGCGACGGCGGAGTAGCCCAGCATGCGCTTCGCGCCGCTCTGCAGGAGCGCCCCGAGGTTGCCGACCACGAGCGTGAGGGCGACGAGGATCGCGAGCATCAGGTCCAGGCTGGGCACCGTCGCCGGCCACGCTTCGCTCGCGACGCGCAGGAGCGCCCCGAAGGCGGCGACCTTCACGACGACGCTCATGAACGCCGTGACGGGGGTCGGCGCGCCGGTGTAGACGTCCGGCGCCCACTGGTGGAACGGCGCGAACGACACCTTGAAGCCGAGCCCGACGAGCACGAACGCCCCCCCGAGCAACGCCAGCGGGCCGGGCGCGCCGGCGGCGAGGGCGGCGCCGATCGACGCGAAGTCGAACGCGCCGGTCGCGCCGTACGTGAGGGCCACGCCGTAGATCAGGATCGCGGAGGCGAACGCACCGAGCAGGAAGTACTTCATGCCGGCCTCCTCGCCCTCCCGCACCCCCGTCCGCCAGGCGGAGAGGGCGTAGACGGAGAGGCTGAGGATCTCGAGGCCGAGGAGCAGCACGACGAAGTCGCCGGCGTGGACCATGGCGATGCCGCCGGTCGCGGCGAGCAGCAACAGCGGGTGGAACTCCGGGCGGTCGCCGACCCGCGCGACCGGCGCATCCCAACTGAGCAGCACCGCGAGGAACGTCCCCACCAGGATCGCGACGGCGAGGCCGGCGGACGCGCCGTCGACGACCCACTGCACCCCGAACGTCGCGCCGTGCGCGCCGGGGTCGACGAGGTTCCGTACGGCGAACACCGCGGCGGCGGCGAGGCCGAGGAGCGCGACGGCGCCCCCCTGCCGCGCGTCGGCGCGGACGGTGCCGAGGATCAGGGCGGTCGCCGCGGCGACCAGCAGGGTGAGGGCGGGCGCGATGCCGCCCAGCACGAGGCCGTCCGGGGGGACGATCATCGTTCGCCTCCCTTCGCGGCGAGGGCCGTGGACGCGGGGCTCCGCTCCGGCCCCTCAGCGGCGTCCGCCGCGTGCGGGGGGACGGCGGTGGGGTCCACCGCCGCCGTCGTCGCGATCTGCGCCGAGGCGTCGATGCGCTCGAGCTGCGGCGCGGGCGCCAGCCCGAGCCACAGGATGCCGGCGATCAGGGGGGCGACGACCAAGACCTCGGACGCGCGGAGGTCGGCGCGGCGTTCGCCGGGCGGCCCCTGGTACAGCCGCTGGTAGGTGTTGACGCCGTACACGCCGGCGGCGACGACGCTGCCGAGCGCCGCGACGCCGCCCAGCCAGGGGGAGGCGGCGAACCCGCCGGCCAACGCCAGGAACTCCCCGGGGAAGTTCGAGAGGCCGGGGACGCCGATCGCGGCGAACAGGGCGAACAGCGTGACCGCCGCGAGGGCGGGGGCGCCCTTCGCGAGGCCGCCGTAGCGAGCGAAGTCGAACCCGCCGGTGCGCTCGTGCAGCATCCCGGCGATCAGGAACAGCGCGCCGGTGGAGAGCATCTGCGCGGCGAGGAGGAACATCGCGCCGCTCCCCCCGAGGGGCGTGAGGGAGAACACGCCGAGCGCGACGACGCCCATGTGCGACAGCGACATGTACGCCAGCATCGACTTGAGGTCCTCCTGCCGGGTCGCGGCGAGGCCGCCCCAGAGGGCGGTGGCGGCGGCGAGGGGGAGGAGGATCGGTTGGAACGCCGCGGCGCCGTCGGGCAGGAGCGGGATCGCCCACGCGAAGAACCCGAAGCCGCCGACCTTGTAGAGGGTGCCGGCGACGTCCGCGACGCCGGACGCCGGGTTCTCGCGGTGGAAGTCGATCAGCCAGGCGTGCAGGGGGAACAGCGGGAGCTTCACCGCGAACGCCGCGGCGAAGCCGGCGAACAACCAGGTCTGCACGACCGGGTCGAGGGCGCGGGCGGCGGGCAGGAGGTCGGCGAAGGCGTAGCTCGCCGCGCCGGAGAGCGGCACGATCGCGAGGATCGAGGCGAGCATCAGGAACGACCCGGTGATGGCGTACACCAGGTACTTCGTGACCGCGCCGCGGCGCCCGCGGCCGCCGAACGTCCCGAGGAGGAACAGGCTGGGGAGCAGCGTCGCCTCCCAGAAGACGTACATCAGCACCAGGTCGGTGGCGAGGAACACCCCGTTGAGGGTGGTGTGCATCAGCAGCAACGCCGTCAGGTAGCGGCGGCGTTCGTCCACCGGCCGGCGGGCGGCGGTGAGGACGACGGGCACCATCGTCAACGCGGCGGTGGTCACCAGGACGCTGCGGACCCCGAACGGGTCCAGGGTGACGTCGATCCCGAGGGCGGGCAGCCAGGCGACCGACAGGGCGCCGGACCCGGCGAGGAACGCCGACGTCGCGAACGTCGCGACGGCCGACGCGACGGCGCCGACGACCGCGAGGCGGCCGGGCGCGAAGGCGGCGGCGGCCGCCCCGAGGAGGGGGAGGACCAACATCCAGAGCGTCATCCGCGCACCCCCGTCCAGGCCAGCACGAGGGCGAGGACCACCGCCCCGGCGAACATCGCGAAGGCGTACGTGCGGACGAAGCCGGTCTGCACCGCCGCAGCGAGGCGGGCGAACAGGGTGAGCGCCGAACCGAGGCCCAACAGGCCGCGGTCGACGACGTCGCGGTCGAGGACCGCCACGCCGTCCGCGGTGCCCTCGGAGCCGCCCACGACCACCGCGCGGTAGGCGCCGTCGACGCCCATCCCACCGCGCGCGAACGTCGCGAGGGGACCGTCGGCGAGGCGGCGCACGGGCGCGCCGGCGCGGCGGGCGTACACCCACGCGCCGACCGCGAGGCCGGCGAGGGCGGCGACTACCGAGACGGCGATCAACGTCCACTCGACCGCGGCGGAGGGGTGCGCGAACGGCACCTCGACGAGCCCGCGGAGGGTGGCGTCCTGCAGCCAGCCCTTGATGGCGTTCGGGAAGGCGAAGGCGGGCAGCCCGACGAAGCCGGCGACGGCGGAGAAGGCGGCCAGCACCACGAGGGGGGTCGTCATGACGGCGGGCGACTCGTGCACGCCGGCCTCGACCTTGGCGTCCATGCGCGACGCCCCGCCGAAGATCCCGTGGTACCAGCGGAACATGTAGAAGGCGGTCAGCGCCGCCGTCACGAGCAGCACGCCGTACAGCGCGGTCGTGCCGTAGCCCGCGAGGTGTTCGCTGGTGAGGGTGTAGACGAGGATGGCGTCCTTGCTGAAGAAGCCGGCGAGCGGCGGGAGGCCGGCGATCGCCAGCACCCCCAGCAGGCTGGTGGCGTGCGTGAGCGGCAGGAGGCGGCGCAGGCCCCCCATCCTGCGGAGGTCCTGTTCGCCGTGCAGAGCGTGGATGACCGAGCCCGCGCCGAGGAACAACAGCGCCTTGAAGAAGGCGTGCGTCACGACGTGGAAGATGCCGACCCAGTAGGCGCCGGCGCCGACGGCGACGAACATGTAGCCGAGTTGGCTGATCGTCGACCAGGCGAGGATCTTCTTGACGTCGGTCTGCGCGAGCGCCACGAGGGCGGCGACGAGGGCGGTGGCGGCCCCCACCCAGGCGACGACGGCGGAGGCGAACGGCGTCATCGCGAACAGCGGGGCGCTGCGCGCGACGAGGTAGACGCCGGCGGTGACCATCGTCGCGGCGTGGATCAACGCCGAGACCGGCGTGGGGCCGGCCATCGCGTCGGGCAGCCACACGTGGAGGGGGATCTGCGCCGACTTGCCGGCCGCGCCGACGAGCAGCAGCACCCCGATCAGGCCCAGCAGCTCCGACCCGAACGCGCGCTCCACCGCGGCGGCGTTCACCTCCTGGATGGTGAGGGTGCCGAACGCACCGATCATCAGGAACATCGCGAGCAGCAGCCCGACGTCGCCGATGCGGTTGACGATGAACGCCTTGCGGCCGGCGTCGGCGTTGGCGGTGCGGTCGTACCAGAAACCGATCAGCAGGAACGAGGCGACGCCGACCCCCTCCCACCCGACGAACATCAGGGCGTAGGAGTCGGCCAGCACCAGTACCGACATCGCGGCGAGGAACAGGTTCAACAGCGCGAAGTAGCGGCTTTGCCCGGGGTCGTCGTGCATGTAGCCGATGCTGTAGACGTGGATGAGGCTCCCGACGCCGGTGATGATCAGCATCATCGTGACCGACAACGGGTCGATCATCACGCCGAGCGGGACCGCGAGGTCGCCGGCGCGGAGGTAGTCCCAGAGCGGCACCGCGACGCTGCGCGCCTCGCGCCCGAGGAGCGCGACGAACGCGACCAGCGACAGCGCGAACGCGCCGAGCGCGACGGCGCTGGCGAGGAGGCCGTGGAGGGGCGCGCGCAGCCACCGGCCGAAGACGCCGTTGACGATCGCGCCGGCCAACGCCAGCGCGGGCGCGAAGGTGAGCCAGGTGGCGGGGTCGCTCACGAGCGCACCTCCGAAAGGACGTCGACGTCGGTGCTGGCCCGGTCACGGAAGATCGCGACGAGGATGCCGAGGCCGACCGCGACCTCCGCCGCGGCGATGGCGAGCACGACGAAGACGACGGTCTGGCCGGACATCGCGACGGCGGCGCCGGCGTCCGCCCAGCGGTTGGCGAAGGCGACGAGCGACAGGTTGGCGGCGTTCAGCATCAGTTCGACGCTGAGGAACACCAGGATGGCGCTGCGGCGGGTGAGGACCCCGACGGCGCCGGCGGCGAACAGCGCGGCGGACAGCGCGACCCAGTAGCTGGGGGGGACGGGCTCGAACACGCTACACCTCCACCGGTTCGCGGCCGGGAAGGGGCGGCGCGTCGGGCGCGTCGGCGCCGGCGCGGCCGGCCCGCGCGCGGGCCTCCGCCGCCTGCCCGGCGCGGCGTTGCACCAGCCCGACGGCGGCGACGATGCCGGTCAACAACAGCACGCCGACCAGGTGGAACGACAACACCATCGGGCCGAACAGTTGGTCGGCGACGCCCTCCGCGCCGCTGCCGGCGAACACCTCGAGCAGCGCGGCGGGGCTGGCGGGCCCGATCGGGTCGCGCGCCAGGACCGCGAGGACGGCGACGAGGGCGAGGGCGCCGGCGCCCCAGGCGGCGGGCCGCAACCACGTCAGGCTCGGGGCGGGCGCCTCCCCGTCGAGGGCGAGGAGCATGATGACGAACAGGAACAGCACCATGATCGCGCCGGCGTAGACGATCACCTGGATGGCGGCCAGGAAGCCGGCGTTCAGCTGCACGTACGCGATCGCGAGCGCGAGGAGGGTCCCGACGAGCGACAGCGCGGCGTGCACCGGCTGCCGGAGCGTCACCACGCCGATCGCCCCGATCAGCATGACGGTGGCGATCGCGGCGAAGGCGAGCATCAGTAGTCCACGCCCTCGAGCTCGGGCCGGTGGCTGGGGGCGAGGCCCAGCTCGACGTCGCGGCCGGCGCGCTCCGCTTCGCGGCGTTGCCACTTCGAGCCCTTGACCCCGACGAGCATGTCGTCCTTGCCGTAGACGAAGTTCTCGTAGCGGAAGTCGGCGAGTTCGAACTCGTGCCCGAGGACGATCGCGCCGGTCGGGCAGGCCTCCTCGCAGAAGCCGCAGAAGATGCAGCGCAGCATGTTGATCTCGTAGATCGAGGCGTAGCGCTCCCCGGCGCTGGTGGGGTCGTCGGGGTCGTTCTCGGCCGCCTCGACGTAGATCGCGTAGGCGGGGCAGGCGGCGGCGCAGAGGCTGCAGCCGATGCACTTCTCGAGGCCCGTGTCGGGGTGGCGCAGCAGGTGGTGCCGTCCGCGGAAGCGGGCCTGGACGTCGACCTTCTCCTCCGGGTACTGCACCGTGACGGGCTTCTTGAACAGGTGGGACAGGGTGACGCCCATCCCTTTGGCGATGCCGAGTACGCTCATGCTTCCCCCCTCGTGCGCGCCGCTCGGCGCGCGGGCGTGGTCGGGCGTGGTGGTGCGGTTCTCTCGTCAAAGCACAAAGGCGATCACCGCTCCCGTCAACAGCGCCGCCCCGAGCGCGATCTCGAACAACCACACCCAGCCGAAACGCATGAGTTGGTCGTAGCGGAAGCGCATGAGGGACGCCTGCAACCAGATGAAGATCGTCAGCAGCACGAAGATCTTGAGGAACAGCCACACGAACGGCCATTCGCTCATGCCGGGCACGAGGGCGTCGACGAAGCCGGGGCCCTTCCACCCGCCGAGGAACAGCGTGCTGATGAACGCCGAAGCGGTGATCATGCCGACGTACTCGGCCATGAAGAACAACGCGAACTTGAGGCTGGAGTACTCGGTGATGTAGCCCGCGACGAGCTCCTGCTCCGCTTCGGGCAGGTCGAAGGGGACGTTGGAGACCTCGGCGGTGGCGCTGATCCAGAAGGCGAACAACGCCACCAGCAGGCCCGGCCACAACAGGGGGCTGACCGACCAGACGTTGATCTCGACGATCTCGCGGAGGTTCAGCGTGCCGGCGATCATGATGACGCTCAGGACCGACAGGCCGAGCCCGAGCTCGTAGCTGATGATCTGCGCGGAGCTGCGCAGCGAGCCGAGCAGGGAGTACTTGCTGTTCGCCGCCCACCCGCCGAGGAAGATGCCGTAGACGCCGATCGAGGTGGTGGCGAGGACGTACAGGAGGCCGATGTCGAGGTCGACGATCCAGGGGTCCATCCCGAAGAGCGAGTTGGCGGGGCCCGCCGGGATCGCGCCGAAGGCGACGAGGGCGAACACGACGCTGATGCCGGGCGCGAGGATGAAGACGACCTTGTCGGCGTGCGTGGGGGTGACGTCCTGCTTGAAGATCATCTTGATCGCGTCGGCGATCGGTTGCAGGAGGCCCTCCCAGCCGGTGCGGTTGGGGCCGATGCGGTGCTGGAAGCGCGCCAGGAGGCGACGCTGCAGCCACGTCAGGTAGGCGAACCCCCCGAGCAGCAGGACGCTCATGACGAGCGCCTTGAGGAAGATCACCCAGTAGGGATCCACCTACGCCACCTCCGCGGTCTCGCCTCGCTCGCGCCGCAGGGCGTCCAGGTCGAGGGGGTGCAGGCCGACCGGTTGGTCGGGGAGGGTCGGCACGAGCCAGGTGCCCTCCGGCACGCCGTCGTCGGGGGCGACGACGAGGCGCCGCGGGATCCCGCCGACGGGGACGGTGACGACCTCGCCGCGGGTGAGGCCGTGCGCGTGCGCGTCGGACGGGTGCATGCGCAGCGTCGGGCCGCCGTGCTCGCGCAGGAGGGTGGGGTTGCGGTCCAGGTGCTCGATGCGCACCAGGCTCGGCACGACGAGGGCGGACCCGGTGGCCGCCCGCCGGGCGGGCAGGGCGCGCGCGCCGCGCGCCGCCGCCGGGGCGGGCGGCAGCAGCCGCCCGTCGTCGGGGAGCTCGGCGAGGTCGACGTCGAGGCGCTTCTTGAGGACCCGCCGGGCGCTGCGGACGCTGCGGCCCTCGAGCCGTTCGCCGGCCGCTTCGCCGTACGCCTTGACGACGCCGGTGAAGTCGGTCGCGGCGCCCGCCTCGACCGGTGCGGCGCGGACCGGCAGGAGGCGCCCTTCGGCGTTGAGGGTGCTGCCCTCCTTCTCGTAGCCGGTGACGGCGGGCAGGACGACGTCGGCGAGGGCGGTCGTGGCGTTCTCGAAGGCGGCGTGCACGATCAACGCGTCGAGGTCCGCGAAGCGCTTCGCGACGGTGGGATCCTGGGCGGGGTCGAGGTCGCCGAGGATCCAGGCGCGCACCTCGCTCGAGGCGGGGTCGTAGGCGTAGCGTTCGTGGCTGGGGAGGACCCCGATCCGTTCGAGGCCGGCGGCGTTCGCCATGGGCCCGAGGATCAACGTCTTCGCGCCGACCGCCGTGGCGAGGGCGCGGGCGGCGGCGTCGGCGTCGGGGTCGGCGCTGACGAAGCCGCCCCAGATCAGGACGGGCGCCTCGGCGGCGGCGAGGGCGTCGAGGAGGGCGGCGGCGTCCGCGGCGGACATGCCGACCGCGTCGTCCCACCCCGCGAGCGCGGCGTCCGCCGCCTTGCCGGGGTCGCTCGCGCCCTGCGCTTCGGTGCGGGCGTGCGCGAGGGCGAGGAGGGCGCGCAGGAGCGCCCCCTCCCCGCCGGCGGGCGGGGTGACGGTCCGCCCGGCGTGCTTCATGAGGTCGGTGCGGTAGGGCGCGACGACGGTGAGGATCTCCGTCTTGCGCGGCATGCGTTCGGTGAGGCGCAGGTCGGCGATGGGGACGCCGTGCGGCAGCAGGTCGGCGGGGGGTACGCCCTTGAGGGCGTCCTTGATGCGCAGGTCGACGATCGCCGCCTCGTGCGTCGGGTCGCCGAGCACCAGCAGGCCGTCGGACGTCGCGACGTCGCGCAGCGTCGCGGGGGCGCCGCCGGGGAGGACCGAGGCGGCGGGACGGGGGGCGTGATCGAGGCGGCCGGTGCCGAGGTGCGCGGCGAGCGCTTGCGCCGCGACGCCCTCCTCGAGGGTGGCGTCGGCGCGGATGGCGACGCCGACCTTCGTGCCGTCGACGCCGCCGAGCTTGTCGCGCACGACGCGCATCGCTTCGCTCCAGGCGACCGGTTCGAGGCGACCGTCCTTGCGCACCATCGGCAGGGTGATGCGGTCGGCGTGGTCGGCGTACTCGTGCCCGAAGCGGGTGCCGTCGTCGATCCAGGTCTTGTTGACCTCGTCGTTCAGGCCCGCCTTGATGCGTTCGATGCGGCCGGTGCGCGCGTCGATGCGGAGCGCCGCGCCGGACGGGTCGTCGAGGCTGGTGGTGTCGGTGTGGTGGTACTCCCAGTTGCGGCCGCGGAAGCGGCTGGTGGAGTCCAGCAGCGCCCCGACGGGGCAGATGTCGGTGATGTTGCCGGAGAAGGGGCTGGGCAGGCCGTCCTCGAGGGTGCCGATGTAGGTGTGCCCGCCGCGCTCGATGAAGTCGAGGACCTCGTCGCCGGGGACCTCCTCGAAGTAGCGCACGCAGCGCTTGCAGTGGATGCAGCGTTCGCGGTCGAGGGTGATCGCTTCGCTGAGCGCGTGGTGCTTCTCCTGGTGGCGTTTGTCGAAGACGAAGCGGCTTTCGCCGGTCCCGTACTCGTAGGCGCGATCCTGCAGTTCGCAGGCGCCGCCCTTGTCGCACGTCGGGCAGTCGAGCGGGTGGTTGACGAGGGTGAACTCGACCATCCCGTTCTGGGCGCGCTTGACCTCCTTGGAGAGGGTGTCGACGACCATGCCCTCCATCACCTGCGTCGTGCAGGTCGCCATGGGGTTCGGGAACCAGAAGATCTTCGCGTCGCCGGTGGCTTCGTCGAGGATCCACTCGCCGGTCGCGCGGTCCTTGCGGGGCGCGCCGACGCGGGCGAGGCACATGCGGCAGGCGCCGATGGGCGACATGTACTCCTGGCTGCAGAAGTACGGCACGTCGTACCCGGCGGCGAACACGGCGTCGATGACGCTGGTGCCGGGGGCGACGTCGAGCGGGACGTCGTTGACGTGGATCTTCACGCCGACCACCGATCCTTCGCGGGGTACATGGGGGTGCCGTGGTGCGCGAGGTACTCGTACTCGTCGCGGAACAGCTCGAGGCTCTTCTGCACCGGCCACGCCGCGGCGTCGGCGAGGGGGCAGAAGGCGGTGCCGCGCAGGTTCTTCACCATGTCCTCGATGAGGTCGACGTCCTCGGGCGTGCCGAGCCCCGCGAGGAGCTTCTGGTACATCTTCGGCAGCCACGTCGCGACGCCCTCGCGGCAGGGGGTGCACTTGCCGCACGACTCGTGCGCGTAGAAGCGGACGACGTTGTACATCGCGTCGACGATGCACTGGTCCTGGGGGATGACGATGACGCCGCCCGTCCCCATCATCGTGCCGGCGTTCGCCATCGCGGCGTACTCCATGGGCAGGTCGAGGTGGGCGTCGTCGAACGGCAGCAACGGACAGCTGGTGCCGCCGGGGATGAACGCCTTCGCCGGCCCGACCGGCCCGCCGGCGAGGTCGTGGATGATCTCGCGGTAGGTGATGCCGAGCGGCACCTCGAACACGCCGGGGCGCGCCACCGCGCCGGACACCTGGGCGTGGTGGATGCCCTTGGAGTCGTCGGTGCCCATGGCGGCGAACCAGTCGGCGCCCTTGGCGACGACGTGCACGACGCTGGCGAGGGTGGTGACGTTGTTGATGGTGGTGGGGCGGCCGTAGACGCCGGCCTGCGCCGGGAACGGCGGCTTGAGGCGCGGGTTGGCGCGCAGCCCCTCGAACGAGTTCATCAGGGCGGTCTCCTCGCCGCAGATGTAGGCGCCGGCGCCGCGGTGCAGGATCAGGTCGAAGTCGACGTCGGTGCCGAGCACCCCCCGCCCGAGGATCCCGCGCGCGCGGGCCTCCTCCATCGCGGCGCGGAGGCGTTCGTAGGCGTGGTGGTACTCCCCGCGGACGTAGATCACGCCGGTGGTGGCCTGGATGGCGTGCCCGGCGATCATCATCCCCTCGATGAGTTGGTGGGGGTCGTCCTCCATGAGGTAGCGGTCCTTGCAGGAGCCGGGCTCGGACTCGTCGGCGTTGCAGACGACGTAGCGGTCGCGCCCGTCGGGGGGCGGCATGAACGACCACTTCACGCCGGCGGGGAAGCCCGCCCCGCCGCGCCCGCGGAGGCCGGAGGCCTTGACGAGGTCGACGACCTCGCCGGGCTCCATCGCCAGCGCCCGGCGGGCGGCGTCGTAGCCGCCGCGCTCCAGGTAGGCGTCGAGCGTGTGGGCGCCCTCCACCCCGACGTAGGCGTAGAGGGTCACCTCGAAGCGCGGGTCGCGGCGGCTGGTGATGCGGTCCACGGTGTCCGTGACGGCTCCGCTCATGCGTCCTCCTCCCCGGCGGGGGCGGCCGGCCCGTACCGTTCGTTGTCGCCGGCGCGGACGCGCGCCGGTTCGGGCAGCACGTCCTCCTTCATCGCGGCGAGGAGGGCGTCGACGTCGGCGCGCCCCACCCGCTCGTAGTAGGTGTCGTTCACCTGCAGCACCGGGGCGGTGGTGCAGGACCCGAGGCACTCGACCTTCTGCAGGCTGAAGCGGCCCTCCGCGTCGGTTTCGCCGGGCACCAGCCCGAGGGTGTCCTCGAGGTAGTCGGTGAGTTGGTCGGCGCCGGCGAGCTTGCACGACAGGGTCGCGCACACCTGCAGGTGGTACCGGCCGACCGGTTCGCCGTGGTAGGTGCTGTAGAAGCTCATGACGCCCCGCACCTCGGTGGCGGTGAGGTCGAGGATGTCGGCGATCTCCGCGATGCGCGCTTCGCTGACGTAGCGTTCGGCGCGCTGCACCTCCCACAAGAGCGGCATGAGGGCGCTGCGGCGACCGTAGTCGGGGTAGCGGCCCAGGATCTCCTGGAGCAGCTCGGGTTTGTCCTCGAAGAACGGGCGGGCGGTCTGCAGTTCGATCATGCGGGCCTCACTTGTCGACGTCCCCCATCACCGGGTCCATCGTGGCGATGTTGACGACCATGTCGGCGAACGTCCCTCCGATCGAGGCGGGCTCGATCGCTTGGATGTTGGGGAGGCTGGGGGTGCGCACCTTGACGCGGTACGGCATGCTGCCGCCGTCGCTGACGAGGTAGTACCCGAGTTCGCCGCGCGCCGATTCGGTCCCGACGTACACCTCGCCCATCGGCGGGTGGAACCCTTCGGTCACGAGCTTGAAGTGGAAGATGACCGCCTCCATGCTCGTCTCGAGTTCGTGGCGTTCGGGCAGGCTGATGCGGCGGTCGGGATCGCGGATCGGGCCGGGCTCGAGGCGGGTGAGGGCCTGCTGCACGATGCGTAGGCTCTGCTGCATCTCCTCGCCGCGCACCACGAAGCGTTGGTACGCGTCGCCCTCTTCGGCGACGGGGACGTCGAAGGTGTAGTCCTCGTAGCCGGAGTACGGCGCGTCGCGGCGCAGGTCGACGTCGAGGCCCGACGCCCGCGCGGAGGGGCCGGTCAGCCCGACCTCGAGGGCGGTCTCGCGGGAGAGGACCCCCACGCCGCGCGTCCGCGCGAGCCAGATCTCGTTCTCGAGGAACATCGCGAAGTACTGCTCGAGGGCGGCGGGGAAGTCGTCGATGAACGCCTGCACCTTCGCCTCGAAGCCGTCGGGCAGGTCGCGGGAGAGGCCGCCGACGCGGAAGTAGCCGTAGTTCATGCGGACGCCGCTGACCATCTCGAGGAGGTCGAGGATCCGTTCGCGTTCGCGCATCGTGTAGAAGAACGGCGTGAGCGCCCCCATGTCCAGCAACCCCGTCCCGAGCCCGAGCAGGTGGCTGGCGATGCGGTTGAGCTCGGTCAGGAGCACCCGGATGCGCTGCGCGCGTTCGGGGACGCGGGCGTCGAGGAGCTTCTCGGCGGCGAGGACGTAGGCGAGGTCGTGCCCGAGCGCGTGGGCGTAATCCATGCGGTTCGTGTACGTCACGACCTGCTGCCACGTGCGGTGCTCCATCGTCTTCTCGAAGCCGGTGTGGAGGTAGCCGATGCGCGGCGTGGCGCCCATGACGGTTTCGCCGTCGAGGTCGACGACGAGGCGCAGCACGCCGTGCGTGGCCGGGTGGACCGGCCCGACGTTGATGCGCATGAGCTTCGTATCGAAGTCGCCGTGCCGCTCCTCGCGCAGGACGTCGGCGCGGCCGGGGGCGTCGGCGTTCACGGCGTCCCTCCGTCCCCGTCGCTCGGTGCCTCGTCGCGCCCCTGTTCGCTGACGACGCCCTTGCGGGCCCCGCCGACCCAGCCGGTGCGGCCGGCGTCGCGCCCGAGCATGCCGGCGCGGAAGCTGGCGGGGTCGAGGTAGCGCCCGTCGTTGAACAACGTCGGGCTCTCGCCGAGGTCGAAGTCCTTGCGCAGGGGGTGGCCGTCGAGGTCCTCGGGCGTCACCAGCTTGCGCAGGTCGGGGTGGCCGTCGAAGGGGATGCCGAACAGGTCGTACACCTCGCGTTCGAAGACGTCCGCGCCGCGCCACTGCGGGGTGATGCTGGGGACCGCCTCGCCGTCGCCCACGGCGACGCGCAGGAACAGCCGCTCCATCGTGGTGGGCGAGAACAGGTGGTAGATCACCGTGAAGCGGGGGCCGTCGTGGCGGGGGTACTCCGACCAGTCGACGGCGAGGACGTCGGAGAGCTGTTCGAAGCCGCCGGCGCGGGCGCGCCGGACCGCTTCGCGGATCGCGTCGGCGGGGACGGCGACGTGCACGTCGCCGCCGCGGTCGGCGCGCTCGCCGCCCAGCTCGCCGAGGCGGGTGGCGACGTCCTCGAGGATCGACGCGCCGCTCACGAGCGGGTCCACCCTTCGACCATCGGCAGTTCGACGCCGTTCTCGTCGAACGTCTCGCCGCGCACCTTCTTCTGCAGCTGCATCACGGCGTACACGAGCGCTTCGGGGCGCGGCGGGCAGCCGGGCACGAACACGTCGACGGGGACGACGGAGTCGACGTTCTGCACGATCGCGTAGTTGTTGAACATGCCGCCCGAACTGGCGCAGGCGCCCATGCTGATCACCCACTTCGGTTCGGGCATCTGCTCGTAGACGCGGCGCATGACCGGCGCCATCTTCTTCGACAGGCGCCCGGCGACGATCATCACGTCCGCCTGCCGGGGGCTGGCGCGGAACACCTCGCTGCCCATGCGCGCCATGTCGTTGCGGGCGTTGGTGGACTGCATCATCTCCAGCGCGCAGCAGGCGAGCCCGAAGGTGACGGGGTAGATGCTGTTGCTGCGGCCCCAGGCGACGAGCTTGCCGAGGGTGGAGAACAGGATCCCGTCGCGCTCGAGTTCGGTGAAGTCCTTCTCGAAGAGGTCGCTTACCGCCACCGCGTCACCGCCAATCCAGGACGCCGCGGCGCAGGACGTAGACGTAGCCGACGCCGAGGATCGCGACGAAGACGAGGGCGTTCCAGAACAGGTACTGCGGCGCCTCCTGGAAGCGAATCGCGAGGGGGTAGAAGAACGCCGTCTCGAGGTCGAAGATGATGAAGAGCATCGCGACCAGGTAGAAGTGGATCGGGAACCGCTCGCGGGCGTCGCCGGCGGCGGGGATCCCCGCCTCGTACGCCTCCAGCGTCGCGGTCTGGGGGGTCTTCTTGGGGCCGGTGACGAACGTGATCGCCAGCGCCGCGACGCCGATGAAGCCGGCGGCCAGGAACAGCATGAACAGGGCGGTGTACAAGACCGGTACCTCTCGTTTCCACAAGTCGTTCCCACGAGGGGGGCCGTTCGTGGGGGACGGTCCGCACGACACGGCACCGCGCGAAACGCTCGTGCAGCGTTTCACGTGTGTCGACCCCAAGGGTACCAGCGTTCGCGCGGCGCTCACAAGACGAGCGCCTCAGCGGCGCACGAGTGCGCGCACGCCGAGCGCCCCCACCGCGACCGCGCCCGCCCACGCCCACGCGGTCGGCGCGACGAACGCCGCGAGCGCCAGGCACCCCAGCAGCCCCGCGACCGACGCGGCGCGCGGCACGAACCGGCCCTCGCGCACCCGCAACGCCGCCAGGTTCGTCGCGGCGTAGTACAGCAGCACCGTCACGGCGGAGAACGTCCACGTCGCCCGCACGTCGCCGCTCGCCACCAACGCCGCCACGATGAGTGCCACGACGACGACCGCGGCGGTCGGCGTCCGCCCCGACGCGTCGAGGCGCGCCAGCACCGCCGGCGCCTCCCCGTCGCGCGCCATCGCGAAGGCGACCCGCGACAACCCCAGGAGCAGGTTCAGCAGCACCCCCGCCATCGCCGTGACCGCCCCGACCGCCAGCAGGAGCGGCAGGCCCGCCGGCGCGGCGCCCGCCGCCCCCCACGCCCGGGCGACCTCGACGAGCGGCGCGGCGGCGCCCGCCGTCGTCGCCGCGAACGCGTCCGCCCCGACCGTCGCGACCGCGACCCCCGCCACCGCCAGGTACGCCGCCGCGGACACCGCCAACGTCACGACCACCGCGCGGGGGATCGTCCGCCGCGGATCGACGACCTCCTCGCCGAGCGTCGCGACGCGGCCGTACCCGGTGTAGGCGACGAACATCAACGCCGCCGCACTGCCGACGCCGGCCAGGTCGACCCCGCCCGCGGCCGGCGGGGCGCTCACGCCCCCCGCCCACGCGCCGACCCCCACCGCGACGAACGCCGCCAGCGCGGCGCCGGTGACCGCGAGGAGGACCAGGTTGACGGCGCTGCTGCGGCGCACGCCGGCCAGTACCGCGGCGGTGACGCCGGCGAGGGCGGCGAGCGCGAGCGGCACCTGCAGGACGGCCGGCGCCCCCGCCAGCTGCAGCAGGTACCCCGCCACGCCGAGCGCCGCCGTCGCGGCGGACGCCCCCTTCGCCGCCAGGAAGGCCACGCCGGCCAGGAACCCCACCCACGGCGCCAGGAAGCGGCGCCCGTAGGCGTACGTGCCCCCCGCGACGGGGTGGACGGCGGCGAGCTGCGCGCTCGAGAGGCCGTTCAGGGTCGCGACGAGCGCGGCGACCGCCACCGCCGCCGGCAACGCCGGGCCGGCCGGCGCGGCGGCGAGCGCGACGGCGACGAACACGCCGGTCCCGAAGATCGACCCCAGCCCGAGCCCCACCGCGCCGAGGAGGCCCAGCTCGCGGCGCAGGACGCTCACGGGGCGCACCGCGCCGCAGCGGGCGGCCGGGGTCGGGGGCGGGACGGGCGCGGGCGTGACGAACGAGGCGGGGTGCGGCGCACGATGCGTGAGGATGCCACGGACGCCTCATGGCGTCGTCAGGGCCGCGCCCGCCACCGGGACGTCCGGCCCTGGGCGCGCCCCGTACGCGTGCGTCAGCGTCGGGATGCACCCCACGACCGGGGCGGCGTCCGCGCGTGCGCGACGCGGCACCGTCCCCGAACCCGGGCGCCGCCCGGTCGCCTCGCGCGAGCGGGACCCCGCCGGTCCCGCGAGGGGAGTGGCCAGCATGGCTGAGCGTTGGGTCTACCTGTTCCGCGACGTCGGCGACGCCGAAGCGAAGGCCGGAAGTTGGGAGGCGACGCGCGCCCTGTTGGGCGGCAAGGGCGCCAACCTGGGCGACATGACGCGCCTCGGCGTGCCCGTCCCCCCCGGCTTCACCGTCACCACCGAGGCGTGCAACGCCTACCTGGAGGCGGGCGAGACCTTCCCGGACGGCCTTTGGGACCAGGAGCTCGAGGCGCTCGCGCAGGTCGAGGAGGCCACCGGGAAACGCTTCGGGGACCCCACCCAACCGCTGTTGATCTCCTGCCGGAGCGGCGCGAAGTTCAGCATGCCCGGCATGATGGACACCATCCTCAACATCGGCCTGAACGACGAGGTCGCCGCCGGCCTCGAGGCGCTCACCGCCGACGAACGGTTCGTCTGGGACGCCTACCGGCGGCTGGTGCAGATGTTCGGCGGGGTGGTCCTCGGGGTGCCCGACGAGGTGTTCGAGGCGGTCATCACCGCGAAGCGCAAGGCGGTCGGCGCGCGCGTCGACGCCGACCTTCGCGCCGACGATTGGCGCGAGGTCACCGCGAAGTTCAAGGAGATCGTCAAGACCTACACCGGCCGGCCCTTCCCCGACGACCCGCAGGAGCAGTTGCGCCTCGCGACCGAGGCGGTGTTCGCCTCCTGGAACGGCAAACGGGCGCGCGACTACCGCGACGCCGCCGGCATCGCGCACGACCTCGGCACCGCCGTCAACATCCAGACGATGGTGTTCGGCAACATGGGGCCGGACTGCGCGACCGGCGTCGCGATGAGCCGCGACGCGACGACCGGCGAACCGACCCTCGAGGGCGACTTCCTCGTCAACGCCCAGGGCGAGGACGTCGTCGCCGGCATCCGCGCGACGCAGAGCATCGACGACATGGAGCGCGACATGCCGGAGCTGTACGCGGCGTTCCGCGACATCGCCGCGTCGCTCGAGCGGCACTACCGCAACATGCAGGACATGGAGTTCACCATCGAGCACGGGACCCTGTGGATCCTGCAGACGCGCGACGGCAAACGCACCGCGCAGGCGGAGGTCCGCATCGCCGTCGACATGGCGGAGGAGGGCCTCATCACGCGCGGGGAGGCGGTCCGGCGCGTGTCGCCCGAACAGGTCGACGTGTTCCTGCACCCGCAGTTCACGAAGGACGGCATGGAGCACGCCGTGAAGCTCGCGACCGGCCTGAACGTCAGTCCCGGCGCGGCGGTCGGGGACGTCGCCTTCGACGCCGACACCGCCGAACGCTGGGCGAACGAGGGCCGCGCGGTCGTCATGGTCCGCCCCGAAACGAAACCCGACGACGTGCACGGGATGCTCGCCGCGAACGGGATCCTCACCAGCCGCGGCGGCCGCACCAGCCACGCCGCGCTCGTCGCCCGGCAGTTCGGCAAGCCCGCCGTCGTCGGCGTCGCGGACCTGGAGATCGACCTCGAGGCGCGCACGATGCGCGTCGGCGAGCACGAGCTCGCCGAGGGCGACCCCATCAGCCTCGACGGCACGCTCGGCGAGGTGTTCGAAGGCGCACTCGAGACGGTCGTGCCCGACCTCGACAACCCCCACCTGGCGACGCTGCTCGGCTGGGCGGACGAGGTCCGCACGCTCGGGGTGCGCGCGAACGCCGACTACCCGGCGGACGCCGCGAAGGCCCGCACGTACGGCGCGGAGGGCTTGGGGCTGGTCCGCACCGAACACATGTTCTTCGAAGCCGACCGGCTCGGGGTCGTGCAACGCATGATCCTCGCGCGCAGCGCCAGCGAACGCGCCGAAGCGCTCGACGCGCTGCTGCCCTACCAACGCGAGGACTTCGCCGGCGTCTTCCGCGCGATGGACGGCCTCCCGGTCGTCATCCGCCTGTTGGACCCGCCGCTGCACGAGTTCCTGCCCGACCGCACCGACCTGACCCGCGAGCTCGCCGACCTGAAGGTGCAGCTGCAGCACCAGACCGACCTCGCCGGCGTCGACGCGCTGCTCGAGGCGCTGCGCGCCAAACAGGACCAGCTGGTGCGCGTCGAGGAGCTGCACGAAGCGAACCCGATGCTGGGCACGCGCGGCGTGCGCCTCGGGATCCTCATGCCGGAGCTGGTGCGCATGCAGGTCCGCGCGATCTTCGAGGCCGCCATCGACGTCGCGGCGGAGGGCGGCAGCGTCGATCCGGAGATCATGATCCCGCTCACCAGCCACGCCCACGAACTCACGCGGCAGATGGCCACCCTCGAGGCGGAGGCCAAGGAGGTCATGAAGGAGCGGGAGCGCGAGGTGGCCTACCGCTTCGGCACCATGATCGAGGTGCCCCGCGCCGCCCTGACCGCCGCGGAGCTCGCCGAGGTCGCGGAGTTCTTCAGTTTCGGCACGAACGACCTCACCCAAACGACGTTCGGCATCAGCCGCGACGACGCCGAAAAGGGCTTCCTGCTGTCCTACCTCGAGCAGGGGATCCTCGAGGACAACCCGTTCACCACGATCGACGAGGCCGGGGTCGGCGCGCTCGTGCGGCACGCGACCGACGCCGGACGCCACGTCCGTCCCGACCTCGAGGTCGGCATCTGCGGCGAGCACGGCGGCGACCCCGCCACCGTCGCCTTCTGCCACCGGACGCGCCTCGACTACGTCAGTTGCAGCCCGTTCCGCGTCCCGATCGCCCGCCTCGCCGCGGCGCACGCCGCCCTCGACGAGGCGGCGTCGGCCCGCGCCGACGCGACGTCCGACGCACCGACCGTCGCCTGAGGCGCACCCCGACCGGCCGCCCCCCGCCCCCACCGCGCTGCGGTCGGGGGCGGGGGGTGTCCGCGTTCACTCCAGCTGTTCGCGTTGGGCGTAGGAGAACACCAGGATGCTGCGCACGCCGTCCTCGGTCGTCGTCGGGAAGTACGGCGGGGCGAGGCCCGCCTCCAGCCGCGGGTCGTAGACGAACGTCCGCGAGAAGCCGCTGCGCATGGCGCCCGAGCCCGCCCAGTACGTCCCGAAGGCGCCGTAGTACTCGCCGATGATGCCGCCCAGGAGCGTCACCGTGCCGCGCGGCGGGCCGTCGCGGAAGCGCTCGACCCGCACCGACCCCTCCGCACTCATCAAGGTGCCGTGCACCTCGAGGTTCTCCGGGGCGTTCCACGTCGGGTCCGCATTCTCGTTGCCGATGCGCACGTCCCCCCGTTGGCTGTAGATCCCCAGCAGGTTCGTCGCGTCCAGGTTCTCGCACGTCGACGGCGTGACGCTGCCGTCGGGATTGCGCGACGCCGCTTCGCTGCACGGCGGGTCCTCGTAGCGGAGGTCGCCGGTGATGCGCACGTCGTCGCGGGCCGCCAACGTCAGCGTGGAGAACGCCGCGACGGCGGGCGGCGCGTCGGACGCGTCGTCGCTCTTGGGTGGCGTCCGCCCCGGCCCGGTCGCGCGCTCGACGTCGCCGTCGGCGTACAGCACGCCGTTGAACGCCCCCTCCGACGACCAGTAGCAGCCGTTGGGGGTGCACACCTCGCGCTGCAGTTCGTCGTCGTCGGTCGCGCGCCAGCGCACCTCGCCCTGCAGCGTGCTGCAGCCGTTCTCGGTGCAGACCCGCGTCGGGCTCGCCAGCTCCACCTCGACGTACTGGTGCGTCGCGCCGGCGTCGACCGGCGTGCCGTCCGCGCTGCCGGCGTAGAGCGTCATCCCTTCGACGTCCCCCATGATCGCGAGGCCCGACGCCTCCGCCTCCGCCTGCTGCTGCTGCGCGTTCTCGGGCAGCGGCACGAACGACGCCTCCCAATCCACCCCCTCGGTCAGCTCCGGCCGCTGTAGGCCGTACCAGTACGAGTAGAAGGCGGGCGCGGTCGGGTCCGCCATCGTCGCGACCGACTGGAAGTACGGGAAGAAGAACGCCCCCGCCTCGCGGTCGGGACCGGGCACGGGCGCGCAGCCGTCCACCCCCGCCTCGAAGCAGCCGGCGCTCGTGACCTCCCCTCCGAACCACGGTTGGCGGTAGAAGTTGAAGTGCTCGTTGCTGTGGACCGGCCCGTCGAACAGCGTGTCGGACGTGAACCAGATCTGCGCTCCGCCGCGCGTCTGTTGGTTGCCGGAGAACAACGCGTAGCGCGCGAACGACGCCCGCCCGACGAGGAACTGGTACTCGCCGTAACTGACGATCGAGCGGCGGAAACCGTCGACCTCCCCCACCGCGACGACCACGTACGGCAGGGCGTAGCGTTGCTCGGCGACGGCGCCCGACCCCTCGCGCGCCTCGCCGCTCACGAACCGGCCCTCCCCCAACGTCACGCCGGGCGGCAGCCCTTCGCCGCAGGCGACGTCGGTCAGGTGGATGCGCAGCGACACCGACGCGTCCTCGCCGACGTCCGGCAGCGCCGCGTCGCACACGAGCGCATCGACGTCGGCCTGCAGGCGGCTCGCCACCGACCCGGAGCCGCCCGTCAACGCCACCGCGACCGCGTCGGGGTCGGGCCGGTCGGCGCCGACCGCGCCGGACCCGAACGACCAGCGCGCACCCGACGACGAGTCGCCCTCGACGATGGCGTGCAGCGCCCCGCGGACGGGGCCCTGCAGGAGCGCGCCCGCGAGGTTCGCCGTGCCGCGCGCCAACGCCAAACTGCGGACGATGCCGACGTCGTCGACGCTGGTCTCGACCTCCGTCAACGCCCGCGTCACCATCATCGTCCCCACCGCCGTCACGAGGCCCATCACCAGCAGCGCCGTCAACGCCGCGATGCCCTGCGTCCGGCGCGCCCTCACGCGCATGGCACCACCGCCTCCGCGGTCTGGGGGCCTGGCTCGGGGAGCGGCGCGAGGGTCGTCAGCGTCCGTTGAATCGTCCCGAACGGTCCCTCCGCCTGCCCGACGAGGGTGACCCGGACGGCGTCGAGGTGGCGCTCCTCCCCCCCGACCCGCACGGTGCGGAGCGGCGCGCCGTCGGCGTTCTCGTACGGCGCGTCGCGCGTCTCGACGTCGCCGTCGGGGGCGACGTACAGGTAGCGCAGCGTCAGGGTGTCGACCGCGAAGGCGAGCGGTTCGCGGACGCCGTTGGCGGCGTAGCGCGACAGCTCCCCGGAGGTCGGGTCGACGCCGTAGCCGACCGCGGCGCTGCGCTGCAGGATCGTCGTCCCGTCGGTGTAGTCGATCGTGTTCGCGCAGGCGGGATGCACCAGGTTCCACGTCCGCGACGTCGCGCCGCCGCGGCGCGAGACGTTCGTGATGGGCAGGACCACCGCGATCCCCTGTCCGTTCTTCATGACGACCTCGCGGCCGGCGACGTCGAGCGCGGCGGCGCTCGCGGCCGACGCGCCGATCTGGACGTTCGCGGCGTTCACGAAGCTGGCGTTGCGGCCCGAATCGTGCGGGTACACCGGCCACGCCGGTCCGTCGGGCAACAGCAACGCCACCGAGGTCGGGCCGGTCTCGACCGGCGTGTCCGCCAACGCCCCGAACGCCATCGAGCGCAGGTCCTGCGCGACGACCTCCGCGGACCGCCGGAGGCTGCCCTGCAGCTCCGTCGCGACCTCGTTGTGCCGGAACATCTTCAGGGCCTGCACGAGGACGCCGCCGGCGACGGCGACGAGCACCGCGAACACCGCGAGCGCCACCAGCAGCTCGACGAGGCCGAACCCCCGCCGGTCGCTCCGACCGGCCGCCCCCCGGGTCGCGCGGCGCATCAGTTGATCCCCGGCAGCAACGACGAGCCGTCGCCCGTCGGGGTCGGGGCGGGCCCGAACGTCACGGCGTCGACGCACGATTCGGCGTCGTCGTCGCCGCCGAAGCACACCGCCACCCGGTAGCGCACCGCGGCGGCGCCCGCGACGTCCACCGCGCCGTCGTGCGCGACCTCCGCGCGGTAGCGGTCCGGATCGCCGACGCCCTCCTGCGTCCCGAGCTCCGGGAAGGCGCCGACCAGCTCGCCGTACCCCCACGCGGCGGTGGCGTCCTCGGCGGCCAGGACCCGCGCGTCGCCCCCGACCACCTCGCGCGTGAGGAAGGCGAGGACCTGCCCGGCGTGCGTCCGCACGTCGCTCGCACCGACCGCGCGGAGGGTCCCGACCGCCACGCCGGTCAGCGCGGCGGTGGCGAGCGCCGTCACCGCGACGGCGATCATCACCTCGAGGACCGTCAGGCCGGCGCGGCGCCTCACGGCGTCCGCTCGCTCTCGCCGATCAGCGACACGCGCACCGTCACCGTCTCCCCCTCGACGTCGAACGTCAGCGGGTCGGGGAGGGGATCGAGGGAGGCCAGCCGGCCGGGTGGGGTCGCCTCGAGCAGCGGGCCCGGCGTCAGGGTGGTCGGGGTGTCGGCGGGGAACGGCCAGTCGCGCTGCACGACGCCCGCGTCGTCGCGCATCTCCAGGCGGTCGCCGGCCCACGCGAGGGTCAACGGCTCGCCCTGCGCCGCCGCGGCGGTCGCGGTGGCGCGGACCGCGACGCGGAACGTCGCGACCGGGCCTTCGGCGCCCTGGCGCGCGACGGCGTCGCGCAACGGCCCCGCCCCGAGCGCCAGCGCGACGCTCAGCACCGCGACCGCGAGGATCAACTCGACGACCGTCACGCCCGCCCGCCTTCGCTTCCGCCCACACGCGCTCACGTCGTGAACGGTACCGCGCCGTGACGTGGGCCGTGCGCCGCGGCGGACGGTGGGCAGCCCGCACCGACGGCCGTCCACCGCGGACGTAGCGTGGGGCGTGGGCGGGCGTCGCCCACGGGAGGGAGGCGCGGTGGCCCCCGCCGACGCCATCTGGTCGCTGCTCGCCGCGACGCTGCTCGGCGCGATGATCGGCCTCGAGCGCGAACGCAAACGCGAGCGCGCCGAGGTCCTCTTCGCCGGCGTGCGCACCATCACCCTCATCGCCCTGTTCGGGGCGGTCGCCGGCCTCCTGCAGGCGCCGCTCGGGGCCGCACCGCTCCTCGCCGCGTTCGCCGCCGTCACCCTCCTCGTCGCGCTCGGCTACTGGCGCGAATCGTCCGGGAGTCGGGTGGGGGGCACGACCGAGGTCGCCGCCCTCCTCGCCTTCGTCCTGGGGATCCTGGCGGGCCTCGGGGAGCACGTTCCCGCCCTCGCGGGGGCGGTCATCGTGACCGGCACGCTGTCGTTACGCCAGGAACTGCACGGGTTCGCCGGCACCCTGACGCGGCGCGACCTGCTCGCCACCGTCCGCTTCGCGGTGCTGTCGCTGGTGTTGCTTCCGCTCGTCCCCGACGCGCCCTTCGGCCCGTGGGGGGTGTGGAACCCGCGCACCATCTGGACGTTCGTCGTGCTGATCAGCGGCGTGTCGTTCCTCGGCTACGTCGCCGTGAAGCTGGTCGGGACCCGCCGCGGCATCGCCGTGTCCGGCGTCCTGGGGGGCCTGACGTCGTCGACGGCGGTGACGCTCGCGTTCGCGCGGCGCGCCCGCAGCGACCCGGCCCTCACCGGCACGCTCGCCACCGGCCTGCTCGCCGCCAGCGCGGTGGCGGGCCCCCGCCTGCTGCTGCTGGTGTGGGTCGTCGAGCCGTCGTTCGCACCGTGGGCGGCGCTGCCGCTCGCGGCGATGGTGGCGGTGTTGGGGGTCGGCGTGGCGGTCGCCGCCACCCGCGAGGGGGACGGCGCGCCCGACGTGACGCTGCGCAACCCGTTCGAGTTGCGCGCCGCCTTCGCCTTCGCCGCCGCGTACGCCGTCGTCGTGCTGGTCGTGCGCGCCGCCCGGGAGGCGCTCGGTGCGGCGGGCCTGCTCGTCGCGGCCGGCCTCGCCGGCCTCACCGACCTCGACGCGATCCTGCTCTCCCTCGCCGAACAGCACGCCGGTGGGCTGGGGCCCGGCGTCGCGGCGCTCGCGGTGGGGATCGCCGCGGCGGCGAACTGCGTCGTCAAGGGCGGCCTCGCCGCCACCCTGGGCGGGGGGCGCTTGGGCCGCGCGACGCTGCCGTGGTTGATCCTCGCCGCGGTCGCCGCGACCGCGGCGGGCGCCGCCGCGGGGGCGGGGTTCGGCGTCGGCTGACGCGCCCGACCGCCGCGAGGTGGGACACTACGGAGGGGGACGACCGGATGCAACGGGGCGAGGCGGGCGGGCGCGACCCGACGTGTAGAATCACGGTCCACGAGGAGGCACCGATGACCGAGATCCATCGCGGACTCGCCGGCGTCAACGTCGACACCAGCCAGATCTGCTCCATCGACGGCGAGCGCGGCGAACTGATCTACCGCGGCTACGACATTCGCGAGCTCGCCGACCAGGCGTCGTTCGAGGAGGTCGTGCACCTCCTGTGGTTCGGGGAGCTCCCGACCCGCAGCGAACTGGACGCCCTGCGCGACGGGCTGCGTCCCGCCTTCGACCTGCCGGGCGAGGTCCTCGACCTGCTGGCGCGCACGCCGAAGGGCACCGCACCGATGCACGCCCTGCGGACCGCGGTGAGCGCCCTCGCGGCGTTCGACGACGACGCGGACGACACGAGCGAAGCGAACCTACGGCGGGTCGGGACGTCGCTGCTGGGCAAGATCCCGGCGATCGTGGCGGCGTACCAGCGGCTGCAGGCCGGCCAGGAACCGGTCGCGCCGGACCCGAACCTGGGCGTCGCGGCGAACTTTTTGCGGATGGTGAACGGCGAGGAGCCGAGCGACGCCGCGACCCGCGTGATGGACGTCGCGTTGGTGCTGCACGCCGAGCACGGCTCGAACGCCAGCACGTTCGTCGCGCGCGCCACCGCCTCCAGCCTCACCGACCCGTATAGCGCGATCACCGCGGCGATCGGTTCGCTCAAGGGCCCGCTGCACGGCGGCGCGAACTACGGCGTGATGCAGGCGCTCGAGTCGATCGGCGACCTCGCCGGCGTCGAGCCGTACGTGCACGGCAAGCTCGCCGAGGAGGGCGGCCGCGTCATGGGCTTCGGGCACCGCGTCTACCGCGTCATGGACCCCCGCGCGACGATCCTCAAGGGGGTCAGCGAACGCCTCGCGCAGGAGTCGGGCGACGCGAAGTGGTTCGAGATGAGCCTCGAGATGGAGCGCGTCATGGACGCCGCGATGGAGGCGAAGGGCAAGCAGGTGAAGCCGAACGTCGACTTCTTCAGCGCGTCGGTCTACCGGATGCTGGGCTTCGCGAAGGAGACCTACACGCCGATCTTCGCGCTGTCGCGCACGGCCGGCTGGATGGCGCACCTCTTCGAGCAGTACGCCGACAACCGCCTGATGCGCCCCCGCCTCGTCTACGAAGGCGCGAAGGGCAAGACCTTCACGCCCGTCGACCAGCGCGGCTGAGCCCCGACCGCCGCCGTGCGGGGGGCGCCCCCGCCCCCCGCACGGTTCCGGACACGGGTCGAGGCGCCATTCCGGGCACGGTTCGGGGCACGGTTCGGGGCACGGCTCAGGGCCACACCGCCGCGAGGAACCGCGCGACGTCGCGCTCGTACCGCTCGGGACCGACGTTCCACGCCTCGACGTGCTCGACGCCGTCGAGGCGGACGTACGTCGGGGGGGTCGGGAGCGCCTCGGCGAAGGCGTCGATCATGGCGATCGGCGTCGTCGTGTCGCCGGTCCCCGCGAACAGCAACACCGGCACGTCGACGTCGGGCGCGGTGCGGCGGCGGTCCAACGCCGCGAAGTCGAGGCCGGAGCGGCGCTCCGCCACCCCGAGCGCGAGGCGCGTCACCAGCCCCGGGAGCGGCACCCCCAAGCGTTCCGCGCCCTGCAGGAAGGTCGGGAACGGATCGATCAACGGCGCATCGAGGACGACCCCCCGCACCGCGGGGGCGCCCTCCGGGAGCGCATCGAGCGCCCCCAACGCGACGCTGCCCCCCATCGAGAACCCCACCAGGACGACCTCGCGGACGCCGCGCGCCTCGAGCCACGCGAGGGCCGCGAGGGCGTCGGCGACCTCGCCGTCGCGCGCGCCGTAGCGGAAGAACCCGCTGGGGTCGTCCGGCGACGCGTCGTGGTTGCGGTAGCTGCTCACCAATACCGACGCACCCTGCGCCGCGCCGGCCGCCGCCAGGGTCGGGAGGATCCGCAGCGCCTCGCTGCGGTCGGCCCGCCGCCGGCCGTGCCACACGACGATCGCGCGGTCGGTCGGGGAGGGGGCGGGGATCCACCAGCCGGGGAGCGGCCCGAGGGGGCCGGGGAGGGTGACGTCCTCCACCGCGACGCCGCGCTCCTCGGGCGTGGCGAACAGCGTGACGTCCATGCGGGCGGGCAGGCCCGCCTCCGGCGGGGTGCCGCGGCGCACCTCGACGCGGCGCACGACGCCGTCCTCCCGCCGGTCCAACACCGGCCCCAGCGGGCCGCCGCCCCCCTCCCACAGCAGGCCGTAGCGGCCCTCGACGTCGGTGCGGGCCGCCTGCGGTGGGGCGGCGCCCTCCGGGAGGGGCAGCACCACCTCGTAGCGCCCGTCGCCCACCTCCCGCACCGGACCGAGCGCGAACTCGGGGAACAGTTGGTAGGGGGCGGGGATCAGGATGCGCGAACTGAACGTCCAGCCGACGACGGTCGCGCCGACCACCGCCAGCGCGCCGGCGACCGCGAGGCCCCAGAGCACCGCCCGCATCGCCCTACGACGCGACGGCGGCGGGTGCGTCGGGCCACGCCACCTCGCCGTACGTGTCGCGGCGCTGCGGGCTCGTGGAGAACATCGCGACGGGCACGCCCACGTACGCTTCGATGCGCTCCAGGTAGGCGATCAACGGCGCGGGGAGCGCCGCGCGGTCGGAGATGCCGGCGACCTCCCCCCAGCCGGGCAGCGTCTCGTAGACCGGGCTGCCGTCCGCGGCGTAGCCGACCCCCACCTTCAGTTCGTCGAGGCCGGAGAGGACGTCGAGCTTCGTGACGACGAGGGCGTCGAGGCCGTTCAGCTCCGCGGCGTAGCGGAGCTGTTCGAGGTCCAGCCACCCGACCCGCCGCGCGCGCCCGGTCGTCGTCCCGAACTCGTCCCACGGGTTCGCACCGGTCCCGCGCAGCCGCGCGAGCGTCGCGTCGTCGTGCACCTCGGTGGGGAACGGTCCGTGCCCGACGCGGGTCGTGAACGCCTTGACGACGCCGACCACCCGCCCGAGGGCGCGGTGCGAGACCCCCGCGCCGGTCAGGATCCCGCCGACCGTCGGGTGGCTGCTCGTGACGTAGGGGTAGGTGCCGTACGCGAGGTCCAGCATCGTGCCCTGCCCCCCCTCGAACATCACGCGTTCGCCGCGCGCGAGCGCCTCGCGGACGCGTGCGCCGCCGTCCCCGATCCACGGCGCGAGCCGCACGCGGACGTCCTCGAGGGCGCGCAGGGCGGCGTCGACGTCGGTCCAGCCGACGCGGGCGGTGGAGTTCGGTTTGCCGCGCAGCAGGCGTTCGAGCCGCTCGCGCAGCACCTCGTCGTCGAGCAGGTCGCCGGCCCGCACCCCGAGGCGGCGGGCCTTGTCGCTGTAGGCCGGGCCGATGCCCCGCCCGGTCGTCCCGACGAACCCGCCGCCCTCGTCGTTCTTCTTGTGGTGCGGGAGCACCAGGTGCGCTTCGCTCGACAACAGCAACGTCCCCGGGTCGCGCCGGGCGGCGAAGGCGTCGACCTCCTCGATCAACGCCCACGGGTCGACCACCATGCCGGCCCCGAGGACGCTCACGGGCCGGTCGTGCAGCACCCCGCACGGCAGGTGGTGCAGCTTGAACGTCTCCTCGTCGACCGCCACCGTATGGCCGGCGTTCGCGCCGCCGGCGTAGCGCACGACGTAGTCCGCGTCGTGCGCCAAGGCGTCCACGACCTTGCCCTTGCCCTCGTCGCCCCACTGGGCCCCGATCACCGCGATTCCTGGCATGCCTCACGCCCTCTCGTTGGGGTTCGCGGCATGATACGCCGTCCCCGCGGCGGGGGCGCCACCCCGCGCTAGACTCGGGCGCATGCGCCCCGCCTCCCACCCCCCCACGCCGCGCACGCCGCGCAGGCTGCGCGCGGCGCGCGCGCCCCGCGTGGGGGCCTCCCTCCGGGCGGTCGCCTGATGCGGCCCGCCCCCCTCGTCGGCACGATCGTCGTCGCGGGCGTCGGGCTGTTGGGCGGCTCGATCGCGCTGGGGGCGCGGCAGCGCTTCGTCGCCGACCGCGTCGTCGGCCTCGACCCGGACGGCGAAGCGCTCGAGGTCGCCAGCTTCCACGGCGTGATCGACGAGGCCCGCCTCGCGCCCGGCCCGTGGCTGGCCGACGCCGACCTCGTCGTCCTCGCCGCCCCCACGGGGTCGCTGACCCGCCTCGCGCGCGACCTCGCGCCGTTCCTCGGGCCCGACGCGATCGTGACCGACGTCGGGTCGGTGAAGGGCGACGTCGTCGCCGACCTCGCCGAGGTCCCCGGCCTCCGCTTCGTCGGGGGCCACCCGATGGCGGGCAGCGACCGGGCGGGCGTCGCGAACGCCGACGCGGCGCTGCTCGAGAACGCCGTGTGGGTCCTCACCCCGACCGATGCGACCGACCCCGGCGCCCTGGAGCGCGTCCGCGCGTTCGTCGAGGCACTGGGCGCGCGCCCCCTGACGTTGGCGCCCGACCGGCACGACCGCCTCGTGGCCCGCGTTTCGCACGTGCCCTACCTGACCGCCCTGGCGCTCACCCGCCTCGCGGGCGACGACGGCGACCGCGACGCGGCGATGCTGCTGGCGGCCGGCGGCTTCCGGGACCTCACGCGCGTCGCGTCGGGCTCGCCGGTCATGAGTCGCGACATGGTGCGCGGCAACGCCGACGCGGTGCGGGCGGCGCTGGCCGACCTACGCGCCGAACTCGACGCGCTCGAGGCGGACCTCGACGACCGCGAGGCGCTCCTCGCGCACGCCGAGCACGCCAAACGGACGCGGGACGGCATCCCCGTCGTGCGGCGCGGGGTCCTCCCTCCCCGCCCGGAGGTGGTGCTGGCGGTCCGCGACCAACCGGGCGAGCTGGCGCGCATCACCGCCGCGTGCGGCGAGGCGGGCGTCAACCTCAAGGAGATCGAGGTCCTCGCCATCCGCGAGGCGGGCGGGGCGGTGCGCCTGGCGTTCGAGGACGCCGCGGCGCTCGAGCGGGCGGTCGAGGCGTTGCGGGCGGTGGGGTACGAGGCCCGCCCGCGCGCGACCTGACGGATGGACGCCCTACCCCCCGACGAGGCCC
>CAJXOA010000022.1 GCA_913057685.1 uncultured Trueperaceae bacterium
GAAGCGGTCCGCGAGGAACCGCTCGAACCGGGCGTCGGCGGCGCGTTCGCCGCCGACCTCCGCGGCGACCGGCGCAGCCCGGTCGTCGAGGTCGAGGTACGCCAGGACCGTCCCGAGGTCGGCGAGCTCGACGGGCGGCAGGCCGTCGGCGAGCGCGACCGCGTCGGCGGGCACCGCGACCGGCTGGGCGTCGGGCCGCACGAGGAACGCCTCGGCGTGCCGCCAGAGTTTCGGGCGGATCGTGCGGGCCGCCCACTCGCGTTTGTCGGTGACGGTCTCGACGGGCACGACGACGTCGCCCTCCACCTCGCGGATCGGGAGCGGCGCCTCGCGCGCCAGGCGGGCGCGCCAGGCACGCTGGTGGCGGAGGTAGCCGCGGTCGAGGACCAACGCCGCGGCGTCGGGCGCGAGGGCGTGCGCGAGGGTCGTGGGGTCGGCGTAGCGGACGGCGAACCCCACCCCGCGCGCCGCCAGCGCCCCCTGCAGGTCGACCAGCCCGTCGAGGAGGTACGCCGCCGACCGGGCGTTGAGGCCCGGCTCGTGCGCATCCAGCGCGAAGGCGGCGACGACCGGCAGGTCGAGGGCACGACCGAGGTGCAGGGCCTCCTCGAGGGCGGGGTTGTGGTGGGCGCGTTGCGCCGCGTCGACGAGGTACGCCACGTACCGCCCGCCGGAGCGGGCGGGGCCGGGCACGAGGTCGCGCGTGCGGGGGGGATCGAGCGCATCGAGCATGGGGCAGGGTACGCCGGGCGCGGCGTCCGGGTCGGTGGCCCTGGGCGCGGTGCGGGGGTGGGGTGGGCGGTCGCCCGGCCGACGCCGGTCGGTGGCGGAGCCGCGCGTATCCTGTCGGGGTGGACGTCGCGCTCGCGCTCCGGGAGGTGACGGTTTGGGCGGGCGATCGGGCGGTGCTCGATCGCGTCGACTGGGTCGTGCGGCCGGGCGACCGGTGGGGGCTGGTCGGCCCGAACGGGGCGGGCAAGTCGACGGCGTTGCAGCTGCTCGCCGGCGCGCGCGGCGCGTCGGAGGGGCGGGTCGTGCGGGCGCCGGGCCTGCACGTCCTCCACCTGACGCAGGCGGGCACCCTCGGGCCGGAGGCGCCCGCGACGCTGGAGGACGCCCTCCGGCAGGCGCTCGCGCCCCTCCGCCGGGCGGAGGCCGCGATGGAGCGCGAGGCGGCGCGCCTCGCGGCGGACGGGGGCGACCTGGCCCGGTACGGGGCGGCGCAGGAGGCGTTCGAGGCGGCCGGTGGGTGGCGGGCGGAACGGCGGGTGGCCCGCGATCTCGTCGCCGACGCCGGCGGTGCGCCGCTCTCGACGCCGCTGGCGTCGCTGTCGCCGGCCGCCCGCCGGCGGGTCGCCTGGCGGGTGATCGAGGCGAGCGCACCGGATGTGGTGCTGCTGGACGAACCGACGAACGGCCTGAGCGTCCCCGCGCGCGACGCCCTCGCGGCGCGCCTGGAGGCGCTCCCGGCCGGTACGACGGTCGTGGCGGCGAGCCACGACCGGGCGTTCCTCGCGCGCTTCGCGCGGCAGACGGCGCAGGTGAAGGGGGGACGGCTGTGGAGCGTCCGGCAGCCGTTCGACGTCGCGGCGCCCGGTTGGGGGCACGCCCGCCGGACGGCGGCGATGGGGCCGCGGCCCGCGGGCGCGCCGGCGCCGCGCGACGCGGCGGGTGCGGACCGGGGTGCGGGACGGAGCGAGGGGCGGGGCGGGACGCGGCGCGGGCCGCTGCTGCGCGCCGACGACGTGCGGGTCGGGGGCGAGGCGGACGGCGTGCGCGCGACGCTCCGCGTGGACGACGGCGAGGTCCTGGCGATCCTCGGGCAGGGTGACGCCGGGCCCGGCCTCCTGCTGCGGGCGCTCGCGGCGGAGGTGCGGCCCGACGCCGGCGAGGTCGCGGTGCGGACCGGCGCGCGGGTGCGCTTCGCCTCGGCTCAGGACCGCGGGCTCGGGGGGGCGTCGCCGTGGGCGGCGACGACGCGCTGGCTGGACGACGGGAAGGCGGCGGCGACGTTGGCGGCGTTCGGGCTGCCGTACGACCGCTGGCGGGCCGCGCCCGACGCCCTGTCGGGGGGCGAGCGGGCGCGCGCGGGCTTGGCGGCGCTCGCGGCGTCGGAGGCCGACGCGTGGCTGCTGGAGACGCCGGAGGACGACCTGGACCTCGACGGGATCGAGCAGCTGGAGGACCTGCTGCGCGACCCCGCGCGGGCCGCGGTCGTCGTGACGCACGACGTCCGCCTCGCCGACGCCGTCGCGCGCGACGTCGCGACGGTCGAGGACGGCGTCCTCGTCCGGTGGCGCGGCGGGGTGGCGGGGTGGCGGCGGGGCGTGCGCCGCCACGAGGGGGACGACGGCGAAGGGCACGGCGACGCCGCCGACCCCGCGGCGGACGACGGGGCGGACCCCGCCGCCCGGCTGGAGGCGTTGGAGGCGGAGGCGGCGGAGGTCGCGACCGCGCTGGAGGACCCGACGCGCCTCGGGGAGCGCGACGCGGCGCGCCTCGCGGCGCGCGCGCGGGCGCTGGAGGCGGAGCGGATGGCGGCGTACGACGCGGCGTTCCCCGCGCCCGCACCGCGCTACGCGGCGGTGGAGCCGCCGCTTCGCGTCGCCGCCGACCGCGAGGGGGACGTCCTGCGCTTCGTGCAGGGGGACCTGCCGGCCCGCCCGCGCATGACGCGGCAGGTGGGGGCGGAGGGCCTGGACGTCGTGCACGTGGGGCTGCCCGACCCCGAGGGCGGCGCGTGGCTGCCGTGGGCGCGCGACCGGGCGGTCCGGGCGTGCGCGGCGCTGGCGTTCCCCGTCCTCGCGCCGGACGTCGTGCAGGTGCGGGCGGGGCGGGGGCGGCCGCCCGCCCCGTTCGAGGCGCTGCCGGGCGGCTGGTGGATCGCGACGCGCGAAGCGTGGGAGCGCGATGCGGGGTGGGGGTCGTGACGGGCGGGCGGGCGCCCCGGGGGGGCGTGTCGCGCTGGGCGGTCGCCGGGGTCGTGGCGACGGTCGCGTGGGTCGCGGTCGCGCGGGTCCCGGCGGCGCTGGAGGGGTGGGCGACGTACGTCCACCCCGCCCTGTCGCACGCGCTGGCGGCGGTGACCGACCGGGTGGCGCTGCCGCTCACGCCGGTCCTGGCGTTCGCGGGGGTCGCGGTGTGGATCGCGCTCGCCCGCGCTCGGCCGGCGACGTGGGGCCGGCGCGCGACGCGGGGGCTCGGGATCGCGCTGCTGGTGGTGGCGGCGTTCCAGGGGGTCTGGGGGCTGCACGGGGCGCGTCCCCCGGTCGAGGTGCGCCTGGACCTCCCCGCCGACCCCCCCAGCGATGCGGACGTCGCGGCGCTCGCCGACGCGTTGCTGGCCACCCTCCGGCGCGACGCGCCGGTCGGGCCGTTCGACGGCCCGGCGGCGGAGGCGGCGGTGCGCCGCGAGGTCGCGCGGTTCGCGCCGGACGTCCGCCTCCCCGCGCGCGCCAAGCGCGTCCCGCACGCCGTGTTCGGGCCGCTCGGGGTGGGGGGCGTGATCTCCCCCTGGACCCTGGAGGTGCACGTCGACGGGGGCCTGCCGGCGTGGGCGCGGGCGGCGACCGCGGCGCACGAGTGGGCGCACGCCGCGGGGTTCGAGAGCGAAGCGGGCGCGGAGCTGGTGGGGGCGCTCGCGGGGGTGCGGGCCGACCATCCCGACGCGCGCTACGCCGCGGCGTTGCGGGCGTGGACGTTGCTGCCGCCCGCGGTCCGCAGCGCGGCGCTCGAGGGCGTCGCGGCGCCGGACGCGCCGTGGCGGGCGCGGATGCGCGCCGACCTGCGGGCGTTGGCGGAGGCGACCGCGGGGCCGTCCCCGCTCCGCCGGGCGGCGTGGACGGTCTACGCCGGGTACCTACAAGTGCGCGGGCAGGGGGACGGCGTCGCGGGGTACGCGCGGGGCGTGACGCTGCTGGATGCGGCGCGCCGCGCCGGCCTGTGGTGAGCGGTCAGGGGTCGACCCGGTCGGGCCCGAGGGCGCGCCGCAGCATGGCGGTGACGTCGGGGTCGCGCCCGAGGAAGTCGCGCACGAGGCCGTCGGGGGGGCGCGTGGCGCCGGGCGCGAGGACCGCGTCGCGGAAGGCGCGACCGGTGGCGGCGTCGTACGTCCCGGCCGCCTCGAAGCGGGAGAAGACGTCGGCGTCCAGCATTTCGCTCCACAGGTAGCTGTAGTAGCCGGCGGCGTACCCGCCGGCGAAGACGTGCTGGAAGGCGGGCAGGAGCCCTTCGTTGCCGGCGTCGGGACGGATCTGGAACGGCGCCAGGACCGCCCGGCCCCAGGCGACGGGGTCGCCGTCGGCGTCGGGGTCGTAGTCGACGTGGAGGGCCAGGTCGACGGTGCCGAGCGACAGTTGCCGCGCCAGCTGCCAGGCGCCGCCGAACGTCCGCGCGGCGCGGAGGCGTTCGCGCACCTCGGGGGGGAGCGGCTCACCGGTGTCGGCGTGCCGGGCGATGCGCGCGAGCGCGTCGTCGTCGTACAGCCAGTTCTCCATGAGTTGGCTGGGGAGCTCGACGAAATCCCAGGCGACGCGGATCCCCGACAGCGAGCGGGTCTCGACGTGCCCGAGGAGGTGGTGCACCAGGTGCCCGAACTCGTGGAAGACGGTTTCCGCTTCGCGGTGCGTCAACTGCGAGGGCGTGTCGGCGTCGCCCGGCGTGAGGTTCGCGGCGATCGCCGCGACGTGCGGATCGAAGCCGCCGTCGGGGCGGGGCCCGCCGGTGTCGAGCGGCATCATCCAGGCGCCGCCCCGCTTGTCGTCGCGGGGGAACGGGTCGACGAAGAAGGTGCCGCGGTGGACGCCGTCCTCGTCGGTCACGTCGAACACGCGGACGTCGTCGTGCCAGGCGTGGCGGGCGTCGCCCGGGACGATGGTGAGGCCGTACAGGGCGTGCGCGAGGTCGAAGGCGGCGTCGAGGACGCGGTCGAGGGCGAAGTAGGGACGCAGCGCCTCGGGGTCGAGGTCGAACCGTTCGCGGCGGAGGCGTTCCTGGAGGAAGGCGACGTCCCACGGTTCGAGCCGGTCGTACCCCCAGGCGTCCACCGCGAGGCGCTCCAGCTCCTCGATTTCGGCGCGGGCGTGCGGTTCGACGCGGCGCCACAGGTCCGCCTCGAACGCCTGCGCCGTCGCGCCGTCGCCCGCCATCCGGTCGGCGAGCTGCAGGTCGGCGAAGTGCGCGTACCCCAGGCGGTCGGCGAGCTCCGCGCGGAGCGCCAGGATGCGCGGCAGGAGCGGGCGGTTGTCGCGCCCCTCCCCCGTCCCGCGGGCCTGCGCCGCCTCGTAGAGGGTGCGGCGGAGGGCGCGGTCCTCGGCGTGCTGCAGGACCGGCCCGAGGGAGGGCGGCTGCAGCGTGAAGCGCCAGCCGGCGACGCCGGCGGCCTCCGCGGCGGCGGCGGCCCGCCGCCGCGGGCCGTCGGGCAGGCCGGCGAGGCGGGCCTCGTCGGTGACGTCGAGCGCGTAGGCGTTGACGCCGTCGAGGAGGTGGTTCTGGAAGGTTTGGGCGAGGTCGGCGAGCTCGGCGCGGATCTCCGCGACCCGCGCGCGGGTGGCGTCGTCGGCGGCGGCGCCGGCGCGGCGCATGGCGTCGAGGGTGAGGTGCAGGTAGCGGGCGCGTTCCCCCTCGAGGGCGCGGCCCTCGTCGCTCTCGGCGTAGGCGCGCAGCACCCGGTAGACGTCGGGGTCGGCGTCGCGGCGGGCGTCGAAGGCGGCGAGGTCGCCCAGGACGTCGCTCCACGCTTCGCGCAGCGCGGCGTCCTGGCGGACGGCGTTCAGGTGCGCGGCGGCGTGCGTGACGCGGGACAGCCGCCGGTCGACGCGGTCGAGGGCGCCGAGCAGGTCGTCGTAGCGGTACGGCGGCGTCGCGCGGCGGACGGCGTCGAGCGCCGCGTCGGCGTCGGCGAGGGCGGCGTCGACGGCGGGCCGGACGTGCTCGGCGCGGATGGCGGCGAACGGGGGGACGCCGGCCTCGGTGAGGAGCGGGTTGCCGGCGTCGCTCACGAGGTGGGCGCGGCCCGCCAGGCGTCGGCGTGCGCGGCGACCCAGGCGGCGCGGTGGGCGTCGAAGCGCGCCATGGCGCGCCGCGTCAGGGGGCCGGGGGTGCCGTCGCCGACCGGTCGGTCGTCGATGCGGGTGACCGGCATGACGCCCTTCGTGGTGCTGGCGAGGAACACCTCGTGGGCGCCGTCGAGGGCGGCGAGGGGGACCTCGCCGTGGGCGGCGGGGACGTCCCCGTCGAGGGCGGCGAGGACGTGCGTGCGGGTGACGCCGGGCAGCACGCCCTCGCCGGGCGTGAGGAGGCGTTCGCCGTCGAGGGAGACGAAGACGTTGCAGCGGGTCGCCTCGAGGACGCGGGTTCCGTCGTGGTAGAGCAGGTCGGCGGCGCCGCGCTCGCGCAGCGTGCGGGCGTGGCGCACGGCGGTGAAGTAGTTCGTGGTCTTGGCCTCGGGCAGGTCGCGTTCGAAGCGGTGCGTGAGGAGCGCGACGCCGTCGTCGTACGCCGCGGCGGGGGCGGGCGGCAGGTCGACGACGAGGACCAGGAGGCGGGGGGTGGCGGGCGTGAAGCCGTCGTCGGGGTCGCCGCCGGTGAGGTACAGCTGCAGTCCGAAGACGTCGTCGACCGCGCCGGCGGCGACGTTCGCGTCGATGACGTCGCGGACGTGCGCGCGGACGGCGTCGGGGTCGGGGCGGGGGGTGAGGCCCAGCAGGTCGGCGCTGCGCTCGAGGCGGGCGAGGTGATCGTCGGCGAAGGTGGGGACGCCGCGCTCGACGCGGAGGAAGTCGAAGGCGCCGAAGCCGCGGCGGAGGGTGAGGTCGGTCAGGGGGACGTGGGCGTCCGCGGCGGGCAGGGCGCGCAGGTCCACGCCGTAGGTACGATGCGCGTGGGTCATGGGGCAGTCTACACGGCGCGCCCTTCCCCTCCCCCCGCCCCCCGTGATACCCTAGGGGGGTACCCGGGCGTGGGCGCGCACCCCACCCCCGACCCCCACCGCGACCGCCCTGCGGACCGCGGCACCGCATTCCGGACCCGAACGGCGTCCACGCACGCTCCGAGGAGGCACCCATGGCACGCAAGACGATCTCGACCGACGTCGTCATCATCGGCGGCGGCCCCGCCGGCCTCACCGCCGGCATCTACGCCGGCCGCGGCCAGCTCGACACGATCATCCTGGAGAAGGGCCTGCCCGGCGGGCAGATCGCCCAGACCGAGGAGGTCGAGAACTACCCCGGCTTCGACGAGGCGGTCACCGGCCCCGAACTGTCGCAACGCATGGTCCGCCAGGCGGAGAAGTTCGGTGCGCGCATCCTCATGGAGGAGGTCGAGGGCGTCAGCGGGAACGCCGACGACGGCTTCCTGGTCCGCGGCTACGAAGCGGACTACCGGGCGCGCTCGGTGATCCTCGCGACCGGCGCGAACCCGAAACGCTTGGGGGTGCCCGGCGAGGACGAGTTCTACGGTCGCGGCGTCAGCACCTGCGCGACGTGCGACGGCTTCTTCTACCGCGACAAGCGCGTCGTCGTCGTCGGCGGCGGGGACGCCGCCCTCGAGGAGGGCACCTTCCTCACGAAGTTCGCCAGCGAGGTCGTCGTCGTGCACCGCCGCGACGAACTGCGGGCGCACAAGAGCGCGCAGGAGCGCGCCTTCGCGAACGAGAAGATGACGTTCGTGTGGAATACGGTCGTCGAGGAGGTCCTCGGCGAGGACGGCATGGTGACGGGCGTCAAGACCCGCGACGTCGTCAGCGGCCGGGAGGACGTGATCCAGGCGGACGGCGTGTTCGTCTACATCGGGCACGAACCCAACACCGGCTTCCTCGACGGGTTCGTCGAGCTGCAGGACAGCGGCTACGCGAAGGTCCGCGACGAGATCTTCACGAACGTCGAGGGGGTCTTCGCCGCCGGCGACATCGCCGACGAGGTGTACCGCCAGCTCGGGACCAGCGTCGGCGCCGGCACCCGCGCGGCGATGACGGCGGAACGGTGGCTCGCCGAACGCGAGCCGCTCGCCCCGCTCGAGGGCGAAACGACGGCGGACGCCGCGAGCGACGCGCCGGTCGGCGTGGCCGCCGCGACGCCGCTCAGCGTCGGTTGACGCCCTAGCGCGGCCGCAACCGCACCACCTCGAGCGCGCCCTCGGCGCGCACCACCAGCACGTCCCGCACCCCCTCGACCGGCGCGCCCACCAGGGCGCGCCACGTCGTGTCCCCCACCCCCAACCGGGTCCACGTCCCGTCCGGCTCCGCCCGCCAGCCGTCGCCCACCACGACGTCGGTCGGGCTCGCATCGGTCGGGCTCGCCTGCACCGGACTCGCATCGGTCGGACTCACGTCGGTCGGACTCGGCTCGCTCGCGCTCGCATCGCTCGGGCTCGCATCCGTCGGGCTCGCATCCACCACGCTCGCATCCACCGGGTTCGCGTCGGTCGGGCTCGCGTCGGTCGGGCTGGGGTCGCTCGCGGGCGGCACCACGACCACCTCGCCATCCACCAACCGCAGCCACGCCGGCGCCGGGGCGGGCGGCGGCGCACCGAACCAGGCGTCCGCGTCGCGCGCGTCGAACGACGCCTCGCGCCGCAGGACGCCCGCCACCTCCCCCCGCTCCGCGCCGGGGGGGACGCGCGACCACACCCGCAGGTGGCGCGACCCCACCTCCCCCCGCACCGCCTCCGCCTGCAACCGACCGGGGTCCACCCCCAAGGCGTCCGCCAGGAGCCGGAGGCGCTGCCGCGCCAGCGCCTCCCGCACGTCCGGCGCGTCCCCCTCCGACGCCGTCCCGTCCAGCGGGTAGGTGGTCCACACCACCCGGCCGCCCCCCTCGATCGGGGCGGCCCGGTACGCCTCGAACGCCGTCCCCACCCCCGGCAGTTCGTAGCGGCCGACGGCGTCGTCGGGGCCGTAGCGCACCGCGACGGCGTCCCCCCACGCCAGCAGGGTCGCGGTCGCGTCCCCCGACACGCGCGCGACCCGCGCCGGCGCGAGCGGCAGGATCCCGGCGGGGATCGCCTCCGCCAACGCCGGGCGGGGCGCCCCCCCGACCCGCGCCCCGAGCGCGCGGGCGTAGCGGTCCGCCGTCGCGCGATCGCCGAACGCCGCGACCCGCACGCGGTACACCGCGCCCGCGGCCCCCTCCGCCCGCACCACGTAGCTCGGGAAGCCGTCGCGCAGCAGGTCGCCCGACACCTGGATCGCCGCCTCCGGGTCGCTGAGCGCCGCGACCTGCACCGTGTACGGCGCGAGCAGGTCCTGCGCCGCCGCCCCCCCGAACGCCAGCGCGGCGGCCGCCCCGGCGGCCGCGAGGCGCCGCACCGCACGCCGCATCAGAAGTCCTTCCTCTCGAACACCAGCACCGCCGCCGCCGCGAACGCCGCGCCGTACAGCGCGATCAACGCCGCCACCCACCCGGGGCCCGCCACCGGATCGACGTACGCCGACAGGTGCCGCGTCAACAGGTACGGCTCGACGCCCGGCAGGATCACCAGCAGGTCCATCACGATCAACGTCGCGAGGGTCGCCAGCGCCCCGCTGGCGGCGTTCATCGTCAACACCGTCGCCAGGACCGCCAACAGCGCGACCGGCAACAGCGACGCCGCCGCCCACGCGTACGCGCCCACCAACTCCGCCCACGCCGCGCCGGGCGCGAGCATCCCGACGCCCGCCAGGCCGCCCGGCCCGACGCCGGTCCCCCCGACGAACGCGCCGAACCCGTACGGGGCGCCCGCCACCAGCGACGCGGCGAAGAACCACCCCAACGCCGCGAACGGGACGACCGCGACCACCGTCATCTTCGCCGCCAACCAGGCCGAGCGCGTCACCGGCCGCAGCAGCACCGTCGGCAGCGTCCCGTGCGTCACCTCCACCCCCACCAACTCCGCCGCCACGATCGCCACGATCAACGGCATCAGGAACTCCATCGCCGACGCGAGCCCCAAGCCCGGCACCTGGAAGCCGGAGACGATCGCGACGCCGTAGACGTCGAAGATGCCGGGCGCGTACCCCCACAACCAGGGGAACCCCGCCAACACCAGCGCCGCGCCGCGCACGCTCGTGAGTTGAGCGAGCTTGCGGGCCTCCATGCGCAGCAGCGCCGTCACGCGACCCCCACCCCCCGGCGTTCGTGGATTCGGTCGCGGTAGTACGCCCGCAGGTCGAAGACGTCCTCGCGGACCTCCACCACCGCGCACCCCGCGGCGACCAACGCCGCGGTGGCGCGCGCCGCGACCGCCGCCTCGTCGCCGCCCTCCGGCCGCGCGACGCGCCAACGCACGCCCTCGCCACGCGGGTCGTGACGCGCGTCGCGGACCGCCTCCAGCCCCACCCCGGCGAGCGCCGCGACGGCGGCGTCGGCGTCGCCGACCACCGCGCGGTAGCGACCCCGCCGCGCGACGAGGTCCACCTCGTCGATCAGGGCGCCCTCCTCCAGGATCCCCGCGCGCGAGCCGTACCGCGCGACCTCGTCGAGGTGGTGCGTCGACAACACCACCGCCGCCCCCTCCGCCGCCGCGTCGCGCAGGGCGCGGTGGACGACGTGCAGCGACAACGGATCCATGCCGCTGGCCGGCTCGTCGAGGATCAGCACGTCCGGCGCCGCCAGCAGGGCGGCGGCCACCCCGAGGCGCTGCCGCATCCCGAGGCTGTACGTCGCGACCCGCCGGTCGGCGTCCGCCTCGAGCTCCACGAGCGCCAACAGGGCATCGATGCGGCCGGCCGGCACGCCGCCCGCGAGGCGGGCGTGGAGGCGCAGGTTCGTCCGGCCGGTCCACCACGGGTAGAAGGCGGCGGGCGCCTCGACGACCGCGCCCAGGCGCCGCCGGACCCCCGGTTCGCGTTGCGGGTCGGTCCCCAACATCGTCACCGTTCCCGACGTCGCGAACGCCAAGCCCGACAACAGCCGAATGACGGTCGTCTTCCCCGCCCCGTTCGGGCCCACCAGGGCGTACACCTCGCCCGGCGCGACCGCCAACGACACGCCCTGCACCACCGTCCGAGCGCCGTAGCGCTTGACGAGGTCGGTGGCGGCGAGCGCCGGCGCGGCCGACGCGCCGCCGGCGGGCGGCGCCTGGGGGGGCGGGGGCGAGGCGTCCACGGCCGCAGTCTACGCGTCCGGCGCGTCCCCCGAGCGCGCGGCGAGCACGGCGTCGAGGACGTGCTCCACCGCGCGGTCGGCGGCGTCGTCGAGGTCCGCGACGTCGAGGACCGGCACGTCGGCCTCCGTCGCGCGGCGCTCCAACCAGCGCTGCACCATGCGGATCTCCGCGAAGTGCTCGACGTACGGCGCCTGCGGGCGGCGCGCCCCGGTACGCCCCTCGCGCACCCCGAAGCGTTCGCGGTGGATGCGTTCGTCGCCGACCACCAGCATCAACTCCACCATCACCGCGCCCGCCACCGGGGCGTGACTGACGCCGGGCACGACGTGGATGCCCTCCATCACGAGCGACGTCGACTCGGTGACGTTGCGCTCCACGATCGCGCGGATCGCCGTCCCCAACTGCAGCACCTGCTGTTGGAAGCCGCGCACCACCGCCTTGCGTTTGGGGGTGGCGTCGGGCCGCTCCTCGGGCAGCAACTCCGCCAACCACGCGGTGTAGCTGGACTCGTGCAGGACCGGCGCGAGGTCCGCCCCGATCAACGACCGCAACGCCTGCCGGACGGCGTCGGTGGACGTCACCCGCACGATCCCGAGGCGGTAGGCGAGCTCCGCGGCGAACTCCGACTTGCCGACGCCCGCCGTCCCGCCGATCATCACGACGATCGGCCGGTCGGGCCGCCGCACCACCCGCATGAGGTCGTAGCGGCGGGCGAAGTCCTCCCCCGCCTCCTCCGCGAGGGCGTCGTGCACCGCTCGGCGCACGTCGGCGCGCGCGACCTCCCCGCCCGAGGCGCGCCACAACGCCGCCTCCACCCGCTTGCCCAAGTGGTACGCCATCTCCGGCCCCAAGCCGATCGCGGTGAGCGAGCGCGCGAGGATGCCGCGCGAGTACGGGGTGCGCTCGCCGTCCTCCTCGACGACCATCAGGTCGGCGGGGCGGCTGGACGTCGCCTCGTAGCGCAGGCGCATCTCCCGCCCGTAGCGCGCCTCGAGCGCCAACGCGACGCGTTGCGCCAGTTCGGTGACCGTCAGCGACCGCTCCCCCTCGGCGCGGATCCCCTGCTCCACCTGCTGCGCCAACGCCCACGCCTCCTTGAACGGCAGGTCGAGGGCCTCGAGGGCGTTCGCCAACTTGCGGAGCGAGAAGCGCCGCTGGCCGCCCCGACGCCGCCGCACCGTGAGCGGCACGAACGACGGCGTGCGCGCCACCCACACGTCGGCGACGACGTCCCCGACGCGCTCGCGGGCGATGCGCTCGACGATCCGCCGCAGGTCGTCCTCCGCGACGACGTCCGCGTCGCCCCGCCGCACCTCGCGCTCGACCGCCTGCGCGACCGCCAACGCGTCGTCGGTGTCCGCCCCCGCCGCCTGCAGACCGTCGACGATCCGCCCGACGGAGAACGTCACCCGCCGGTCGCCGACCTCGACGCGCAGCTCCGGCCCGCTCACGCGCGCCCCTCCGGCCAGCGGTCGAGGAGGTCGTGCAGCACCGTGCCGGTCAACCCCCAGATGCTGCGTTCGCGCCAGGCGTAGCGCGCCAGGCGGTACGACCGGCCGTCCAGGTGGCGTTCCTCGAACGTCGGGGCGGTCCGCCGCAACTCCGCGAGGGGGACGGTGAAGACCTCCTCCACCTCCCCGGGGTCGGGCGCGAAGCGTGGCGGCCGCGGGAGGGCGGCGACGACCGGCGTCGCGACGTACTTCGCGGGCGACACGCGCGGCGCCAACCGCCCCAGGATCGCGCCGCCGGGCACCTCCAGCCCGATCTCCTCGAACGCTTCACGCACCGCGGCGCGCTCCGGGGTCTCCCCCGCCTCCAGCTTTCCGCCGGGGAACGCGATCTGGCCCGGGTGGGAGGCCAGGTGCTTCGCGCGGGTGATGAACCCCACCTCCAGCCCCGCGTCGCCCCACAAGAGCGGCACGAGGATCGCCGCCGGCCGGTGGTCGGCGGGCGGCGGGACGTCCGGACGGACGCCCTCCAGCGCGCCGCGCAGGCCGTCGAGCTCCGCCGGCGTCACGCCCCGCCCCCCGCGCCGTGCGGATCGGTCGCCATCGCGTCGGCCCGCCCCGCGAGGCGGACCCGGAGCGCGTCGCGCAGCAGCACCTCCGGGTCGACCCCCCGGCGTTGCGCGCGGATCGCGAGGGCCAGCAGGGCGTCGGCGAGGGTCGCGTCGTCGTCCGCCCCCTCCGCCGCCCGCGCGAGCGCCGCGTCGTTCGGGGCCCACGCGAGGGCGTCGGCGAGGCCCGCCCCGCGCGCGAGGGCGGGCAGGTGCACCGGGACGCCGTCGGCGGGGTCGCGGGGCGCGTCGCCCCGCTCCTCGGCCTTCACCCGCGCCCAGGTGGCCTCGACGTCCGCGGCGTCCTCGGCGCGTTCGTCGCCGAACACGTGCGGGTGGCGACGGACGAGCTTCGCGACGAGGGCGTCCTCGAGGGTGCCGGCGTCGAAGCGACCGCGTTCCTCACCCAGCACCGCGTGGAAGCCGACGTGCAGCAACACGTCCCCGAGCTCCTCGACGATCGCGTCGTCGTCGCCGGACCCCAGGGCGTCGACCGCCTCCGCCGCCTCCTCCAGCAACTGCGGGCGGAGGCTCTCGTGGGTCTGCGCCCGGTCCCACGGGCACCCGTCGGGCGCCCGGAGGGCGCGCAGGACCTCCAGAAGCCGCTCCATGGCGGGGAGCCTACCAGCCGCCGGCCGCGCCCGCCGTCCGCACCCACGCCCACTGCCGACCGGTCGCGCCCCCCGCCCGGCGGTGCGAGAAGAAGCGCCCCTCGTCCGCGAGGGTGTCCCACGCCCCGCTTGCGACGTGCGCCCCCTCGAGCCCCGAGCGCGCCAGCGCCGCGCGGGTGACCGCCTCGAGCGACACCCGCCACCGGTCGTCGGCGGTGGGGTCGGGCCGCGCGACGTCCGCGGGGAAGCCGGCGTCGGCGAGGGCGGCGACGACCTCCCCGCCGACCTGGTAGCCGGCCCGGCCGGCCGCCCACGCCCCCGCGCCGGCGTGCGGACCGATCGCCGCGTGCAGCGTCGCGGGGTCGGCGCCGGACCGCGCCACCAACGCCGCGACGGCGGCGTCGACGACGCCGGCCACCAACCCCCTCCAACCGGCGTGCACGGCGGCGACCGCCCGCGCGTCGGGCGTCGCGAGCAGGATCGGGACGCAGTCGGCGACCGCGACGACGACGGTGGTGCCGGGGTCGGTCGCGACCAGCGCGTCCCCCTCGGGCGGCGCGCCGGTCGCGGCGGCCGCGAGGGCGTCGGCGGCGTCGTGCACCGTCGCGCCGTGCACCTGCCGCACCGTGGCGGTGCGGGCGGGGTCGGCGCCGGCGGCGTGGAGCGCCCGCCGGCGGTTCTCCGCGACGGCGTCCGCGTCGTCGCCGACGTGCGTCGCGAGGTTCAACGAGGCGTACGGCCCGACGCTGACGCCCCCCGCGCGGGTCGTGAAGGCGTGCGGGGCGGGGAACGACGCGAGGCGGAGCGGCGCGAGGCCGTCGGCGGACGCCCCCGACCCCGCACCGGACCCAGCACCGGACCCCGCACCGGACGGCGCACCGGACCCCCGGCCGGACCCCGTGCCGGGCACGTCAGTAGTTCCTCGCTTCGACCCGGAGGCCGGCGTCGCGCTCGAGCCAGGTGGTGACGGCGTGCACCGCGCCGCGCACGGCGGGCGTCACGAGCGGATCGCCGAACGACCCGATCCGCGCGATGAAGCCGTCCTCGCCGCGCGCCTGCACCTCGACGAGCAACTGCTGCGTGAGGTCGGGCTCGTCGACCGTGACGCGCACCAACAGGCGCCGGTCGCCGCGATCCCCGGCGAGGCTGCGCGCCACCTCGTGCAGGACGACGTGCCCCCCCTCGTACGGCACGACGGTCTTCTCGAACGGCGGGGCGTCGGGCAGGGTTCCGGAGAACAGCGCGTGCGGCATGGTGGCGGGCCTTTCCAGGAGCGGGACGGCGGGGGCGGGCGCGTCGGTACGGACGAAGGCGCGGTAGTGCAGGGGCTTGCCCTGCTCGCGCCACTTCAGGGCGTACTTCGTTTCGAACACCGCCGCGGGCGGGTCGCGCGGGACGGAACGGAACAACCCCGAGGCGTCCGCCTCCGCCTCGGCGAAGGCGAGGTAGTCGGGGTGGTCGGTCGCGAGGCGCACCTCGCCGTCTTCGGCGAGGCGGTCGGCGAAGAGCGCGAAGACGTCGCGGCGCAACAGCCGCTTCTCCTCGTGCCGGCCCTTCGGCCAGGGGTCGGGGAAGTTCACCGTGACGCTCGCGAGGCTGCCGGGGGCGAACAGCTGCCGGACCGCGACCTGCGCGGGGCCCTTGAGGAGCCGCACGTTCGGGAGCGGCGTGCGGCGGAGCTTCCCGAGGGCGCGGCGGACGCTGACGCCGGACACCTCGATGCCGACGAAGTCGTCGTCGGGGGCGTCCGCGGCGCGGCGGACGGTGTAGCGCCCGTCGCCGAACCCCACCTCGAGGTGCAGCGGCGCGGTGCGCCCGAACCAGGTCGCCCACGGCGCGGGGAACGGCGAGCGGCGCCACGGCACCAGGGTGCGTTCCCCGGCGTTCGGGTCGAGGGACGGAGCGAGCGGGTCGTCGGGGGGCGTCGGGGGGTCGGCGGGCATGGCGCCCCCGAACCTACCCCACGAACGCGTCGCGCGGGGCCGTCGAGGACGGCGTGCGGCGTGGGCGCGGCGCCGCGGCGGAGGGCGGGACCCGGAGCGGGGCGAGGGGCGGGACGCGAGCGGGACGGGGTCCGGAGGGCGCGAAGCCCTCTGGTAGCATGCGCGGGTGCCGGAACGCCTCGCGCGCAGCCTGCTCCGGGAGACGTCGGGCCTGTTCCTGCTCGGTCTCGCGGGCGTGACGTTGCTGTTGTCGATCGACCTGCTGAGCGTCCTGGCGCGCTTCCTCGTCGAGCAGGAGGCGGGGGTCGGCGCGATCGCGCGGCTGTTGTGGGCGAAGGTCCCGTGGTTCCTGCACCTGGGCCTGCCGGTCGCCGCGACGTTCGCGGTCCTCACCGCCGGCGGGCGCATGGGCCGCGACTCGGAGTTGAAGGCGGCGCAGGCGGGCGGCGTCGCCCCGCGCGCCCTCATCGCGCCGCTGGTGGCGTGGGGCGTGCTGGTCAGCGGCGTGGCGCTGGTCGTCAACGGCGTCTGGGAACCGCGCGCGGAACGCACCTACCAAGCGATCATCGACGACTTTTTGTACGGCCGCCCGCCGGCGGCGTCCGACCGGGACGTGTCGTTCCTGCTGGAGGGCACCATCTTCCACGCCGCCCGCGTCCGCGCCGACCGCGAGGACCCGAGCGTCGCGCGGCTCGAGGGGGTCCTGGTGCGGCGGCCCGACGGGACGATCCTGACCGCGGAGAGCGGCACCTGGACGTCGCGCGACGCGACGTGGGGGTTGAGCGACGGCTGGCGCGTCCCCCCGGGCGGCGCGCCGGAGGTCCGCCCCCCCGAAACGCTGGCGTTCCCGCTGGGGGTCGACCCGACCGCGTCGCTGGCGCGCGCCGACACCGCGACGCTCGGGGAGTTGCTCGCCCGCATGGAGGAACGCCGCGCCGCCGGGACCGACGTGCGCGACCTGCGGTTCGACCTGCACCGCCGCCTCGCGGACGCCGCCAGCGCCGCGGTGTTCGTCCTGGTCGCCGCCTCCCTGGCGTTGACCCTCCGCGGGCGGGCGGGCGGCGTGGCGTGGACGATCGTGCTGGTCGCCGGCTTCTGGGCGGTGTGGACGTTCACCGCCGCCCTGTTCGACCAGGGCGTCGTCGGTCCGCTGGTCGCCGCCTGGTCGACGCCGGCCGCCGTCGCCGCCCTCGGGGCGGTCCTGGCGGTCCGGAGCGGGGCGCGGTGACGCGCCTCGGTCGCACGCTGTTGGCGGAGATCGGTCCGCTGTACCTGGCGGGCCTCGCGGTGCTGCTGGTGCTGTTGACGGTGCAGTTCCTGCTGGGGGTGCTCGCCGACGCCCTGGCGCGCGGCGCGCCGGTCGGGTTGGTGGCGCGCTACCTGTTGTACAAGCTGCCCGCCGCCGCCTCCGCCGGCCTGACGCTGGCGCTGTTGTTCGCGGCGTTGTTGGCGCTCTCCCGCCTCGTCGCCGACCGCGAGTTGCGCGCCGCCCTGTCGTTGGGGTTGTCCCCCGCCGCCCTCCTCCGGCCGCTCCTGATCGCGGGCGTGGCGACCGCCGCGGTGGCGTTCGTCAACAACGAGGGCGTCGTGCCGTGGGCGGAGGACCGCGCCCTCGAGGTGCAGAAGGAGATCCTCCTCGCCGCCCCGTCGACGCTGCTGCAGGAGGGCACGTTCTTCAGCGACGCGCAGGGGCGCAGCCTGTTCCTCGGGGCGCTCGCGCCCGGTGGGCGGGCGGAGGACGTCGTCATCCTCGCGCCGGGCGGGCGGGACGGCCCCCGCGAGATGATCGAAGCGGACCGCGGTCGCCTCGACGAGGAGGCCGGCGTGTGGCGCCTCGAGGGGGTGCGGGTCCGCACGTTCGACGGCGGCCGCCCGTCGCTCGACATGCGCGCCGAGCAGGGCACCGTCCCGGTCCGCGACCTCGCCGCCGCCGCCGTCGGGCGGGTCGACCCGGTCACGCTGCCGCTCGGCGAGCTCCTCGAGCGCCTGCGCGCCGACCGGCGCGACCCGGCGGCCTGGACGGCGCTCCACCGCAAGGCGGCCGAACCGCTCGCCGCCGTCGCCTTCGCGACGTTCGCGTTGGCGGTCGCGATGACCGGCGTGCGGCGCGAAACGCCGGTCGGGCTCGTGACGGTGTTGGGCCTCACGTTCGCGTACTACGCGACGTGGAGCGTCACGAAACTGCTCGGCGCGCAGGGCACCCTCCCGGCGTGGGCGGCGGGCTGGGCGCCGTTCGCCCTCTACCTGGCGGCCGGCACCGCCCTGCTGGCGTGGACGTGGCGGCGGTGACGTCCCGCCGGCCCCGGGCGCGGCGGGGGTGGGCGGCGCACGAGCGCGTTCCCGCCCTCGCCGCCGCCCGCGCCCTCGCCCTCACCGCCCTGCTCGCAGGCGTCCTCGGGGGCGTCCTGGGGGGCGCCGCGGCGCAGACGGTGACGATCCGGACCGGTGAGGACCCGAACGCGCGCCTCGAGGTCCGCACCGTGCCGCTCCCGGGCGGCGCGACCCGCACGGTCTACGTCGTGACGGCGCGGCGGGTGGTGTTGGAGGACGAGGAGGTGACGGTCCGCGCCTCGCGGCTGGAGTTCGACCCGAGCGAGGGCGTCGTCCGCATCGTCGGGCGCGGCCGCGTCGAGCGGCCCGGGGAGACGATCGTCGGGGAGGACCTCCGCGTCGAGCTTCGCGGCGGGCGCCTCGACGGCGACGACATGGTGGTGATCGCCGACGACGTGTACGTCGTCGGGGAGGGCGCCCGCCGGGTGGAGGGACGGATCTCGGTGATGGCGGGCCGCCTCGCGCCGTGCGCGCGGTGCGGGCAGCAGGTCGAGGATTACGCCTTCGCGGCGCGCCGCATCGAGCTGCTGCCCGGCGACCGCCTGATCGCGTGGGGGGTGGTCGTCACGATCCGCGACGTCCCGGTGTTCGCCTTCCCGCTGTTGGTGCTGCCGCTCGCCGACGAGGCGCGCTCCCCGCGCCTCGAGATCGCGTCCGGCAACGCCGACGACCCCGGCGTCGTGCGGGTCGATTGGCCGTACGTCGCCGGCACGAACGCGTTCGGGATCGCGACGGCGCGCCTGCGCCTCGACGTCGACCCCGCCGCCGGCGGGTTCTTCGACGGCCGCATCCTGGGCGGCGAGGTGCAGGACGTCTCCCTCGCCCCGAGCGTCGACCACCGCTTCTACGACGCGCGGGGGGCGGGCCGCCTCCGCGTCCGCTACCAGCCGGAGTGGACGCGCGACGACGGCACCGTCCTCGCCGAGGAACGCCTCGCCTTCACCGCGACGTACGCGAGCGACGGGGCGTCCGGCGACCCGGCGGTCTCGCTCCGCCTCGCGCGGGACGACGACGCGCGCCCCGACCTGCTCGAGGCGACGTGGCGGGTGGCGGCGGACCTGGGCCCCTTCCGCGCGTCGTACCGCACGCAACTGCCGCTGGTGCGCGACCCCGACGCCGACGTCCGCCCGACGTGGAAGGACGGCGGCACGCCGTTCGCGACGCCGTTCGCGCTGCGCCTCGACGCCGGCGACGGGACGGTCGCCTTCGGACCGTGGCGCTGGGAGGGGGTCGCGGTCGACCTCGGCGCCTTCCGGGATGCGCCCGACCCCACCAACCGCAGCGCCCTCGGGGGGGACCGCGTGGGCGACGGGCGGCTCGAGGTCCGCCACCGGCTGGTGCTGGAGCGCGCCCGCCTCGGGAACCTCGAGGTGCGCGGGTCGAACGCCTTCCGGGGGCGGTACTACGGCTCCGGCGAGCGGCAGGTCGACTGGGCGTCGGAGGTCGCCGCCGACCTGTCGCTCGACGCGTACGGGTCGCTGGGGCTCACGCTGGAACGCGCGACGGTGGAGGGCGAAACGCCGTTCGCGTTCGAGCGCGCGTCGTTGCGGACCCGCGCCGACCTGCGCGTGCGCGGGACGTGGGTGCCGCTGCCGACCCTCGTGCCCGGCACCCGCCTCGAGGGCGACGCCGGCTGGACGTTCGTCGACGACCGCGCGCCCGACGAGGTCGGCTGGAAACCGACGGAGGTGACGCTCTCGACGTTGGGGGAGGTCGACGTCGCGTCGTTGCGGGCGGTGCACCGCGCCGACCCCCGCCTCCGCGACCTCGGGACGCTGGACGTCGACGCTTCGCTGCGCACGCCCGACGGGCGGTTCGAGGCGAGCGCCACCCTCGACCAACGCATCGACCTCGACCTGGAGCAGCCGGAAGCGCAACGCGACGCCCCGCCCGCCGACGCGGGCGAGGGGACGCTCGAGGCGTCCGCGGGCCTGCCCGACGTCGCGACCGCGGCGCTGGACGTCGGCTGGGACCTCGACCGCACCGACGCGGCGGTCGAGGCGGACGAGACGTTCACGTGGACGCCGGTCACGCTCCGCGCGACGCTGGGGACGTCGGCGCGCGGCGACCGCGTCCCCAGCCTCGCGGCGCGCTGGACGTTCGATCCGGAGGGGGACGCGTTGGCGGAGACGTCCGAGGTGCGCTACACCGCGACCGCCGACGTCGGTGCGTTCCGCGCGGAGATCGAGGAGTCGTACGGGCCGGCCGGCGCGGCGCCCGGCACGCACCGCGTGCGGCTGGCGTGGGACGACCTGCTCGCGGCGCAGGTGGACGGCGTGCCGCTGCTGCCGGGCGACGCGATCGGGCTGCCGGAGGACGACACGGCGGCGCGCGACGTGCGGCTGCGCATCGAGGACGGCGGGGGGCTGGCGGGGCTCGGGCTGCGCGCGGAGCTCCGCGCGACGTTCCGCCCGACCGACGACGGCGACCGCGAACGGCGCGACACGCGCTTCGAGGCGTCGCTGCAGGTCGGCGACCGCACCTGGTTCACCGGCGCGTTGCAGGCGGAGGCGGAGGCGTTCCTCGACGTGCCGCTCCGCGACGACGTGCAGCCGGAGGGCTACCTGCGGCGCGCCAACCTGGCGGTCGGCGTGGACGTCCTGCGCACCGTCGGCCTGCAGGGGCGCTTCGGGTACCGCGGCCGCTACGACCTCGCCAGCGAATCGGTGGCGTCGGGCCAGCTGGCGTTCGAGGCGGTGACGCTGACGGTGCGCCCGAACCGGGCCTGGACGCTGGGCGCGACCCTGGACGACACCTGGGAGGTGCGCGCCGACGAGCCGGCCGACGACCTGCGCCTCGACCCGCGCCCCACGCTGTTCGCCGCCTGGGACCGGTGTTGTTGGGCGGCGTACGCCCGCTGGGACACCCGCAGCGGCGAGGTGGTCCTGACGCTCGGCCGGCCCGGCACCCGCGAGGGGCGCGTCCTGCGGTTCGACGAAGGCCCCACCGTCCCGTGGGGCGAGGAGGAGGGCGAGCCATGAGACCGAACCCCCGGAGGAACCGCGCGGCCGCCCTGCTGGCGGCGGTCGCCCTGACGTTGAGCGCCTGCACCGGGACGCAGGAGACGCGGACGCCCGTCGCCCTGTGGGTCGGCGGGACGCCGGACGGCGGCGCGACCGGCGCGCTGCACGTCCGCGCCACGAACCTGCCGCGCCCCCCGGGGGACGCCCCCCCGCCGCTGGAGGACGTCCCGTCGCTCCGCGTGGCGTTGCCCGGCCCCGTCACGACCCTGCGGGTGAGCGACGACGGCTCCACGGTGTTCGCGCTGTACCGCAGCGACGCCGACCGCATCGCGGTGTTCGACGCCTCCGCGCTCGACCTGGCCGACCCCACCTCCCTCGTGCGGACGCGCACGATCGACCTGGGGGCGCGCGTCGCGGCGGCGCTGCCGGGGTTCGACGCCCCGAGCGACGCCTGCGCGACCGGGATGGACGTGTCGTCCGACGGCGCGTGGGTGGCGGTGACGCACGACGCGCGGGCGTGCGGGGATGCGACCGGCGTGCCCGAAGCGCTGCTGGTGGACGTGGCGCCGGACGGGACGCGGGCGTTCGCGAGCGTCGGAAGCGACGACGCGCCCGCCACCCCCCGCTTCGCGGTGCTGGACGGCCGCGAGCGGTTCGCGTGGCTCACACGCGGCGCGAGCGCGGCGGTGCGGACCCGGGCGCTCGAGGCGCCCGCCGACGCCGACGTGTTCGCGGACCTGGGGCCGTACGAGGACGCGACCGGCCTCGGCGTGGGCGGCGGCGGGCTCGTGGTCCTCGAGGACGACGCGCTCGTGGCGATCGACGCAGGCGACGGCACCCGCAGCGCGGAGTGGCGGACGGAGGACGACGCGCCGTTCACGGGCGTGATCGACCTGGGGCCGCGCAGCGGCCGGAGCGACGGCGGGGCGGCGTACGCCCGCACGGCCGGCGGGATCGCCTTCGTCCGCGACGTCGCCGCGGACCCGCGCGACGTCGCCGTGGTCACGGGGCGGGCGTTCGACCCGCGCGACGCGACGGTCGGGCCGTACGACTACCTGTACGTCGCGCGGCGCAGCGAGGTGGTCGCCTTCGACCTGTTGGCGTTGGCGGGGCTCGACGCCGACGACGACGCGCTACGCGCGGCGCACGACGCGCGCCTGGACGGCCTCGAGGCGCGGGCGGTGGCGTGGACGTTCGCGCGGGACGGACGGACGGCGGAGTAGCGCTCAGGCGTCGGCGGCGTCCGCCCCGTCGGGCGGGTCGGCGGCCGCCGCGTCGGCGAGGGCGGCGGAGGTCCGCCCCACCAGGTCGTCGCGGACGGCGCGGGCCGCGAAGCGCAGGGCGTTCGCCACGGCGCGCGCGTCGGCGCTGCCGTGCCCGATGAAGGTCGGCGCCTTCACCCCGAGCAGCGGTTGGGCGCCGTACGTCGAGGGATCGAGGCGCGCCCCGATCCGCTTCAGGGCGGGCTTCGCGAGCAGCCCCCCGAGCGTCGCGCGGGGGCCGGAGCGCAGCGCCTCGCGGATCCAGCGGAACAGGACGCGGGCTTCGCCCTCCGCCAACTTCAGCGCGACGTTGCCGGTGAAGCCGTCGGTGACGACGACGTCGGTGGTGCCCTCGAGCAGGTCGCGGCCCTCGACGTTGCCGTGGAACGTCACGCCCGGCGTGTCGGCGAGCAGCGGGTAGGCGGCGCGCACGAGCTCGTTGCCCTTGCCGGGCTCCTCGCCGATCGACAACAGCCCCACGGTGGGCCTCTCGACGCCGTGCACCAGGCGCGCGTGGACGCTGCCGAGGACGGCGAACTGCTGCAGCATGCGCGGTTTCGCGTCGGCGTTCGCGCCGACGTCGAGGAGGGTGACGGGGCGGGCGGCGGCGGGCAGGGTGGCGGTGATCGCCGGCCGGTCGAGACCGCGGACCCGCCCGAACGCCAGCAACGCCGCGGCGAGCGTCGCGCCGGAGTGCCCCATCGACACGAGCGCGGAGGCGTCGCCGGCCTTCACCGCGTCGGCGGCGACGCGGACGCTGGCGCCGGTGCGGCGCCGCACGTCGGTGGCGGCCTCCTCCATCGCGATGACGTCGGGGGCGTGACGGACGGCGAGCGTCCCGGCGGCGAGGGCGTCCGCCGCGTCGGGGCGGGCGTCGAGGGCGGCGGCGAGCGCCGCTTCGTCGCCGACCAGCAGGACGCGGACGGCGTCGCGGTCGTCGCGGACGGCGGCGAGGGCGCCGTCGACCGCAGCGTCGGGCATGCGGTCGCCGCCCATGGCGTCGAGGGCGAGCGGGGGGGTCGGCACGCGGGGAGTATAGCCCCGACCCCGCGGGGGGCCGGGGCGGCGCTACACTCGCGGGCGTGGAGATCGAATCGTTCGACGCGCCGGCGGGGGAACGCCTCGACGTCGCCATCGCGCAGGCGCTCGCGACGTCGCGGACGGCGGCGAAGGACCTGGTGGACGGCGGGCACGTGACGGTGGACGGCGCGCCGGTCGGGAAGCCCGCGACGACGTTGCGGGGTGGGGAGATCGTGACGGTCCAGCGCCCGCCGGCCACGCCGGCGTTGGTGGAACCCGAGGACCTGGGGGTGGAGGTCCTCTACCAGGACGACGACCTCGCGGCGATCGACAAGCCGCCGGGGGTCGTGGCGCACCCGACCGCGTCGGTCCGGACCGGGACGGTCGTCAACGCCCTGCTGGGCCGCATGGAGCTCGCGAAGGAGGACGTCTACGACCCGCACCGGGAGGACTACCGGCCGGGGATCGTGCACCGCCTCGACAAGGACACGTCCGGCGTGATGGTCGTCGCCAAGCACGACGCGGCCCACCGGGCGTTGGCGGACGCCTTCAAGAAACGCCACACCGTCAAGGAGTACGTCGCGATCGGGGTCGGGGACCTGCCCGACGAGGTGGAGGTCGACGCGCCGATCGGTCGGCACCCGGTGCGGCGGCAATCGATGACGGTGGGGGGCGGCAACGCGAAGCCGGCGACCACCCGCGTGCGGGTGGTGGCCCGGGCGGCCGGGTACGTGCTGGTGAAGGCGACGCCCCGCTCGGGCCGCACCCACCAGATCCGGGTGCACCTGGCGCACGCCGGCGCGCCGATCCTGGGCGACGTCGTCTACGGCCGCGCGAGCGGCGCGATCGCCCGGCAGGCGCTGCACGCGTGGCGGCTGACGTTGCCGCACCCGCGCGACCACCAGGCGATCGCCTTCCGCGCCGACGTGCCCGCCGACGTCGTGGCGGCCTGGACGGCGGTGGGCGGCGCCTGGCCCGACGAGCTCGACGCCCCCGACTGAGGCACCCCCCACGACGAGGTCCCGGCGGAGAGGCCCCGGAGGAGGGGCCGACCCGACCCCGGCCGGGGGGCGTCTCGGCCGTCCGCCCGGACGTGCACCGCTCGGGCCGAGGCGGCCGACACCCCGGTAACGCAGCCGCGGCAGGCTGGGGCTCTCGCGGGCGTTCGAGCCAAGATTGGAGGAGACACCGCATGAACGCCGACGTACTGAAGCTGCGCGTACGCGCCTCCCACGAGACGTACCTGCACCTGTTGCGGGACGTCACCGAGCGCCCCGACGTGGTCGCCGAAACGGTGCCGGAGGGCGTCCCCTCGACGCCCGAGGACCTGAAGCCGGGCGTGGCGCAGGTGGTGCTCGACTACCCGTTGACGTGGGCGCTGACGCAACTCGAGGGGCTCAACAGCATCGACCGGGCGCGGACGCTGGTGGTGACGCAGACGCACCACCCCGTCTACCACGACGTCCTGGCGAGCGCCCACGTCTCGGGCGTGACGGTCGGGAGCGACCGGCGGGGCGTGATCGCCGGGCTGTACGCCGCCGCGACCGCGCAACGCACCTCGCAGTACCGTTCGCCGTTGACGATGATGGAGTTGCAGGTGGTGCGGTACCTGCTGCTCGGGCAGGACACCAAGGGCGCCGCCGGCGCGCTGGACGTGACGTTCAAGACGATCAACGCGCACGTCTCGAACGTCCTCGGCAAGCTCGGCCTGGAGGGCCGCTCGCAGCTGGTCGCCGACCTGCTGGGGCACGGCGCGACGATGTCGAGCGACGCGGGGCGCTCCCGCGCGATCGCGCGGGCGTTGCGCGCCGCCGCCATCCCCGCCTGAGGCGCCGCCCCTCCACGCCCCCGCCACGCTGCGTCGGTCGCGGTGTGGCGGGGGCGCGCGCCTTGCGGGGGGCGGGTCGAATGTGCTGTAATGACGTGCTACTACCCACCCCAAGGAGGATCTTTCTTAGATGGACGAATCTGAACGTCAGGCCGAGGAGCGCCCGATCCCGGCCGCCGATCACGCCCCGGAGGAACACCCCGAGTCGACCCCTTCACCGGCTGCTGAGCAGGGCGAAAGCACGGCGGAGGCGCAGGCCCCGAACCCCTCTGCAGGATCCTCCGACGCACCCGAAGCTCCCGAACCGTCCGACGCCACGCCGGCCGCCCCGGCCGCGCCTGCGGCGGCGGACGCCGCCGCGTCCGGCGACGACGAGATGACCATGGAGGACGTGCTCGCCGCGAGCGACGAACAGCTCGCGCGCAAGCCCGTGCACCGCGGCATGATCACGACCGGTGAGGTCATCATGCTGGCGCAGGACGGCATCATCGTCGACGTCGGCGCGAAGATCGAAGGGCTGCTGCCGTACAACCAGCTGTTCGAGTTCGACACCGACGCGACCGAAGCGGCGAAGTACTTCCAGCCCGGCGACGAGATCCAGGTCTACGTCGTGCGGAGCGACATCCCGAACAACGCGATCATCCTCTCCAAGAAGCGCGCCGACCAGGAGCGCGCCTGGAACCTGCTGCAGGAGATCTTCGAGGCGGAGAAGCCGGTCGAGGTCGAGATCGTCGAGAAGGTCAAGGGCGGCCTCGTCGCCAACCTCGGCATCCGCGCCTTCCTGCCCGCCAGCCAGGTGGACGTCCGCCGCGTCAACGACCTCGACCCGTTCGTCGGCCAACGCATGCGCGTCCGCATCATCGAACTGAACCGGAGGCGCAACCGCGTGATCATCTCGCGGCGCGCGATCCTCGAGGAGGAGATCAAGGAGCAGAAGGCGGAGACGCTGAAGAAGCTCGAGCCGGGCGCCCGCCTCGACGGCGAGATCGTCGAGATCACCGACTTCGGGGCGTTCGTCAACCTCGGTGGGGTCGACGGCCTCGTGCACCGCAGCGAACTGACGCACGGTCGCTTCAACCACCCGCGCGACGTCGTGAAGGTCGGCGAAGCGGTGAAGGTCGAGATCCTCGACATGGACCTCGAGCGCGAGCGCATCAACCTCTCCATGAAGTCGCTCGTGCGCAACCCGTGGGAGGAGGTCCTCACCCGCTACACGATCGGCGAGAAGGTCGCGGGCAAGGTCACGAACCTCACGCAGTTCGGGGCGTTCGTCGAGATCGAACCGGGCCTCGAGGGCCTCATCCACGTCAGCGAAATGAGCTGGACCAAGCGCATTCGTCACCCGAAGGAGATGCTCACCGAGGGCGACGAGGTCGAGGCGATGGTCCTCAAGATCGACACGAACGCGCAACGCATCTCCCTCGGCCTGCGCCAGACGCAGCCCGACCCGTGGAGCTCGCTGCCGGACCGCTACCCGCCCGGCACCGAACTCACCGGCCCGATCACCGGCATCACCGACTTCGGGGTGTTCATGGAGATCGAGGAGGGCATCGAGGGCCTCGTGCACATCAGCGAACTGGCGCACGAGCACATCGAGACGATCACCGACCACTTCAACCGGGGCGACGAGATCACCGCCGTGATCCTCAACATCGACCCGGTCGAACAGCGCGCCAGCCTCTCCCGCAAGCGCCTGCTTCCCTACACCGCGGAAGCGGCGGCCGCGGACGCCGCCGCGGCCGGTGGGCCGCGGGGCGGCGGCGCCGCCGGCGGCCGGAAGGGCCGTCGCGGGGGACGCCGGAGCTCGGAGATCGATTACGACTACAGCTACGCCGAGTCCGGCGACGCCGGCCGGACCACCACGAAGCTCGGGGACGTCTACGCCGACCTGTTCGCGCAGTTCGGTCTCGCCGACGGCGACGACGCCGGCGCGGAGAGCCCGGCGGCCGACGCCGCCCCGGCCGACGGCGCGAGCGACGCGGACGCCAGTGCGGACGCCGCCCCCGCGGACGCTGCGGAGCCGACCCCCGCCGAACCGGCGGAGGCGAGCGAGCCGGCCGCGGCCGAAGAGGCCCCTGCCGAAGAGGCCTCCACCGAGGAGGCCCCTGCCGAGGCGACGCCCGCCGAGGCGGAGCCGGCGGTCGACCCGGAGAACGCGATCGACGCCGACGAAGCGGCGCAAATGCTCACGCAGGCGTTCCGCGAAGGCAAGCGCCCCGCCGGCGAGGCGGAGGCGGACGCCGACGCGCCCAGCGAGGACGCGCTTAGCGAGAGCGCGCCCAGCGAGGACGCGCCCGCCGAGGATGCGCCCGCGGAGGACGCGCCCGCCGAGGATGCGGCGAGCGAAGCGGACGGCGAGGACGACGCCAAGGCCTGATCGCCTCCCCCATCGAATCGACGCGCCCCACCGGGTTCGGTGGGGCGCGTTTCCGTGTGGGGTGGTTCGGTCGGGCGTCGGGCGCGTCGCCTCCGCCCCGACGTGGGTCGGTGGGGTCGGTCAGCCGGCGGGCTCGTGCCGCTCGCGGATGACGCCACCCCCGAGCAGCCGGTCGCCGTCGTACAGCACCAGCGACTGCCCGACGGTCGCCGCGAACTGCGGCGCGTCGAACCGTACGTCGAGGTGCGTCCCGTCGAACGACACGCGTGCGGGGACCGGCGTCTGGCGGTAGCGCACCTGCGCCTGCACGCGCTCCGGCAGCGCCCCGGGGTCGATCAACAGGTTCACCGAGTCCGCCCGGAGGCGCGACCAGGCGCACATCGAGCGGGGCCCCACGACGACCGTGTTCGTCTCCGCCTCGAGGTCCAGGACGTAGCGCGGTTCGTGCGACTTGAACAACCCCAACCCGCGCTTCTGCCCGACCGTGTAGAAGGCGACGCCCTCGTGCCGGCCGACGACCTCGCGGCCCCGCGAGGCGTCCACCACCGGCCCGGGCGTCCCGACGCTGCGGGCGCGAAGGTGCGCCTGGACGGTGTCGGCGACGAAGCACAGGCCCGACGAACTCTTCTTGTACGCCGTCGCGTAGCCGCGTTCCGCGGCGCGTTGGCGGACCTCCGCCTTCGTGCGGTCCCCGAGGGGGAACAACAGGTAGGGCAGGATCGCGCGCGGCAGCGCCCACAGGAAGTACGTCTGGTCCTTGTCGTCGTCCCGCCCGCGATGCAGTTCGGGCCCCTCCGGTCCGTCGACGCGGCGCACGAAGTGGCCGGTCGCCATGAACTCCGCGCCGGCCGCCTGCGCCTGCCGCGCGAAGCGCCCGAACTTGATGTCGCGGTTGCACCACACGCACGGGTTCGGGGTCTCCCCCGCCTCGTACGCGGGAACGAACGGGTCGACGACGACCTCGTCGAACGCTTCGCGCGCGTCCAGCAGGTAGAACGGGACGTCCAGCGCGTCGGCGATCCGGCGGGCGTCGTACGCCGCCTGCGGACTGCAGCAGGTATCGAAGGCGCCCGCCTCGCGGTCGTCCGGCCAGAAGCGCAGCATCGACCCGACGACCTCGAACCCCTGCTCGACCAGCATCGCGGCGGCGACGGAACTGTCGACCCCGCCGGACATGGCGACGAACACCCGCGGTGCGCCGTCCGAGCGGCCCTCGGGGGGCGCGGCGTCGGCGGGCAGCGGGTCGGGCACGGCGCCCGCGAGGGGCGTGTCGGGGGGCGCGTCCTTCACGGCCCGGCAGGATAGCGCACGGCGCGCCGCGCCGCGCCCCCGCCGGCGACGCCGCACCCTGGTATCCTCACGGTCGGAGGTCGCCCATGTCGGTTCTGCGCATCGTGTCGCTGTCGCTGCTCGTGCTCGCCGCGGTCTACGTCGCGTGGATCCAGGCGGCCAACCCCGCGCCCGTGGCGCTGCCCGGCCTGGGGTCGCTGGCGGTCGGGTGGGTGCTGGCCCTCGTGGCCGTCGTCGCCTTCCTCGCCGCCTGGCTCCCCGCCCGCCTGCGCCGTTGGCGCGACCGTCGCGAACGCATGCGCCTCGAGCGCCGCGTCGCGGAACTCGAATCGCACCTCCCGACGTACGACCCGGCGCGCCGCAGCGCCGCGGAGGGCCGCCCCCGCCGGCCGGCCTCCCCCGTTCCCGACGACGAACCGTGAGCGACGCTCCGGCGTCCGCACGACCCACCCCCGCGGCCCCCGAGGCCGACGCCCCCCGCCCCCCCACGTGGCACGTTCGGCCGCCGGCGCCGCCGGCGGACGTCGCCCACCTCGTGCGGACGCTCGGCGTGCCCGCCCGCCTGGCGGCGGCGTTGTGGGCGCGGGGGTTCGGAAGCGACGACGCCCTCGCGGCGCTCGACCCGCCGCTCGCCCCCTCGCCGATCCCCACGCTGGACGCCGCCGCGCAGCGCCTCCGCACCGCCCTCGAGCGAGGCGAGCGGATCCTCGTACACGGCGACTACGACGCCGACGGCATCACCGGCACCGCGGTGCTGCTGCGCGGCCTACGCGCGCTCGGGGGGACGGTCGACGGCTTCCTCCCCAACCGCCTGACGCACGGCTACGGCGTGCACGCCGACCTGGTGCCGGAGCACGCGGAGCGCAGCGACCTGTTCGTGACGGTCGATTGCGGCATCACGAACGTCGCGGAGGTCGCCGCGCTGCGCGCGGCCGACACCGACGTGATCGTCACCGACCACCACACCCCCCGCGCGGAGCTACCCGCGGCCTTGATCGTCCACCCCCGCCTCGCGGCGGACGGCGTCACGATGCGCCCGGGCCACCCGGGCGTCGAGCCGACGGGGTCGGGCGTCGCCTTCCACCTGTTGTGGCGCCTGCACGAGCTGTTGGGGCTCGAACCGCCGCTCGACGCGGCGGACGTCGCGATGATCGGCACCGTCGCCGACGTCGCGCCGCTGCTCGGGGAGAACCGGGCGTTGGTCCGCGCGGGCCTGCAGCGCCTCGCCGACTCCGCCTGGCCGGGCGTCCGGGCGATGGCGTCGCAGTCGCGCCTCCCCGAGACCCCGACCGCGCGGGACGTCGCCTTCGCCGTCGCGCCGCGCCTGAACGCCGCAGGGCGGCTCGGCGAGCCGGAGCAGGGCCTGGCGTTGTTGTTGGCCCCCACCGAACGCAAGGCGCGGGAGCTCGCGACGTACCTCGACGCCCGCAACGAGGAGCGGCGCGCCATCCAGGACGCGATGTTCGACGAGGCGGTCGCGCGGGTGGACCCCCGCGACCCGGCGTTGGTGGTCGGCGACGACGCCTGGCACCCGGGCGTCATGGGGATCGTCGCCTCGAAACTGCTGGAGCGGTACTACAAGCCGGTGTTCATCATGGCGCGCGGGCAGGGCAGCGTCCGCAGCACCCCCGGGATCTCCGCGGTCGATGCGCTCGAGGCGGCCGCCCCCACCCTCCGCCGGTTCGGGGGGCACGCCGCCGCCGCCGGGTTCGCCGTCGACCCGGAGCGGGTGGGGGCGTTCCGCGAGGCGATCCACGCGCACGTCCGGGCGTTCCCCGTCCCGACCCCCGACGTCACCGTCGATGCGTTGCTGGCGCCCGACGAGGTCGACGAGGACCTGTGGCGGGGCGTGCGGACGCTGGAGCCGTTCGGGGAGGGCCACCCCGCCCCGACGTTCGCGCTCGTGGGGCCCGCGACGCGGGTGCGCGCCGTCGGGAAGGAGGGCCGCCACCTGCAACTGGGGGTGGGCGGCGTGAAGGGGGTCGCCTGGAACCGCGGCGACCTCGCGGCGGACCTTCGGCCCGGCGGGGCGCTGCAGGTCGCGGCGCAAGTGCGGGAGAACCACTGGAACGACCGACGGACCCTGGAGTTCGTCGCCGACGCCCTCCGCCCCGCCGACCCCCTCCCGCTCGCCGACGCCCCCGCCGGAGCGCCCCCGCCGCCGGACGTCCCGGAGGTGCACCGCCGCCCACCGGAGGGCGACCCGGTCGGCACGCTGCACCTGACCGCGGTCCCGCACGATCCCGACGGCGATCCCGAGGGGGCACACGCGGCGCTCCGGGACCGCCTGCGCGGCGCGACGCGGGTGTGGTTCGACCTGGACGCCGACGCGCAGGCGGAGGCGTTGGAGGTCGCGCGGAGCTACCCGACGGTGCACGACGTGCGGCGCACGTACGTCGCGCTCCGCCGGGGGTCCGCCCCGAAGCTGGGGGCGCGCGCCCGCCGGCGCGCCGAAGCGGTCCTGCGCGAGGTCGGGCTGCTCGACGAACGCGGTCGGGCGCTGCGCGCCGACGCGGTCGACCCGCACGCGTCGGCGACGTTGGTCGCCGGCCTGGTGCAGCGCTACCGCTTGGAGACGTTGATCCACGCCTACCGGCACCTCGACGACGACGGCTTCGCGCGGACCGTCGCGACGCTGTACCTCAGCGACGACGCCTGACGGCGACGGGGTCGCCCGGCGACGGCGGCCGACGGAGTGCGAGCCCCCTTCCGGAGTGGGAGTGCGAGCCCCCTTCCGGAGCGGGGGGCGGCGCCGTGCGATACTCCGGTATGACCGTGACCCGCGGGTCCGGCGCGACGCCGGACCGCACGCCGACCCGTCCCCCCTCGCCCGCGGGCGAGGGGGCGGACGCGCACGACGCCGCCCTGACCGCGCTGGAGCGCGACCTGCGCGCGACGCTGTCGGGGGAGGTGCGCTTCGACGCGCGCGCCCGGACCCTCTACGCGACCGACGCCAGCCCGTACGAGATCGAACCGTACGGGGTGGCGGTCCCCGCCGACCGCGACGACCTGATCGCGGTCGTCCAGCTCGCCGCGAAGCACGGCGTGCCGATCCTGCCGCGCGGGGGCGGCACCAGCCTCGCCGGACAGACCGTCGGGCGGGCGTTGATCATCGACGTCGGGAAGTACCTCACGCGCATCCTGGACGTCGACCCCGACGCCGGCACCGCGACGGTGGAGCCGGGCGTCGTGCGCGACCAACTGAACGCGCACCTCGCGCCGATGGGCCTACAGTTCACGCCGGACGTCAGCACCACGAACCGCGCGGCGGTCGGGGGGATGGTCGCGAACAACAGCGCGGGCACGCGCTCGATCAAGTACGGCAAGACGGTCGACGAGACCGTCGCCATGACGGTCGTGCTGAGCGACGGGACGCTCGCGCGGTTCGACGCGAAGACGGAGGACGAGGTCGAACGGCTCGCCGCGGGCGAGGGGCGGGAGGCGGACGCCTACCGCACGGTGCGGCGCCTCACGCGCGACCTGGAGGACGAGATCGAGGCGCGCTTCCCGAAGGTCATGCGCCGGGTCGGGGGGTACAACCTCGACGCGTTCACGGGGGACGCACCGTTCAACCTCGCGAAGTTGATCGCGGGGTCGGAGGGCACCCTCGCGATGATCGTGGACGTCACGGTCCGCGTCCGGCCGGTGCCGACCGAACGGATGCTGGCGATGCTGCAGTTCGACACCCTCCAGGCGGCGCTGGAGGCCGTCCCGCACGTCAACGCCCACGGGCCGTCGGCGGTGGAGTTGATGGACGAGGGCCTGTTCGTGTTGGGGCGCCGCAACCCGACGCTCGCGCCGTTGCTCGATTGGATGGTCGGCACGCCCAAGGCGGTGCTGATGGTGGAGTTCGACGGTCGCGACGAGGCGGAGGTCCGCCGCGGCGCGGAGGCGATGCGCGCCGACGCGGCGGTCATGGACCGCGTGACGCACGTGCACGAAGCGTGGACGCCGGAGGCGCGGGCGCGCATCGCGCAGTTCCGGCGGGACGGCCTGGGGATCTACGCGACGGTGGACGGGCCCGACAAACCCACGCCGATCATCGAGGATGCCGCCGTGCCGCCCGAACGCCTCGCGGAGTTCATCCCCGCGGTACAGGCCGCCTGCGCGGAGCTCGGCGTGGAGACGGTGTTCTACGGGCACGCGTCGGTCGGCGTGATCCACACCCGACCGATGATCGACCTGAAGACCGAGGCGGGCGTCGCGAAGTTCCGCGCGGTCGCCGACGCGGTGTTCGCGTTGGTCCGCCGCTACGGCGGGTCGTGGTCGGGGGAGCACGGCGACGGCCTGATCCGCAGCGAGAAGAACCGCGAGCTGTTCGGGGAGACGCTGTACGAGGCGTTCCGGGAGGTCAAGCGGGCGTTCGACCCAGGCGGGATCTTCAACCCCGGCAAGATCGTCGACGCCCCCAGCGCGACGGAGCACTTCCGCTACGGCGCGGACTACCCCACCGTCGAGCTGGACACCGTGTTCGATTTCGGCGAGGAGGGCTTCCTGGGGGCGGTGGAGGCCTGCACGGGCGTGGGCGCCTGCCGGAAGGTGGACGTCGGCACGATGTGCCCCAGTTACGTCGCGACCCGCGACGAGGACCACTCGACGCGCGGCCGCGCGAACGTTCTGCGCGACGCCCTGAACGGCCGGATGCCGGGGGGCCTGACGTCGCAGGACGTCTACGACACGCTGGATTTGTGCCTCGAGTGCAAGGCGTGCAAGGCGGAGTGCCCCAGCAAGGTCGACATGGCGAAACTGAAGTACGAGTTCCTCCAGCAGCACCACGACGTGCACGGCGTGCCGCTGGCGACGCGGGCGATCGGGAACGTCGCGAAGCTCGCGCCCCTCGGGCGCGCCTTCGCGCCGATCGCCAACGCGGTGCTGCCGACCGCGCCGGCGCGCTACCTGCTGGAGAAGACGATCGGGGTGGACCGCCGGCGGGTGATGCCGAGGTACGAACGCACCTCGTTCGCCGGGTGGTTCGCGCGCGAGGGGGCGGCGCCCGCCGCCGAGGACGGGCCGGGGCGCGTCGCGCTGTTCGCGGATACGTGGACGATGTTCAACGAGGCCGGGCCCGGCCGGGCGGCGGTCCGGGTGCTGCAGGCGTTCGGGTACGAGGTGGAGTTGGTGCCGTACGGGTGTTGCGGACGCCCGTTGATCAGCAAGGGCCTGCTGCGCGACGCGAAGCGGACGGCGGAGGCGAACGTCCCGAAGCTGCACCGCTACGTCGAGGCCGGCATTCCGGTCGTCGGGCTGGAGCCGAGTTGCGTCACGGCGTTCCGGGACGACTACCGCGACCTGGTGCCGGGCGAGGCGACCGACGCGGTCGCGGAGCACGTCGTGATGATCGAGACGTTCCTCGCGAAGGAGTGGACGCAGGGCCGGATCGACCCGAGCGCGGTGTTCGAGCGGCTCGACGAGCCGCTGTTGCTGCACGGGCACTGCCAACAGAAGGCGCTGTTGGGGACGTCGGCGCAGCGGGCGTTGCTCGGTTGGATCGCCGACGACGTCGAGGAGCTCGACGCCGGCTGTTGCGGGATGGCGGGCAGCTTCGGGTACGGCCACTACGACCTCAGCATGAAGATCGGGGAGGATCGCCTGTTCCCCGCCGTGCGGGCGCACGACGGCGCGACCGCGGCGGACGGCTTCAGTTGCCGTCACCAGATCGCCGACGGCACCGACGCGGAGGCGAAGCACGTCATCGAACTGCTCGCCGACGCGTTGCCGGTCGAGGGGAGCGTCCCCACGGCCTGAACGGCCTCCCGCGCACGACACGCACGTGACGGGATGCCCAAACATCGGTCGTAACGTCCGTGCTAGCCTGAGGCATGTCGTCGTTGCACCGTGGGTACCGCTCGCGCGCCTGGCGCCCATCCCCGATGGGCCTCCCACACCCCACCCTCGTCCTCCTCGCCGCCGTCCTCCTCGCCCCCGTCGCGCTCGCCCCCATCGCGATGGCGAACGGCGCGATCGAGGTGCGCGTGAGCGGCAGCGACGCCGCGACCACCGGCCCCGCCTACCTTCAGGACGTCGTGATCAGCGCCACCAGCCCCGCGTTCGTCTCCGGGAGCGAGTACGCCCTCGGGTGGGCGTTCGCGACCGACGACGCGTTCGCGTCCGAGACCGAGCTCAGTATCACCCTGGAGACCGTGTCGTGGGTCGATGCGACGGTGACCGCCGGCGACGGCGTCCTGACGTGGGCGGGCCCGTGGGGAAGCTGGCTCGACCCCATCGTGAGTGCGAACCAGCAGTGGGCACTGACGTTCTTCGCGACCCGCCTCTTCGTCGTCAGCGCGGGGGACGCCGTTCCCACCGACGCCGACGCGATCGACGCGACGCTCGCCGCCAGCCCCACGATCTTCCCCGGCCGCGACGACCGCACGGGCACGTTCGACGTGAGCGGCCGCGGGTACGTGGACGGTGCGTACGTCGCGGACGAGGAGATCACGATCTCCGCCGTCGGCTGGGGCGAACCGAACGACGTGCCCGCGCAGCACGCATTCACGTTCGGCGCCATCCTGCTCTCCGTTCCCGACGGCGACGACGTCCACCGCGCCTTCTGGGATGCGTACTACCGCGACGTCTTCGAGGACGATAGCCAGTTCCAAGTACTGGAGGTCCTGGACGACGTCGGCGTGACCGCCACCGATCAGGTCGCGTCGGGTGGGGACACCGACTGGAACCTTACGTACGAGCTCGGTACCGGCTTCTCGGTCGGCGGGAAGACGACGTTGACGGGCCCGCTCCCGCCCGATGCGGCGGCGTGGAGGTACTACTGGCACACGACGTCGGATGGGGACGTGTGGTTGGCGTCCGGCTCCAGCGTCGACCGCGCCGAAACCCGCAGCCCCTCCCCGCCCGCGACGATCCTCACGCCCCCCGCCGACGCCACCGCGTACGAGGAGGACGCCGCCGCGTTCACCGTCACGGTGTCCGCCTCGGGCACGCCGACGTACCAGTGGCAGACGGCGCCGCCTGCCGGCGCCCCGTGGAGCGACGTGCCCGGCGCCACCGACGCCACCTGGACGTTCGCGCCGGTCGGTCGCGACGACGACGGCATGCAGGTCCGGGTCCGCGTCGGCAACACCGAACCGGGGGACGCCACCACCGTGACCGCCAGCGACGCCGCGACGCTCACGGTCGTGCCCGTCACCCCCGCCCCGACGACCATCGACGGGCCGTTCGACGTCGCCGTCGTGCGCGGCGCGCCCGCCCCCTTCACGGTGTCCGCCACCAGCCCGCACGCCCTCTCCTACGCCTGGGAGCGCGACGACGGCGCCGGCTGGACGGCGGTGCCCGACGTGGCGACGGCGACCTGGACCCTGTCCCCCACCACCCTCGCCGACGACGGGACCCGCGTCCGCGCGATCGTCACCGCCCGCGAGGGAGAGTTCGAACCGGCGGTCGTCACCACCCCCGCCGCCCAGTTGGTCGTCCACGCCGACGACGCCCCCGCGGAGCCGGGCGCCTGGCCCGCGCCCGGCGGCGCGTGGCTGGTCGGCGACCTCCCACCGAGCGACGACCTCGTGAACGTCGAGGTGCAGATCGACGACGGCGTCTGGCGGACGCTGTCGCCGGCCGACGTCACGCCCCCCTTCGCCGTGTCCGGCCTCCCCGACGGCACGCCGGTCGAGGTGCGCTTCCGCGGGGTGTACGACGGTGGGGCGCGGGGCGCGCCGTCGCCCGCGCTGCGGGTGACGCCCGGTCGGCCCGCCGCGCCCCCGCTCACCGTCCGCCTCCCCGCCGACGCGGACACGATCCTCGCGGCGCGCGACGGCGAGGCGGTCCGCGTCGACGTCGACGTCGAGATCACCCACGGCGGGTCCGACGTCCTGCGCGACGCCTGGCTCGACCTCACGCCCCTCGAGGCCGCCGGCGGGGCGCGCGTCGAGGCGGTCGTTGCCGGCGACGGCGGGGACCCCCTGCCGACCTACGAGGGGATGTGGCTATGGCGCGACGCGAACCTTCCCGCCGGCGCCACCCGCACCCTCACGCTCACCTTCCTGCTCGATCCGGAGGCGACCGAATGACGCACGCCCCCCGTTCTCGGACGCGCCCCCGCCCCGCCCTGCGCGGCCTCGCGGTCGCCCTCGTCGCCGCCGGCCTCCTCGCGGGCTGCGGCAAGCTCGGGTCCCCGAACGCCGCGGCCGACGCGCCGCTCCCGGTCCGCGTGTGCACGAGCGCGGCCCCGTCGTTCGGTCCCGACGACGCGACGCGCTGCACGACGCTCGAGCCGCGCTACCGCCTCCCCTCCGACACCGAGTAATCGGCCCGCCCTGCCGCCCGGGGCGGGCCGGTCGGGCCCGGTCGGCACGGGCCTGCACGGTGCGGTGGGGTCAGGGCACGACCGAGCGGGGGATCTGCGCCGGGAGGCGACTGACGAACTCGTTGTTCAGGCCGTCGGCGACCTCCGCGAACGAGGCGACCGAGATCGACGCGCGCCCCTGCCGCCCCACCAGCACCGCCTCGTCGCCCGCCTGCACGTCCGGCACGTGGCTGACGTCCACCATCGTGACGTTCATGTTCACCAGCCCCCGGACGGGCGCCTTGCGCCCCCGGATCAGGACGTGCCCGCGGTTCGACATCGCGCGCGGGTAGCCGTCGCCGTACCCGACCGGCAGCACCGCGATCAACGTCGGTTTGCGCGCCCGGAACGCCTTGCCGTACCCGACGTACTCCCCCTTCGCGACGTCCTTGAGGTCCATCACGCGGGTGTGCCAGCGCAGCACCCGGCGCAGCGGGTTGTCCGACCGCTTCCCGGTCGCGTCCAGGTGCAGGCGGTAGACGTCGGGGCTGGGCCAGAAGCCGTACTGGGCGGTGCCGACCCGCACCAGCTCGAAGTGCGTGTCGGGGAACGCCAACGCCGCGGCGCTGCAGGCGGTGTGGCGCACCGCCGGCCGTAGGCCCTCGGCGCGGGCGATGGCGTCGAAGTGGTGGAACACCTGCAGTTGCTTCTGCGTGCGGGGCCGCTCGGAGAGCGCCTCGATGCCGGCGTAGTGCGTCGCGAGGCCCGCGAAGCGCAGGTGGTCGGGGTGGTCGCGCAGCAGCTGCAGCGCCTCGCGGAACGGCCCCTCGGTGAGGCCGGTCCGGTTCCCGCCGGTCTCCACCTCCAGGTGCACGTGGGCGGGCCGACCGAGGGCGCGGGCGACCGACAGGGCGGCGTGCAGGCGGGCGACGTCGAAGACGAAGAAGTGCACCCCCTGCGCGATGACCCACGGGAGGTCGTCGTCGTGCAGGATCCCCATGATCATGACGACCGACGTCTCGTGCGTCAGGGCGGCGCGGACCTGCGCCGCCTCCTGGCTGGAGGCGACGGAGAAGTGCCGCACCCCGAGCGACTCCGCCAGCGCGGAGAACGGCCCGATGCCGTGCCCGAACGCGTTCGCCTTCACGACGCTGCTGAGGGTGACGTCGGGCCCGATCTTGCTGCGCAGGAACGCCAGGTTCCGCTTCAGGGCGCTGCGCCGCAACGTGATGCGGCTGGTGTGGCGCGGCAGGTCGGGCGCCACGACCTCCGGCACCGCGCCCCCGGGCACCGGCGTGACGCCGGGCGCATCGACGGGCGCATCGCCGGACGCATCGACGGGTGCATCGGGGGGAACGTCGGGCCCGGAGCCGGACGGGTCGAAGGCGCGATCCATGCCCGGGAGGCTAGCACCGCGCGCGCGGCGGTGGCGCCCGCGGGGGTACGCGTCCGACGTCAGAGGGGCGGCGGTTCCGCCGGCCCCCGTTCGGTGGGGAGGGCCGCCTCGGAGGCGTCCGCGAGGGCGTCGAGGGCCGGGCGGCTGGCGCGGTAGGTGCGCAGGTCGCTCGTGTCGCGGATCCAGGCGATCCGCGCGGCCTCCGGCGCGACGCCGCACGTCGCGAGCGCCACGCGCACCGCGTCCGCCGCGTCCGGCACGACGAGCGGCATGCGGGCCGACGCCAACGACGTGCTCGTGAGCGCGTTCGTCCAGGTCGGCACCGGATCGATGGCGTCGGCGAACGCCGCGGGGACGACGTCGGCGTGCCCCATGCCGGCGGCGTTCCCTTCGCTGGCGGGGGTGAGCGACAACAGCGCGATGCGCGTCGGGGCGGGCGGGCCGGCCGGACCGCGCTGGAAGCGGCCCGTGACGTTCGGGTCCATCCCCAGGCCGCTGACGTCCTTCCCGGCGCGCTCGACGACCAGGACGTCCAGCTTCGCGAACGGCAACCGCGCCATGCGCGCCTTCGCGTCGCGCAACAGCGCCGGTTCGCGCGCCCCGAGGGCGGGGCCGGGGATCGCCTCGACGTGGGCCGGGCGGCCCTCGGCGTCCTCGACGACGCCGACCCCCACGAGCGGCGGG
>CAJXOA010000023.1 GCA_913057685.1 uncultured Trueperaceae bacterium
GGGGCGGGCGGGCCGGCCGGGCCGCGCTGGAAGCGCCCGGTGACGTTCGGGTCCATCCCCAGGCCGCTGACGTCCTTCCCGGCGCGCTCGACGACCAGGACGTCCAGTTTCGTGAACGGCAACCGCGCCATGCGCGCCTTCGCGTCGCGCAACAGCGCCGGTTCGCGCGCCCCGAGCGCGGGGCCGGGGATCGCCTCGACGTGGGCGGGGCGGCCCTCGGCGTCCTCGACGACGCCGACCCCCACGAGCGGCGGGTAGTGCGGCAGGAGCGCCTCGCGGGCGGCTTCGAGGCGGTCGGCGAAGCCGTCGTAGCCGAGCGCGTGCAACGCCGCGGCGCCCGCCCGCTTGCCGAGCCCGATGACGAACATCTTCGTGAGGCCGGACTCGACGTCGCCGCGAAAGCCGGTGTGCGACTTGATGCGGTTCAGCAGCACGACGGCGTCGGCGGTGCGGGCGACGGTGGAGGCGAAGAGCGGCGTCCCGAGGGGGCTGACGCCCACCCGGTCGACGGCGTCGTCCGCCTCGAGCGGCACGCCGTCGGGCACGACGCCGTACTCGCGGAGGACCTGCGCCTGCCCCGCCGGCGTCCCGCCACCGTGGCTGCCCATCGCCGGCATCACGAACGTCGATGCGCCGGCCGCGTCGAGCGCGTCGCGGGCGCCGGCGACGAGGTCGGGGTAGCGCCCCAGGCCGCGGCTGCCGAGCGCCAGCGCGACGCGGGCGCCCGCCAGGCCGCCCGGCCGGAGGTCGGCGAGGGCGACCTCGAGGGCGGTGCGGACCGCGGCGCGGGGGTCGGCGAGGGGCGGCGGAGGGTCGGGGGAGCGGACCGGGACGAGCGGGGGCAGGGGCGCGTCGCGGATCTCGGGCGGCACGAGGTCGGCCGGGATCTCGACGGCGATGCGGCCCCTCCGCCCCGCGTCGCTCACATCGCCTCCGGCGCCTCGATCCCGAGCAGGTCCAGGGCGGCGGCGAGGGTCGCCTGCACCCGCCCGACGAGGGCGAGGCGGGCCTCGCGGAGGCCGGGCTCGGCGCGCAGGACGGCGGTGTCGGGCGCGCCGTCCGGCCCGCGGTGGTTGTAGTAGCCGTTCCAGGCGGTCGCCAGGTCGAGGGCGTACTGCGCGACCAGGTGCGGCGCGAGCTCGTCGGCGGCCTGCGTGCGGACCTCGGGGAACTGCGCGACGCGGCGCGCGAGCGCCACCTCGAGCGGGCCGACGGCCGCGAAGGCGTCGGCGCCGGGCGGCGCGTCGGGGTCGAGGCCGGCGTCGCGGGCGGCCCGCCGGATCGAGGCGGCGCGGGCGTGCGCGTACTGCACGTACGGCGCGGTGTCGCCCTGCAGGTCGAGGGCGCGCTCCCACCGGAAGTCGATGATCCGTTTCGCTTCGCTCTTGAGCATCGCGAAGCGCAACGCGCCGAGCCCGACGGCGCGGGCGACGGCGTCCGCGTCGGCGAGGTCGGGGTTCTTCTCCGCGACGACGGCGCCCGCCCGCCGGACCGCTTCGTCCATCGCGTCGTCCAGCGCGAGGGTGGTGCCCTTGCGGCCGCTCATCGCTTCGCCCTCGAGGGTGACGACCTCGTAGGCGAGGTGGTGGGCGTGGCGGGCGGCGGTCTCCCCCTCTGGCGTCCCGGAGAGCGCCAGCGCGGTCTTCACGAGCGTCTGGGGGTGGGACTGCCGGGCGTCGATGACGTTGACGATCGCGTCGGCGTGCGCGAACGTCCGGCCGTCGGCGTCGTCGGCGCCGGCGGGGTGGCTGGTCCACAAGCGACCGCCGCCGGGCTGCTCGGCGAACGGCGCGTAGCGCAGGCCCTCGAACAGGCCGGCCTTCCAGAACTGGTAGCCGACGTCCTTGGCGACGTACATGGCGTTGCCGTCGCTGCGCACCAGGACGACGCGGTCCTCCTCGAGGCCGGGGAGGAAGTCGCCGACGCGCATGACGAGGGCGCCGGCGTACTTGCCTTCGTCGGGCCGTTCGACGTAGGGGCTGGCCTCGAGCACCGCGAGGCCGCGCGACAGGAAGCCGCTGGCGACGACGTCGGACTCCCACACGAGCAGGTCGTACGTCGCGCCGAGCGCCCAGAAGGTGGCGAGCTGCGCGGCGACGATCCGTTCGATCTCCGCCCGGCGTTCGCCGCGCTCGAGGGCGTGCATGACGTCGGCGACGCCCGCCTCGATCGCGTCGCCGTCGGCCTCCTTCGCCCGCCCGAGGCGGACGTAGCGTTCGCCGTACCAGTGGTCCAGCTTCCACGCCGTCCGCGGGGCGCCTGGGTCGGCGGGCGCGTGCGGGTCGGGCGGCGTCTCCCCGAAGTAGTGGGCGGCGAACAGGCTTTCCGCCGCCTGCCGGCCGGTGTCGTCGACGTAGTTCTGGACCTCGACGTCGTAGCCGTCCGCTCGCAGGATGCGGGCGACCGCGTCGCCCAGCACGACGTTGCGGAGGTGCCCGACGTGCGCCTCCTTGTTCGGGTTGACGCTGGTGTGCTCGACGACCACCTTGCGGCCGCGCGCGGGGGCGGGCGCGGGGCCGGCGACGACGCCGGCGGTGAACGCGGCGGGGTCGAGGACGACGTTGATGTACGGCCCGACCGCTTCGGCGCGGAGCACGCCGTCGGGGGGCTCGAAGGCGTCGACGACCTCCGCGGCGATGGCGGCGGGGTTGCGCTTCAGGGTCTTGGCGAGGACGAAGGCGACGGGCGTGCCGTAGTCGCCGGGCTTGTCCTCGGGGACCTCCTGGACGGGGATGGCGTCGACCGTCGCGCCGAGGTGGGCCACCGCCCGGGCGAAGGCGGCACGGAGGGCGTCCTTGACGTCGCTCATGACCGTGGAGCGTAGCACGGGCCTCCGGCGCCGGACCCGGCGGCGGGCTCGGCGGCGGGCCCGGCGGTGGGCTCGGTGGTGGACCCGCCGCCGGAGGGGGCACGGTGAGCGCGGCCGCGGTCGGGGGCGGGGTGGGCGCGCTACACTCCCCCATCCGGCCGCGGGTGTGGGCCGGCCGACGCCCCCCGGGCCCGCAGCGGGTATGCTTGATACGTGCTCGCTCAGGTTTCCTTCACACCCATCCCCTGGTGGGGGGCTGCGCGCCCCACGGCCGCCCCGACCCCACCCGCGACGCGAGGAGGCACCTCCGCATGACCGACGCCCCGAGCGACGTCCCCCGCTTCGACGCCCCCGTCCCGGTCTGCCCCGTCCGCGGCAGCGTGCTCTACCCGAGCATGGTCATGCCGATCGACGCCGGCCGAGCGATCAGCATCCGCGCCATCAACACCGCCCTCGACCGCGACCGCACCATCCTCATCGCCAGCCAGCGCGACCGCGAGGTCGAGGAACCCACCCCCGAGGACCTCTACGACGTCGGCACCGTCTGCACCATCATGCGGATGAAGAAGAACCCCGACGGCAGCATCCAGATGCTGGTGCGCGCCATCGGGCGCGTGCAGGTCGAGCAGTACCAGGCGTCGACCGGCCTCATCGAGGCGGAGCTCGCCCCCTACGAGGTCGAGGAGGGCGACGAGACCGTCATCGAGGCCAGCTTCCGGGAGCTCAAGGAGAAGTTCTCCGACCTCCTCGAGAACGGCAACCGCGGCCTGCAGGCCGAGGTCGCGCAGTTCATCCTCAACCTCGACGACCCCGGCCAGTTCGCCGACTACGTCGCCTACCACCTCGACTTCCGCCTCGAGGACAAGCAGGCGGTGCTCGAAGCGACCACCGTCGCCGAACGCCTCCGCCGCGTCCTGGTGCTGATCGACACCGAGATCGAGCTGGCCGAGACGCAACGGCGCCTGCAACGCGAGGTCAAGGAGGAGATCGACCGCAACCAACGCGAGTACTTCCTCCGCGAACAGATCAAGGCGCTGCAGAAGGAACTGTCCGGCAGCGACGACGAGGAGGACGAGGTCGAGGCGTTCCGCGAGAAGCTCGAGGCGGCCGACCTGCCCGAGGAGGCGATGAAGGAGGCGCAACGCGAACTGAACCGCCTGTCGCGCATGCACCCCGACAGCGCCGAAGCCAGCGTCATCCGCACCTACCTCACGACCCTCACCGAACTGCCGTGGAACCACCGCAGCGAGGACCAGCTCGACGTCACCGTCGCCGCGAAGGTCCTCGAGGAGGACCACTACGGCCTCGAGAAGGTCAAGGACCGCGTCCTCGAGTACCTCGCCGTCCGCAACCTCAAGGCCGAACGCGCCGCGAAGGGGGAGCTCGAGGAGAGCGACGTCAACAAGGGCCCCATCCTGCTGTTCGCCGGCCCGCCCGGCGTCGGCAAGACGTCGATCGCGCAGTCGGTCGCCAAGTCCCTCGGGCGCGAGTACGTCCGCATCAGCCTCGGCGGGGCGCGCGACGAGTCCGACATCCGCGGGCACCGCCGCACCTACATCGGCAGCATGCCCGGGCGCATCATCCAGGGCATCCGCACCGCCGGCACGAAGAACCCCGTCTTCCTCCTCGACGAGGTCGACAAGCTGGGGATGTCGTACCAGGGCGACCCCAGCTCCGCGCTGCTCGAGGTCCTCGACCCCGCGCAGAACCAGAACTTCGTCGACCACTACCTGGGCGTCTCCTTCGACCTGTCCGAGGTGCTGTTCATCGCCACGGCGAACTACCAACAGCAGATCCCCGAGGCGTTGATGGACCGCATGGAGACGATCGTCTTCAACAGCTACATCGAGCAGGAGAAGCTCGAGATCGCCAAGCGCTACCTGGTGCCCCGGCAGATCAAGGAGAACGGGCTCGGCGCGAAGCAACTGACGATCAGCGACGGCGCCATCCACAAGGTCATCAACGCCTACACCCGCGAGGCGGGCGTCCGCACCCTGGAGCGGACCCTCGGGACCCTCGCGCGCAAGGCCGCGCGCCGCGTCGCGGAGGGCGACGCCAAGCGCGTCCGCATCACCGAACGCAGCCTCGAGGGGTACCTCGGCAGCGCCCGCTTCACGCCCGAATCGGAGGCGGAGGAGGACCTCGTCGGCGTCGCGACCGGCATGTACTACACGCCGGTCGGGGGCGACATCCTGTTCGTCGAGACCAGCATCACGCAGGGCAAGGGCGGCCTCGTCCTCACCGGCCAACTGGGCGACGTCATGAAGGAGTCCGCCCGCGCCGCCCTCACCTTCGTCAAGTCGAACGCCGAACGCTTCGGGCTGGACCTCGCCGACGTCGAGGACCACGAGATCCACATCCACGTCCCCGCCGGCGCCACCCCCAAGGAGGGCCCGTCCGCCGGCGTGGCGCTCGCCACCAGCCTCGTCAGCGCCCTCACCGGCGTGCCCGTCCGCCGCGACGTCGCCATGACCGGCGAGATCACGCTCCGCGGTCGGGTGCTGCCGATCGGTGGCCTCAAGGAGAAGATCCTCGGCGCCAAGCGGGCCGGCATCGGGCACGTCGTCTACCCCGAGAAGAACGCCGCGGACGCCGCGGACATCGACGCGGCGCTCCTCAAGGGCATCCACACGCACGCCGCCGGCGACCTCGAGGCGGTCCTCGACCTCGCGCTGGTCGGCGGCATGGACGCCCTCGAAGGGCCGGGCGGCGGCCCGAAGGGCCGCGGCAAGGGCAAGGGCAAAGGGAAGGGCGGCGCGCGCGTCCCCAGCGCCCAAGCCTGACCCCCACCGCACGTCCCGCCGCCGCGCCCCCGGGCGCGGCGGCGTTCGCGTGCCCCCGGGGCGCGCCCGCACGAGGCGGTACCATGCCCGCATGCGCACCCCCCTCATCGCCGGCAACTGGAAACTCCACAAGACCCCCCGCGAGGCGGTCGCCTGGTTCACCGACTTCCGGGCCGCCCTCGCCGACCACCCCCACGACCGCATCGAGGTGGCGCTCGGCGTGCCCGCGACGCACCTCCCCGGCCTCGCGCCGCTCGCCGGCCCCGCCGGCGTCGCCCTCGCCGGGCAGGACCTCTCCCGGCACGACGACGGCGCGCACACCGGCGAGATCGCCGGCGCGATGCTCGCCGACGCCGGCGCGACGTACGTGATCGTCGGGCACTCCGAACGCCGCGCCGATCACGCCGAGACCGACGCCGTCGTCCGCGACAAGGTCGCCGCCGCCCGCCGCGCCGGCCTCACCCCCATCCTCTGCATCGGCGAGGTCGAAGCGGAGCGCGACGCCGGCCGCGCCGAAGCGGTCGTCCTGGACCAACTCCGCGCCGCCCTCGACGGCCTCGAGGCGGACGCCGACTGCGCCGCCCTCGTCGTCGCCTACGAACCCGTGTGGGCGATCGGCACCGGCCGGACCGCCACCGCCGACGACGCGCAAACCATGAGCGCCGCGATCCGCGGCGCCCTGCGCGAGGCCCGCCCCGCCCTCGCCGACGACGTCCGCATCCTCTACGGCGGCAGCATGAAGCCCGCCAACGCCGCGGAGCTGCTCGCGCAGGCGGACGTCGACGGTGGCCTCATCGGAGGCGCCAGCCTCGACGTCGACGCCCTCCTCGCGATCGTGGACGCCGGACAGGCGGCGGCGTGAGCGCCGCCATGAACGCTGCGGACGTCGCCGCGCAGCGGCTGGCCGCCGTCCGCACCGCCCTCGCCGAACGCGAGGTCGCCGCGCTGCTCGTCACCCGCCCCGCCAACGTCCGCTGGCTGTCCGGCTTCACCGCCCCCGAGGACGCCCGCGTCCTCGTCACCGCCGACGACGCCTGGTTGTTCACCGACGGGCGCTACACCGCGCAGGCGGCGGAGACGTCGGTCCTGCCCGCCGTCATCGACCGCTCCTGGCGGACCGAGGTCGCCGCCCGCCTCCCGAGCGGCGCCCTCGCCGTCGAGGCGGAGCACCTGACGCTCGCCGGCGCCGCCGCGCTCGCGAAGGCCACCGACCGCGAACCGGTCCGCACCGACGGCCTGATCGCGCACCTGCGGCGCCGCAAGGACGCGACCGAGATCGACGCCATCCGCCGCGCCGCCGAGCTGACCGACCGCGCCTACGCGCACGTCCTGACGCACCTCGCGCCCGGCGTCCGCGAGGTGGACCTCGCCCTCGAGATCGAACGGTTCGTCCGCAGCGAGGGGGGCGACGGCATGGCGTTCGACGTCATCGTCGCCTCCGGCGTGCGCAGCGCCATGCCGCACGGCGTCGCCTCCCCGAAGGTCGTCGAGGCCGGCGACCTGGTGACGTTCGACCTCGGTGCGCGGGTCGACGGCTACTGCGCCGACATGACCCGCACGGTCGGGGTCGGCGACGTCGCGCCCGCCCACCGGGCGTTGTTCGGCGCGGTCCTCGAGGCGCAGGAGGCCGCCGTCGCCGCCGTCGCGCCGGGCGCCACCGCACACGAGGTCGACGCCGTCGCCCGCACCGTCCTCGCCCGGCACGGGCAGGGCGACGCGTTCGTGCACTCGCTCGGGCACGGCGTCGGCCTGGAGATCCACGAGGGGCCCGGCCTCGCCCCCCGCGCCGACGACGTGCTCGAACCGGGCATGGTCGTTACCGTCGAGCCGGGCGCCTACCATCCCGGCGACGCCGGCGTCCGCATCGAGGACCTCGTCGTCGTCACCGACGCCGGCGCGGAGGTCCTCAGCCGCAGCCCGAAGGGCTGGACGACCGTCCCGGACGCAGCCGCGTGAGCGGCGCCGCGCAGGTCGTCAAGTACGGCGGCGCCGCGATGCAGGACGGCGGTGCGCGCGCCGCGGTCGCCGAGGCGCTCCGCACCGTCCGCGCCGACGGCGCGACGCCGTACGTCGTGCACGGCGGTGGGCCCGCCATCGGGCAGGCGCTCGCCGCGGCCGGCCTCGAGGCGCGCTTCGTCGACGGGCGGCGCGTCACCAGCGACCGGGCGCTGCCGGTCGTCGAGGCGTCCCTGACGCTGCTCGGCAAACGCATCGCGCAGGAGATCGGGACGGCGGCCGCCCTCACCGGCCGCGACGCCGGGCTGCTGCGCGGCGAGCCGATCGACGAGGCCCTCGGTCGCGTCGGCCGCGTCACGCACGTCGACGTCGCCCGCCTCACCGCCCTCGCCGGGATCGGCCTGACGCCGGTCCTGGCCTGCCTCGCCCTCGCCGACGACGGGGAGCTCCTCAACGTCAACGGCGACGAGGCCGCCGCCGCCGTCGCGGCGGCGTTGGGCGCGCCGGTCACGTTCCTGACCGACGTGCCGGGGGTGCTCGACACGCCGGACGGGGACGGCCCGCCGCTGGCGGAGTTGAGCGCCGCCGACGCCGAGGCGCGCCTCGCCGACGGCCGCATCGCCGGGGGGATGGTGCCGAAGGTCCGCGCCGCCCTCGACGCGCTCGCGCGCGGCGCGCCGTCGGCGCGGATCGCGGCGGCCGACGACGCCCCGACGATCCTGGCGGCGTTGCGGGGGACCGGCGGGACCGCCCTCGTCCCCTGACCGGCGCCGGGGGGCGCCGTCGGCCGTCCGACCCGGCCAGCACGGCGTTCTGGTAGACTTGCGACCGATGTCGCTCGGGCCCCGCACCGCGCTGGCCGCCCTCCTCACGCTCGCGTGGGTCGCAGGGGCCACCGCCCTGGCCCAATCCACGCACGTCGTCCGCCCCGGCGACACGCTCTGGGACCTCGCCCGCGCGCACGACACCAGCGTCGAGGCGCTGCGCACCGCGAACGACCTCGCCGGGACCGCCCTCACGCCCGGCGACCGCCTCACGATCCCCGGCGGCGACGCCGCCTCCGACGCCCCGCGCGCCGCGCCGCCCGAAACGTGGCGCGTGACGCCCGGCGACACGCTGTACGACATCGCCGCTGCAGCGGGCGTCACGACCGACGACCTGATGGCGTGGAACGACCTGACCTCCCCCACGCTGCACCCGGGCGACGTGATCGCCCTCGGGCCGCCCGTCGCCGACGCCACCCCCGTCCAGACCGATGCGCCCGCCGCCCCCGCCGCGGAGGACGACGGGCCCGTGTGGGTCGTGACGCCCGGCGACACCCTGTCCGACATCGCGCTCGCCAGCCGCGGCAGCGTCGAGGACCTGATGGCCTGGAACGGCCTCGCGACGCCCGACATCCACCCCGGGGACGTCATCGCCCTCACCGCCCCCACCGCCGCGCCGGACGGCTCCGCCGGCACCCCCACCCGCACGCCGCTCGCCGTCGAGGTGAAGCCGGGCGACACGCTGTGGCACATCGCCCGCCGGCACGACACGACCGCCGAAGCGATCGCCGCCGCCAACGGGTTCCCCCCGTCCGCCGTCCTGCGCGTCGGGACCGAACTGGCGATCCCCGGCGCGTACGCCGAGACCGCCCCGAGCGGCGACGTCGGCGGGTTCGCCGCGCCGACCATCACCGTCGACCCGGGCGACACCCTGTGGGAGATCGCGCTGCGCTACGACACGACCGTCGACGCCCTCATGGCGGCCAACGCGCTGAACGACCCGACCCTCAGCGTCGGCCAGGAGTTGCGCCTCGTCGGCCGCGACGGCGCGCCCACGACGCGCCTGGCGACGCCCACCCCGCGCCCCCGTCCGGACGCCTGGACGTGGCCGCTGGAGGGCCCCCTGACCTCCCCGTTCGGGTGGCGCGCGCTGTCGGTCGGCGGGACGAACATGCACTACGGCATCGACATCGACGGCGAGGTCGGCGACCCGATCCGGGCGGCGGCGGCCGGCACCGTGACGCACGCCGGCTGGTTGGGCGGGTTCGGGAAGGTCGTCATCGTCGAGGCCGGCACGACCGAGTGGTACTACGCCCACGCGTCGGAGCTCCTCGTCCGCGTCGGCGAGACCGTCGCGGCGGGCGACGTCATCGCGCGGGTCGGCGCCACCGGCCGCGTGACCGGGTCGCACCTGCACTTCGAGATCCGCGAGAACGGTACGCCCGTCGATCCCCTCCCCCTCCTCGAGGCGCGGGCGTCCGCCCGCTGAGCCCAGCGTGCGCATCGTCGTCGTCGGGGACCTCCACGCGCAGGAGGGGAAGTTGTGGCGCATCCTCGACGAGGCCGGCCTCCGTGACCCGGACGGCGGGCCGTCGGACGGCCTGCGGCGCGGCGAAACGCACCTGGTGCTGCTCGGGGACCTCGTGCACGCCAAGTCGCGCACCGTGTACGCGCACCTCGCCGGCGTCGAGCGGTACGACGAGTTCGATCCCGACCACCTCACGCGCGCCGAACGCGCGCAGGAGGAGTTCCTGCGGCGCGTCGCGGCGTTCCTCGCGCCGCTCCCGGAGGGGATCGCCACGATCCTGCTCGGCAACCACGACGCGAACGCCGTGACGCCCGACCAGGGGCCCCTGCGCAGCGACGACGTCAGCCACCTCGAGTGGAAACCGGGGTACGGCCGGGAGTTGCCCGCCGACCTCGCCCGCTGGGTGGCGTCCTGGCCGCGCGAGGTGGTGCTGGACGGCGTGCACTTCGCGCACGTCGGGCCGCGCCCGGAGCACAACGTCTACGACACCGCCTTCTACCTGGAGAACCGGCGGCGCTGGATCTACGCCGACGCCGACGCGCTGCAGGGCACCCCCTACCGCTTCGGGGTGTACGGCCACACGCCGGTGCGCGGCGGCCTGAACCTCGCGTCGAAGGGACGCGCGCTGCTCCTGGACGGCAACGGGCACGACGGGGAGTACGTCTGGGCGGAACTCCTCACCGCCGACGAGGGCGTCCGCGTCCGCCTCCGCGGGTTGGTGTTCGACGAGTTCGTCCCCGGCTGACCGTCGTCAGGGGTCGAACGCGACCCGCTGACCGGTCGGCACGAACGCCACCCAGCGCCGCATCCCGTCCAGCGCGATCTCGGTGCCGTCGTCCGCGACGAAGCGCACGCCGTCCGAAAGCCGCCAGCTGCCCTCCACCCGCCGGCCGCGCAGCAGCAACGTCGCGTCCCCGCCGCGCGTGACGTCCATCGACACGCGCCCCTCGGGGTCGCCCGGGATGGGCGTGACGTCGAGGCGGGCGATCACGACGGCGTCGAGCAGGACCGGTGCGCCCCCCGCCGCCGACGCCGGCTCGCCTTCCCGAATCCACCGGTAGCGGCCGGTGTCCCCCTCGAGGCGGAAGCCGGAGGCGTAGGCGCCCCCCCAATCGATGCGTACCTCCGTCGCGGACGGCGCGCCCACCGGCGCGGTCGGCCGCACCTGCGCGACGAGGCGCGGCGCGTCGTCGTCCCCGACGTAGCGTTCCGCCGCCGCCCGCAACGCCGCCCCCTGCGCGTACGTGTTGAACGGCGCGCGCCCGCGCGCCGGATCCTGCACGAACAGCGGGCCCTCCAGGAAGGCGTCGAGGGAGTCCGCCGCGCCGTCCCCGATCCGGGCGAGGGCGGCGGGCGACCCCCCGACGTGCACGAGGACCGCGTCCGCATCCGCGGCGAGGTCGATCATGTACGGCCGGGCGCTGCGGATCGGACCGACCTCGCGCGGCTCCTCGGCGTCGAAGAACGGAAGCAACCGCGTCACGCCCCCCTCGACCGGGATCTCCGCCGTCCACGTCGCCTGCGCCAGACCCTGCTGCGGGTACCCCCCGACGTTGTCCAGCACGACCGCGAGGGGGGTCGGGACCGGCCGGGCGGGCGGCGGCACCGGTTGCGCCGGCGCGCCGCCCGCCCCCGCCTCCCCGTCGGGCGACGCGGCGCGCCCGAGCGCGTCGGCGGGCGCGTCGGGGTCGCCGTCCGGCTGGCCCGGCCGGGCGGCGTCCCCCCCGACCGGCCCGTCGGGTCGCGGCGCCCGCGCCGCCGACCCCGGCGCCGCCTCGCTCGGGACGTCCCGCGGGATCGCCTGCACGGTCGGCGTCGGCAGCGGACGCGCGGACGGCACGCTGGCGGTCGGCGCGACCCCCAACTGTTGGGCGCGCCCGACGTCGGTCGTCAGGTTCGGCGCGTCCAGGTCCCGCCCCTCGGGCGCCCCGACGCTGGGGGTGGGCGCCGCCACCGAGCGGGCGTCGGCGTCGACGTCGGGCGTGGGGGCGCGCACCCCCCGCACCGGGGGCGCCTCCACCGCGGCGTCCGGCGCGGCGAGGGCGCGCGCGTCCGCCTCCACCTCCGGCGCGACCTCGGTGAGGGCCGTCGCGCCGTCGCTGGGCTCCGGCGACGGGGTCGGCACCGGCAACGGCTCGGTGGTCGCGTCGACGGTGACGTCGGGCGTCTCGATCTCGGGCACGGCGGCCTCCACCGACGGTTCGGGCGTCGGCAGGGCCGCCTCGGGGGCGGCGGTCCGCGGCGAGGGGGTCTCGAGCGGCGTCGCCGCCTCCGCGTCGTCCGCCGGCGCTTCGGACGCGTCGGCGGCGTCGGGCGGCGCCGGCGGCGCCGGCGCCTCCGCGGCGGGCGGCCCGTCCGCGGCGGGGTCGCCACCGCTCTCCGCGTCGGTCGCCGGGTCGCCCGGCGCGGGCCGGCCGGTGGCGTCCGCCTCCACCTGCGGGCGGGGGGCGGGCTGCGCGACCGCGTCGTCGGCGGTGGCGGGCGCCTCCGCCTCCGCTTCGGCGGGGGTGCCGAGGTCGACCACCAGGTACGTCTCCGGCGGGTCGCTCGGCGTGAGGTCGAGCGTCACCATGAGCGCCAGCAGCACGAGGGCGTGCAGCAGCAGCGACAGGCCCGCCGCGCGGCGGCGGTCGGGGTCGCGCCACACCCGCACGACGGCGTTGGCGACGGCGGCCCGCATCCCCCCGCTCATCCCCCCGCAGCGATCGCGACGCGGGTCGCGCCGGCCCGACGGATCGCGTCCATCACCCGCACGGTCGTGCCGTGCGCCACGCGCTGGTCGGCGCGCAGGATCACGGTGCCGGCGTTGCGTTCGGCGAGGAGCGCCTGCAACGCCGGCACCAACTGCGCTTCGCTCAGCGCCTCCCCACCCAGGAAGATGCGTTCCTCGGCGTCGAGGGTGACGGTCGGGAGGCCCTCGGGTTGCGCCGCGGCGCTGCTCGCCTGCGGCAGGTCGACCGGGAGGCCGTTCTCGAGGGTGATGAAGGTCGTGGAGACCATGAAGAAGATGATCAACAGGAACACGACGTCGACCATCGGGGTGAGATCCAGGATCGGCGAGGTACGCCCCCGGCCCCGCCGTCGCGACGTCACGCGCACGCCCCGACCCCGCTCACGCGGCGGGCGACCGCTCGCCCGCGTCGCGGCGCGACGCCACCGCTTCGGCGACCTCGCCCATCAACTCCTCGCGCCGCCGGTCGATCTCGAGGAGCATCGCGTCGACGCGGCTCGAGAGGACGTTCTGCCCGATCAGGGTCGGGATCGCCACGATCAACCCCGCGGCGGTCGTCACGAGCGCCTGCCCGATGCCGTCGGCGAGGGCGGCGGGGTTCCCCGTCCCCTGCGACGAGATCTCCGCGAACGCCACGATCATGCCGGTCACCGTCCCCAGCAACCCCATGAGGGGGGCGATCTGCGCGATGGTGGCGAGCGGCCGGATGCCGCGCGCGAGGCGTTGTTCCTCCTCGAGGCTGGCCTCCTGGAACGCCGACTCCAGCGCCGACCGGCCGTACGGGAGGCGCGTCAGCGCCGCGCCCAACACCCGCGCGACCGGACCGCCGTGGGTCTCGCAGGCGGCGAGGGCGGCGTCGAGGTCGCGTTCGCGGACCGCGGCGTTCACCGTCCGCATGAGCGCCTCGTTGTCCGCCGGTTCGCGCGACAACGTCCGGAACCGCACGAGGAACACGTACAGCGCGTAGATCGAAACCGCGATGATGGCGACCAGGATCGGTCCGCCGCTCAAGATCAACTCCATGGGTGGCCCCCTTCTCGCGCCATCCTACGCGCGACGCCCCTGAGGTGCATGAGGTGCCGCGCGTCAGACCGCACGCGCGCCCTCCGCCCGCACGACGTGACCGGTCCGCCCGTCGCCCGGCTCCGCCCCCCCGCCGGTCGCAGGGTCGTGCCGCCAGCGGATCCGCTCGATCGACGTCGCGCGGGCGCCGTCCAGCTCCAGCGCGACGGCGCACACCGTCGCGGCGCCCTCCGCCGGCGTGAAGCGGTGCCGGCGTTGGGTGCGGAACGCCGCGTACGGCCCCTCGAACGTCACGCCGATGCTGGACGCCTCGACGCCGGTCATGCCGACGTCGGTCAGGTAGGCGGTGCCGTCGAACACCTGCTCGTCGGCGGTCTGCACGTGCGTGTGCGTCCCCAGCAGCGCCGCGGCGCGGCCGGCGACGTGGTGCCCGAGCACCTTCGTTTCCGCCGTCGTCTCCGTGTGCGCATCGAGGATCACCGGCCGCCCCTCGGGAAGCGACGCGAACAGGTCGTCGAGCGCCCGGAACGGATCGTCGAGCGGATCCATGAACAACCGCCCCATCACCTGCGCGACGGTGACGTGCGTGCCCGCCACCTCCACCGTCGTCGCCCCGAGCCCGGGCGTCCCGGGCGGGTAGTTCAGGGGCCGGATCAGGTGGGTCGTGCGCTCCAACAGCTCCGCGGTGTCCGCCTGGTCGAAGGTGTGGTTCCCGAGCGTGACGACGTCGGCGCCGGCGGCGCGCACCAGGTCGAAGTGCTTCTCGGTGAGGCCCCGCCCGCCCGTCGCGTTCTCGGCGTTCACGATGCGCAGGTCGTAGTCGCCGCCGTACGCCCCCAGGTAGGCGCGGACCGCCTTCAGGCCGGGGGTGGCGAAGACGTCGCCGACGAACAGCACGCGCATGAGGGAAGCGTACCAGGCGCGGCGCGCGGCCCGCCGCCGGACGGTGGTACCGTTTTCGCATGGCTACGTACGACTTCGACGACGTCGATCGCGCGATCCTCGCCACCCTCCGCGAGGACGGACGCGCCTCCCACGCCGAGGTCGCCAAGCGCGTGGGGTTGTCCGCCCCCGCCGTCGGGGAGCGCGTCAAGAAGCTCGTGCAGCGCGGCGTGATCCGCGGCTTCCACGCCACCCTCGCGCCCGACGCCGTCGGCCTCCCCGTCGCGGCGTTCGTCGCCCTCGCGCCGACCCCCGGCAGCGACGTGCGCGACCTCGTCGCGCGCCTGGGGCGCCTGCGCGAGATCGAGGAGCTGCACTCGGTCGCCGGGACGTACAGCTACCTCGCGAAGGTCCGGACCGCCAGCCCGACCGCCCTCGACGAGTTCCTCGACGACCTGACGATGATGGACGGCGTGGAGCGGACGGAAACGACGATGGTGCTGCGCACGAACCTCGAGCGGCCGGCGCTGCTGCCGTTCGACGACGCCCCCACCCCCGACGACGCGTAGGCGCCTGCGGCGCCCCTAGCGGTCGCGCCCGGCGCGCACGAGCGCGTCCAGGTCGGGGTCCCCCGTGGGCACGTCGTCGGTCGCGTCGTCGTCCACGATCGCCTCGAGGAACCAGTCCGGGAGGCGCGCGCGTTGCCCACGCAGGAACGCCGGGAAGCCGGCGTCCAGCAGGTACGTCGCGGCGTGATCGGTGTCGCTCCGGACCGACCGCCCGTACGCCTGCACCACCGTCAGGCACGCCCGCCAGGCGTACCAGGCGGGATCGCGTTCCTTGCGGGCGGCGACCTGCGGGTCGCCCAGGAACGGCCACGGCACCTTGCAGATCGCTTGGAAGCGGGCGGCGTCGTCCGCCAGGTCGATCCCCTCCGTCATGCTGGGCGTCACCAGCACCGTCGGGCTGCGCGCCGCGAGGTGCTGCGTGAGCGCCGCGTCGCGCCCCGACGCGTCGTCGTGCGTCACCACCCGCGCCGCCAGGTCCCGCGGGAGCCCGTCGCGAATGGCGCGGGCCACGGCGTACGTGTGGGCGTGCACCACCCCCTTCTCGTTCGGGTGGTCGCGGAGGATGCGCGCGACGCCGTCCACCAACTTCGGGAGGTCGGCGTCGCGGTAGCGGCGCGTCATGCGGGCGGTCGGGCGGACGACCATCGGCCGCCGCTCGGGGGGGAAGGTCGACGGCATGCGGACGACGGCGACCTCGTCCGCCTCGATCCCCAGCGACGCGGCGTACGTCGCGGGATCGAGGATCGTCGCGCTCATCAGGAGGACCCGTTCCCCCAAACGGAACAGGAGCGGTTCGGCGAAGGCGGCGACGTCGACCGGTCGGAACGTCAGGATGCGGCCGGCACCGTCCGCGCCGGTCTCCACCACCCAGTCCGCCTCCCCCGCTTCGCTGGACGCCGCGAGCAAGGCGAGGCCGTCGAGCGTGCCGTCCAACCACCGCGCGGCGCGCAACGCCTCGACCGTCGCGGCACCCTCGGGCGGCATCCCCTCGAGCTTCGCGCGGAGGCGGCGCGCGCGTTCGGTGAGGACCGGAACGAGGTCGAGGACCTCGTCCAGCAGGACGTCCACGTCCTCGCCGGCGGGGAGGCGGACCTCGACGCCGGCGCGCGCCAGGTCGGCGTCGGCGAGGCGCACCTCGACGAAGCGCATGAGGGCGCCCTCGACGTTGTGCGCCTCGTCGAGCACCAGCAGGTCGCGGGCCGCGAAGGCGCCGGCGTGGTGGGTTTCGGCCAGGAAGTACGGGTAGTTCATGACCGTCGTGTCGGCGGCCAGGGCGACGTCCTTCGCGGTGAAGTACGGGCAGTCGTCGCAGGCGGGGAACGTCCGCCCCACCAGGCACGGCGCGGCGGCGGCGTGCGTGTCGGCGACGAGGCAGTCGTAGTTCGCGCGCCCCGCCATCGAGGCGAGCTCGGGCGCGTCGCGCAGGTACTGCGCCTGCAGCACCTTCTGGGCGGTCAGGACGTAGGCGCCGCCCGCTTCGCGGGCGAGGGCGACGGCGAGCGCGGACTTCCCCGCCCCGGTCGGCGCCTCGAGGATCACGAAGCGCGCGCCGTCCTCGTACGCCGCGCGAATCGCATCGAGCGCCTCGCGTTGGCCGGTGCGGTAGCGCGGGTGGGGGAAGCTCGACACACGGCACGCTACCACCGGCCCCGGAACCGCCCGCTGCCCCCTCGCGGCGCCGGGCACGGGGCTGAGCGCCATCTCGGGCGCGGGGCCGGGCTCGGTCCGCGAGGCATGCGAACGGGCCGGCCCGAAGGCCGGCCCGTCGCTGCGTTGGTGCCGAGGATGGGACTCGAACCCACACGACCTCAGCGGTCACTAGCCCCTCAAGCTAGCGCGTCTACCAATTCCGCCACCTCGGCGCACGCAGGTGCAGACGCAGAGGCGAGGCTACCGCCGGGCCCCGGGGGTGTCAAGCGAATCGACGATCTTCCGTGGCTCCCCATCCTCTCCCCCGTCCACGCCCAGGAGCGTCGGCACGAGAGGCCAGAACGGACCACGATGCAGGAAGATTCGTCACGGACGCTCGATGGGGATCGAGGCGCACGAGGCGGACACCGCGGGCGTACCGGAACTGGCCGTGACGCACACCTTGAGTTCCAGCGGCGCCGCCTCGGAGACGGTGTCCGTCGATGCGCACGAGGTCAGGATCGTGACGAAGAGACCGAGCAGCAGCAGGCCAAGAACACGTCGCATCAACGGACCTCGCTTTCGAGCGTGAGGACGACCGAGGCGCCCTCTCCGGCAGGGAGTCCGGCGTTTCGCCAGTGCCAAGCGTCCCCGAGTTTGGTGATGTCTCCGTTCGCGGTCGGACCGGGCACCACGTCCCGGACGATCGCGCCCGGCACGTCGACGTGAAGCCACACCGAATCGAGCACCGCAGCGTCGTCGTTGCGCACCTCGAGGGTGATCGTGCGCGTAGCCGCCGGCCCCTCCACCGTCCAGCCTCCCTCGACGGCGCCGGCCGCATCGAAGGTGAGCGTCACGGGAGAATCGTCGGGTGCGCGGGGCGTGACGCGCACGGGTGCACTCGAGGCGGTCTCGCCCTGCGCCGTGACGCCGCGAACGCGCACCGTATACGTCGTGCCGTCGACCAGACCGTCGAGCCGGAGCGGCGCTTCGGTGCGTGCTGGGAAGAAGGCGGTCCAAGGCCCATCATCCACGCGAACCTCGTAGTTTTCGAGGTCGGTGACGGCAGGCGGCGTCAGGGTCAGCCAGGCACGTCCGGCATCGGAAACGGCGCGCACGTTCGTGGGCGCCTCGTCGCTGGCCGTACCCCGCGTGAGACCAAGCGTGTACGTCGCCACCGCGGTGCTCCCCGTTCGCCGGACGCGCATGGTGACGGTCGTCGTCTCGCCTGCCTCCAGCGGAATCGTCGTCACCACACGCGTCGTGCCCGACGTTCCTCCCACCTCGACGACGTCCCCTTCACGGGCGGACGCCGAGACGCGCGCCGACGTGGTGGCATGGGGCACGCGGAGCTTGTAGGCGGTGACGTCCGGGGCGAAGGCAGGGGTCAGGTCGGCGCCGGCAACCTCGAGCGCCGTGAGGGCGACGGGGGGTGGATCGGCATCGTCGATCGGCTCGTCGGGGGGCGTGGGGGACGGCTCGGTCGGTTCCCGTGGCGCGTCGTGCCAGAGGTGGAACGGCGTCCCGCCGTTGCGGTCGGCGGCGATGCCCCACACGCTCGACGCGGCCTCGTAGGGACCGACACCGTCGAGGATTGGCCAGCCGGCAGCATCGAACGTCGACCACGATCGTAACGCCGAGAGGCCGACCCCCGTAGCTGAGCTGGGCCCGCCGCTCCCCACGTCGGGGAGTGGGGTCGCCTCGGCGTTCCAAAAGGCTGCATGCAACGTACCGTTCCCCGGGTTCGCTCCGATCACGGCACCGACATCGTCGTTGCCGGACACCGCACCGAGTGCATAGGCGTTGAAGACATCGATTGCGTCGAATACTCCACCGAAGAGGCCCCCCACGATCTCGGGAGCGGATACCGCCCCAGAGGCGTAGACGTCGGAGATGGACACGGTGTTGTAGACCTCGCCGGCGAAGCCCCCGGCGTAGGCCTGGGTCGCGGTCACGTCCCCCGAGGCGAAGGCGTCCGCGATGCGCACGTCACCGAACTGCCCGATGAGCCCACCGACGTACTGCGTTCCGCTCACCGACCCGGTGGCGAAGCCTCGCGTGACGGCGGAGAATTCGCCCCCGACGTCCGTCCCGTAGATCGCTCCAAAGAGACCACCGGCGAGCTCCGTCGTGGCGATCACGTCTCCATGGGCGGACACGGCGTGATAGCGACCGGAGTCTGCCATGCCGATCAGGCCGCCGATGGAGCCGCCATTGCTCGCCCCACCGGAGACGGCGCCTCGCGCCACGGCGTCCGTGACCGACACCTGATTGTCGTCGTCGAGCACGACGCCGATCAGGCCGCCGGCCCACGCGATGGTCGCCATGACCTCGCCCGTCGCCTCCACGGCCGAGAGGACGAAAGGTCCATCCGTTTCGACGTCAGGAACAGAGCCCAGCCAACCGATCAATCCGCCCGCACCCTCCTCGGCGAGGACGTCCACGTGGACGTCGACGTTCGCGATGTCCGACGCACTCACGACGCGACCGATGAGGCCACCGGCCCTCCCCCCGGTCTGGGCAACGGTGCCGACGGCGTGAACGTTCCGCACGTGACTCGTGAGCAGCGTCCCTCCGAGGCCGCCTGCCGAACCGTCCGCTGCCGTCCCGGCCACGTCGAGGTCGACCAGGCTGACGTCGGTCACCGTGACGACCGATCCGTAGCCGAACAGGCCGACGTGCCCGTCACTACTCGAGACCGTGAGGTCGTGGATGGCGTACCCATCACCGTCGAACCATCCCGAGAACGGTTGGCTGGCCCCCGTCCCGATCCCGGACGTCCAAGCGGTCGTGGAACTCATCTCGATGTCGTCGACCAGTCGAAAGGCGTAGCCCGACCAGCACCCAACGTTCGCCCGCAAACTCGTGAGGTCGGCGGCCGTCCCAAGGTGATAGGGCGCACCCAGGGAGCCGTCCCCACCGGAGAAATCCTCGCTACAGCCGTTGGCGGCAGCGAGCGAGCCGAGCGTGAGGATCACGAACGTGGTCGCCAGCCAGCGTGCGGTACGCAGGCACAACGACCGGCCGTTGGCTACGGCGCGAGTCAAACAAGAAGTCATGTGATCGTCCTTTCGCGCGCGACGGGCGGATGGAGTCGCCTCCGGTAGCGCGTCGACCAAGCGCGGGCGCCGAACGCGGGTCAAGTGTACGACACGTAACCGCTGCGGACCCGCACGACGGTTCGGTCGACACCGTTGTGCACGCACGGAGCCGGGCTGGAACGCGACGAAACCCGGCGGCACAAGACCCATGCAAGCGGTGAACCTCGAAAGGCCACGACGCACCGTTCGCTCCAGGGCCGAAACGAAGCTCCGACGGAGGGTCGTGTGCGGATCGAGCCATTGCGGGCGCATCGCCCTCTCGCCGTGTCGCTCACGACACGAGGGGTATCGGACAGATCCTAGCCCCGCTCAGTACGTCAGCACCCGGTAACCGTCCGCCAGGTAGCCCCGCACGCTCGGGTGTCCCTCGAACGCGTCCAGGAGTGCGACGCCGGCCCCCTGGATCGCCTCGGACGCCCCGAACGCCGTCGCGCAGTAGCTGCACGCGCCGACCACCCGGTCCTCCACCGCCTCCCATATGTCGTGGCGCCGGTGCGCAGGATCGGCGAGGATCCCGACCCACCGCGTGCCCGCCCCGTCGAACGTCAGGGCGACGTCGTCGCCCGCCTCCTTCGCCTCCTTGACGACCTCCATCGCGTTCACGACGCGGCCGAGGTCGCCGTGCGTCTCCACGTCGGCCAACACCTGCACCAAAAGGTTCATGGCGCCTCCCAAGGCGGCGGTTCCGCCGACCTCGAGTCGACCGCACTCGCACGAGGGCGTCCGTCGAATTCTTGACGGGCACGCCCATGCGACCGTGGGACGCTGGTCGCGTCGGCCGACGGCCGGCGAATCCCCCGACCTGCAGGAGACCGCATGCCCGACCCGTCCACGTCCGAGGCCACCCCCCACGACGCTCCTCTCCGCGCGCTGTACGTCAACGGCACCCTGAAGCCATCGCCCGAGCCCTCGCACACGCAGGGACTCATGGACCGCTCGATCGCGATCCTCGAGCATCTCGGGGTGGAGGTGGACGTTCTTCGCGCCGCCGATCACGTCCTCGCTCCGGGCGTCCAGCCCGACATGCGTGCGCACGGGCAGGCACGCGACGACTGGCCCGACCTCTGGCCCCGGGTCGCGCGCGCCGACATCCTGGTGCTCGGCACCCCCATTTGGTTGGGGGAACGCTCGTCGGTCATCAGTCGCGTCATCGAACGCCTCTACGCCATGTCGGGCCAGGTGAACGAACGCGGACAGTATCTGTACTACGGCAAGGTCGGCGGCGTGATCGTGACCGGCAACGAGGACGGTGTGAAGCATTGCGCGATGGGGATGCTCTACGCGCTCCAGCACCTGGGGTACGTCATCCCCCCGCAAGCGGACGCCGGCTGGATCGGTGAGGTGGGGCCGGGCAAGTCCTACCTCGATCCCGGATCGGGAGGTCCCGAGAACGACTTCACGAACCGCAATACGACGTTCCTTTCGTACAACCTCGTGCACGTCGCGCGGATGCTGCAACGCGCCGGGGGCCTCCCCGCGGAAGGCAACGTGCGCACCGCCTGGGATGCGGGCGAGCGGCCCGACCCGCTCCGCTCCGGAGGGCCCGAGGGCACGTGATCGCGGTGGCGCGAGGCGTGACGCGTCACACCTCGGATTCGGTCCCCTCGACGACGCGCTCGAGCGCCTCGCGGTCGAGGGCGTAGCGCCCGCGGGTCCCCTCCAGCCGACCCTCCCGGCGCAGCGCGGCGATGGCGGTCGAAACCGACACGCGGGTCGCGCCGACCATCGCCGCGATCTCCTCGTGCCCCAGGGCCACGTCGACGTCGACCCACCCCACCCGGTCGGGCCGGTCGCGTCCGAAGCGACGTGCGTGATCGACCAGGACGGCAGCGACCCGCCCCCGGATGGGGCCGTGCCCTTCGGTGAGCCGGTCGCGGCAGCGAAACAGGTTCTCCGTGAGCATCTCGGTGAACGATTCGACGAATCGCGGTGCCTCGCGGGCGAGGCGGCGGTACTGCTCCCGCGACATCGGACACGTCACGACGTCGGTCGACGCGACGGCGTCGAGGCGGTAGTACGCCCCCTCCCCGACGAACGCCTCCCCGATCAGGTCGTCGGGCCCGACGACCCCCAAGATCCGCTCGCCGCCGTCGGGCGTCGTCCGCACGAGCTTCACGCGGCCGCGAGCCACGACGTGCATCGCGTCGGCCGGATCCCCCTCGCGGAAGACGACGTCGCCGGGCGCGAACGTCCGGTCGGGGCAGATGCGGCGGAACGCGGCGCGCTCGTCGTCGCGCAAGCGCTCCAAGAAGCCGCTGTCGCGAAGGATCCAGGCGTCCGGCCGCGTCGTCACCTCCCAACGATACGCACGACGAGGGTGGGTATCGTGCGGGTCATGCCGACACCGGAACGCGCCGCGCGGGTGTTCGAGGTCCTGCGCCGCCGCCAGACCGACCTCACCGTCGTCGCGGAGGACGTCTACAAGCCGCACAACCTGTCCGCGATGCTGCGGAGTTGCGACGCGGTCGGGATCCCCGAGGTGCACGCCGTCCGCCCGACGGGCGGCGTGCCGACGTACGACGCGACCAGCGCGTCCGCCCACCGGTGGGTGGACCTGCGGGTGCACGGCAGCCTCGACGCCGCCTGGGACACCCTCCGGGCGCGCGGGATGCAGGTCCTCGCCGCGCACTTCTCCGACGCGGCGGTCGACTACCGCGACGTCGACTACACCCGCCCGACCGCGGTGCTGTTCGGCAACGAGCGCTCCGGCGTGACCGACGCCGCCGCCGCGCGCGCCGACGCGCACGTCGTCATCCCGATGCTGGGGATGGTGCCGTCCCTGAACGTCTCGGTCGCGACCGCGGTGGTGCTGTTCGAGGCGCAACGGCAGCGGCGGGCGGCGGGGGCGTACGACCGACCGGCGATGACGGCGCGGGCGCGCAACGACCAGGCGTACGCCTGGCTGTACCCGGACGACGCCGCCGCCCGCCGGGAGGCGGGCGCCGCGTTCCCCTGGCTGGAGGCGGACGGCGGCGTACGGACGGCGGACGGCCCCCCGGTCTGGGCGCGGGACGACGGGGCGGACGACGGCGGCGCGGGGGACGGGCGGGCGGCGGACCCGGCGTAGCGCGACGGTGCGCCCAGGCGCGGTGCGCGGGCGCGGCGGCTGCTAGCCTTCCCGCATGGACGCTCCGTTCGAGGTGCGCGACCTGGGTCGCCTTCCCTACCGCGAGGCGTGGGACGTACAGCGCGAGGTGCACGCCGCCGTCGTGGCGGGCGAGGCGCCGCCCACCCTGCTGTGGGTGGAGCACGACCGGGTCCTGACGTTCGGTCGTCGTGGGGGGCGGGACCACCTGCTGGAAAGCGAAGCGTCGTTGCGGGCGCGGGGGTTCGACCTGGTCGACGTCGATCGCGGCGGGGACGTCACGTACCACGGGCCCGGCCAGCTGGTGGGGTACCCGATCCTGCCGGTCGGCCGCCGCGTCCGCGACTTCCTGCGGGCGCTCGAGGGGGCGGTGCAGGACCTCCTCGCCGACGTGGGGGTCGCGTCGGAGGGCAGCCCCGGGTACGCCGGCGTGTGGGTCGGCAACGCCAAGGTGTGCGCGATCGGGGTCGCGGTGCAGCGGCGCGTCGCCCTGCACGGCTTCGCGCTGAACGTCGCGACCGACCTGCGCGACTTCGAGACGATCGTGCCGTGCGGTCTGCACGGGACGTCGGTCACGAGCCTCGAGGCGCTCCTGGGGCGGCCGGTGTCGCTGGAGGAGGCGAAGGCGGCGCTCGCGCCGCACCTCGCGGCGCGCCTCGCGCCCCTCCTGCCGGCCGCGAATCGCGAGGCAGCCGACATCGCGGCCCCCACCGACGTTGGTAGGGTCGCGTCGTGAGCGACTCCCCCGTCCACGAACTGCCGGTCCTGAACTCCCGCGAGTTCAAGAAGGTCGTCCCCGCCGTCGAGGGGGGCCGCAAAGCGTCCCGCGCGTCCGACGCGGCGCACGAGGGCGGCGCGCCGCGCGAACGCAAACCGGATTGGTTGCGCGTGCAGCTGCCGACCGGCGGGAAGTACCAGGAGATGCGCAAGAACGTCACGGGCCACCGCCTCGCGACCGTGTGCGAGGAGGCCCGCTGCCCGAACCTGGCGGAGTGCTGGAACGCCGGGACCGCGACGATCATGTTGATGGGGTCGGTCTGCACGCGCGGCTGCAAGTTCTGCGCGGTGGCGACCGGCAACCCCGGCGGCCTGCTCGATCCCGACGAGCCGCGCCTCGCGGCGGAGTCGGTCGCGGCGATGGGGTTGTCGTACGTGGTGCTGACGTCCGTCGATCGCGACGACCTGCCCGACGGCGGCGCGGGACACTACGCCGCCGCGGTCCGCGCCATCCGCGAGCGCTCGCCCGAAACGAACGTCGAGGCGCTCACGCCCGACTTCGCGGGCGTCACGGAGCACGTCGACGTCGTCCTGAACGCCGGGATCTCGGTGTACGCGCAGAACCTCGAGACGGTGCGGCGCCTCACCCACCCGGTGCGCGACCCGCGGGCGGGCTACGACCAGACGCTGTCGGTGTTGGCGCACGCGAAGCGGGCGCGGCCCGACGTCCTGACGAAGACCAGCCTCATGCTGGGGCTCGGCGAGACGGAGGCGGAGCTCGAGGAGACGATGGACGACCTGCGCGCCGCGAACGTCGACATCCTCACGCTCGGGCAGTACCTGCAACCGACGTCCGCGCACCTGCCGGTCGAGCGGTACGTGCCGCCCGAGGACTTCGCCCGCTACCGCGAGATCGGGCTGGCGAAGGGCTTCCTGGAGGTCGTCTCCGGCCCGCTGGTGCGCTCGTCCTACCGCGCGGAGCGGGCGCTGGAGAAGAACAACGCCGGCATCGCCCTCTGAGGCGAGGTCCTCCGAGGCGAGGCCCTCCGAGGCGAGGGCGTGGCAACGACGAAGCGGGGCCCGCGCCGATGGCGCGGGCCCCTTCGCGTGGTCGGGTTCGGGTACGGCGGACTCGGGTACGGCGGATTCGGGGACGTCGGTCAGTCGTCGGCGTCGTCGGCGTCGGCGTCGTCGGCGTGCGCGGCGAGGTACGCCTCGCGCGCCTCGAGGATCATGGCGTGCGTCTCCTCGATCCCGTGCCAATCCTCGACCTGCACCGACTTGCCCTCGAGCGCCTTGTAGATGTCGAAGAAGTGCTCGATCTCGCGCAGGCGGTGGGGGCTGACCGTCGAGATGTGGCGGTTGTTGTCGTACCGCGGGTCGTCGACGGGGACGGCGAGGACCTTCTGGTCGCGGCCCTTCTCGTCCGACATCTCCAGGAACCCGAGCGGGCGGGCGCGCCACACGACCCCCGGGTAGGACGGGTAGGTCGTGAGGACCAGGACGTCGACCGGGTCGCCGTCCTCCGCGAGGGTGCCGGGCATGAAGCCGTAATCGCCGGGGTAGTGCATGGCGCTGTAGAGGACGCGGTCGAGGAAGAACGTCTCGGTCTCGGGGTCGTACTCGTACTTGTTGGCGCTGCCGCGGGGCACCTCGATGACGCAGGTGACGATCTCCGGTGCGTCCGCACCGGGGTCGAGGTGGTAGAGGTTCGTGCTCACGAAGGGGTCCTTTCGTTGGGGGGCGGGAGGGCGACGCCTGCGATGCGCGTCAGGAACGCGGCGTGGAGGCGGTCGTCGCCGGTGAGTTCGGCGTGGAAGACGGTCGCGAGGACGCGACCGGAGGCGACGGCGACCGGGTCGCCGTCGTGGCGGGCGAGGACGTCGACGTCGTCGCCGACCTCCAGGATGCGGGGCGCTCGGATGAACACCCCGCGGAACGGCGCGTCGAGGCCGACGACGTCGACGTCCGCTTCGAAGCTCGCGACCTGTCGGCCGTAGGCGTTCCGCGCGATCGTCAGGTCGAGGAGGCCCAACCGCGGTTGGTCGGGGCGACCCTGGATCGTCCGCGCGATCAGGATCGCGCCGGCGCACGTGCCCCACACCGCCCCGCCCCGCTCGACGAAGGTGCGGAGGGCGGCCTCGAGGTCGTACGCCCGCATCAACTTCGCCATCGTCGTCGATTCCCCGCCGGGGATGACGACGGCGTCGAGGCCCTCCAGGTGCGCTGGGAGGCGCACCTCGCGGACGTTCGCCCCGAGCCGCTCGAGCGCGCGGCGGTGTTCACGGAAGGCGCCTTGGAGGGCGAGGACCCCGACCCGGGGGGCGGTCACGGGGCGTCCCCCGCGGACGCGCCGGCCCGGGCACCGCGCAGGATCGCGTCCGCGACGCCCTCCTGCGCCGTGGTCGCGAGGGCCGTCGGGTCGACGGGCGGCCGCGCGCCGGTCGCCAGCACGAACGTCGTGTCGCCGTCGAACGGCGTGTGCGACGGCCGCGTGACGCGGGCGATGCCGGCGTGCGCCGACGTCGCGAGCGCGCGGGCGCCGGCCGCGTCGAGGGTCGCGTCGGTGGCGACGACGACGAGGGTCGTCTGCGTGCCCGCGACGAGGGGCGCCGCCCCGCCGTCGGGCGGGGTCGCGCGCCCGGCGACGGGCGTGCCGTCCGGCGCGACGAGGGCGCCCGCGGCGTTGGAGACCGCGAGCACCCCGAGCGTCGCGCCGCCCTTCATTCGCCGCGAGACGCTGCCGACGCCGGACCGGACGGCGTGCTCCATCCCGGCGAGCTTCCCGACGGTCGCGCCGGCCCCCACCCCGACGGCGCCCTCCGCGACCGGCCCGTCGTGCGCGGCGTCGGTCGCCGCGCGCCCCTCCGCCGCGCCGGGCCGGACGTCCGCCCGGCCGACCGCGAGGTCGTACAGGACCGCGGCGGGGACGATTGCGACGGGACCGGCGGGCGTCGGGACGCCCTCCCCCGCCGCCTCGAGGGCGGCCATCACGCCCCCTGCCGCGTCGAGGCCGAAGGCGCTCCCGCCCGTCAGCAGCAGGGCGTGGACGGTCGAGACGGTCGCGGCGGGGTCGAGGAGGGCCGCCTCGCGCGTGCCGGGCGCCGCCCCGAGGACGCGGCCGGAGCCGACCGCCCCACCGGGCGGGGCGAGGACGACCGTGCAGCCGGTCCGGGCGCCTGCGTCGGTCCAGTGCCCGACGCGCAGGCCGGGCACCGCCGTCAGGCCGGGGTCCGCCTCGCCGTGCGTCACGGGGCGATCTCCTCGAGGTACGCATCCAATCGGGCGCTGGGCACCGCGACGAGTTCGATGCGGTCCACCGGCGTCGACGCGGTCGCGCGCCGCCCGGTGGCGGTATCGATCGGGATCTCCACCTCCAGCGCGCCGGCGAGGCTGCGGTCGGGGAGGTCGGTGCCCTCGAGGAAGGCGGCGCGCGTCCCGCCGGGGTCGGCGGTGCCGGTCGCCCGGTCGAACCGCAGGAAGGTGACGCCGTCGGGCACCGGGAAGCCGTCCGGGTCGGCCGGCACGCCGGTGAGGGCGCCCTGCACGAAGTCCTTCCAGACGTAGATCGGTTGCCGGGAGCTGTTCACCAGGTCGGTGGTGCCGTCCTCGAGGGTCATGGTGCGGGGCAGCGACCCGCTCTGGTCGTTGCCGATCCACACTGCGGCGGTGATCTCGGGGGTGGTGCCGAGGAACCAGATGTCGCGCTCGTCGTTCGTCGTGCCGGTCTTGCCGGCGACGTACCGGCCGGGGAGCGCCGCACGCCAGGAGAAGGCGGTCGGGCCGCGATCCTCGACGTTGCCGCGCAGCAGGTCCAGCACGAGGTACGCCGTCGTTTCCTCCCACACGCGGTGGCGGCGGGGGGCGGCCTCGTAGAGGACGTTGCCTTCGGCGTCCTCGACGCGGGTCACGAAGTGCGGTTCGACCCGCACCCCGCCGTTCGCGAAGGCGGAGAAGCCGCTGGCGTGCTGCAGGGGGGTGACCTCGAACGACCCGAGCGCGAGGCTGTAGTACGGCTCGACGTCGTACCCGAGTTCGCGGGCGCGTTGCGCGACGGCGTCGGGCGAGGCCGCCTCGAGCGCCTTGACGGCGGGGATGTTGCGCGAGAGGTTCAGGTGCTCGCGGATCGTGGCCGCCCCGACGAACGTGTCGTCGTGGTTGCCGGGCTCGTACGGCGGTTGGCCGCGCTGGTTGAACGCCGTCGCTTCGTCGACGAGGACGGTGGCCTGGTGGAAGCCGGCCTCCTCGATGGCGGTGGCGTAGGCGATCGGTTTGAACGAACTGCCGGGCTGGCGGTTCGCCTGCGTCACGCGGTTGAGTTCCCCTTCGCGCACGCCGGGCCGCAACTTCTCGCCGACCATCGCCAGCACCCCGCCGGTGGCGGGGTCGAGCCCGACGATCGCGAGTTGCGCGCCGTCGGGCAGCTCCGCGTCGAGGGCCGCGCGGTTGGCGGCCGCCTGCGCTTGGACGTCGATGGTGGTGGTGACGCGCAGGCCGCCCCGCCCGAAGACGGCGGCCTCCCCGAAGCGGTCGGTCAGCCAGTTGCGGACGGCGACGACGACGTGCCAATTCAGCTCGCTGCTGATCGAGTCCTGCACGAGGACCGCGTCGCCGGTCGGGGTGGCGGACACGAGGCTGCCGTCGGGGGCGTACGTGACGTCCCACCCGCGCGGTTCGAGCGGGTAGCGCCAGGCGCGGTCGGCGGCCTCGCGACTGAGGGTGCCCTGCCGCACCATGCGGTCGAGGACGGTGCGCATCGAGGCGCGCGTCGTCGCGAAGTCGGCGTGGCGGGCGTTCGGCGCGGGGATGAGGCGGGCGAGGTAGAGGCCTTCGGCGAGGTTGAGTTCGATCGGGTCCTTGCCGAAGTACGTTTGCGCCGCGGCGCGGATCCCGTAGACGTTGCCGCCCCAGAAGACGACGTTGACGTAGCGCTGCAGGATCTCGGGTTTCGTGAGGCGCCGCTCGAGTTGGATGGCGAGCAGCAGCTCCTTCGCCTTGCGCTCGAGCGAGCGGTCGGCGCGGATGTCCGCCAGCACGGTGTTCTTGACGACCTGCGTCGTGATGCTGGAGCCGCCCCGGTCGCCGCCCCCGACGAACTCCTCGTAGAAGGCGCGGGCGATGGCGGGGAGGTCGAACCCGTAGTGCTGGAAGAACTGGTCGTCCTCGTACGCCACGATCGCCTGCAACGCCGCGGGACTGATCTCGTCGAGGCCGACGGGGATGCGGTTGGTCGAGGCGCGGTCCTCGCCGGTGACCGGCACGATCCGGCCGATGCGGGTGCCGTCGCGGGCGTACACCTCGCTCGTGGCGGTGAACTCGAGGGCGACGACGGCGCCCAGGTCGGGCAGCTCCTGCGACCACTTGAGCGCCGCGACGGCGAACCACGACCCGACCGACACCAGGCCGGCGAACACGGCGAGCAGCAGCCCCTGCACGAGCCTCGTCACGTCCCGGAGTGTACCGCCCCGCTCCGGGGTGCACCGCCGCGCACGCGTCGCGCCCCCACCGGGGGGTGGGGGCGCGCCGTCCCGGGCGGGGCCGGGCGGTCGTCGGGGTAGGGGATCACCAGCCGCGGCCGGCGAGCAACTCCGTTTCGTCGAGGGTGTCGATGTCGATGCCGACCATCGCTTCGCCCAGGCCGCGACTGACGTCGGCGAGGACGTCGGGGTCGTCGTAGTGCGTGGTGGCTTTGACGATCGCTTCGGCGCGACGGCTCCAGGCGCGGTGCTTCTCCGCGACGTCGTCGACGCCGGGCGCGCTCTTGAAGATGCCGGAGCCGACGAACACGCCGTCGACGCCGATCTGCATCATCAACGCCGCGTCGGCGGGGGTGGCGATGCCGCCCGCCGCGAAGTTCGGGACCGGCAGGGCGCCGTGCTCGCGGACGTAGCGCACGAGGTCGACGGGCGCACCGTGCTCCTTGGCGTACGTCATGACCTCCTCGGCGGGCATGGCGTGGATCCGGCGGATCTCACCGAGGACGCTGCGGGCGTGCCGAACCGCTTCGACGACGTTGCCGGTGCCGGCCTCGCCCTTCGTGCGGATCATGCTCGCGCCCTCGCCGATGCGGCGCAGCGCCTCCCCGACGTTCGTCGCGCCGTTCACGAACGGCACCGTGAAGGCGAACTTGTCGACGTGGAACGCCTCGTCGGCGGGGGTGAGGACCTCGCTCTCGTCGATGAAGTCGACCCCGAGCGCCTGCAGGATCTGCGCCTCGACGAAGTGCCCGATGCGGACCTTCGCCATGACGGGGATCGAGACCGCCTCGACGATCCCGCGGATCATGTCGGGGTCGGACATGCGGGCGACGCCGCCCTCCTTGCGGATGTCGGCGGGGACCCGCTCGAGCGCCATGACGGCGGTCGCGCCGGCGTCCTCGGCGATGCGCGCCTGGTCGGCGTCGATGACGTCCATGATGACGCCACCCTTGAACATTTCGGCGAAGCCGGTCTTCACCATCGCGGTGCCGGTCGTCGCCGGCGTGCTGTCGTTGCGCTCGTTGCTCACGGTTCGTCCTCCCCAGACGGATTTCCTTCATTGTGCCGCACGGGCGCGCCGCGCGTGAGGGGCGGGCACACAGTCGGGCGCCGCGCGGGGTGGGGCGACGTCACCGGCCGCCGGCCCGCGCGCCGGTGAAGGTCACGTACCGCTCGAGGACCTCGAGGCCGGCACCGGCGTCGAGCAGTTCGCCGGCGCGCCCGACGCCGTCGGCGATGCTGCTGGCGCGGTCGGCGAGGTACAGCGCCGCACCGGCGTTGAGTTGCACGACGTCGCGGGTCGGTCCGCGCGTCTCCCCCGCCAGGATCGCGCGGGCCGCCGCGGCGTTCGTCGCCGCGTCGCCCCCCGCGAGCGCCGCGGCGGGCGCCCGGTCGAGACCGACCTCCTCGGGGGTGAGGACGTGATCGACGATCTCGCCGTCGGCGCGGAGTTCGGCGTAGACGCTTTCGCCGGAGATCGTGAAGTCGTCGAGGCCGTCGCCGTGCACGACGAGGGCGCGCTCCAGCCCGAGACCGCGGAGGACCTCGGCGAGGGTGCGGGTGAGGGCGGGCCCGTACGTGCCGAGCAGTTGCCGGTCGGCGGCGGCGGGGTTCGTGAGGGGCCCGAGGTTGTTGAAGATCGTCCGGGCGCGCAGGTCGGCGCGGATGGGCGCGACGAACTTCATGGCGGGGTGGTGCTGGCGGGCGTACAGGAACGCGACGCCGACCTCCCCGAGGGCGGTGGCGAGCGCGTCGGGGGGGACGTCCAGGTGCACGCCGAGCGCCTCGAGGACGTCGGCGCTACCGCTCTTCTTCGTCACCCCGCGGTTGCCGTGCTTCGCGACCGGCACGCCGCCGGCCGCCGCAACGAACGTCGCGGTGGTGCTGACGTTGATCGTCGAGCGGCCCGTGCCACCCGTCCCGCAGATGTCGAGCAGCGGGCCGTCCACGTCGGCGTCGACGCGGATGGAGCGGTCGCGCATCGCTTCGGCGAAGCCGACGATCTCCTCCACCGTCTCGCCGCGCGTCCGCAGGGCGGCGAGGAGGGCGGCGGCCTGCATCTGCGACAGGTCGCCGTCCATCAGGCGGCCCATGACGGCGCGCGCCTCGTCGCGGGGGAGCGTCGCGCCGTCGAACACCGCCCCGAGGGTGGCGGCGACGTCGAAGGTCGGGCGGTCGGAGGGAGCGTCGCTCATGGGCGGCATCATGGCACGCCCGGCCGGGCGGCGCGGCCGCCCACGAGCCGCTGCTACCCTCGCGGCATGACGGCGTCGACGGCGCCCCCGGGGGCCGCCCCCGGCGCGCCCACCTCCCCCTACGCGGTCCGCGTGCTGGGCGGACTGGAGGTCCTGGCCGACGGGACGCCCGTCGCGATCCGCTCACGCAAGGGGGTCGCCGTCGTGGCCTACCTCGCCGCGGTCGGTGCGCCGGTCGACCGCGGGGTGCTCGCCGACGTCCTGTGGCCCGAACGGGACGAGGCCAGCGCACGGAACAACCTCCGGGTGACGCTCGCGACCCTCAAACGTCGGGCGCCCGGCCTGATCCACGCGCGTCGCACCGACCTCCGCCTCGCCGACGGCGTCACCGTCGATCGCGACGCGCTCCTGTCCGCCTGGCGCGACCGGCCACGCACGCCCGCGCCCGACGCGCTGTTCGCACCGCTCCTCGACGGCGTCACGGTGCCCGAGACGGAGGCGTTCGAAGCGTGGCTCGCGGAGGAACGGGGGCGCTGGCGGGCGACGCTGCTGCGCACCCTCGACGCCGCCGTGGACGCTGCGACGGCGGCGGACGACGCGGCGCTCGCGACCGCCCTGCTGGAGCGCTCCCTGGACGTCGACCCGTGGGACGAGACGCGGGTCGCGCGGGTGGTGGATGCGTTCGTGGCGCAGGGGCGGACCGCCGCGGCGGTCCGCCGCTTCGACACCTTCGCCGCGATGGTGCGCAGCGAGATGGGGATCGAACCGGATCCCGACCTCGCAGCGCGCGTGCGGGCCGCTCGCGCCGACGCGACGCCGCCGACGGCGGCGGACGATCCGCGCCACCCGGCGCCGCGCGTCGGGCAGGAGGACGCCCTCGCCCAGGTCCGCGCCGCCCTCGCCGACGCGACGACCCCGTTGCTCGTCGTGCGTGGGCCGCCCGGCGCCGGCGCGTCGCGGTTGGTCCGCGACGGCCTGGCCGCCGGCCCTCCGCCCGGGATCGATGGACGGGACCCACCCCGCGTGTCGCTGGAGGGCATCGAGGACGCCGATGCGGCGTGGGCGCGCCTCGCCGACGCGCTCGCCGTCGGGGAGGCGGACGGCGGACCGGTCGAGGCGCTCGTCGCGGCCTGCACCGGACCGACGCTGTGGTGGTTCGACGACGTGCACGGCGCCCTCGCGCCCGCGCTGGCGCCCGGCCTCGCGACGCTCCTGGAGCGTGCACGGCACCTGCGGGTGGTCGTCGCGGGGCACGACGCGGTCGGGTGGGCGGGGGAACGAACGATCGACGTGCCGCCCCTGACGCCGGAGGAGGGAGCCGACCTGCTGCGGACCTTCCTGCCCGAGGGTCGCGCGCCCGACGGGCTCGACCCCACCCACCTCGCGGCGTGGGCGCAGGGGCACGCCCTCGCGCTGGTGTTGACCGGGGCCCGGCTCCGGGCGGCAGGGGGCGCGGAGATCGCGCCCGACGGCGCCCCTCCCCCGGCCGTCCTGCGGGAGGGACCGTACGGCCTGACCGAGCGCCATCGGTCGTTGGCGACGGCGGTCGCGACCGGCCTCCAGGGCGTCGGGGGCGGACGGCGGGCGCTGTTGGCGGCGGTGGCGACGGCGCGGGCGCCCGCCGCCTGCGAGGCGGTGGCGGCGCTCCTCGACCGCGACGTCCACCTCACCGCCCGCAGCTTGGATGCCGAGGTACGGCGCGGCGCGGTGCGGGTGGTGCGCGGTCCGGGGGGAGCGCCGCACTACGCGCCGGAGCCCGCCTACGCGTGGGCGGTGTCGGCCCGGGCTCCCGGGGGACGGGACGCGCCCCCCACCCTCGCCGCCCGCCACGCCCGCTGGTTCCTCGAGCAAGCCCGGGAGGCGGCCGACCGCACGCAGGGGCCGTACGAAGCGCGCCTCCTGGAGCGGGTGGGGTGGGCGATGGACGACGTCGATGCGGCGCTCGACACCCTCGAGCGACGGGACGCGGTCGAGGCGCTCCACACGGCGGTCGCGCTCGCGCCCCTCCACCGTCGCTTCGATCGGTCGCGTCCCGCGCTCCGGCGCATCGCGCGGCTCGAGGCGGCGGTCGGCGACCGCCTCGATGCCCGCGCGCGCAGCGACGCCGCGCACGCGCGCGGCACGCTGGCGCTCCTCGCGGCGCGATGGGGCGACGCTCGCGAGGCGCTCGCGGCGGCGCTCACCGCGCGCGAGAGGGAGGGGGACCCGGTGCGGTTGGCGGAGACGCGGATGGCGTGGGGGATCCTCGAGGGGCAACGGGGGGCGTTCGACGAGGCGCGCCGCACCCTGGAGGGTGCCGCCGCCCTGCTGGGCGACGACCGGGCGTCGTGGACCCGGGCGGCGGTGGCGATGAACCTCGCGAACGTGCACGCCCAAGCGGGGGCGGACGCCGACGCGGTCGCCGCCTTCGCCGACGCGACGCGGCGCTTCCACGAGCTGGGCGACCTGGAGGGGGCGGCCGGTGCGGCGCTCGGGTGGCTGGGGGCGGCGGCGACGGTGGGCGAGGCGCGCCAAGCGCGGTTGTCGCTCCGGCGCCTGATCGAGGTCGTGGAGCGAATGGACGAGGGGGGCGACGTGCGCCTCGCCGGCGCCTTCCAGGATGCGGTGTTGCGCCTCCGGGACGCCGGCATGGACGCCTACGCCCGGGACGTGCGGGCGCTCGCGAAGCGCGTCGCGACGGCGTTCGGGTGGGCGGACGACCCGCGGGCGGGGCCGGTGGTCGCGACCCTGCTGGCTACGGACGCGCCGGAACCGTGAACGCCACCTCCTGACGGGCGCACGTGCGCGCGTCCGGTTCGGAGACCGGCGTCGTCGCGACGCAGACGTCGACGGGGAGGACCGAGGCGGTGCTCGGAGGGGGCGGGTCGCCCCCGTCCGGTGCGGGCTCGTCGGGGTCCGGTGCGTCGGGTGCGGGGTCCTCGGGCGCGGGGTCCTCCGGGGCGGGCGTTTCGGGGCCAGGGGGGTCGGTCGGCGCACTCGCGGTGCCGTCGGGCCCACAGGCCGCGAGGGACACGACGAGGGCGAGGGCGGCGAGGGTGGGCCACCACGCCGGGGCGGTGGGGCGGGAGCGGGTCGTGCGCGACGTCGTCATTCGTCGTCTCCTTCGGGGGCGGGCACGTCGTAGGTGACCGTGAAGCGTTTCGGGGTCCCGGCGGGCCACGGCGATCCGGTCCAGCGCCACCCCCCCGCTTCGCGGGTGGCGAAGCCGTCCTCCGGTTCGACCGTGCGGACCGTCGCGCCGTCGGCCGGCGTCAGGACCAACCACACGTTCTCCAGGTCGGCGTCCTCGTCGTGACGCAGCACGACGTCCGCCGTGACGCGGAGGGCGTCGCCGTCCCACGCCGCGTCGGTCGGGGAGGCCGGCGGCGGGTCGAACGCGACGGTGGGTGGGGTGGGGGCGGCGGGCGTGACCGACGCGGGACCCTGAAGGGCGACGGGGGTCCCGCCGGCCACGCCGCGCAGCTCCACCTCGTGGAGTTGGGCGTTCGTGAGGTCCGCGATGCGGAAGGGCCCGGTGAGGCCCGCCTCGGCCACGTCGGTCCAGGTGCCGCCGTCGACGCGGTACTGCACCGCGTCGATGGTGAGGTCGTCGTCGAACGGCGCGGGGTAGGCCCACGCGACGCCGTCGCCGGGGACGAGCGCGAGGGCCTGACGTCCGAGGAAGGGGATGCGGACCTCCTGCGTGCAGGAACCGGGGCAGGCGACCGTGACGCGGGCGGTGCCCGCGACGTCGGAGCGGACGCCGACCTCGACGGTGCCGTCGGCGTCGGTCGCGAGGGCGGCCGACGTCCCCGCCGCCGCCCCGTCGACGACCAGCGTGCCGAGGGTCGTCGCGAGGGTCAGCGTGCGGTCGGCGAGGGGCGCGCCGTCCGCGTCGGTGAGGGTCGCGACGACCGTCGCGACGTCGGTCCCGTCCGCCTCGCGGGGGCCTCCGTCGTAGGCGAGGGCCAACGCCACGTCGCGGACGCTCGTGGCGGCGGCGGTGCCGGTGAGGCCCTGGGCGGAGCCGGAGGTGCCGGAGACGGTGACGACGACGTCGCCGCCCGCCTCCGCGCTGAGGCCGGTGTAGTACAGGTCGTCGGCGGTGACGACGGCGGAACCCGCCGTCAGGTCGACGCTCGCGGGGGCGTCCGGCTCGCCGACGCGGCGCAGGACGCCCGCCTCCGCCCCGCCGGTCGCGGTGAGCACGAGCGTGGAGGTCTCGAGCACGGGGGCGGGGGCGCCCTCCGCGTCGACGGCGGAGATCGTGACGGAGAACGGCAGGTCGCGCAGGACCGACGTCGGCACCCCGACCTGCAGGGTCGAGGCGAGGTCGGCCGGTGGGCAGTCGGTCGGCGCGTGCAGGGTGAGGTGCGGCCCGTCGTTGCCGCAGAACGTCCAGACGGCCGACGCACCCGCATCGGCCCCGTTGGCGAGGTCCCACGTCGCGAAGGTCGCGTAGTCGCGGAGGCCGTCGGTCGTCAGGAGGGTGCCGGGGCCGCGGTCGGCGTCGGCATCGAGGAAGTAGGCCTCCCCGACCGTGACCGCGAACGCCTCGTTCGTCTCCACGATCCCGAAGCGGGCGACGTCGGCCGCCAGGTCGGCGCGCACGACGGCGCGGGTGACGTCGACCGCGTCGTCGGGGAAGTACGCGTACCCGACGACGCCGGCCGCCGCGTCCCCCGCGAGGGTGCTCGACGCGACGTGCACGTCGGTGATCGAGGCGTTCCCGAGGCCGACGTACCCGAGGACGCCGCCGACGTTCTCCCCCCCGCCGCCGGTGAGCGTCCCCTCGACGGTCACCTGGCGGGCGGTCAACTCCGAGGCCGGATTGGTGTTGCCGAGGTACCCGACCGCGCCGCCGACGAACGCGCCGTCGGCGCCGGTCACGTCCGCGGCGACGCGGGTCCGCTCGACGGTGACCGGCGTCGAGATGCCGGTCCCGACCAGCCCCCCGACGCCGTCGCCGCTGCTCGTCCCGGTGCGCGTGCCGAGGACGGTCCCGTCGACGGTGGCGTCGGCGATCGTGAGGTGCGCGCGGAAGAGTTCGCCGGCGACGAGGCCGGCGGACCCGCTGCCCTCGACCTCGGCGGTGGGGGTGCTCACGTACCCGTCGACGTCGACCGTGGCGTCGGTCACGCGTCCGACGACGCCCCCGACGTCCTCGTACCCGCGGACGGTGCCCTCGAGGCGCGCGTTGCGGACGGTGAGCCGGTCGGCGTCGACGCCGCTGCCGTCGACGCGCCCCACGAGCCCGCCGACCCGGTCCTCCTCGGACACCGTGGCGCGCACGTCGACGCCGGAGACCAGCACCTCGACGTCGGGGGTACTGGATACGTCGACGTACCCGAACGCGCCCCCGCGGTAGGTGAGGGCGGACGCGTTCGAGCCCGTTCCGATCGTGCCGTCGATCGTCGCGCCGTGCACGGCGACGGGGCCCTCGACGAAGCCGGCAAGCCCGCCGACGCTCTCACTGGCACCGGTGACGGTCCCGTCCACGACGGCACCCTCGATGTGGACCGGCGTCGCGCCCCCGTCGGCGATCCAGCCGATCAGGAGGCCGCCCCCGATCCCCACCGCGCGGACGGTGCCGTCGTAGCCGACGTTCTCGAAGCGCAGGGCGCGCGAAGCGTCGGTCGAGTACCCCTTTCCGACGAGACCCCCCGCGACGCTGCCGTGCACGTCCCCGCCCTCGACGTGCACGTTGCGGAACGTCGACTCCGCCGCCCCTCCGGCCACCATGCCGGTGAAGGCCGTGTAGCCCATGTCGAGCGAGGCGTCGACGCCGCTGAACGTGAGGTCCTGGAAGGTCGCGCCGCGGACCATCGTGAAGAGGCCCTCGCAGCCGGTGCCGCTCGGATTGAGGTACCCGTTCGCGATGACGTGGCCTCCCCCGTCGAACGTGCCGGAGAAGACGGGGTCGACCCCGATGGGGTTGCACTGCAGGTTCGCGCTGCCACTCGCGGCGTACCCCTGGATGCCGAGGTCGATGTCGTTCGTGACCTCGTAGTGCGCCGACCAGCAGGCCGCCTCCACCGACCCGTCCAGGTGATTGAGCTCGTTGGTCAGGGTCAGGAAGTCGTCCGCCGTCGCGATGAGGAACGGCGATTCGGACGTCCCGGACCCTTCGAGCGAGAGGGCGGTGCAGGTTTGCGCGTGGGCGAACCCGACGGTTGCGAGGATCGTGAACAAAAGCGGAAGGAAGCACCGTCGACACAACATGCGACGGTTGTAACACATTATCTGCACACCTGTATCACCGACGCATCAGGTCCATGACCTCACCGGGCGGCCGGTCCAACCTCCCTCGGCCGCACGCCCCACCGCCCTTCCGGCCACCCCTCCGGCCACCCTCTCGACCGCACGCACGCACGCACCCTCGACCGCACGCCCGACCGCACGACCGAACGCCCTCCCGCACCCGCATCGCTCCCCCCACGACGCCGTCCGCCGCCCCGTGGGTCGGGGCGGCGGACGATGGATCGTGCGTAGCTGGAGGGGTGGAGGGATGGAGGGGTGGAAGAGTGTAGGGGTGGAGGAGCGTAGGGGGGCGGGGTGGGGTCAGTACCGTCGTTCGATGCTCAACCGCACACCGAGATCGTGGACGTTGCGTCGTTCGTACGTCACGCCCGCATCGAGGGTCGTCCCCACCGAGATGGGGGTCGCGACCGCCGTACGAACGCCGTACCCGCACGTGAAGACGTCCCCTTCGTCCAGCGGCACGCTGCACGAAAGCGACGGGGTGAAGGACAGATCGACGTCGCGGTTCTCCAGCCACGCCGGGGGAAGGAGGCCCACGACGTCGAGCTCGACGCGAGGATCGAACGACGCCTCCACCACCTCCTGCGCGGTCGTGGTGAGGGAAGCGCGTTCCTGCATGTCGAACGCATCCATCTCCAGCGTGGCGGACCCTCCCGCCGCGCGCGCATACGCGACCCCCAAGCGCGGCACGAACGACACGGCCCCCCACGTCGCGTGCCCCGTCACGCCCATGCCGACCTGCACCTGTGGACGGGTGGGACGCGTCGTGACGCGAACGTCGTCGTTCTCGACGTCGAGTCCGACGCGTACGAACCCGATCCCTCCGTACGCATCCAGCGTCAGGGCCTCCAGCAACGGCGTCACGACGTACGAGCCGACCGACAGGCTCGTGAGGGTCCGTACCCCCGCGAGGGAGCCCTCCTCGACGTCGCCCGTCGTGCGGTCCACCGTCACGACCCCCCCGACCACCACGCCGTCGTCCGCACCGGAGAGGACCGACGCAAGCGGAGTGGGCAGGGTGCGTACACGCCGGTGAGCGTGCAGGCGCGCACTCCACGTACTCTGCGTCGCCTGCTCCGCACTCCACGACGCCGTATAGCTGGTGTCGAGGCGTGCCCGCACGCCCTCCAGGTCGACCTCCGCACGCAGGAACGCATCCGCGTTCCCCTCCCCCGCCGCATGCGTGACGGTCGCGTCGTACGTCACGTCCTCCAGGACGTCCGTCGAGGACGACGTCGCACGGGGGGTCGGGATGGGCCGACGCAGGTACGCCTGCGCCTCATGCACGGTGGTCCGCCACGCGCGCATCGTCCGCGTGAGGCCCTCCCGCGTCCCTTCCTCGAGAAGCGCTTGCACGTCCGGTGCGACGTCCTCCAGGAAACTGCTGGGGCCCAACACCTCCAC
>CAJXOA010000024.1 GCA_913057685.1 uncultured Trueperaceae bacterium
CCGAAGACGCGTAGCCCCGCCAATGGGGCGCGTGTTTAAGGTGTGGCTCGTGACTGGGGTTAAGTCGTAACAAGGTAACTGTACCGGAAGGTGCGGTTGGATCACCTCCTTTCTAAGGAGTCGAACACGGGTCGAAGCGAATCGGATTGCTGGAGTCGAACGCGCACCTCTTCGGAGGTGCGCGTTTTTTGTTGCCGGCCCCACGCGGGACACCGTGCGCCCCTACATCTGCGAAGGAGGGGCGGGACGCCCTTCGTGCGGTCCGCCGCGCGTCGCGATCGACGCGAGGCGCGCCAGGCGCGCCGGCCCCGCCGACGCCGCCAGTCGCCACGCCTGCGGGAACGCCGCCCCGAACGCGTCGACGCGGTCCCACAGCGTGGCCTGCAGCTCGTCCGGCATGTCGAGCGCCGGCGTCAGCCGCACCACGCCGCTCGCCGCGAGACTGACGATGGCGTGCACCCCCTGCCGGTGGAGGCTGCGCACGCCCAAGCCGCTGGCCAGCAGCCGCGCGAGGGCCGGACGGTTCCCCAGCAGGCCCGGCGCGACCGGGTCGTGCAGGACGAGGGCGAACAGCATGCCGGAGCTGCGGACTTCGCGCAGCAGGCCGGGACGGCGTTCGGCGAGGGCGTCCAGGCGCGCGCGACCCCGCGCCCCCGCCTCCCGCGCGCGCAGGTCGTAGCGACCGTCGACGAGGGTCTCGAGGGCGGCCAACCCCACGTGCATCGCCAGGGCGTTCCCTGCGAACGTGCTGGAGTGCCGCCGCGACGAGAAGCCCGGGAGCATCGCCTCCATCATCTCCGGCCGCGCGATCGTCGCCCCGATCGGGACCAACCCCCCCGACAGCGGTTTCGCGAGGGTGACGACGTCCGGATCGAGGCCGCCCGCGACGCTGGCGAACCAGTGCCCCGTCCGCCCCAACCCCGTCTGGATCTCGTCCGCGACGATGGCGACGCCGTAGCGTTCACCGAGCGACCGCAGGCCCGGCAGGAACCCCTCGGGCGGCGTCACGACGCCCCCCTCGCCCTGCACCGGTTCGACGACGATCCCCGCGACCTGGTCGGCCCCCAGCACCAAGAGTTCCCGCTCGACGGCGTCCAGGTCCCCGTACGGCAGCGAGCGGATGCCGGGCAGGAGGGGCCGGAACGCCGCCTGGTACTCCTCGGTCGGGGTGATCGACAGCGCCCCCATCGTCTTGCCGTGGTAGCCGCCGTCGAACGTCAGGATCCAGGGGGCGTCCGGCTTCGACGCCCGGAGTAGCTTCAGCGCGATCTCGATCGCTTCCGCACCGGAGTTCGAGAACAGCACGCGGTCGTCGGTGTGGCGGGGCGCCTCGTGCGCGAGGAGCGCGACGAGGTTCGCCGCCAACGCGGCGCGCGCCTCGGAGGCCGCCTGCTGCGCGAACGCAGGGGTCGCGAACGTCTCCAGGTAGGTGCGGGCGGCCGCCACGAGCGCCGGGGGGCCCTCCCCGAACGGCAGCGCGGCGTACCCGCCGGCGTGCACCAGGTGCCGCCCGCGCGGGTCCTCGAGCTCCCACGGCGACAGGCGCCGGAACGGTCCGGCGATGCCGAGCGCGTCGAACACCCGCACGAGGTCGCCGTTGCCGAAGGTGCGCTCGACCGCGAGCGCGTCCAGCGCCCCACCCGCCTGGACGTCCGCAGCGCGGTAGGGGAGGCGCGGGCCGGGCGCGGCCGACGCGTCCTCGCTCACTCCACGCTCCGGGCGGTCACGTTCCCCGCCCCGTCCTCCACCACGAGGGTCGTGCCGCCCTCGGGGACGTCCACCGCGAACCGGTGCTCCGCCGCCGGCGCGAACGCGAGCGGGACGTCGCCCGCACGGATGGCGCTGACCGCCACGTCGTCCCGGGCGACGCCCTCGATGCGGGTGCCGCCCCCGTCCAGCGCTTCGCGCCCGACGATCTCGAGGGTGGGGGGCGTGACGTCGATGCGGAGGGTGTGCAGCAACGTCGAGGTGCGGCCCGACACGTCGCGCGCCACGATCCGCGTCGTCGTTTCGCCCTCCCCGAGGTCGGGGATCGTGAAGACGAACTCGACGAAGCGTTTGCCGCGCTCGCCGGCGTAGACGTCGAACGCCAGCAGGTCGGTCCCGTCCACCTCGAGCGCCGCGACGCCCTCGTCGTCCATGACGTAGCCGACGATGCGCAGGTCCTCCGTCGTTCGCGTCGTCCCGCTCTTCGGTTCGCGGATCGCCACGAGCGGCGCGAGCGCATCGTCCCGCCCGAGGCAGCCGGTCAACGTCGCGACGGCGAGCAGGGCGGCGGCGAGGAACCGCGCGGTCGGGAGGGGGCGGCGACGCGTCACGAGCGCATGCTACCGCGCCACCGCGACGCGTTCTCGGCACGAGCGACCGGCCCCTCGCGGCACCCGACGCAGGCGCGCCGGCCCCTGGGGGCCGGCGCGCGACGGGGGGATGGCGGGACGGACGTCAGGCGTCGCGCGGGTCGAGGGCGTCGCGCAGCGCGTCGCCCAACAGGTTCCACCCCAACACGAACACCAGGATCGCCATGCCGGGGTAGACCGACGTGTACCAGTACGCCAGCGGGTCGCCGGGCGGCCCGAGGATCCAATTGCGGGCGAAGTTCACCATCTGCCCCCAGTCGGCGTAGCCGACGGGCGGCCCCAACCCCAGGAACGACAACGCCGCCGCGGTGAGGACGACCGACCCCATGTCGAGGCTGGCGACGACGACGAGGGGCGCGAGGGTGTTCGGGAAGATGTGGCGGGAGAAGATCCGCAGCCCCCGCCCCCCGAGCGCCCGGGCGCTCTCGACGTAGTCGAGGGTCTTCAGCTTCAGGATCTCCCCGCGGATGACGCGGGCGTAGTTCGGCCAGGCGACGAGCGAGATCGCGACGATCACGTTCGTCAGCGTCTGCCCGAGGATCGTGACGATCACGATGGCCAACACGAGGCTGGGGAAGGCGATCACGACGTCGGTGAAGCGCATCAACACCTCGTCGACCCACCCCCCGAAGAACCCCGCGAGCCCACCGACCAGCAGGCCCAGGACGATGCTGATCCCGACGATGATGAGGCCGATCTGGAACGCCGTCCGGGCGCCCCACACGAGGCCGTAGGCGATGTCGTAGCCGTTGCTGGTCGTCCCCAACGGGAACGCCTCGGAGGGCGACTCGGGGATCGGCGAGTAGCTGGCGCGCGGCATCGTGTAGCACGCCTCGGGCGAAGCGAAGATCGAACGCCAGAACAGGCCCTTCGTGGGGTCGTTGATGTCGTTCATCGTGGCCGCCGTCGCGCCCAGGTCGCGCAGGCACGTCCGGCCCGGTTCGCTCAACTGCGGCGCGAACAACGCGACGACGGCGAACGCCGCGACGAGGATCGCGCCGGTGATCGCGAGCGGGTTGCGGCGGAAGCGCTTGGCGGCCTTGCTCCGCCACCAGCGGGTGGGGGTGGGCGCGCCGCCGGCCGGCGCCTTCGACAGCGCGACGGGCGTCTCTTCGCGCGCCATCAGCCGTACCGGATCCGAGGATCGACGATCGCGTACAGCACGTCGACGAGGAGGTTCCCGACCACCACGATGAAGGCCGTCAGGACGGTGAAGCCCATGATGGCGGGGTAGTCGAGGGCGACGGCGGCGGAAGCGAACCAACGCCCGAGGCCGGGGTAGTTGAACACCGTTTCGGTGATGACGACGCCGTTCAGCAGGAAGATCAGGGTGAAGCCGGCGAGCGTGATGACGGGGATGAGGGCGTTGCGGCGGGCGTGCTTGAAGTGCACGATCTGGTCGCGCAAGCCTTTGGCGCGCGCGGTCCGCACGTAGTCCTGCGACAGCGTCTCGAGCAGGCTCGAACGCATGACCCGCATGATCAACGCCGACGACGTCGCCGCCAACGTGATCACCGGCAGGATGAGGTGCCGCAGCGCGTCCCAGAAGACGTCGGGCCGCCCCGCGAGCAACGAGTCGATCAGCAGGAAGTTCGTGCGGATCGGGAAGGTGCCGTTGGCGATCTGAATGGCGACCTCGGTCGATACGCGCCCCGGCTCGAGGCGGAACGCACCGCCCGCGAAGTCGCGCAGGACGTCGCCCAAGCCGCCGTAGAAGAGCACGAGCAGCCAAATGCCGAGCACGAAGTTCGGGAGCGACCACCCCACGATCGCACCGACGCGGGTGATCTGGTCGATCGCGCGGTCGCGATTCAATGCCGCCAACGTCCCCAACCAGATCCCGAGACCGATGACGGGAATGAGGCTGACGAGGGCCAACTCCGCACTGGCGGGCAGGCGCTTGCGGATGGTCGTCGCGACCGGTTCGCTCGACGCGGTCGAGAAGCCAAGGTTGCCCTGCAGGGCCTCACCGACCCACGAGGCGTACTGGACGTGGAACGGTTCGTCGAGACCGTACTGTTCGATGATGGCGTCGAGATTCTTGAGTTGCGCGTCGCTCGAGACGAACGCCGCCGCCCGCTGGGCGGGCGACAGGAGCTGCATCAGCAGCACGATCATCACGGTGACGCCGATGAATACGAACGGGATAAATAGGAGCCGTCGAACGATGTAGGCGAACAATGAAGTGCCCCTTCGTGGGTTCGAGGGGGAGGCGTGCGCCTCCCCCTCGAATCACGTGGCGGTCCTCAGTCGAGGACGATGTCCTTCCAGAGGAACTGGCCGCCGTACATGGGGTTGAGGTAGACGCCCTGCACGTTGTCGCGCGTGACGATGAACTCGTTGGGCGAGGGGTAGGGCAGCATCGGCATCTCGTCGTAGGCGATCTGGCCGACCTGCTCGTAGAGGTCCTCGCGCTCGTCGGCGTCGACGGTCTCGCGCGCGGCGTCGATCAGCGCGTCGAGTTCCGGGTTGTCGATGCCGGTCCGACCGGCGTAGAAGCCCTCGGAGTGATAGAAGGGGTGCAGGAAGTAGTCCGAGTCGGCGTAGGACGGGGCCCAGCCGAGCGCGAACATGGTGCCCTTACCCTCGTCGGTGTAGGCGAGGTAGTCGGGCCACGCGAGCTCGCGGACGTTCATGCGGAAGCCCGGGTTCATGAACTCGATGTTGTCCTTGATGATGTTCAGCGCCGCCTGGCGGGTGGTGTTGCCCGCGTTGTAGGTGGCGGTGAACTCGAAGCCGTTCTCCCACACGGCCCCGCCGTGCGCAGCCTGGCAGGCCTCTTCCGCGGCGGCGTAGTCCACGTCGTAGACCGGCAGGTCGTCGCGGTAGCCGAGGAAGGAGGGCGGCAGGCCCATGGTCAGCGCCTGGCCTTGGCCCTGGAGGACCTGGTCGATGAAGGCCTGCTGGTCGAAGTTGTACGCGAAGCACTTGCGCATGTTCGCGTCGTCGAAGAAGTTGGCGGGGATGCCGTCGCCGTCCAGCTGGCCGCTGCCGACGTCGGGGTTGTTGTCGGTGTTGATGTCGCTGTTGAAGAACACCATGCCGACGGTGGTGGAGAGCCAGTTGGGGTCCTCGTGGATCGTGACGCCTTCGGCGCCGCGAAGCTGCTCGAGGGTGGCGCGGTCGCCGACCTGCACGCGACTCGCGTCGCCCGCCTGGATGGCGAGGAGGCGGGTGGACTGCTCGTCGACGGTCTGGACGACGACGTCCTGCACGGCGGGGGTGTCGCCCCAGTAGCCGTCGTAGCGCTGGGCGACGAGTTGTTCGCCGTCCCAGTCGACGAGTTCGTAGGCGCCGGTACCGCTGGCGTTGTCGTGGAGGTGGTACTCGCGGAGGTTGACGCCGATCCAGTCGCGCCAGGTGGCTTCGGTGCCGTCCCAGAGGCCGTTGTCGATGGCGTAGTCGCGGTCGACGATGCGGGCGACGTCCGACATCATCTTCACGAAGAAGGTGGGGTCGGGGGCGTCGAGGGTGAACTGGATGGTGGTGTCGTCGATGCACTCCGCGGCGTTTTGGATGCGGGCGAAGTAGTCGGCGTAGTCGGCGTCGGTGGCGTCGTCACCGAGGAACGAGTCGGCGTTCGCCTGGGTGCCGAGGAACGACTCGGCGAGGAACCACACGCCGCCGTCGCTGGGGTTGTGCACCAGCATGCGCTCGACGGTGTACTCGACGTCGGCGCAGGTGAACTCGTTGCCGCTGTGGAAGGTGACGCCTTCGCGGAGGGTGAAGGTGTACTCGTCGCCGGCGTCGTTGGCGGACCAGTCGGTGGCGAGCGAACCTTGGAACTCCGTGACGCTTTCGCCGACGTAGTCGTAGAGGGTCTCGTAGATGTTCTCGATCGCGACGCTGGACGCCGTGTCGTACGCCTGGGCGGGGTCGAGCGTGTCGATGCCCCCGAACGTCTGGTACACGAACGTGTTCTGCGCCGAGGCGCCCCCGAACAGGAGCGCGGCTGCGAGCGCGAGGCCGGTGAAGGCTTTTCTCATGCGACTTCCTTTCGCCAACGGGATTCCGCCGTGCGCCACACCACCTCGACCGCGGCATCGGCGCAGGAGCGGGAAGGTCCACCAGCGCTCCGTGGTCTTCGGGCGAACCAACGACCGAAGGCGGCACGGAGCCCGGAACGTATAAAGTACCACATCCTGCGCGGGACCTTTCCCTGTCTGGCGCCGTGCCTCCCCGAGCTTCAGGGGAGGCGGGCCGCGTCGTCCGCGAGGTTCGCGTCCGCTTCGGTCAGGAACGCCACGATCGCGTCGTACTCCGCATCACTGAGCGCACCGGGGAACGGGCGCGGCATCGTCGCGCTCACGTACCCCTCGAGCGCCGCGGCCGACCCGAAGCGCCGCACCGCACCGTGCGGCCCCAGGAGCGCCGGGCCCTCCCCGACGCTGAACGCGTTGTTCGGGCGGATCCGCGACCAGTCCATCACCCGCGGGTTGGCGGGGCGGTGGCACTTCGTGCACGTTTGGTGCGAATCGGGGAACGCCGCGACCGCCTCCTCGAACCCCTGGCCGGTGTCGCCGTGACAGGCGGCGCAGTGGAAGGCGTACAGCGACGCGCCGGTGCGGACCTGCGCGTCCGCGCCGGGCACGAGCGCCAGGCTGGCGCGCGCCTCCGACGGGTCGGGTTGCGCGACCGCGGCCGTCGTCCCGAGAAGGGCGAGCGCGACGGCGAGGCGAACGAGGGCGAGGCGAACGAGGTGGACGGGAACGGAAGGAACGACGACCACCCTCAGGGCCGGTCGTCGTCCGACGCGTCGTCCGCGTCCGCCGTGGGCGGGGCGTCGTCCTCACCGCCGCCGGCCTCCGGGGCGTCGGCGGCGGGCGCCGGAGCGTCCGTCCCGGGCCCCTCGGTAGACATCGTCCACGGCGACGGGGGCGACCCCACGTCGGGGGCGGCGCCGTCGACGCCCCGCGTGTTCAGGTAGCGAACCAGGAGGTACACCGCGCCGGCGACGAGCGCGACCGGCACGAGGAACCGCAGCAACGCCCACACGAGCCCCGCGAGCCAGGTGAGGAGGGTGCCGATGCCCCCGAGGATCCAGCCGCTCAACCACACCGCGCCGGTCCCGATGATCACCGCGACGAGCGCGAAGACCACGAGTTCGACGACCTCCTGCAGCGAGCGATTCATGACCGCAGTATAGCAGCCGCCGGCCGGCGGGCCCGCCGCGGGTACGCTGCCGGGGTGCCGGACCGATTCGAACCCGAACGCATGGTGCACGGCGGGCACGCCCTCGCCCGCACGCCGCAGGGGGAGGTGGTGCTGCTCCGCGGTGCCCTCCCCGGCGAGGTCGTCGAGGCCGACGTGGAGCGCAGTCGCGGCGTGCTTCGGGGGCGCGTGACGCGGGTGATCGAGGCCAGCCCCGACCGGGTCGAGGCCCCACGCCATCCGGGGCTCGACCTGGCGTTCGCCGCCTACCCCGCCCAGCTCGCGCTGAAGCGCGACGTCCTCGCCGACGCCGCCCGCCGCGCCGGGGTCGTCCTCCCCGACGGCGTGCCCGACGTGCGTCCGTCGCCCCGCACGTGGGGCTACCGCAGCGTCGTGCAGCCCGCGGTGCGGGAGGGCCGCCTCGGCTACCGGCGCGAGGGCGAGCGCGTCGTCGTCCCGCTCGACGACGACCCCACCGCGATGGAGAGCGTGCGCGCCGCCTGGCGCGCCGTCGCCGAGCTCCCCCCACCCCCCGGCGTCGAGGAGGTCGTGCTCCGCGGGACGGAGGCGGGCGAAGCGCTCGTCGCCTGGATCGCCGACGCCCCCGCCAGCGCCCTCCTCGACGGCGCGCACGCCCTCGTCCGCGCCGGCGTCGCCGGCGTCGCGCGCGCCCCGCGCGACGCGCGCGGTCGCTTCCGCAGCGGCAAGGAACGCCTCGCCGGCGCCCGCGAACTGCGCGAGCGCTACGGGCGCGTCGAGGTATCGGTCAGCGCGACGGCGTTCGCGCAACCCAACCCCGCCGCCGCCGGAGCGATGTTCGAGGCGCTCGCGGCGCTCGCGCCCGGGGGGCGGCGGGCGGTGGAGCTGTACGCGGGAAGCGGCGTCGGCGCGATGCACCTCGCGGACCGCTACGACGAGGTCGTCGCCGTCGAGGTGTCCCACGAACTCGTCGCGCGCGGGCGGCGCGACGCGGCCCGCGCCGGCCTGGACGCCGTCCGCTTCGAGCGCGGCGACGCGCGCCGCGCCTCGCTGGCCGGCGCCGACACCGTCCTCCTCGACCCACCCCGCGCCGGCGCCTCGAAGGGGTTGCGCGACGCCGTCACCGCCGCACCCGCCGCGACGATCCTGTACGTCGCCTGCGACGTCGCGACGTGGGCCCGCGACGTCGCCGCCTGGACCGCGCAGGGGTGGCGCCTGACGCACGTCGAACCGTTCGACTTCCAGCCGCACACGCACCACCTGGAGCTGCTGAGCCGACTCGATCGCTGAGCCCCCCGGGTCTCCGCCGCCGAGGCGGTATCGTCCGGCATGCTCGCCAAGCGCATCATCCCCTGCCTCGACGTGCACGACGGACGCGTCACCCGCGGCCAACAGTTCGGCCGCGCCGAGGAGGGGGGCTTGCGCGACGTCGGCGACCCGGTCGAGATGGCCGTCCGCTACGACGCGCAGGGCGCCGACGAACTCGTGTTCTACGACATCACCGCCACCGCCGAAGGGCGTGCCTCGATCCTCGACGTCGCGACCCGCGTCGCGGAACGCTGCTTCATGCCGCTCACGATCGGCGGCGGGGTGCGGACCCTCGAGGACGTCACGGCGTTGTTCCGCGCGGGCGCGGACAAGGTGTCGATCAACTCCGGTGCGGTCGCCGACGAAACGCTCATCCGCCGCGCCGCCGAGCACTACGGCGCCCAAGCGGTCGTACTGTCGATCGACGCCAAACGCCGCCCCGAAGGCGGCTGGGAGGTCCACACCGCCGGCGGGCGGACCGCGACCGGCCTCGACGTCGTCGCGTGGGCGGAGCGCGGCCAGGCGCTCGGGGCGGGCGAGATCGTCCTCAACAGCATCGACGCCGACGGCATGACCACCGGCTACGACCTCGACGCGACCCGCGCCGTCGCGCGCGCCGTCGACCTGCCCGTCGTCGCGTCGGGCGGTGCAGGCCACGCCGACCACATGCGCGCGGTGCTGCAGTACGGCGAAGCGGACGCCGCGCTGGCGGCCGGCATCTTCCACCGCGGCGAGACCACCGTCCCCGAGGTGAAGCGCGCGCTGGCCGACGCCGGCCTCCCGGTCCGCCTGGACGAGCTGGGGACGGCCGCGTGAGCGGCGGGGGAAACGGCGGGAACCGCGACGCGGACGACGCGCCGCACCTCGCGACGGTCGCGGTGCACGCCGGCGCGGAGGTCGACCCCGAGACGGGCGCCGTCACGCCCCCGATCCACCCGAGCACCACCTTCGTGCAGGAGGCGGACGGCTCCGCGCGCGCCGGGTACGTCTACGCCCGGACCGGCAACCCGACGCGCACGCGCCTCGAGCGCGCCGTCGCCGCCCTCCACCCCGCCGCAGGCCCGAACGCCGCCGCGGCGGCGTTCGCGTCGGGCTCCGCGGCGGCGTCGGCGGTGCTGCGCAGCGTCGATCCGGGCGGCGTCGTCGTCGTGCCCGACGACATGTACCACGGCATCCGGCGGCTGCTCGCGGCGCAAGCGAGCCGGTGGGGCGTCGCGCTTCGCGCGGTCGACACGTCCGACCTCGGCGCCCTCGAGGCGGCCCTCGCCCCGGGCGACGTCGCCCTCGTGTGGCTCGAGACGCCGTCGAACCCCAGCCTCAAGATCACCGACGTCGCCGCCGCCGTCCGCCTCGCGCACGGCGCCGGCGCCCGCCTCGCGGTCGACGCCACCTGGACGCCGCCCGGCGTCGCCGACCCCTTCCGCCAAGGGGCGGACCTGGTGATGCACAGCAGCACCAAGTACCTCGCGGGGCACTCCGACGTCCTGGGCGGCGTCGTCGTCGCGCGCGGCGAGGACGACCCGACGTTCGCCTTCGTGCGCGAGTTGCAGGGCCTCGAGGGGGCGGTCCCCTCGCCGTTCGACGCCTGGTTGACGCTGCGCGGCCTGCGGACGTTGGCGTTGCGGGTGCGCGCCGCGTCGGAGTCCGCCGAACGCCTCGCGGCGTTCCTCGCCGACCACCCCGCCGTGCACGTCGTCGCCTACCCCGGGCGTCCCGACCACCCGAACCACGCCGTCGCGAAGGCGCAGATGGAGCGCTTCGGGGCGATGCTGTCGTTCCGGGTGCGCGGCGGGGCGGACGCCGCCCGCCGGGTGGCGGCCGCCCCCCGCTGGTTCCGCTCCGCCACGAGTCTCGGGGGGGTGGAGAGCCTCATCGAACACCGCGCCCCCGTCGAGGGGCCGGACACCCCCACGCCGGACGACCTGCTGCGCGTCTCGGTCGGCATCGAGGCGACCGACGACCTGCTTCGCGACCTCGAGGGGGCGCTGGCGCGGGTCTGACCGGGGCCGCCGCCCGCCGCGGGTAGACTCGCGCCATGGACGCCGCCTCCCCCCTCACGCTGGACGACGTCGCCTTCGGTCCCGACGGACTCGTGACCGTCGTCGCGCAGGACGCGGCGTCGGGCGAGCTGTTGATGCTCGCGCACGCCGACCGCGAGGCGCTCGAGGCCACCCTCGCGACCGGCGAGGCGCACTACCGCAGCCGCTCGCGCGGCGAACTGTGGCACAAGGGCGCGACCAGCGGCCACGTCCAGCGCGTCCGCACCGTCACCCTCGATTGCGACGGGGACGCCGTCCGCTACCAGGTGGAGCCGGCCGGCCCCGCCTGCCACACCGGCGCACGCAGCTGCTTCCACCGGCCCCTCGCCCACGATGCGGCGTCCGGCGGGGCGGTCCCGGCCGACGCCTACGGCCTGCTGCAGCGGGTGGTCGACGCCCGCCTCGCGGCGTTGCCCGCCGGGTCGTACGTCACGCACCTCCACGAGCGCGGCACCGGGTACGTCGCGCAGAAGGTCGTCGAGGAGGCGGGGGAGAGCGTCGTCGCCGCCCTCGAGCAGGACGACGACGGCCTCCGCGAGGAGGCCGCCGACCTGCTGTTCCACCTCACGGTGCTGCTCCGCGAGCGCGGTCTCGGCCTCGACGACGTCGCGCGGGTGTTGCTCGCGCGCCACGAGGAGGCGACCGGGGCGGGGGAGGCCGCGTCCGAGGGCGACGCCGCCCGGTAGACTCGCGCATGCCCCCCGAACCCCCCGGCGAGCCCGACCCGACCGCCCTGGAGCGCGCCCTCGTGCTCGATACCGTCCGCGTCACCGAACAGGCCGCGATCGCTGCGAGCCGCGTCGCCGGCATGGGCGACGAGGACCTCGTCGACCAGGCCGGAACCGAAACGATGCGCCGCATCCTCGGGGAGCTCGACATCCACGGCCGGATCGTGATCGGCGAAGGCGAGCGCGACGACGCCCCGATGCTGTACATCGGCGAGGAGGTGGGGCGGGCCGGCGCCGACGCCTGGCCGGTCGACATCGCCGTCGACCCGGTCGAGGGGACCGGCATCACCGCCCGCATGGTGAACGGCTCCGTCGCCGTCATCGCCCTCGCGGAGCGCGGCGGGCTGCTGCACGCCCCCGACGTGTACATGGAGAAGTTGATCGTCGGGCCGCCCGCCGCCGGCTCGGTCGACCTCACCTGGCCGGTCGCGGCGAACCTCGCGGCGATCGCGGCCAGCCTCCAGCGGTCGGTGTCCGACCTGACGATCGTCGTGCTGGACCGCCCACGCCACGCCGAGCTCGTGCAGGAGGTGCGCGAGACCGGCGCGCGCGTGAAGCTGATCGGGGACGGCGACGTCATCGCCGCCCTCGCCGCCGCGGTGCGCGGTACGAACGTCCACGCGGTCATGGGGACGGGCGGCGCGCCGGAGGGCGTCCTCGCCGCCGCCGCGCTGCGCAGCATCGGCGGGGAGATCCTCGGGCGTTTCGCCCCGCGCGACGCGGACGAACGCGCCCGCCTCGATGCGTCCGGCGTCGACGCCGCGCGCGTCTACCGCACCGAGGACCTCGCGCCCGGCTCGCAGATGGTGTTCGCCGCGACCGGCATCACCGACGGCGACCTCCTGCGCGGCGTGAAGTTCTTCGGGGGCGGCGCCCGCACGCACACGATCTCGATGGGGCTTCGCTCCCGCGTCCTGCGCTTCTCCGACGCCGTCCATCTCCTCGACGACGGGGCCCGCGTTACCATCCAGGTCTGATGCCTCGCGACGACGCCCCCACCCCACCGACCCAGCACGACGCCGCCTCCCACCCCGACGACGCCCGCCCGCGCCTCGCGACCCGCGCGGTGTGGAGCGGCGAGGACGGTCCGTGGACCGGCGGCGCGACGCAGGTCCCGGTGGTCAAGAGCGTGGCGTTCGGGTACGACGACCTCGACCACTGGCGCGACGTCGCCCTCGGGCGGGAGGAGGGCCACATCTACGGCCGGAACACCAACCCGACCGTCGCGGCCTTCGAGGCGAAGGTCCGCGACCTCGAGGGGGCGGAGGCGGCCACCGCCTTCTCGACCGGCATGGCGGCGATCAGCGACACGCTGTTCACCCTCCTGACGCCCGGCGCGCGGGTCGTGTCGGTCAAGGACACGTACGGCGGAACGAACGTCGTGTTCCGCGAGTTCCTTCCGGCGTGGGGCGTCGACGTCGCGTTGTGCGAGACGCTGGAGCACGACGCGATCCTCGCGGAGATCGCCAAGGGCGCCGACGTGCTGTACCTCGAGTCGCCCACGAACCCCACGACGAAGGTCCTGGACCTGGCCGCCCTCGCCGCCGCCGCGCACGAGCAGGGCGCGACCGTCGTGGTGGACAACACCTTCGCGACGCCCATCAACCAACGGCCCCTCGAGCTCGGCGCGGACCTGGTCCTGCACAGCGCCACGAAGTACTTAGGCGGCCACGCCGACGCCCTCGGCGGCGTCGTCGTCGGTGCGCGCGACCTCGTCGCGCGCATCTACCACCACCGGGAGATCAACGGTGCGGCCTTGCACCCCGGCGCGGCGTACGACCTGCTGCGCGGCCTGAAGACGTTGGCGTTGCGCGTCGAGCGGCAGAACGCCTCCGCCCTGCGCATCGCCACCTGGCTGGAGGCGCACCCGCACGTCGCGCAGGTGCACTACCCCGGTCTCGCGTCGCACCCGGGGCACGCCGTCGCCGCCCGCCAGATGCCGGGCGGGTTCGGCGGCATGCTGTCCTTCGACCTGCACGGTGGCTTCGCCGCCGTCGAGCGGGTCGTCCCCCGCCTGCGGTTCGCCCACCGGGCTGCGAACCTCGGGGCGGTGGAGACCGTCGTCGCGCCCCCGCGGACGGGGTCGCACGTGGAGTTGAGCGAAGCGGAGCGCGCCGCGATGGGGATCCCCGAGGGCCTCGTCCGCTACTCCGTCGGCATCGAGGACCCCGACGACCTGATCGACGATCTCGCGGCGGCGCTGTCCGTCCTCGACGCTCCCGACCGCTGAGGACCGAGCGGGGGGACGCCGACGGGGATCGGTGTGACGGGGATGGGCGCGAAACGGACGGATGCGAAGAGGCACGGCCAAAGGAAACGCGGCGTCCGAAACCGGACGCCGCGTGCTCGTGGTGGAGCTGAGGGGATTCGAACCCCTGACCTCCTGAGTGCGATTCAGGCGCGCTCCCAACTGCGCCACAGCCCCGAGCGTCCCCAAGCGTACCGCACGCCCCCCCGCCGGTCAAACGCCGCGCCCGCCTCGCACGCGTCCCGCCGCGGGGACGGTACGATGCCCCCATGAGCGACGGTTCGCGCGACGCCTCCTCCCCCGGTCCCGAGACGCACGACGCGCTCGGGGTCGTCGAAATCGTCGCGCCGTTGCCCACCAGTCGCGTGCAGCGCGTCGCCGCGGACGCGTCCGAACGACTCGACCTCCCCGTCGAGAAGTTGGTGCCCCTCCTCGACAACCGCGTCGGGCCGGTCACCAAACCGCTCCCCCTCGCCAGCGCCCAGCGGGTCGCGGAGGTCCTCGACGCCGTCGGCGTCGAGGTGGAGCTCCGTTCGGTGCCGCCCACCGGAACGCCCGACGCGCCCGAGGCCCCAGCGGGGCCTCCCCCCGCCCCTGCGCCCGACCCTGCGCCCGCCTCTACACCCGATCCTGCCCCGGAGGCGTCGGCCTCCCCGGCGTCGGAAGCCGGCGGCGAGGCCCCGGCCTCCGACGCGGACGGTGCCGCGCCGAGCGAGCCGCGCTGGCGCCCCCCGCTCCTGCCGCGCGACGGCGCCCCCGACCGGGACGCCGCGCAGGGCGTGGAGGCGGACCCGGCCGGCACGGACGCGACGGAGCCGGTGGAGCCGGTGGAGGCTGCGGAGTCCGGCGGCGACGCCGCCCCCCCATCCACGACGCCCGCGGAGACCGACGCCGCGGTGCAGGCCAGCGAGGCCCGCGACGTCGGCGAGGCGGGCGAGGCCCACGAAGTGATGGAGGACCCGGACGCCGCCGAGGACGTCGGTCCGGACGCTCCGCTCGACGCGGCCACCGACGTCCCGCCCGCGTCCGGCGCGCAGGCCGCCCCGGACGGGGGCACCGACGACCCGTGGCGGAACGTGCTCGAGCCCGAGGACGAAGACGACGGCTTCGGGACGTTCTCGGCGCCGCGGGCCGCGACCCGCACGCCGCCCGCCGCCCCCGTCGAGCCCCCCGCATCCGCGTCCCCCGCACCGGAGTCCCCCGCACCGGAGTCGCCCGTGCAGACGTCGTCCGCCGTCGCGGCATCGGCCGCACCCAGCCCGGTCGAACCGGAGGAGGGGGCCGCCGCACCGGGCGTCGGGGGGACGCCCGGTGCGCAGCGCGCGGAGGCGGACGGCGTCGAGGACGAGGCGTGGGGCGCTGGGGGCGGTGGGGCGCGGCCGGCCGACACGAGCCCCTGGATCCGATCCGGCTTCGACGAGGACGACCCGCGTTGGGCGGCGGGGACGCGCGACCCGTTCGCGGAGGCGGAACGGCGCGAGCGGGCGGTGCGGCGGCTGGTCCTGGGGGTCGCCCTCGCCTTGGCGGTCGGGGTGTTCGCGGTCCTGCAGTGGCTCTACGCCTGACGCGTCGTCACGAACCTCACGAACCGACCTGCTACCCTGCTTCGCATGAGACGCGCCCTTCGCCCGCTCGCCGCCCTCCGCCGCACGCTCCTCCTGCTGGCGTCCGCCGCGTGGCTCGCGACGGCCGCGACCGCCGTCGCGCAGGCGGACGGCATCGCCTTCGACGTCGAGATCCTGCGCGTCGACCTCGTCGTGAACGACGAGGGCGAGACCGTCGAGCGGTTCGAACCGGTGCAGGAGGCCCCGCCCGGCGAAGAGATCGAGTACCGCGTGACCGTCCGCAACGACGGATCGCGGATCTACCGCCCCGGGACGCTGCCGATCCGCCTCCCGATCGGGGAGGGCGTGCAGTACGTCGAGGGCTCGGCCGGCCCGCAGGGCGGCGACCTCGTCGTCGAAGCGTCGGTCGACGGCGGCGCGACGTTCACCGAGCTGCCCGTCGAGGCGGCGGAGGGGGACGCCCCGGCGTTCGACCCGGCCGCGGTCGACACCCTGCGCTGGACGCCGAGCGTGCCGTTCGAGCCCGGCATGGAGTTCGTCCTCGTCTACCGCGTGCAGGTCCTCTGAGCCCGGCTCACGGGGCGCGGGACGCTCAGGCGTCCGGCGCCTCCTCGTACTGCAGTTCGTACAGCCGACGGTAGTACCCGTCCTGACGGAGGAGTTCCGCGTGGTTGCCCTGCTCCACGAGGCGACCCTGCTTCATGACGAGGATGCGGTCGACGTTCTGGATGGTCGACAGGCGGTGCGCGATCACGATGCTCGTGCGCCCCTGCATCAACTTCTCGAGCGCGTCCTGGATCAGGTCCTCGGTTTCCGTATCGACGTTCGCGGTGGCCTCGTCGAGGACCAACAGGATGTCGGGGTTCTGCACCAGCGCGCGCGCGAACGCCAGGAGTTGCTTCTGGCCGGTGCTGAAGCCCGCCCCCCGCTCGCGGACCGGCGTGTCGTACCCCCCTGGAAGGCGCGCGATGAAGTCGTGCGCGTTGACGAACCGGGCGGCCTCCTCGACGCGCTCGTGCGGGATGCTCGCGTCCCCGAGCGTGATGTTGCTGCGCACGGTGCCCGAGAACAGGAACGGATCCTGCAGGACGATGCCGACGTGGCGGCGGAGGTCCACCTGGTCGTAATCGCGGACGTCGCGCCCGTCGAGCCGCACCGCGCCACGCTGGACGTCGTAGAAGCGGCTGACGAGGCTGATGATCGTCGTCTTGCCCGCGCCGGTGTGCCCGACGAACGCGACCGATTCGCCCGGCTGGATGGTGAACGTCAGGTCCTTCACGACCCAGTGCTCGTCGTCGTAGGCGAACGACACCCCGTCGAACGCCACCTCGCCCCGGAAGTTCGTGTCGAACGCGTCGGGGTCGGGCCGGTTCGTGACCGCCTCGGGCGTGTCGAGCAGACCGAAGATCCGTTCGCTGGACGCCATCGCCGCCTGCAGGATGTTGAACTTGTCCGACAGGTCCTGGAGCGGCCGGAAGAACATCTGCGCGTACTGCTGGAAGGTGATCAACGTCCCGATCGTGATCGCCTCCACCCCGCCCGGCCCCACCAGGTGCCAACTGGCGAAGGTGAGGATGAGGGCGGTCGTGAGGCCGCTGGCGACGTTCACGGTCGGGAAGAACAGGCTGAACCAACGCACCTGCTCCGCGTGCGCGTCGAGCAGCGTCAGGTTCAGGTGATCGAAGCGCTTCTGGTTGCGGTCCTCGCGGTTGAACAGCTGCACCGTCCGCATGCCGTTCAGGTTCTCCGCGAGGTACGTGTTCGACCGGCTCGTGCGGAGGCGGACGGTGCGGTAGGCGTCGCGCAACCGCAAGCGTAGGAACGTGAGGGCCACGAACAGCAGCGGCATGACCGTCAACGTGATCAACGCGAGGCGCCACTCGATCGTGAACATGTAGACCATCAGGCCGGTCAGGATCCCGACGTCGGCGATCAGGCCCACGACGCCGTCCTTCATCATCATCTCGATCGCGTCGACGTCCCCGGTGATGCGGGTGATGAGCCGCCCGACCGGCGTGCGGTCGAAGAACCCCAGGTGCAGCCGCTGGATCTTCGCGAAGATCGCCCTGCGGATGTCGTACACGATGTGTTGCCCCATCCACGAGACCGCGTACGTGTAGCCGTAGCGCAGACCGAAGTTCACGAGCGCCAGGGCGACGTACAGCCCCACGATGCCGGTGAGGCCGCGCAGGCGTTCGTTCAGGTCCAACGACGCCCACGGCTCCTGGGCGGCGAGCAGGTACCGGTCGACCGCCGCCCCGATGAGGCTGGGGAAGACCGGCGCGATCGCGCTGTAGGCCAGCAGCAGCCCCACCCCCAACGCGAGCGGTCCCTTGTACGGCGCGACGAACGCCAGGAGGCGACGCATCAACTGCCAGTCGAACGTGCCCTCCATCCGCTGGCCCTCCTCGTCGTACTTGCCCTCCTCGCGGAGCTTCCCGACGAACGCCTTGCGGTTCGCCTTGTAGTCCGCCTTCGTGGCCTGCACGTCGTACGCCGGGTCCTCCATGTCGGTGAGGGCCTCGCGCGGGGCGGGCACCGAGGCGCGGCGGGGGTCGCGGGGGGCGCGGCTCACGACGCCTCCAGGTCCCGCTCGAGCTGTTGCCGGCGGTCCATGTCGGCGTACCACCCGTCCTGCGCGAGAAGGTCGGCGTGGCTGCCCTCCTCGACGATGCGGCCGCGGTCCAGGACCAGGATGCGGTCGCTGCTCCGGAAGGCGGACACGCGGTGCGCCACGATCCACGTCGTGCGGTCCTTCTGGACCTCCTCGAGGCCCTTCAGGATCGCCGCTTCGGTCTGGGTATCCACCGCCGACAGGGCGTCGTCGAGGATCAGGATGGCGGGATCGCGCACGAAGGCGCGCGCGAGCGCGGTGCGTTGGCGTTGCCCCCCCGACAACGTCACGCCCCGCTCGCCGAGGTGCGTATCGAACCCCTCGGGGAACCCCTCGACGTCGTCGAGGACCTGCGCGAGGCGGGCGACCTCGCGGATGCGCGGCATCAGGGCGTCCGTGTCCTCCTCGGGCAGTCCGTAGGCGATGTTCTCCGCGATCGTGTCGCTGAACAGGTACGGCTCCTGCGGCACGACGCCGAGGTGCCGCCGCACCACCGCGATGGGGATGGTGTCGATGGGGTGGCCGTCGATGCGGATCTCGCCCTCGTCGGGCAGGATCGTGCGCGTCAACAGGTTCACGAGCGTCGTCTTCCCGGCACCGGTCCGGCCGGTGATCCCGATCGTCTCCCCGGCGCGCACGTGGAAGGAGACGTCGTCGAGGGCGACGAAGTCCCCGAAGCGGACGGTGACGTGCTCGAACGTGACGTCCCCGCGGATCGTGCGGATCGTGGGGTCGACGTCGGGCCCGTCGCGCACCTCGGGCTCCTCGTCGAGGATCTGCTTCAGGCGTTGCCAGCTGGTGACGCCCCGCTGCACGACGTTCGCGATCCAGCCGAGGGCGATCAACGGCCACTGGATCCCCATGAACAACAGCACGAAGGCGCTGAACTCGCCGATCGACAGCGCGCCGCCGGCCCCGAGCACCTGCCGACCGCCGAGCAGCAGCAGCGCGCTGATGGTGAGCGAGAAGAACACCTCCATCAGCGGGAACAGCGGCCCGTCGACGCGGGTGAGCGCCAGGTTGCGGCGGATGAACTCGTCGTTCAAGCGTTCGAACGTCGACTCCTCGCGCGCTTCGATGCCGAACCCCTTCACGACGCGGATGCCGCTGAAGTTCTCCTGCGCCATCGCGCTGACGTCGCTGAACTGCTCCTGGACGCGTTGGTAGCGGCGGTGGATGATGCGAAGCAGCACGAAGAAGGTGAGGGTGATGAACGGCACCACCAGCAGCGTCAGCAGCGTCAGCGGCACGTTCAGGGACGCCATGCGCGCCAGCGTGAAGCCGAGCAGGAGCGCCGTGTTCGCCCCCTGGAACACCGCGACGCCGACCACCATGCGTACGGCGTTCAGGTCGGTGGTGAGGCGCGCCATCATGTCGCCCACCCGGTGGTCGTCGTAGAAGCCGGCGTCGAGCGCCGTGAAGTGCCGGAACAGGTCGTGACGGACGTCGAACTGCACCTCCCAACTGGCGTTCAGGAGGGTGCGGCGGACGCCGATCATCGCGGCGGCGGCGGTGGTCATCACCAGAAGGATCAGCAGGATGGTGCCGAGCACGTCGCCGAACGTCGCGGGGGCGCCGCCGTCGCCGGCGGCCTGGAGGGTATCGATCACGCGGCCGACGAGGACCGGCGCGAACGTCGTCAACGCCGCGAACGTCACCAGCAGCGTGAGGCCGGTGAGGTAGGCGCGGGGGTAGCGGCGGGCGTAGGCGAACAGGTCGCGGAAGGTGGCGCGCATCGTCTCCTCGGACGTCGGGTGGGCGAGCGGGTCGGCGTTCGTGCGCGCGGGCGAGCGGGGTCGCCGGCGCGGCGGCCCCGTAGGGTACACCCGCCGCCCGACCGACGACCGCGCGCGCGACTACCGGGTCAGGGGCGGTCGACCCCGTCCATGACCGTCGCGCGCCCGTAGGGCGTGCCGTCGATGCGCAGGTCGAACGTCACCGGCCCCGGTTGGATCGTCGGCCACGTTCCGCGGAGGACGTCGCCGCCCTCGACGTCGGTCCGCACGACCTCGCTGCGGACCCCGTCGCGCGTCGTGGCCAGCACCACCGCCCGACTCGCGGGGAGCCCCTCGGGGACCTCGAAGCGGTACGGCATCCAGCGCACCTCCGGTGGGGCGGCCGGCACCTCCGGCGTGGGGCGGGGGAGCGCCCGCGGGGCGCCGTTGACGACCAGCCGCACGGCGTCCCCCGCCGCCGCCCGGGCGCTGCCGGGCGGCGGGTCCTGCAGGAGCACGCCGACCGGGAGGTCGGCGGTCTCGACGGCGTCGACGCGCGCGTCGAGGTCGGCGCGGGCGAGGCGGCGGCGGGCGTCGGCGAGCGGAAGCCCGACGACGTCCGGCACGGTCGGGCCGAGCGTCGGGGGCGTCTCCACCGCCGCGTCGTTCGCGTTCTCGTTCGCGGCGTCGTTCGCATCGTCGTCGCGGGCGTCGACGTCGCCGTCGTCGGGCGGTTCGGGGACGGTGCCGTCGAAGAACGGGGCGCCGCCCGGATCGCCGACGAGCAGGCGGACGGTGGAGCCGCCCACGCGGACGGGATGCCACGGCGCCGGCGTGGTGGCGATCACCGTACCGGGGGCGGCGCCGTGCGCCGCGACGCGTTCGACGACGATGCGGTCGGCGCTCCACCCCGCGACCCGCGCCAGGTCGCGGGCGGTGCCGACGTCCAGGCCGCGCAGGTCGGGGAGGAACGTCCGGTCGGGCGTGGGGCCGTCGCTCACCAGCAGGTGCACCGCGCTGCCCGGGGGGCGCGCCGCCTCCGGCCCGGGGGTGTGCGCGAGGACGGTGTCGACGGGGAGGCCCGCCGGGATGCGTGCGACGTCGCCGACGACGAACCCCGCCGCGCGGAGGGCGTCTTCGGCGTCCGCCCGGGGACGGCCGGCGAGCGACGGGAGGGGACGGGCGGCGGGCCCGGCGTTCGCCTCGACGTACGTCAGGCGGACCGTGCGGCCCGGGCGCAGCACGGTGCCGGCCGGCGGGTCGCTGCGCAGGACGGTGCCCGCCGGCGCGTCGCCGGGCACCGCGACCGGCGCGACCGCGAGACCGAGGGCGGCGAGGTCGGCGGCGGCGTCGGCGGCGGGCGCACCCGCGACGTCGGGGAGGCGGACGACGGCGTCGTTCACGGTGCCGCGCCACCCGACGAGGGCGAGGAGGACGGCGACCCCGAAGACGAGGGCGGTCGCCGCGGCGGTGCGGACGGCGCGCGGGCGACGGTCGACGGCGGGCACGCCGTCGGGTGCGGTGGCTGCGACGTCGTCGAGGTCGCCGTCGAGGCCGGCGAGGACGACCGCGTCCCCGTCGCGGCGGAGGTCGGCGGCGGTGGGGTCGAGCCCGACCGCCTCGAGGCGGGCGCGCCAGGCGTCGTCCATCTCGGCGCGCGGGAGGCCGGTCGGGTCGGCCCACACCGCGTAGCGGGCGCCGGGGCGGGCGACGACGTCGAGGAGGCGGACGTCGTCGTCGCGCCCGAGGCGCTTGATCGTTCGCCGGTAGGTTTCGAACGCCGCGTCGGCGTCGGGGGGGAGGTCGTAGACGACGATGCGGACGGGGGTGCCGGCGGGGTCGGTGGCACGCACGAGCGTCCGACCGTCGCCGGTCGCCCACCGTTCGAGGATTTCGTAGGTTCCGTCGATCAAGGGCACGCCGACCGCCTCACGGGACGATACCGCGCACCGGCCGGCCCTGCGGGGCCGGCCGGTGCGGTCGGGGTGCGTGCGGCGTGCGGCTCAGTCGCCGGCGTCCGGTGCGGGGCGCGGCGGGAGGCCGGGCGCGGGGCGTTCCGGGCGCTCCTCGTCGGACGCCTCCACCCCCTCGCCGTCCTCCTCGGCGTCGGCGGCGTCCTCCTCGGGGGGGTCGGCCGGCGCCTCCTCCTCGCGCGTTTCGTTCACGAGCCACTCGACGATGTCGTCCGTCGGTTCGCCCGCTTCGCTGCGTTCGTACGCTTCGTGCACGAGGCGACCGTCGATCGTTTCGCTGCGCAGCAGCGCCTGCGCGACCGCCTCGACGGCGGGCCAGTGCTCGTCGATCAGGGCGCGACAACCGTCGTACGCCTCCTGCAGCATCTGCGAGACCTGCCCCTCGAGTTCGCGGGCGGTCTCCTCGCTGAAGTCCTTGCGGCGCGAGATCTCCCCGCCGAGGAAGACCGGGCCCTGGTCGGACCCCCAGGCGACGAACTCCGCGTCGCCCATGCCGAGGTCCAGCACCATCTGTTTCGCGGTTTCGGTCGCCTGCTTGAGGTCGTTGCTGGCGCCGGAACTCAACGTCCCGGTGACCTTCTTCTCCGCGACGCGCCCCCCGAAGGCGACGATGAGTTGCGCCTTGAAGCGGTCGACGCTGTGGAACATCTCCTCCTTGGAGAGGGGCGCCATGAAGCCGCCCGCCCCCCCGCGCGGCATGATCGTGACCTTGCGGATCTGCCCGAGCGCCTCCTGCGCGGCGAACGCGATGGCGTGCCCCGCCTCGTGGTACGCGAGGATCTTGCGTTCCTCGTCGCTCGGCACGAGGCTGCCGCGGCGCAGGCCGAGGGTGATGCGGTCGAGCGCCTCGTTGAAGTCCAACCAGCGGATCTTCTTGCGGTCGGACCGCGCGGCGACGAGCGCCGCTTCGTTCGTGAGGTTCTCGAGGTCCGCGCCGCTGAACATCGGCGTCGCTTCGGCGAGGCGGTGCAGGTCGACGTCCGCTTCGGTCGGTTTGCCGCGCACGTGCACGCCGAGGATCTCCTCGCGTTCGCGCATCGTCGGCAGCCCGATCGTCACCTGCCGGTCGAACCGGCCGGGCCGCAGCAACGCCGGGTCGAGGATGTCCGGCCGGTTGGTGGCGGCGACGATGATGACGCTCGTGTCCTTCTCGAAGCCGTCCATCTCCGACAGGATCTGGTTGAGGGTCTGCTCGCGTTCGTCGTGCCCACCGCCGATGCCGGCCCCGCGACGCCGACCGATCGAGTCGAGCTCGTCGATGAAGATGATCGCGGGGGAGGACTTGCGGGCCTCCTCGAAGAGGTTGCGGACGCGGCTGGCGCCGACCCCGACGAACATCTCCATGAACTCCGACGCGCTGACCGTCAGGAACGGCACGCCCGCCTCGCCGGCGACGGCGCGCGCCAAGAGCGTCTTCCCGGTCCCGGGCGGCCCGACGAGGAGCATGCCCTTGGGGATCTCCGCCCCGATCGAGTGGTACTTCTGCGGGTTCTTGAGGAAGTCGACGACCTCGAGCAGTTCCTGCTTCGCCTCCTTGTGGCCGGCGACGTCGTCGAAGGTCGTGTCGACCTTGTTCTCCCGCCCGTACGTCTTCGCCTTCGACTGCCCGAACTGCATCACCTGGCTCGGGCCGCCCTGCGCCCGCATGAAGATGAACCAGAAGAACGCGATGAGGACGACGATCGGCAGGATCGAGACGAGGAACCCGACCCACTGCGACGGGTTGCGGACCGTGAGGTCCGGCACCTGCGTCTCGAGGTCGGCGACCAGCGAGTCGGTGATGATCGCGGTGGTGGAGAAGCGCTCGATCGTGCGCGCTTCGCCGTCGATGGTGACCTGCGTCGGGCCGGTCAGGGTCCCCTGGATCTCGCCCGTCGAGCGTTCGATCGTCATCTCCGCGACGCGACCGTCGGAGACGAGCTCCCGGAAGGTCGTGAGGTTCACTTCGCTGCTGCCGGTCCCGGTGCCCAACTGGTTGACCACGAAGATGCCGAGCACGAGCAGCATCACGATCAGCCAGGGATTGAACGGTCGTCTCAAGGAAAGCCTCCGTGGTGCGCCGCGAACGCGGGGCGAATCCCCCGCGGGGCGCAGCGCGAGAAGCGTAGCACCGGGGTGCGCGCCGCACCTGTAAGCCGCGGGACGATGCCGAGCGGGCGACGGCGCGTCAGAACCGGTACGACTTGGGGACGGCGGTCACCCCGTTCGCGGTGACGGTGAAGCCCCGCGCCCGGTCCGCCTCGGCGTCCACGCCGATCTCGGTGCCGGCGGGCACCTCGACGTCCTTGTCGATGATGGCGTTGCGGATCGTGCAGTTCCGGCCGATCGTCACGTCGTCGAACAACACCGACCGCTCCACCGTGGCGTAGCTGTTGACGCGCGCCCGGCGCGAAAGCACCGAGCGTCGCACCGTCCCGCCCGACACGATCACGCCCCCCGCCACCAGGCTGTCGACCGCCGACCCCCGCCGGTCGTCGGCGTCGTGCACGAACTTCGCCGGGGCGCTGTACTGCGCCGACGTCCGCAGCGGCCAGGCGTCGTTGTACAGGTCGAACTCCGGGTCGACCGCCACGAGGTCCATGTTGGCCGCGTGGTAGCTGTCCAGCGTCCCGACGTCCCGCCAGTACGTGTTCGGGCCCGCCTGGCCGGGGATGGGGTTGCGGGCGAAGTCGTACGCGAACAACCGCCGGCCCTGCGCCAGGGCGGTGGGGAGGACGTCCTTGCCGAAATCGTGGTCGCTGGCGTCGTCCGCCGCGTCGGCGGACAGCATCTCGAACAGCGCGTCGCGACTGAAGACGTAGTTCCCCATCGACGCCAACGCCATCGACGGGTCGCCCGGCATCGGCTTGGGGTCCGCGGGCTTCTCCTGGAACTCGGTGATGCGGAACGCGTCGTCCACCTGCAGCACCCCGAACCGAGTGGCGTCGGCGACCGGCGTGGGGTAGGCGGCGACGGTGACGTCGGCGCCCTTCTCCAGGTGCTCCTCGATCATGTGGGCGATGTCCATCTTGTAGATGTGGTCGCCGCTGAAGATCGCGACGAGGTCGGCGTCGGCGTTGTCGATCAGGTGCAGGTTCTGGTAGATCGCGTCCGCCGTCCCCCGGTACCACTCCGCGCCCAACTCCTCGTAGAGGTACATCTGCGCCGGGGCGAGGGTGATGAAGTAGTCGGACAGGATCCCCCCGAACCGCCAGTTGCGTTGGATGTGCTCCGTCAACGACTGCGCCTTGAACTGCGTGAGGACGTACATCCCGAAGATGCCGCTGTTGATCATGTTGTTGAGCGCGAAATCGATGATGCGGTACTTGCTGCCGAACGGCACCGCGGGTTTCGTGCGTTTCCACGTGAGCGGGTGCAGGCGCGAACCTTTGCCGCCGGCGAGCACCATGCCCACCGCCTTGTGCCGGGTCGTCATGCGGTCGCCTCCTCGGGCGGTCGCGAAGGCCCCCGCACCGCGCGCGCGGTGCCGAGGGCGGGATCGGGTCGGACGCCGCCATCGTAGCCGGTGTTCCGGCCCGCGGTACGTGCCCTGCGTAGCGGGTAGCCTCCTCGGCGTGGAGCACGTCCTCGAGTACCAGGATTACCTGTTGGCCTACCGCCTCCGCGCGCACGTGGGGGGCGCCCTTCGGCCCCCCCGGCGCGAACTCGGCCTCGCGGAGTACGCCGCGAAGCGGCTCGAACGCCAACGCCTCGCCCGCGACTTGCTCGGGCGCGACGACTACCGCGACGACATGCGCCGCGTCGACGCGCTCACCGACGAACTGAACTTCGGCCTGTGGCACAACCCCGGCGAGACCGTCGCGTTGCTCCGCAAGGTCGCGGCGGCGGGCGGGACGCCCGCCATCGAGAGCGAAGCGGGGTTCGTCGACGCCCTCCTCACCCGCCGCGAACGCGCGCGGCTCGGCGAGGAACGCGCCCTCCGCCTCGCCCGCTACTACCTCGCGCTCCTGCGGGCCAGCGCCGCCTACCTCGACCCGGAGATCTTCACGCGCCTCCGCGACGAGATCGATCCCGACCGCCCGCACCTGCCGATCTTCGTCGAGCTCGGCGAGGGGGAGGACGCGACGCCGGCATGAGCGACGCCGCCCCCCTCCTCCTCGACCTGCCCCTCGACGAGCTCCCCGCCGAGGCGGGCCGCAGCTACCGCCGCGACCAGCTCGCCGGTTGGCTGTACGCCCGCGGGGCGGGCGACGTCGACGCCATGACCGACCTCCCCCGCGCCTGGCGCGCGGAGCTCGCGGGCGCCTGGCGGGTCGATCCGTTCGACGGTTTCGAGCGTTTCGCGTCCCGCGACGGCTCGGTGCGCTACCTCTTCACCCTCCCCGACGGCCGCCGCACCGAAGCGGTGTACATGCCCTACGCCCGCCGGACGACGGTGTGCATCAGTTCGATGGTCGGGTGTCCCGCCGGCTGCACCTTCTGCGCGACCGGCGCGCTCGGCTTCGGCCGCAACCTGACGCGCGGCGAGATCGTGGGGCAGCTCCTCGCCGTCGCCCGCGCCGAAGGGGTCGCGCCCACCGTCATCCGCAACGTCGTGCTGATGGGGATGGGGGAGGCGCTCCTGAACTACGACGCGGCGGTCTCGGCGATCCGCACGATGATCGACCCGCGCGGCCTCGACCTGTCCCCGCGCCGCATCACCCTCTCCACGGTCGGGCTGCCCCGCCGCATCGAACGGTTGGCGGGGGAGGGCCTGCCGCTCACCCTGGCCGTGTCGCTGCACGCCCCCGACGACGAGACGCGGCGCACGATCATCCCGACCGCGCACGCGCACGACGTCGACGACGTCATGGCGTCGCTCCACACCTGGTACGCCGCGACGAAGCGGCGGGTGTCGGTCGAGTACACGATGCTGCGCGGCGTGAACGACGCGCCGTGGCAGGCGGACGCCCTCGCCGACCGACTTTCGGGGCTGCTGTCGCACGTGAACCTGATCCCCTTCAACGTCTGGGACGGCAGTCCGCAGGCGGGCAGCGACCGCGCCACGATCCAAGCGTTCCGCGACCGCCTCGAGGCGGCCGGCGTGTCGGTGTCGGTGCGCTTCAGTCGCGGGCAGGACAGCGGTGCGGCGTGCGGGCAACTGTCGTGGCAGCAGAGCCACGGCGCGGCGGGCGCGGACGCCCCCGCCGGCTGACCCGGCGCCCCGCGCGTCGCCCCGCGCGCCCGCGAGCGTCACCGCCCTGCGGCGCACCCCCGTGTAGACTCGCGCCATGACGGACTCCGCCCCTTCGCATCGGTCGGCCGGCCTGCGGTCGGTCCTGGCGTTCGTGCTCCTCGCCGCCGGCGTCGCGTTCGCGCAGGACGCCGATGGGGACGCCGCACGCGACCCCGTACCGGACGGGGGGCCGGACGTCGCGGAATTGCGCGCGGCGGTCGACGCCGACCCCGACGCCCCCGCCCCCTGGATCGCGCTCGGGACCGGCCTCCTCGAGACCGACCCCGACGCGGCGGGCGCGTCGTTCCTCGAGGCGCTCGCCCTCGACTACCGCGCCTGCGACGCGCACTTCGGCCTCGGCCTCGCGGAAACCGCGCAGGGCGACGGCGACGGCGCCCTGTTCGCCTTCGACGAGGTCGCGCGCCTGTGCCCCACCCGCTTCGACGGGCACTACAATCGCGGCGTCACCCTCGCTCGCCTCGACCGACCCGAGGCGGCCGCCGGCGCCTTCCTCCGCGCGCTGGAGGAGGCCGAGCCCGAGGCGAGCGCCGCCGACCGGGTCGCCGCCTGGCGGGGCGTCGCGACGCAACGCACCCGCCTCGGGGAGCACGGCGCGGCGGCGGAGGCGTACGCCGAAGCGCGCACCGTCCGCCCCGGCGACGCCGACCTGATCTACCGCCACGCCGAAGCGCTCCACCGCGCCGGGCGCGGCCTCGAGGCGCTGCCGGACCTGACCGAGCTGGCCCGCACCGGCGCCGAAGCCCGCGTGGACGTCCTCGTCGCCGACGTGTACGCCGCGGCGGGACGCCTCGAGTACGCCTTGCGGACCCTCGAACGCGGCATCGAGCGCGCCGCGGAGGCCGGCGACGACGGCGGGCGCGCCGCCCGCTGGCTGGCGCTCGGGCGCCTCCAGGACGGCGTGGGGCGCAGCGACGCCGCCGCCGAGGCGTACCGCACGGCGGTCGAGATCGACCCCACGAGCGCCGAGGCGTACACCGCGTTGGGCCTGACGCTCCTCGACGCCGGCGACGCGGCGGGAGCGGCCATCGCCCTCGCGCGCGCCGGCGAGATCGCGCCGGACGACGCCGCCATCGCCCTCGCGCACGCCGACGCGTTGGCGGCGCAGGGGCGCCACGCCGACGCGGTCGCCGCGGCGCGGCGCGCGCGGGACGTCGCGCCCGCCGACGCCACCGACGTGCGCCTGGAGGCGGAACGGCGGATCGGCGTCGCCGCCTACGCGCTCGGGGACCTCGAGGCCGCCGGGGCGGCGTGGCGGGCGGTCACCGACGCCCGGCCGGAGGACGCGGACGCCTGGACGTGGGTGGGCCTCGTCGCGTACGCCGGCGGCGCGTACGGCGACGCCGTCGCGGCGCTCGAGACCGCCACCGACCTCGATGCGGACGACCGCGTCGCGCGCCGCAACCTGGCGGCGTCGTACCTGGCGGTCGAACGCTACGAGGAGGCCGCGAACGTGTACGCCCTCCTCGTCGGGCAGGACCCGGACGACGCGGAGGCGGCGTACCACCTGGGGTGGGCCCGGTGGTCGCTGGAACGCCCCGCCGAGGCGCGCGACGCCTGGGCGGACGCCTGCGATCTGGGGTACGGTTCGGCATGCGACGCGTTGGACGAGCTGTTCTGACGCGCGGCGCCGACCCACGCCCGACGACCGACCACGGGCGGGTCGGAGCCCGGAAGGGCCGCCCCGCACACCGCGGGGCGCGGCCGGGAGGAGCGACGCCGTGGATTGGTTGAGACGGAATTGGCCCGATCTGTTGATCGGGGTCGCGTTGATCGCCGTGATCGCCGGCATCGTCACGACCCTGCTCACCGGAGGTTCGTTGGTCCCGGGCGGCGGTAGCACGCCCGCGACCGCGCCGCCGGCGGACGCCGACGTCGCCGTCGTGCCCGACGACGACGTCGAGGCGCCCGCCCCCGCCGAGGCGGAGGGCGACCCGGCGCCCACCGACGCGGACGGCGACGCCCTCGCGGCGGAGGCGGACGCCCCGGCGCGCGTCGAGCCGGTCGATCCCGGCGCCGGCCTCGACGCGCCGGCGACCCCGCCCGGGGCGCCCGACGCCGACGTCGAGGAGGCCGACGCGGCCCCCGCGGAGGCGGACCCGGGTGCGGAGACGCCCGCCGCCCCGGCCGCCCCGGCCGAGCCGGCCGAGCCGGCGGAGGCGGCGGCGGCCGCGCCGCCCACCGACGTCGACCTGGCCGCCGACGGTGCCGACGCGCCGTACCGCGTGGCGGTCGGGACGTTCGGGGGGCGCGAGAACGCCGAGGCGCTCGCGAGCACCTTCCGCGCCGACGGCTACCCGGTGTTCCTCGGGACCCAGGACGACCTCGTCGTCGTGCTCGTCGGGCCGTACGCCGACGCGGACCGCGCCGACGCGGTCGCCGCCACCATCCGGGCGGGCGACTACGGCATCGAACCGCTCGTCTACCTGTTCGAGCCCGACGCGACGCCCGCCGCGGACGCGGCGCCCGCGCCCGCCCCCACGCCCGATCCTGCCCCGGAGGCGGAGGCGGCGCCGGCGCCCGCGAGCGGCGACGCGCGCACGCTGCAGCTCGGCGCGTTCGAGAACGACGACAGCGCCGCGCCGCTCCTCGACGAGCTCCGGGCCCTCGGGCTGGCGCCCGGCGTGGTGCGCGAGGACGGCCTCGTGAAGGTCGTCGTCGGGCCGCTCGAAGGCGCCGCGCTCGAGGACGCCCGCACCCTCCTGGACGGGGCGGGCCTGGAGTACTTCAACCGCTGATGGCGTCGATCCCCAGCGCCACCGTCGGGCGTCTCGTGACGTACCTACGGGTCCTCGCCACCCTCGCCGACCGCGGGATCGTCCGCACCTCCAGCGACGACCTGGCGCGCGAAGCGCGCGTCTCCGCCTTCCAGGTCCGTAAGGACCTCGCCTACTTCGGGCGCTTCGGAACGCGCGGCGCGGGCTACGACGTCGACGCGCTCTCCACCGAACTGCACCGCATCCTCGGCCTCGAGCGGGCGTGGAACGTCGCGATCATCGGGATGGGGCGGCTGGGCAGCGCCCTGGCGGACTACCCGAACATGGCGCGCTACAACTTCTGTCTGCAGGCGGCGTTCGACGTCGCTCCGGAGAAGGTCGGCACCGTCGTCGCCGGCGTGCCCGTGTACGCCATGCGCGAGCTTCCCGAACGCGTCCGCGAGCACGACGTCCAGGTCGCGCTGTTGACCGTCCCCGGCGAGGGGGCGCAGGCGGCGACGGAGGCGCTCGCCGCCGCCGGCGTGCGCGGGATCGTGAACTTCGCGTCGACCGTCCTCGACCCGCCCGAAGGCGTGCACGTCGAAGCGATCGACTTCCTCGCCGGCCTCAAGCGCGTCTCCTACGCCCTCCACGCGGAAACGTCCGATGACGAGCGTGCTGCCAGCTGACGCCGGGGTACCCTCTCCGGCGATGCCTCCCGCCCTCGCCGACCGCCTGGCGACGTTCGAGCGCCGCATCGCCGACGTCGTCCGGAGCGACGTCGCCTTCATCGAAGCGATCGGCGAGGACCTCGTCACCGCCGGCGGCAAACGCCTGCGCCCCACCCTCGCCTTCCTCGCGGCCGACCTGGTCGGCGCCGACGAAGACATCGGCATGGAGGTCGCGCTCGCCGTCGAGCTGCTGCACTCCGCGTCGCTCCTGCACGACGACCTGATCGACGACGCCGACACCCGCCGCGGCGCCGAGGCGGCGTTCCGGCGCTACGGCAACGTCGTGAGCGTCATGTCCGGCGACTTTTTGTTGGCCCGCGTCCTGATGCTCCTCGCCCGCTCGGGCGACCCCCGCTTCACGCACCGCATGTCCGAGGCCGCCGCCCGCATCTGCGAGGGGGAGGTCCTGCAGTTCCAGATGGCGACGCTGGAGACGTGGGAGCAGCGCTTCTACCGCGACGTCATCGAGGGCAAGACCGCGGAACTCCTCGCCACCGCCCTGGAGGGCCCCGCCCTCCTCGCGGACGCCCCGACCGACCAGCGCGAAGCGCTCGCGACGTTCGGGATGGCGTACGGGCGGGCGTTCCAGATGCAGGACGACCGCCTGGACCTCCTCGGGGACCCCGACACGCTCGGCAAGCCGGTCGGGGGGGACCTGCGCGAAGGCAAGGTCACGCACACGGTCCTGGTGCTGATCGAGCGGGGCGTCGAGGAGGCCGCCGACATCGTGCGGCGGCACGCCCGCCGCGACGGCGACGTCGAGCGCATGCGGGCGCTCGTCGCGGAGCACGACGCCGACGCCGCCACGCGCGAAGCGATCCGCGCCGAGGTGCGCACCGCCACCGAAGCGCTCGCGCCGTTCCCGGACGGCGACGCCAAAGGCGCGCTGACGCAGCTCGCCGAACGCGAACTCGGGCGGCTGGACTGACTCAGGCGGCCGGCCGGTCGGCCCGGCGGGCCTCCGCCCGCCGCGCGATCTCGCGCGCCATCGACGGGAAGATCAGGGCGTGGAGGGGCGCCACCAGCGTCCAGTACGCCCACCCCGCGAACCCGCGCGGCTCGAAGAAGGCGGTCTGTTGCAGGGTCGTGCCGCCCTCCGCAGTGGGCTGCAGGTCGAAACGAAGCCACGCCCGACCGGGGAGCTTCATCTCCGCGCGCAACTGCAGCAGGCGGGTCTCGCGGATCGCTTCGACCCGCCAGAAGTCGAGGGCGTCGCCCGGCGCGAGGCGTCGCGGGTCGCGCCGACCGCGCCGCATGCCGATCCCGCCGACGAGGCGGTCCAGGATCCCGCGCAACTGCCACAGGCCGTCGTAGGCGTACCAGCCGTTCTCGCCCCCCAACCGCGTGACCTCGTCCCAGACCGCGTCGGGGGGTGCGGCGACCGTCCGGACGCGACGGTCGAGGCGCATGCCCTCCTCGTCCGCCCACCGGTCGCTCGGGGGCGTGCCGCGCGGGACGGCCGACATCGCGTCGCTCCACAGGGTCAACGGCGCGCCCTGCGCGGTCCGGTCGAGCGCCAACTCGACCGCCCGGCGGTAGGGGATCGGCGTGACGTCGTAGCGGCGGGCGGGCGCCGGGTCGCGCACCACCACCTCGCTCGTCAGGCCGTCCACCAGCGGCCGGGCGATGCTCGCGGGGATCGGCGTGACGAGGTTGATCCAGTAGCTCGACAGGCGCGGGCTGAGGACCGGCGTCGGCACGATCCAGCGCCGCAGCCCCCGCACGTCGGCGTAGATCTCCATCAGGTTCCGGTACGTGTGGACGTCCGGCCCCCCGATCTCCACGATCCGGTGGCCGTCCGGCGGGTGGCGGAGCGCCTCGCGGAGGTACGCCAGCACGTCGCGCACCGCGATCGGTTGGATGCGGGTCGTCACCCAGCGCGGCGTCGTCATGACGGGCAGGCGTTCGGTGAGGTAGCGGATCATCTCGAACGAGATCGAGCCGCTCCCGACGACGATGGCGCTGCGGAATTCGGTCACCGGGACGCCGTGGCCGGCGAGGACGCGGCCGGTCTCCTGCCGCGACGCCAGGTGCCGGCTCATGCCCCGGTCCGCGTCGCCCAGGCCGCCCATGTAGATCAGGTGACCGACGCCGGCCCGCGCCGCTTCGGCGGCGACGTGGTCGGCGGCCCGCCGGTCGCGATCCTCGAACCCCGCCGCGCGGCGGCCCATCGAGTGCACCAGGTAGTACGCGGCGTCGCAGCCGTCGAACGCCCCGCGCAACGTCGCCGGCTCCAGGGCGTCCCCCTCGACGATCTCGACGTCCTCCCGCCACGGTTTCGTGAGGCGTTCGGCGTCGCGCACGAGGCAACGCACGTCGTAGCCCGCCTCCAGCAGGCGGGGCACGAGCCGCCCCCCGAGGTACCCGGTCGCGCCGGTCACGAGGACCTTCACGGCGCCCCCCACCGAACGAATCCGTTCACGCCCCCAGCCTGACAGGAACGCCGGCGCGGAACGGCGGGCTCGCTTGCAATGCGCGCGCCGCTACGCCCGGCCGGCCGGCCGGACGGGCGCCGCCAAGCGAACGGCGTGGACGGCGTCGAACACCCACAGGAAGCCGCCCTGCACCGCGACCCCGAGGGCGTGCCCCAGCCGCGCCGCGCTCGGGTCCCCGACCGTCGCGAGGGCCGCAGCGACCGCGAGGTAGCCGACGTCCAGGCCGGCGTTGATCCACAACAACCGGTGGGTGCGCCGCCGCTCCGCTTCGCTCGCGTCGAGCGAGGCGGGCGCGCCGGCGGCGACCTTCGCCCCGTGCCCGCGGAGGCCGGCGACGGCGATGGCGGCGTCGATGGCGCCCCACACCGCGAACTGCAGGGCGACGGCGGAGGCGAACGGGCTCGGGTCGCGCACGGCCAGCCCCGCCGCCAACGCCAGCGAGGCGGTCGCCCACCCGAGCAACTGCACCGGAATCGCGCGGTGGCGACGCCAGAACGCCTCGTTCGTCACGTCAGAACGCCGTCCGGAGCGCCACGCCGGTCCGCAGCGTCCGCCCCGCGGGCCCCCCGGCGACCCCGGCGTCGAGGACGAGGTCGGCGTCGCCGCTCGGGCGCGTCCACGTCGCACCGGCGTCCCAGTGGGCGGCGCGCTCCCCCGCGACGTCGGGCCAGGCGACCCCGGCCGCCGCCTCCAGGGAGCCGCGCGCGCCGATCGCCCGCGAGGCGGACGTCCGGAGGGCGGGGCGGGTGCCGTCGACGGCCGCGCCGTCTACGTCGCGTTGACGGGTCACCCCCCCGCCGGGGGGCGCGAGGTGCGCCTCCGTCGTCCACAACCAGTCGCCGGCGTACCCCGAGGCGCCCACCCCGCCGCGGAGCGCCACGGGGTCGCTCAGCGCCCACGCTTCGCCGTAGACGACCTGCCCGCCGACCGTCGCCGAGGCGCTGCCGCCCGCCGCGAGGCGGGCGCCGCCCGAGGCGTCGCCGGCGAGGGGGGTGCGCAGCAGGTGCAGTTCGACCGTCGCGTCGCCGTCGATGCGGACCGACACCCCACCCCCCGGGCCGGCCTCGGTCCGAGGGGAGAGGTCGTCGTCGCGCCCCACGGGCCAGCGCACGCCGGTGCGGATGCGGGCGTCGCCGGCGTAGCCGCGGACCTGGACGCCCCACGCGCCGCGCGGGGCGCCGCTCGCGAGTGGCGCGTCGAGCGTCACCGCCGGCGCGAGCCGGAGTTCGCCGAGCGCCCACCGGTGTAGCCCCGCGCGGACCCGCCAGGCGTCGACGTCCAGCGCGACGTAGGCCTCCTGGAGGCCGTGACGGACGCTCACGCCGTCGGTCGCGGCGTCCCGGCGGACGGTCGGGGTGGCCTCGGCGTGCAGCGTCACGGCGTCCGCGACGCGCACCCCGAACGCCAGGCGGGCGGTGGCGTCCGCCGCGAGATCGACGGCGTCGACGCCGGCGTCGTTCAGGGGGACGGTGGGGGCCAGGCGCGCCTCGAGCTCGACGCGGAGGACGTCCTGCGCGAAGGCGGGCGCGCCGAACGCCACCGCCGCGACGAGGACGGCGCGCATCGCGAGGCGGCCGGCGGCGGTCACGGGGTCGCCTGCGACGCAGGTGCGTCGGTCGCGTCGGTCCCGTCGTCGACGACGCGGCCGTCCTCGAGCCGGACGATACGGTCGACGCGGTCGAGGAGCCGGGGGTCGTGCGTACTGAAGACGAAGGTCACGTCCTCCTCCTCGTTGAGGCGCCGCATCAGGTCGATGAGGTCGGCGCCGGCCCGCGAATCGAGGTTCGCGGTCGGTTCGTCCGCCAGGACGATGGCGGGGTCGGCGGCGATCGCGCGGGCGATCGCGACGCGTTGGCGTTGTCCGCCGGACAGTTGGTTCGGGCGGCGGTCGGCGTACGCCGCCATGTCGAGGCGCGCGAGGGCGTCGCGCGCCTTCGCCTCCCGCGCCGCGCGGTCCTCCCCCCGCAACTCGAGGACGAAGGCGGCGTTCTCGAGGGCGGAGAGGACGGGGATCAGGTTGTACGCCTGGAAGACGAAGCCGATGCGGGCGAGGCGGAGGCGTGCCGCAGCCCCGCGGGGGAGACGGTCGATGCGTTCCCCGCGCAACCACACCTCGCCGGCGTCGCCGTGATCGAGGACCCCCATCAGGTGCAACAGCGTCGATTTGCCGCTGCCCGACGGTCCCGCGACCGCCGTGAACTCGCCGGCGGCGACGTCGAGGTCGACGCCGGACAGGGCGGACGTCGTCACCTCCCCCACGCGGTAGCTCTTGCGCAGGTCGCGGACGCGGTAGAGCGGTTCGGCGGTCACGCTTGGAACCTCATCGCCTCGACCGGTTCGATGCGCGCCGCGATCGTGGCGGGCCAGGCGGCGGCGAGGACGGCGGTGAGGACCGCGAAGCCGACGGCGAACGCCACCTGCCCCGGATCGATCGAGAGGTAGAAGACCGGGTCCAGCCCGAACGAGGCGTAGTACGACGCGAGGCCGGGGATGCGGAACCCGTCGGCGTACGCCGCGACGAACGCCAACCCGCCGGCCGTCCCCACCGCCGCCCCGACGACCGCCAGCAGGACGCTTTCCGTCGCGACCATCGCCAGGACCCGCCGGTCGCCGGCCCCGAGGGCGTGCAGCACCCCGAACTCGTGGATGCGTTCCATGACGCTCAGGTAGACGGTGTTCAGCATCAACAGCCCCGCCAGCACGAAGAACAGGACCGAGACCGCGAACAGCAACGGATCGAGCGCGTTCAGCAGCTGCTGCGTCGACGGGTTCGCGGTCCGCCAGTCCTCCACCCGCAGGTCGGGGAGCGCCGCGCCCAACGTGGCCGCCAGCGCGGCGCTGACGTCGTCGTCGGCGATGCGGCGCAGCGACGTGCCGTGCACCTCGATGCGCTGCACCGCGCCGGGTGCCGCCAGCTGCTGCGTCGCGGCGAGCGTCGTCCAGGCCGCGGCGATCTCCGCGCCGGGGTCGGCGAGGTCGACGGTGCCGACGAGGGCGTACGCCGCGACGCCGTACCCCGCCCCGCCGGGGGCGTACGCCACGACCTCGTCGCCGATCGCGACGTCGAGGGCGCGCGCGAGGGCGGCGCCCAGCACGATCTCGTCGTCGCCCTCGAGGAAGCGACCCTCCAGCGTCGCGTCGTCCAGGCGGCGCTCCCGCGCGGGGTCCGGCCACGGTTGGCCGTGGATCGCGACGCCGCGCGAGCGGCGTTCCCCGGACAGGAGGGCGGGGACGTCCAGGGTCGGCAGGACCAAGGGGGCGGCCAGCGTCGCGTCCGCCTCCCGGCGGACGGTCGCGATGGCGGCGTCGGCGTCCTCGACGAGGGTCGCCTCGAACCGGGTGGCGTCGTCCGCACCGGGCGCGGTCACGATCACGTGCCCCCCGCGTTCGGTGAGGGTCTGGTAGAGCCCGTTCTCCGCCGCGCCGCCCAACGCGAAGTACGCGACGCTGAGCAGCACGACCAGCCCGACCGCGCCGGCGGTGACGAGGCTGCGGCGGCGTTGCCGCCAGAGGTTGCGCCAAGCGAGGGCGATCACCAGCGGCACCCCGTCTCGAGCGCTTCGAGCGTGAAGCAGCGGTCGGGCGGCTCGACGCCGAACGTCGCGTCCTCCCACGTCGCGATCGTCCGGCCGCCCCCCTCCGTGAGGTCGACGACCTCGAAGCGGGTGGGGACCGTCCGGCCGTCCTCGAGCGTGCGTGGATCGTGCAGCGTCAGGCGTTTCACGGGTGCGTCGCGCTGGTCGAGGTACGTCAGCTCGAGCGGCGTCAGGTCGGGCAGGCGGGCGGTGAGGCGGAGTTCTCCGTACGGGGTCGCGGCGCCGGCGCGTGGCACGAGCGAGACGACGACGCGGTCGTCGGTGCGTTCGGCGATCGCGGCGTCGTACGTGTCGCGAAGCTCGTCGCCGGCGAGGTCGTCGTACGACAGGTCGCTGCCGAGGAAGCCGTCGCTGCGGCCCGAGGGCGGCAGGCGCAGGCTGCGCCCGACGCGGGGGGCGTACACGAACAGCTCGCTCCCGTCGACCAGGAAGGCGCGCCCCGCTTCGTTCGGTGGGGCGACGACCCGCGTCAGGGCCCGTTCGTCCCCGTCCCCGATCGTCTCGAGGACGTACCGGTCCGTGGCGTCGTCCCGCTCGACCGTCATGCGGATCGTGGCGCGCTGTCCACCGCCGCGGAGGTTCTCGACGATGCGGTCGACGATCGCGTCGGCGTCGGCGGGGACCGCGGCCTCCTGCGCGAGGGCGCCGCCGGCCACGAGGACGGCGGCGAGGACCGCCGCCGCCCGGACCGCCGCGGTTCGCATCGCTGCGGTCCGCACCGCAGCGACCCGGAGCCGCGCGATGCGGGCGGCGGAGGACCCGAAGAGGGGGAGAGGGAACGTCGTCATGGGCACCTCATTCGGCGGCGCGCATGGCCTCGGCGGGCACGAGCCGGGCGACGCGGCGGGCGGGGGTGAGGGCGGCGAAGAGGGCGGCGAGCGCGACCGTGACGCCGGCGTACGCGAGGTACTCGAGGCGGACGTCGGCGCGGATCTCGTCGCCGAGCGCCAGCCCGGACAGGAAGTCGCCGTACACGCCGGTGAACAACGGACCGAGCACGTTGACCTCGTGCAGGACGAACAGCAGCGCGTAGCCGAGGACCGCCCCGACGCCGTAGCCGAGCAGCGTCCCGAGGATCGCCTCGAGGACCACCATCCAGGCCAGGCGGACGTGCCCCAGGCCGAGCGCGAGGATGACGCCGAACTCGCGGGTGCGTTCCATGACCGACACGACGAGGCTGGAGGTGACGGCGATCGCGCCGAAGAGGCTGAAGAGCAGCCCGATGGGGATCATCGAGACGCGCTCCGCCGCCAGCCCGCGCGCGAGCTCCCCCATCTGGTCGAGGATCCCGTACGCCCGCACGCCCTCGGGCAGGCGGTCGCTGGCCGCCGCCGCGACGGCCGCTTCGCGTCCGCGGGGCACGTCGAGCGCGAGTTCGGTGGCGCCGTCGACGCCGGCGAGGGCGCGGGCGTCCGCGAGGTGCGCGAGGACCGTGCCGGCATCGACCGCCTCGATGCCGGTGTCGATGAGGCCGACGAGGCGGAGGCCGGTCGCCGCGGGGCCGCCGACGGCGGCGACGTCCACCGCCACCCGTTCCCCGAGCCGGACGTCGAGCGTCTCGGCGAGGTCCGCGCCGAGCACCAGTTCGCCGGGCGCTTCGAGCATGCGGCCGTCCTGGATGGCGTCCGGGAGGTCACTGACGGCGGACTCGCCGGCGGGATCGACGCCGCGGAGCGTCGCGCCGCGCTGAGCGTAGGGGCTGCGGAGGAGGGCGGGCACGTCCAACCTCGGGGTGGCGGCCCGAACGCCGGGCACCGCCGTCACCGCCCTCCGGACGTCGTCGAGCCCCGCGAGGGCGTGCACCGGGTCGGGATCGGCGTGGTAGGCCTCCGTCGTCACGGCCACGGGGGCGGCGACGAGGCGCGCCTGGCCTTGGAAGATGGCGTTCAGGAACCCGTCGGTGAAGCCCCAGAAGAACAGGATCGACAGGGTGGCGTAGGCGACGACCGCAATCAGCAGGGCGGTGCGGAGCCGCTGGCGGAACAGCGACCTCCACGCGAGCTTGAGCGTCGCGAGGGCGGCGTTCACGGCCGTACGCTACCGCAGGTTCCGCGTTCCCGAGGGGCGTGCGCGCCGTCGGGGCGCGCGGTCCGACGTCAGGGCGTCGTTTCGTCCCGAACCCAGGCGAGGTAGGCCTCCGCCCCGGCGTCGACGGGCCACGCGACGACGCACGGCACGTCGTAGGGGTGCAGCGCTTCGACGGCGTCGACGAGTTCGTCGAGGCGTCCTTCGCGGGTCTTCAGGATCATGGCGACCTCGCCTTCGTCCTGCACGTCGCCGTCCCAGGTGAAGAACGACCGCACGCCGGGGAGGACGTTGGCGCAGGCGATGAGGCCGCGCTCGAGGAGGGCGCGCGCGAGGGTGGCGGCGTTGTCGGGGGTGTCGATCGTCACGTACACGCTTCGCACGTCGGTCATGACGACAGGATAGGCGGTCGCAGCCGCCGCCGTCGGGGGCGGAGGCGACGTCGTTCGGGCGCCCGCGACGTCGTCCGCCGCCCCGAGGGTGGGGGCGGCGGACGATTGATCGGGCGTGGC
>CAJXOA010000025.1 GCA_913057685.1 uncultured Trueperaceae bacterium
CCACACCGCTTCACTCACCGACACCCCCACACCCACCACATCCCCCACCACCGACACGCCCCCCACACCACTCCCACCCCCCACGACCGAACCACCCGACACACCCGGACGTACGCCATCGGCATACGGACCCGTGGCGGGAGCGGCGAACGTCGTCGCTCCGTTCGCCGGCTCCAACGCCGCCTCCTGACCGATCGTCCCTCGGAACGCCGCCCCGTTCAGCTGGAACCCATCCGTCGGCACCACGACGGGACCGTCCACTCCCTCCGGCACGACCCACGTGAACTGCAACGACGACGACGGCGACGCGCCGCCCGGCACGAACGACGCCACCCCGTCGACACCACTGACCGTGACCCCCAACGACGGCGACACGTCGTTCTCCCACACCACCGGCTGCGACAACGGCACCTCGAACGTCACGCGGTCGCCGATCCCCACCACACCGGTCGGGGACACCACCGGCGTCCCGACCGACGGCGCGAGATTGGTTGCGGTGTACGTCAACGTCGGCGACGTCTCGTTCGTCACGCCGGGGAGTCCCGCCACCTCGATTCCCCCGGCCGGCAGCACCACGTCGACCTGTTCCTCGGACGTCGGCACGACTTCGATCACGAACGACGACGCCGCACCGTCGACCGGGTCGACGGGCGTGACGCTCGCGTTCGCGACCCCCGCCGGCGTCGTCGCGACGTCGGTCCCGTCGAACGACGCGACGTGCACGGGCGCTTCGAACGTCACGGCGACCTCGAACGGGCGGTCGACCGACGTGAGGTCGAGACCTGCATCGCTCGGTCCGAACGCCGTCACCGCTCGGGGGAGGTCGGCGGTGAACGTGACGTCCTGCGTTGCCGCGTAGTTCTCGTACTGCACGGCGCCGGCCCGCCCCACCCGACGTTCGGGAAGCGACACCGTCACGGAGGTCTCCGAGACCGGCACGACGCGCACCGTGAACGACGTACTGCTCACGTCGGTTGCAGGCGTCACGTCGGTCACGAGGGCAGCCCCCTCGGGCGTGACGGTGACGTCGTCCGGCGTGAACGTCGTGACGTCGACCGGCACGTCGAACGCGACGTCGACGTCGAACGGCCCGACCGCCGTTCCCCCCGCGAGGTTCGCCCCCGATCCCACGACCGACGTGACGTTCGGCCGGAGGTCGCGCGTCGCGAACTCGAAACCGAACGGTATGGCGATGCCCCCACTCGGGATCGTGCCCGGGAACGTATTGAAGAGCGTTCGGTCCTGGTCCGTAAAAATGCCCGCGGAATTGAGGGACGAGACGCCTAAAACGTCGTCGGCGGGGTACTTCTTCCACACGTCACCAACGATCATCCGGTCCGGAACGTGCACCTCGTAGTTCGTTCCCGCGTCGAGGGTGTTCGCTGGCACGTCCACCGTCAGCGTCGCACCGGTTACGTCGTCGGCCGTGACGGGAAGACGGACCGCCTCGTCGGTACCCTCTTTGACGACGTCGACGTACCGGTTCGCATCGCCACCACCGTAGAGCTCGATGGTTCGGTCGAACGTGACGGCAATCGTCGACGGCTCCGTGACCAGCAGATCCTCGGGAAGTTCCGTCGACTGAACGTAGGGACTCACCGCGGCTGGCGCCCCATCATCGATGTAGTAGTCTTGACGAGTCGGATGGTGATAGGGACCTCCGCGGAACAGAACGGCCAATCGATACGGAGAGTTGAAGCGGTTCGACGCCGCGCTTCCCGGGAACTCGAACAGACATCCGAACTGGTGCTCGTCTCGATTGTCCCCAGTCGTGAACGGCGTTACCCTCGACGACCGAACGTTGTATTCCACGACGTTGGTCGGACCCCTGAGCGACAGGCAGCCGTGCGCGACCAGCGCCTGATCGGCCCGTTGCTCATCCGCTCTGACCGTCACCCAAGCATGGTAGGAGTAGGTAGGGTTCACCTTGCTCGACGTCGGGGTTGTACCCGTGTAACTGCTGCCCTTTGAGGCTTTTGCCCTTGGCTGGGACAAATCGTAATCGATCCCGAACGACAGCAGCCCGCCCCCCTTGTCATTCGTAAACCGCGCGAGCGCGCTTGAAGAGAGCGCGAACGCCATCAGGACGACGACGATTGCGCGGATGCTTCGGCGGCGCGGACGAGGGGAGCGAGCACGGGCAGAACGACGTCGCAGGACCATGGGTAAGAGTGTGCATCCCCGTCATGTCAGCACCGTTTCACTCGACGAGGTCACGACCCCGGTTCGCCTTGATGCGCACGCGGCTCCCTTGCGCAGAAGGGCCGGCCGACGGCGGACGCCGCGTCGCGGCGTCGGCACCCACGTTGCCGCGCTCCGGCCCACGACGAACGCGCGCTCCCCGCGTCGGCGAAACGACCCGACCCGAACCGGGGTCCCCGCGGGCGTTCCGCCCCCACCCGGCATCGACACCTCGGTAGCTCGCTGCTCGACCGCCGCGGGGAGACGCGCACTCCCACTCTCCGCCCGACGCCTCCGACCGTGGTGAGGGGCGTCGCGGCCCACAGGGCGGGCCGGTGGTTCCATGGGGCCTGAACCAGTACATGACGTTGACCTGACCGGGGGACGGGGTGTAGACTCCTCTTTGCACCGCCGCGGGGTGGAGCAGTCTGGTAGCTCGTCGGGCTCATAACCCGAAGGTCACAGGTTCAAATCCTGTCCCCGCAACCAACCGCTGGAAGGGGCCCCGCGAGGGGCCCCTTCGCGTGGCCTCCCCCGGCCGGCGCATCGCGCACGGGAGGCGGCGGTGCAGACGGGAGGACGTCGTGTACGACGGACCTGACGACGAAACGAACGCACCCGATCCCCACCAGCCCACCCCTGGGCCGGACGCCCCACCGCCGACGCCCACCCCCGAAGCGCCCGCCCCCGACGCGGACGCCCCCCACGCGGACGCCGGCGACGCGGCGGCGCCCGACGCGGACGCCCCCGAGGGCGCCGACGTCCCCATGCACGCCGGCTTCGTGGCGATCCTCGGGAAGCCGAACGTCGGCAAGTCGACGCTCCTGAACACGATGCTCGGCGTGAAGGTCGCGCCCATCAGCCCGAAACCGCAAACGACGCGGCGCGGCGTACGCGGCATCTGGACCGACGTCGAGTCGCGCCGCCAACTGGTGTTCGTCGACACCCCGGGACTGCACGCGGGACGCACCGAACTCGATCAGTTCATGACCCGCGAGATCCGCGGGGCGGTCGCCGACGTCGAGGTCCTCCTCTGGGTCGTCGACCTGCGCCGCCCGCCGGGCGACGAGGACCGCGACGTCGCACGCCTCCTCGATGGCCTCGACCCAAACACGCCGGTGTTCCTGGTCGGGAACAAGCTCGACGCCGCGAAGTACCCCGAGGAGGCGATGGACCTCTACGCCGACCTGGGGCGCCCCCCGACGCGGCGCTACGCGTTGTCGGCGCAGCGCGACCCGGCGGCGGTGTACGAGCTTCGCGAGGACCTGCTGGACCTGCTCCCCGAGAGCCCCTTCTTCTTCCCCGAGACGATCCGCAGCGACCAGACGCGCGAACAGTGGGCGGGGGAGTTGATCCGCGAGAGCGCGATGACGCACCTGCGCCAGGAGCTTCCCTACAGCGTCGCGGTCGAGGTGCGCCAGTGGGTGGACGCCGACCCCGAGGCCGGCGACCCGCTGGTCCTCCAGGCGGACGTGTGGGTGGAGAAGGCGCAGCACCGCCGCATCGTCATCGGGCACGGCGGCCGGATGATCAAGGAGATCGGGCGGACCGCCCGCAAGCAGCTCGAGACGTTCCTCGACGAGAAGGTCTTCCTCGACCTCGAAGTCGTCGTCCGTCCCGACTGGCGGATGGATCCCGAAGCGCTGCGCGAGCTCGGCTACCGGAGCTGATCGTGCCGCTCTTCGCCCGCTGGCGGCCGCTGTCGAGCCTCCCCCCACGCCGCGGGCGGGAGGCGCAACCGGGCGTCTACGAACTCGCCGACGCGGAGAAACGCACGCTCTACGTCGGGCAGTCCGGCCGCGACGTGCCCAACCGCATCCGCCAACACCTCGCGGCCGGCGGCTGCGTCGCGGAGCACGCCCGCTACTGGCGCAGCACGTACAGCGCGACGCCGAAGGCGGACGAAGCGGACGCCCTCGCGACGTACGCCGCCCGTCACGGGGGGCTTCCGCCCTGCAACCGCCAGACGCAGGTGGTCCGCGACGGCGACCGCCGTCTCGCCGAGCGCCTCCGCAGCGAGGAGTGACGGCGCTCCATGCGGCGTATCGCACGTCGCGCACGCCGGGACCCGTGCTAGGGTTCGTTTTGGCCGAGGCGCGCACCGTGCGCGCCTCCGAACCTGCCCACTTGGAGGGACCCATGCGCACGACTCTGCTGACCGTTCTTTCCGCCCTCGTCCTCGCCAGCGGCGCGGCCTTCGCCCAAAGCGGCTGGGTCGGCGCCAGCGCCGGTGCGCCCGGCGCGCACGCGCACGTCGGCATCTCCGACATCGGCATCGACGGCCTCGGCGTTCGCGCCAACGTCGGCTACGCGTACGTCAGCCCGACCGGCTTCGAGCTCGGTGCGGACCTGATCTACGCCGCGCCGGTCGATACCGGTGACGTGCCCGCCACGCTGTACGTCGGTGGCGGCGCCTCGACGATCATCGACACGAAGTTCGAGATCCACGGCCTCGCCGGCGCGGAGATCCTCGTGCAGGACCTGGGCCTCGACCTGGGCGGCAACGACGTCGGCGTCTTCTTCGAAGGCGGCCCCAGCTACGGGCTCGAGGTGTACGAAGGCTCCACCGCGGACGACGCGGACGACCCGACCACCGGGTTCGGCTTCATCGGTCGCGTCGGGGTGAACTACCACTTCGACTTCTGAGTGCGGCGCGCACCGCGCGCCCACCGAGACGCGACGGCCGGCCCTTCGGGGCCGGCCGTCGTTTCGCTGCGCGGCGGGAATCGGGCCGATACCGTGAAGTCGTGCGGTACGGTGCGGCGTGTGACCGAACCCACGACACACGAACTTCGGTTCGGTCCCCCGAAAGGAGTCCCATGTCCCTCCATCGTGCCGCACTCCTCCTCGCCGTGACCGCCCTCCTGGGGGTCGCGCAGGCGCAAACCCCCGGCGTGTACGCCGGCGCCTCCACCGGCGTCGTCGCCCTCGGTGAACTCACCGGCTTCCCCTTCGCCGGCCACGTCGGCTTCGAGGGCGTCGGCCTCGACGAGCTCGAAGTTCGCGTCGGCGCCGTCGGCTACCTCGCAGGCGGATTCGAAGGGTTCGCCGACGTCCTCTACGCCTTCCCCACCGTGACGCGCACCCAGGTGTACGTCGGGGGTGGCCCCCGCATCATCGGGGTCGAGGACGGCGGCATCGTCGGCGCCGGCGTGTCGGGTGGCGTGACGTACGAACTCGACGGTCCGCTGGAGGCGTTCGCCGAAGGCGGCCAGAACACGTACGTCTTCGGGCCCGTCTCGATCTCCCTCGGGGTGGTCCGCGTCGGTCTGAACGTCCACCTCGACTGACCACCGACGGGTGGGCCTCGGGCCCGCTCAGCCGACGACCTGCAACACCTGCTGCAACCGCTTGGGGAGGGCCTCGGAATCGAGGCCCTTCTTCTTGATGCTGAACCCCGGCGGGTAGCGCGTCGCTTCGGCGGTGAAGGGGAGTTCGCGCAGGGCGCGCGGGTCGTACTCGAGTTCGTCGAACGCCTCGTGGAACGAGATCTGGACGTCGGTCATGTGTTCCGCGATCGACGCGACCCCCTTCTGCCGGGCGATCAGGCGCAACTTCACCAGGTCGAAGAACGCCGCGACCTCCGGCGGGAACGGCCCGCGGGCGTCGCGCACCTCCCGCGCGACGCGCGCGACCTCGGCGAGACCGGTCGCTTCGGCGAGGCGCCCGTACGTCGCGATGCGCTCGTCGTCGTCGGGCAGGTAGGTCGGCGTGAGGCGGGCGTCGACGTTCAGGTCGATCGCGACGGGGGGCGTCGCGTGGGTCGGGGCCTCGCCCTTCAGCTTCGCGACCTCCTCGGCGAGGAGTTCCGTGTAGACCTCGAGCGACACGGCGCTCACGTGCCCGTGTTGTTCGGGCCCGAGCAGGTTGCCGACCCCGCGGATCTCCATGTCCTTCTCCGCGAGGCGGTGCCCCGACCCGAGGTCCCCCAGTTCGTGGATGGCGTACAGGCGTTTCTGGGCGCGTTCCTTGAGGCGGCCCGGGTAGAGCAGGTACGCCCACGCTTCGGTGCGGCGGCGGCCGACGCGACCGCGCAACTGGTACAGCTGCGCGAGGCCCAAGCGGTCGGCGCGCTCGATGATCAACGTGTTCGCCCCCTCGACGTCCAGGCCGGACTCGACGATCGTCGTCGAGAGCAGCACGTCGAAGGCGCCCGCCTCGAAGTTCAGCATGACCGACTCGAGGTCGGCGGGATCCATCTGGCCGTGCGCCACCCCGATGCGCGCCTCGGGCACGAGGCGCTCCAACGTCTTCGCGCGCATCGCCATGGAGCCGATGCGGTCGTGGATGTAGTACGTCGTCCCGCCCCGCTCGAGCTCGTGCAGGATGGCGGTGCGGACGGTGACGGGGTCGTAGGGCTGCAGGACCGTCTGGATCGGTTTGCGGCCCGCGGGGGGCGTCATGATCTGGCTGACGTCGCGCAGGCCCACCATGCTCATGTACAGCGTCCGCGGGATCGGCGTGGCGGACAACGACAGCACGTCGAGGTTCGCGCGGAGGCTCTTGAGGCGTTCCTTCTGCCCCACCCCGAACCGGTGCTCCTCGTCGATGATCAACAGCCCCAAGCGGGCGAAGCGAATCGACTCGTGCAACAGCCGGTGCGTTCCGATCACGACGTCGATCGTGCCGTCGGCGAGGCCCTCCGCCGTGGCGCGGGCTTCGGCGTCGGTCGCGAAGCGCGACAGCAACGCGACGTTCACCGGCAACCCGTCGAACCGGGCGGCGAAGGTGTCGTAGTGCTGTTTGGCGAGGACGGTCGTCGGGACGAGCATCGCAACCTGGCGGCCGTTCGCCACCGCCCGCAACGCCGCGCGGATCGCGACCTCGGTCTTGCCGAACCCGACGTCGCCGCTCACGAGGCGGTCCATCGGGACGCTCGATTCCATGTCGGCGAGGGTCGCCTCGACGGCGCTCGCCTGGTCCGGCGTGAGTTCGTGCGGGAAGTTCCTCTCCGCCAGCCCCCGCCACGCCTCCTGTTCGGGGAAGGCGGTGCCCTGCGTCACCTGCCGCTCCGCGTACGTCTTGATGAGTTCCGCCGCGAGCGCCTGCGCGCTGACGCGCGCCTTCTCCTTCGCCCGCGACCACTCGTTCGTCCCCAACGTCGAGAGGCGCGGCGGTTCGTCGCTCGTGCCGGGGTGCCGCCGCAACATCGGGAGTTGCTCGACGGGAAGGTAGAGCTTGCCCTCCCCGGCGTAGCGCAACTCCAGGTAGTCGCGGGCGACGCCCAACACCGAGCGCGACTCGAGGCCCTGGAAGCGCCCGACGCCGTGGTCGGGGTGGATCAAAAAGTCGCCGACCGCGAGTTGGCTGGCGTCCTGCACGCTGCGCCCGGGGAGCCGCTTGAGGGTCCGCGCCCCCTGGTGGCCGTACAACAGGTCCTCGCTGAGGACGACCTCGCGGCGGGCGTCGTCGCGGTACCCGCCCTCCGTCCGGCCGCCCAGCACCAGGCGCACCGTGCCGGGCGCGCCGGACGCGCCGGGCGGGGGGAGGTCGCCGCCCGGCGCGGGCACGTGCGACGCCCACGTGGGGTCGAGGTGCCCGAGCACCCGTTCGGCGAGGAAGCGTCCGGTCCGCTCGAACCGCAACAGGATCGTGACGTCCAGGCCGTCCCGCACCCACGTCTCGACGTCCGCGGCGGCGTCCTCGAGGCGGGCGCGGTAGTAGGCGAGGGGGGCGACGTCCGGCTCGACGTCGGCGAGCTGCAGCGGGTCGCGCCCGAACGAGGTGACGGTGCGCGTCGCCAGGTGCGCCCACGTCCGGCGGGCGTCGTCCTCGTCGAGGACGCTCTCGAGGAGTTCGGGGGCGTCGAGGAACACCGGCCCCGGGAGGGCCTCGAGGACGGTGGAGGTCCAGGCGTCCTCGTCGTCTTCGAACAACGGCGCGTCGCGACGGGGGCGCAGCGCGTAGTGCTCGCGGAGGACGCCGTCCTCGCGCACCTCGTCGAGCTCGTCCCCGAAGAACGCGAGGCGGAGCTGCGGGCCGTCGGGGTCGTCCCCGAGGTACACCGTGACGGTGTCGCCGTGCACCTGCACGCCGGGGGTCGCGTCGCGCGGGTAGCCGAAGGCGTCGAGGCGGTCGAGCAGGTCGCTGCGCGGGAACGACGCGCCCGGCGCGAACGTGAGTTCGTAGCGCTCCGGGTCGGCGGGGAAGGCGCGGACGGCGTGCTCGAAGGTGAGGACCACCAGGTCGCTGCGTTCCCCCCACGCGTCGAGGTCGGGGTCGGTGGTGACGGGCGCCCCGAACGCCGCGCCGCCGGCGAACGCCGGCGCGCGGTCGGGGGTCGTGAGCAGGACCCGCGGGCCGGTCGCGCGCGCCGCCCGCGCGAGGCGCGCGACGGCGGGGAGGCCCACGACCCGCACGCCGGCGCCGGCGGAGGCCGGGGCGTCGGGCGGGGGTGTGGAGGCGTCGGGCGCGGCCGTGGGGGCGTCCGGCGCCGGGGGGCGGGGGGGCGTCGTGGGTTCGTTCATGAGGGTCGCTGCGCGGGTGCGCGAACCTTCAGGGTAGCAGCCGCGACCCGCCGGGCGGGTCGGCCGGAGGGAGACGCGGCGTTCAGGCGTCCTCCTCGTCGAGGGCGGCGCGGTAGGCGTCGTTCTTCGCGACGCCCAGCGCGACGAGGGCGTCGCGCAGGGTGCGGCCGTGCACCCCGGCGCTGCGCAACGCCGCCGCCCACCGCGTCGCCTCGTCGCCGGACGGGCCCGCCTCCTCCTCCGGCGCGCCGGCGACCGTGATCACGCACTCGCCGCGCGGCGGGTCGGCGGCGGTGGCGCGCGCGAGCGCGTCGAGGGGGCCGCGCAGCGTCGTCTCGTGGCGTTTCGTCAGCTCCCGCGAGAGGCTCGCGGGGCGCGCGCCGCCGCACGCCGCCGCGAGGTCGGCGAGGGTCGCGGCGACGCGGCCGGGGGCCTCGTACAGCGCGGTCGTCTCCGGTCGCGCGGCGAGGTGCGCGAGGCGGTCGCGGCGCTCCGCGCCCTTGCGGGGGAGGAACCCCTCGAAGGCGAAGCGGGCGACCGGGAGGCCGGACAGGACGAGGGCGGGCAGCACCGCGCTGGGGCCGGGCAGCGCCTCGACCTCGTGCCCGGCGTCGAGGGCGAGGCGGACGAGGTCCGCCCCCGGGTCGCTCACGCCGGGCGTACCGGCGTCGGTGACGTAGGCGACGGTCGCGTGCTCGCGCAACAGCGCCGGCCCGCGGGTGGGGATGGTGTGGGCGTCGAGCCGCACGAGGGGGGTGGTCACCCCGTGCTCGCGCAGCAGCGTCGCGCTGCGCCGCGTGTCCTCCGCCGCGACGACGTCGGCGTCGGCGAGGACGTCGAGGGCGCGGAGGGTGACGTCGCGCAACGCCCCGATGGGGGTGGGGACGAGGACCAGGCGGCTCACGCCCCGCCGCCGGCGGGCGCCGGGCGGCGGCGCGCGCGGGAGCGCCGGGGGGCGTTGCGGCGCAGGGCGGCGCGCAGGGTCGCGCGGACGAGCTCCGCTTCGCCGACCGTCACGGTGACGACCGCGCCGTCGGGCAGGCGGACGCCCTCCTCGAGGCGCACCACCTCGCCGCGGACGACGCCCCTATACGCCCGCACGGCGCCTCCGGGGGGCGGCGTGGGCCGGGGCGACGGCGTGAGCCGGGCGGGGGGCGGAACGAACGTGCGTCACGCGCGTAGGGTAGCAGGTCGGGCGGGGGCGCGCCCGCGCCCTTGATGCCCTCCCCGCCCCGCGGGTACCGTACCCCCCATGGGTATTCCCGAGTGGTTCCTCTCCCCCTGGCCCTGGTGGGTGGCCGGCCCCCTCATCGGGGCGGTCGTGCCGCTGTTGTTGTGGATCGGCAACCGCCTGTTCGGCGTCTCCTCCTCGCTCCGGCACGCCTGCGCGATCCTGCCCGGCGGTCCGGCGTTCTTCCGCTACGCCTGGCGGGACGTCGGCGGCTGGAACCTCCTGTTCGCCGTCGGCATCGTGCTCGGCGGGGGGATCGCCGGCCTCGGGCGGGCGCCCCTCGACGTCGCCCCCGCCACCCGCGACGCCCTCGCGGCGTACGGCGTGACGCCGGACGGCGGGCTCGCCCCCGCCGCCCTCGCCTCCGCCGAGGCGCTGCGGCGACCGCTCGTCTGGGCGTTCCTGCTCGCCGGCGGGTTCCTCGTGGGGTTCGGCGCACGCTGGGCCGGGGGCTGCACGTCGGGCCACGCCATCACCGGCCTCGCCACCCGCCAGCGCGCCTCCGCGATCGCGGTCGCCGGCTTCTTCGCCGGCGGGCTGCTGGGAACGCACCTGCTGCTGCCGGTGCTGCTGCCGGCGTTGACCGGTGGAGGGGCGGCGTGAGCGCGTCCGACGCGGCGCATCCGCCCGCCTGCGCGGAGTCGCCCACCTGGCGCCGCCTCGGGGCGCGGGCGTCGCTCGCCTACCTCGCCGCCGGCGCGGCGTTCGGGCTGGTGCTGGTGCGCAGCGAGGTGGTCGCCTGGTGGCGCATCCAGGAGATGTTCCGCTTCGACGCGTTCCACATGTACGGCGTCATCGGCACCGCCATCCTCGTCGCCATGGTCGGCGTGACGCTGCTACGGCGCAGCGGCGTGCGCGCCCTCGACGGCACCCCGATCGACGTCCCCCCGAAGAAGGGCGGCGTCGTGCAGACGCTCGCCGGCGGGACGATCTTCGGCCTCGGGTGGGCCCTCGTGGGCGCCTGCCCCGGACCGATCCTCGCGCTCCTCGGGACCGGCCTCCCCGCCTTCGGCGTCGTCCTGCTCGGCGCGCTGCTCGGCACCTGGACCTACGGCGCGGCCCGCCCGCACCTGCCCCACTGACGCCCCCGACGCCCACCCCCGACCAGGAGGTCCGCATGCCCGACACCCACGACCCCCCCACCCCCGACACGGCCGGCCCCGACGCGACCGGCCCCGAGGCCGCCACGACCTCGACGACCGCCGCCGTCGCGATTCCGCCGGAGGAAAAGAAGCGCATCGTCAACCGCCTCAAGCGGCTCGAGGGGCAGGTCCGCGGCCTGCAACGCATGGTCGACGAGGACCGCTCCTGCACCGACATCCTCACCCTCCTCGCCGGCGTGCGCAGCGCCCTGGACGCGACCGGCGACGCGGTGCTCGAGCACTACGTCGAGCGCTGCCAAGCCGACTTCGCGTCGGGCAAGGGCGACTTCGGGGACCTGCTGGCCGCCGTCAAGCTGGCGCGCTGAACGCCCCCGCGCCCCCGGACCGCCGCAGGAGCCAGGTCAGCGCGCGGCGAGCCACACGTCGCGCGTGAGCGTCGCGACGCGCGTACCGGGGTAGTAGAACGCCAGGATCTCCTCCGCCGTCCGCCCCTGCCGCGCGAGGCCCATCGCCCCGTACTGGCTGAGGCCGACGCCGTGCCCCCACCCGTCGCCCCGCAGCGTGAGCGGCCCGACCGACGTCACCCGCGTCGACTTCAGACCCGCCGCGCGGAGCGTCCGCGTGAGGCGCGGGCCCGCCAACGTCACCGACCCGCCGGTGCCGTCGATCCGCGCGCGGCTGGCGCGCCCCGACGCGCTCGTCGCGGTGATCTCCAGCCGCGTCGGGGTGCCGACGTCGCGGCCCTCCGCCGCGAGGGCGGCGGCGAGCCGTCCCGGCGCGAGCGTCGCGGTCCAGCCGCGGTGGGGGCTGGCGACTGCGACGTCGGTGCGCCCCCGGAGGTACGGCCGGTCGTACCCCCACACCTCCGCGGCGGACGCCGTCCGCCCGCCGGAATCGGCGTGGTAGTACGTGCGCGCGACCTCCCCCCCGACCTGCACGACCCGCCCCTCGGTCGCGCGGACCGCGGCGTCGGTGCGGGGGTCCTCCGCGTCGACCCCCTCGTACACCTGGCACAGCAGGGTGGCGCAGATGTCGTACGGCGCCGCCGGATCGAGGTTCGCGAGGGTGTAGGTCCGCGCGGCGATCGCTTGCGCCTCGAGCGCCGCGGCCGGCCATTCGGCGGGCACCTCGGCCGGGACGACCCCCCGCAGGTACCCCTCGAGATCGACGACGTTCACGAGGCGCAGCGCGCCGTCCGCCACCTCGAGACGGAGCGCGCCGCGGTAGCGGCGACCGTCGACCTCCACGACGCCGGATTCCGGCGCGAGCGTCAACCACGGCCCGACGGCGAACCCGGCGGCGTACAGGGCGCCGTCGCGCACCTCGACCGGCCAGCGTAGCGGGGTGGCGCTGCGCATCGCGGCGCGCTCGGTGCGCACCTCGTGGGGCTCGCCGACATGCACGTCGAAGCGCTCGACGCCCTCGGCCAACAGGACCCGCAGGACCGGGTCGGTGGCGTCGCCGCCACCCGACGGGGCGGCGGGCGCCTGCGCCGCGGCGAACGCGACGCAGGCGGTCAGGAGCGTGGCGAGGAACGCCCGCACGCGTTCAGGCGTGCGGCGCGTTCGCCTCGGCGAAGAGGCGGCGCAGCACCGTGTGCAGGATGCCGCCGTTCTTGTAGTAGTCGATCTCCACCGGCGAATCGAGGCGCGCGAGGACCTCGAAGCGGGTGACGGTGCCGTCCTCCGCCGTCGCGGTGACCGGCACGACGCCGCCCGGCTCGAGGGCGTCGTCGACGTGCACCGCGAAGGTCTCCATACCGCTCAGGCCGAGCGTGTCGGCGTTCTCGCCGTCGCGGAACTGCAGCGGCAGGACCCCCATGCCGATCAGGTTCGAGCGGTGGATGCGCTCGTAGCTCGCCGCGATCACGGCCCTCACCCCCAGCAGGTAGGTGCCCTTCGCCGCCCAATCGCGGCTGCTGCCCATGCCGTAGTCGTGCCCGGCGAGCACGATCGAGGGGATGCCGGCCGCCTGGTAGCGCTGCGCGGCGTCGTAGACGAAGGCCACCTCGCCGGTCGTGACGTCGGTCGTGTAGCCGCCCTCGGTGCCGGGCGCCATCTGGTTCTTGAGGCGGATGTTCGCGAACGTCCCCCGCGTCATGATCCGGTCGTTGCCACGGCGCGAGCCGTAGCTGTTGAAGTCGCGCTGCGCGACCCCCTTCTCGCGCAGGTAGCGGCCGGCGGGGGTGTCGGGCGCGATCGCGCCGGCGGGGCTGATGTGGTCGGTCGTGACGGAGTCCCCGACCTTCACGAGCACCCGCGCGCCCTCGATCGGTTGGATCGGCGCGACGTCGGGCGCCATGTCCTGGAAGAACGGCGGTTCCTGGACGTAGGTGCTGTCCTCGTCCCAGGCGAACAGGTCGCCGCCCTTGACGGGGATGGCGTTCCACGCCTCGTTGCTCTCCTCGATGCCGTCGTACATGCGGCGGAAGGTCTCGGGGTTCATCGCCGCCTCGAGGTGCTCGGTGATGTCCTCGTGGGTGGGCCACAGGTCGCGCAGGTAGACCGGCGCCCCCTGGTCGTCGGTGGCGATCGGGTCGTTCACCAGGTCGACGTCGACCGTGCCGGCGAGGGCGTAGGCGACGACCAACGGCGGGCTGGCGAGGTAGTTCGCCTTGACGTGCGGGTTGATGCGGCCCTCGAAGTTGCGGTTGCCCGACAGCACGCTGGCGGCGACGAGATCGCCCTCCTCGATGGCGGCAGCGACCGCGTCGGGCAGCGGCCCGGAGTTCCCGATGCAGGTGGTGCAGCCGTACCCGACGAGGTAGAACCCGACCTTCTCGAGCTCCGGCATCAGGCCGGTCTCCGTCAGGTACTCCGTGACGACCTTGCTGCCGGGCGCCAAGCTGGTCTTCACCCACGGCTTGGCGTGCAGGCCACGCTCGGCCGCCTTCTTCGCGACCAGGCCGGCGGCCAGCATCACCGACGGGTTGCTGGTGTTCGTGCAGGACGTGATCGCGGCGATCACGACGTCCCCGTGCGTCAGTTCGTGCGTCCCGCGTTCGTCCTCGAACGTCGCGTGCGAGGCGAGCTCCGCCTCGCTCAGTTCGAAGCCGCGTTCGGCCACCGGCTTGACGAGGTCCGCCTCGAAGGTCTCCTTCATGGCGCTCAGGAGGATGCGGTCCTGCGGCCGCTTCGGACCCGCCAGGCTCGGGTCGACCGTCCCCAGGTCCAGGCGCAGGACGTCCTTGAAGGTCGGCGTCGGCGCGCCCGGCTCGCGGAACAGGCCGTTGGCCTTGGCGTAGCGCTCGACCGCCTCCACCTCGTCGTCGAGGCGGCCGGTCTGCCGCAGGTAGCGCAGCGTCTCTGCGTCGGTCGGGAAGAACCCCATCGTCGCGCCGTACTCGGGCGCCATGTTCGCGATCGTGGCGCGGTCGGGCACCGTCATGGCGTCCAGGCCGTCCCCGAAGAACTCGACGAACTTGCCGACCACGCCGTGCTCGCGCAGCATCTGCGTCACGACCAACACCAGGTCCGTGGCGGTCGCGCCCTCCGCGAGGCGGCCGGTGAGTTCGAAGCCGACGACCTCGGGCGTGAGCATGTAGATCGGCTGGCCGAGCATGACCGCTTCCGCTTCGATCCCGCCGACCCCCCAGCCGACGACCCCGAGGCCGTTGATCATCGTGGTGTGGCTGTCGGTCCCGACGAGGCTGTCGGGGTAGACGACCTCGCCGCCCTCCTCGGGGCGGCTCTGCACGCCCTTCGCGAGGTACTCGAGGTTCACCTGGTGCACGATCCCCGAGGCGGGCGGCACGACCCCGAAGTCGTCGAACGCCGCCTGCCCCCAACGGAGGAACTCGTAGCGTTCGCGGTTGCGTTCGAACTCGATCTCCGCGTTCTGCAGCAGCGCCAGCGGCGAGTCGTACTGGTCCACCTGGACGCTGTGGTCGATCACCAGGTCGACCGGCACCTGCGGGTTGATGGTCTTCGGGTCGCCGCCCATGCGGTCCATCGCGCTGCGGAGCGCGGCGAGGTCGACGACGGCGGGCACGCCGGTGAAGTCCTGCAGCACCACGCGGGCCGGCATGAACGGCACCTCGTGCTTGGTGGGGTCGGTCGCGTCGTACGACGCGAGGTTCAGGACGTCCTCGCGGCGGACGACGAAGCCGTCCTCGTTGCGCAGCAGCGACTCGAGCAGGACCTTGACGCTGTACGGCATGCGGTCGATGGACCCGTGCCCCTGCTCCTGCAGGGTGGCGAGGCGGTAGTAGTACGCCTCCCCCGACCCGGTCTGGAAGGTGTGGCGGGCACCGAAACTGTTCATGGACATGGGAGCCTCCTGTCGCGCGCCGCGCGGTGGGCGCACGGGGTACGTGGCCCGAGTGTCGTACGCTTCTACGTGACGTGAAGGATACCGAGTCACATGCCCGCGGGGCGTCGCCCGACCGCCCGTCGCCCGACCGCCCGCCGTCCACCGCCACCCCCCGCGTCCGCGTCGTCCACGACCCCACCCAAGCGACGCTCCTGCTCGACGCCCGCCGTCGCGCCCACCTCGCGCCGTTCCTCGGGCGCGCCGCCACGGTCGGCGAAGCGGCGGCGGCGTCGGGCGCGAAACCGAACACCGTCCTCAAGCGCGTCCGCCGCCTCCGCGACGCCGGCCTCCTCGAGGTCGTCGCCACCGAGCCGCGCCGCGGTCGCCCCCGGCACCGCTACCGCGCCGTCGCCGACGTCTTCTTCGTGCCGTTCGAGGCCGGCGCCGCCGACGACCTCGATGCCGCCCTCGCCGAGCGCGAGGCGTGGGTCGCGCGGCTCCTGCGGCGCAGCGTCGTGCGCGCCCGCAGCGAAGCGATCGGGACGTGGGGGACGCGCATCTACCGCGACGCGCGCGGCCGCGTCCAGGTGCAGATGGCGGTGCGCCCCGACGCCGACGTCGACCCGATCGACCCCGAAGGCCCGGCCGTCCTGTCGGCCTGGCGGGAGGACCTGATGCTCGACTACCCCGACGCGAAGGCGCTGCAGCGCGACCTGGTGGCGCTCCTGGAACGCTACGAGGCGAAGCGCGGCGCGCAACGCTACGTGCTGCACCTCGGCCTCGCCCCCGTCGCGGCGGAGGACGCGTCGTGAGGCGCGCCGCGTCCCCCCGCCGCGCGGGGCTGCTGGCCGCCGCCGCGGCGCTGCTGCTCGGCGCGTGCGCCCCCGCGGCCCGGCCCGACGCCGGCCCCCCCGTCCGGCCCGAGGTCACCGTCCCCGACCCCGATGCGGGCGAAGCCGACGCCCCCGCGGTCGCGGCGCCCGAACGCGGGACCCCCGAACGCGACCCGGACGCGGAGGCCGCCCCGGTCGTCCCCGCCGCGCCCGGCGAGGTCGAGCGGGTCGCCTGGCTCGCGTGGCTGGAGATGGAGGCGGCCCGCCTCCGCACCGGGGGGTACGCGACCGAAGCGCTCCTGGACCTCGCCCTCCCGAGCGGCGTGCGCTGGACCGTGACGCGCATCGCGCCCGACGCCTACGCCCTGCGCGTCGAGCGCGACGGACGCCCGACCGCCTACCGCGTCACCCCGGCGGGGGTGGCGCCGTTCGAGGTGCCCGGGAACTGACCGCCATGCCGCAGGCGCCACGGGGCGGCGCGGAGGCCCGTGCTACGTTCGATGGTTAGGAGGCGCCGCGCTGCGGCGCCGTTGCCCGTCCCCCACCGTGTCCCCGCCCCAGGGAGGCCCTCATGCCGCACCGTCCACCGGACCCCGCGTTCCTCCGCCCCCGCCCCGGCATCCTCGGCGCCGTCCTCGCCACCCTCGCGCTGGCGCTGCCGACCGCCACCCTCGCGCAGAGCGTTCCCCTCGAGCGGCTCGCGCCGATCGAGACCGTCGTGGCGCTCGGCCTGAGCGGCGACGCCGACCTCGCCGCGACCCTGGACGCCGACCTGCTCGACGCCCTCGCCGACCTCGACGCGGACGGCGAGGCCGCCGCCGCGTGGGAGACGGTCACGACGTTCCTGGAGGACCTCTCCGCCGCCGGCGCGCTCGACCTCGACGCCGCCGGCATGGACGCCGCCGACCTCGACGCCCTCGGGGCGCTCGGGGGGCTCGGCGCGACCGTCCCCGGCACCGACGCGCTCCCCGACCTGGGCGGCACCGCCGACGCGATCGAAGCGACCTGCCCCGGCCTCGCCGCGGCCGGTGACGCGCTGACGATGCAGGCGTGGGCGGACGACCTGCTGCTCGCCGTCGCCGCCGACCGCTTCACCCCCATCCCCGGCGCCCTCGCCCTGGCGCGCGTCGAGGCGGACGCCGCCGCCACCGCCGCCGACCTGCACGAGCGGCTGATCGGTTGCTACGGCGGCGACGTGCTCGGCGAGGTGAACGGCGCGGAGCTCCGCGTCCTGTTCGACGGCAGCGACCTGCCGTTGGTCGTCGCGCGCGACGGCCGCCACTACCTCGTCGGGACCCGCCCCGACCTGGTGCGCGGCGCACTCCGCCGGCTCGGTGGGGCGGACGAGCCCTCCCTCGCCGACCAGCCGGTCGGCGACCTGCTGGAGGGCGGGCCCGGCGCCCGCCTCGCCTGGAACGCCGCCGGCCTCGCCGGCGTCGTCGAGGGCCTCGTGCCCGCCGGCCTCGGGCCCGACGCGGACGCCGCGCGCGAACGCGCCGTGACGCTCCTGCGGACGCTGGGGGCGGGCGGCGCCCGCCTGGACGTCGACGCCGGCGGCGCGACGATCCGCGGGGTGTTCACCCCCGACCCGGACGGCGGCGACCCCACCTTCTACGACCTCGCGACGTGCGCGGGGTGCGCCCTCGACGAGGACGTCGCCCTCCCCGGCGGCGTCGCGGCGCAGGTGTCCACCCTCCGCCCCGCCGCCTGGCTCGATTGGCTGGACGCCGTCGCGCGCGACCTGACCGCCGCCACCGGCACGCCGGTGAGCGTCCGCGACCTCGTGGAGCTGCAGGCCGGCTTCGACGTCGACGCGCTGTTCGGCGACTGGATCGCCGGCGAGCTGCAGCGCGTCCGGCTGGGCTCCCCCGCCGACGACCTCGACGCCCTGGTGTTCGGCGCACCGACCGTGTGGCGCATCCCCGCGACCGACGAGGCCGGCGCCCGCGCCGCCCTGGACGCCCTCGAGGCCGGCATCGAACGCCTGAACGCCCCGGGGAACGTCGGCGGGCAGCTGTTGGGCGAGGCGCTCGGCGACCCGCTGGCCGACGCCGTGCCCCTCCTCGCCGCCCGCCGCACCGACGTCGCCGGCCTGCCTGGGCTCCGCGTCCGCGTGGGGCCGAGCACCGACGTCGCCTTCGTCGTGCACGACGGCGCCGCCTGGATCGCCGCCCCGACCGCCGCCCTCGGCCGCGCCCTCGAGGCGGGCGGAACGGCGACCGACACGCCCGGCATCGCGGCGCTCCCGGCGCCCGCCGGCGAGCGGATCGGCTGGCGCGCCGCCGACCCCCGCCCCGACCTGGCGGCCACCGCCGACCTGCTGGACACCGTCGCGCAACCGCTCGCCTTCGGCGCGTCGACCGCGCTGGCGTCCGCCCTCGAGGAGGCGCGCACGACGCCCGAGACCCCCAGCGAGCTGGGGTTCGGCGAGCCCGGCGCGCCGACCGACCTGCGCGACGTCGTCCCCATGGCCGCCCCACCCGGGGTGCTGGAGGCGCCCCGCGACGTCCTCCCGACCGACGCGCCGGTCGAAGCACGGCGCGGCGACGGGGAGGTCGTGCTCGGCGGTGGCGCGTCGGTCGACCTGTACGCCCTGCCCGACCTGCCGGCCGGCACCGAAGCGAGCGTCGAACTGACGAGCGACGCGTTCGACACCTACCTGTACCTGTACGACGGCGCGACCGGGAACCTGCTGCTGGAGAACGACGACGCGCCCGACACCCGCCGGTCCGCCGTCGACTTCGTCGCCGACGGTCGCCCCCTGATCGTGGGGGTCGGCGCCTTCTTCGATTCCGGGTCGGGACCCTACACCCTCGCGCTGGACGTCACCACGGCGGGCGCCGGCGCGGCGCCGGAACCCGACGCCGGGGCGGACCGCCCCGCGGCGTTGCCGGACGTCGCACCGGACCTCGCCGTCCTCCTGCCGCTCGCGGAGTTCCTGCCGGACGCCGTGCGCCTGCTCGAGGAACGCGCCGACGTCGGTGGAGGGGTCGTCAGCCGCGACGACGGCACGATCCGGCACGAGCGCCGCATCGCCTTCGACTGGTAGCGGGGCCCCCACCCTCCCCGTCCACGAACCCACGAACCCACGAACGCGCGCCCCGGGGAACTCCCCGGGGCGCGCGCCCTCGTCGTGTCGCCTCGCTCAGGCGGAGGCGGGCAGGTGCTTGTCGATGCGCGCCGCGTAGGCGTTCTTCGGCATCGCGCCGACCATCGTGTCGACCACCTCGCCGTCCTTGAACAGGACGACGGTCGGGATCGACATCACCCGGTACTGCATCGCGGTCTTCGGGTTGTCGTCGACGTTGAGCTTGCCGACCTTCACCTGTCCGGCGAGGTCGTTGGAGAGCTCCTCGATGACGGGGCTCACCATGCGGCAGGGGCCGCACCACGGCGCCCAGAAGTCCACCAACAGGAAGCCTTCGGCCGCTTCGTCCTGGAAGTTCGCGTCGCTCAGTTCCAGCATGTGTTCGGTCATGATCGGTTCCGCCTCCAAATCCGTTCCACCGCGCGTACGCACGGCGACGTGCGCGAATCGTACCGCTCCTCCGCGCGGGCCGTGTCAAATCGCCGACGAAGGGGGCACGACGGTGCCGTCCGCCGCGATCCGCCACGTCGCCACCGCGCTCGCCGGCGTCCCGCGCGTAATGCGCGGGGTCGCCATCCCGAGCGCCCGGTAGCCGCCCTTCACCGCCGCCCGCACGAGCCCCCCGACGTGCGCCCGGTCGCCGTGCAGCGCCTGCGCGGCGGCGACCTCCGCCTGGACGTCCAGCGACGGGCTGCTGCCGCGCGAGTCGGTCCCGAACGCGACCGTCGCGCCGTGCGCGGCGTACGTCTCCCACGGGAAGCGACCGGTCCCGAGCGCGGCGTTCGAACGGGGACAGTGCACCACGACCGACCCCGACCGCTCGATCCGCCCGACGTCCGCCTCGTCGACGTGGACGCCGTGCACCAGCGTCGGGGCGGCCTCCAGCACCCCCAGCGACGCGAGGTAGCCGACCGGCGTGCGGCCGGACGGCCGGAACGCCCCGAGCAGGTCCCCCATCAGCTCGCGCAGCGGCCCGTCGCCCGAGCGGTGCAGGCGCACCTCGGACGGCGATTCCGCGACGTGGATCTGCAGCGGTAGGTCGTTCGCCTGCGCGAGCTGCGCGAGCTTGCGCAAGAGCGGCGCGGACACCGTGTGCGGGGCGTGCGGCGAGAGGCCGACGCGCAGCCCGTCCGGGCGCTGCCGCGCCCGGAAGGCACGCAGGGCCTCGACGACCTCGTCGAAGACGCGGTCGGCGTCGGCGGGGTCGGGGGCGATCACCTCCCAGTAGGCGACGCCCGACAGGTTCGGCTGCTCCAGCAGCCAGTGCATCACCTCCGCGTCGGCGACGACGTCCCCGAACGCCGCGACGCCCGAGCGGCGGACCTCCGCCAGCCCGGCCTTCGCGGCCTCCAGCCCGCGCCCCCCGGCGCGCCCGTGCGCGAGGACCGCCCGCACGAACGCCTCGTAGGTGTCCTCGACGTACGCCATCGTCGAGAGGTCCAGGTGCACGTGGGCGTTGACGGGGGCGGGCGAGAGCGCGAAGCCGTCGTCGCGGGCGCCCGCGTCCGGCCAGCGGCGGGCGGCTTCGTCGTCGCTGCCGACGTACAGCACGACGGCGTCGTCCGCCGCCTCCTGCACCACCATGACGCCGTCCTCCACCGGGTGCCCCAGGCCGCCGTACACCGCGCGCGCCCGCCGCCTCGTCCGGGTGAGCGCCACGTCAGACGGGGGCGGGGTGGGCCAGCGGGTCCTCGGTCGGGGGGGCGGCCAGGAGGGTCTCGACGTCGGGTTCCGCCACGATCTCGTAGAGGCTGCCGCGCTGCTTGGGGACGTAGCCGGCCTCGACGATCTGCCGCACGATCTCGCGTTCGGGGGTGGCGCGGTGCTTCGCCCCCGCCTGACTCACGACGTTCTCCTCGAGCATGGTGCTGCCGAAGTCGTTCGCGCCGAACCGCAACGCGGTCTGCGCGACCTTGTAGCCCATGGTCGGCCACGACGCCTGGTGGTTGTCGACGTTGTCGAGGAACAACCGGGCGGTCGCGACGTTGCGGAGGTACTCCGACGGTCCGGCGCCCGGCACCTTGCCGTCGATCCGCACGCCCTCGGTCTGCAGCGTCCAGGAGATGAACGCGCTGAAGCCGTTGCCGTACGTCGCCAGCGCGTAGTCCTGCTGGTCGCGGATGCGCTTCATGCTGGCGATGCGCTGCGCGAACGTCTCCCCGAACCCGATCACCATCGTCGCGGTCGTGTAGAGGCCCAACGACTGCGCGGCGTCCATGACGTCGATCCATTCGTCGCTCGAGATCCGCGCGGGCGAGACGTGCTTGGCGTGACGGACCTCGTCGACGAGCATCTCGCCGCCCCCGCCGGGCAGCCCGTCGAGGCCGGCGGCGTGCAGCTCCGCGAGGACCTCGCGGTGCGTCATCCCCGTCATCTTCGCCATCCCCTTGATCTCCTCGGGGCTGAACGCCTCGACGCGGATCGTCGGGTGGTGCGTCTTCAGGTAACGCATGAGGTCCAGGTACCAGTCGAACGACAGGGTCGGGTGGACGCCGCCCTGCATCAACACCCGCGTGCCCCCGACCGCCTCGAGCTCGCGGAGTTTCTCCCCGATCGTCTCGTACGCCAGGACGTACGCGTCCTCCTGGCGGCGGGTCCGGTAGAAGCCGCAGAAGGCGCACCCGATGGTGCAGACGTTCGAGTAGTTGACGTTGCGGTCGATCAGGTACGTCACGACCTCGGGGTCGGTGCGGAGGCCACGCACCGCGTCCGCCGCCCCCGCGACGGCGAACAGCGGCACGTCGCGCAGCTCCGCCGCCTGGTCGGGCGTGAGCCGTTCGCCGCGTGCGGCGTGTCGGAGCAGATCCATGTCGGGCAGGGTAGCACCGGCGTGCGGACGGTTCGGTGGTCGGGGGAACCGGTCGGGGGAACCGGTCGTGGGGCGCGCGGGCCGGCCGCGCGCCGCGCCGCGGTAGCGTGGCGGGGTGCCCGCCGACGTTCGCCTGCGCGCCCTTCGCGGCGCCCCACCGCTCCCCTTCGACGCCGGCCTGGACGTCTTCCGCGCGCCCGACCGGCAGGAGGCGGCGATCGCCCGCCTCGCGCGCGACCCCGCCGCCTTCGTGTGGGTGGTGGAGCAGGGCGACGCGACGATCGGCTACCTGAGCGTCCAACCGCCCGACCCGGTCGAGCGCTGGGGGGCGTTGCGCCGCGCGCCGGGCGGCGACGCGGTGTACGAGATCGGCGCGATCGAGGTCGCCCCCCGCGCCCGCGGGGCGGGGCACGGTTCGGCGTTGCTGGATACGGCGTTCGGTGGCGGGCGGTTCGACGACGCGCTGGTGTTGGCGGTCCTGTACGCCTGGCACTACGACCTCGCGCGCCGCGGCCTCGGGGCGCTGCAGGTCCGCCGGGCGCTGCAGCGCTTCTACGCCCGCGTCGGCTTCGAGGCGCGCACCACCCGCGACCCCGACATCACCGAGGACCCCGCCAACGCGCTGCTGGTCCGCGTCGGCTCGCGCGCGCCCGCGGGGCTCGTCGCGGCGTTCGAGGCGCTGCGCACGCAGCCGGCCGGCGGCCCCTGACGCGCCGCGGTATCCTCGCGGCGAACGCGAAGGAGGTGCCCGTGCGGGTCGCCGACGTCATGACGCGCGACGTGATCACCGCGCCCCCCCACGCCACCGTGGGGGCGGCCACGGAGTTGTTGGCGCGCCACCGGGTGCGGCACCTGCCGATCGTGGCGGACGGCGCCCTCGTCGGCATCGTCAGCGACCGCGACCTGCGCGCGGTCGGCAGCGACCACCCGGGCGCCCCGGCCGGCGCCGACCGCGGCACGCCGCTCGGTGACGTCGCCCGCGCGCCGGTGTGGACGGCGCACCCCCGCGACCCCGTCCAGGTCGCCGCCGCGACGATGCGCGACCAACGCGTCGGCGCGTTGCCGGTGGAGGCGGGCGGCGCGCTCGTCGGGATCGTCGCGAGCAGCGACCTGCTGACGGCGCTCGTGACGATGACCGGCGCGGGAGGCGCCGCGACGCGCCTGGAGGTCGACCTCCCCCACCGCCCCGGCGCGTTGGCGGAGGCGCTGCGCATCGTCGCGGACGCCGGCGTGAACGTCCGCAGCATCCTGACGCCGCACAGCGACGCGGCGTCGGCGCGCTTCGCGCTGCAGCTGGACACGATCGACGCGCGCACCGTCCGCGCCCGCCTGCGCCGCGCCGGGTTCGCCGTCGCGGAGCCCGGCGACGGCGACGGTGGGGCGTGAGGGACGGCGCGGCATGAGGGACGACGTCGCCTTCGTGCACGCCCCCGAGCTCGCCGCCTGGCGCCTCGCGCCCGACCACCCCTTCCGCCCCGACCGCGTCGCGGTCCTCGAGGACCTGCTGCGGGCGGTGGGGCTGCTGCGCGACGCGCACGTCGTGCCGCCCGCGCCGCTGCCCGACGGGGCGCTCGCGGCGGTGCACGACCCCCGCTACCTCGACGTCGTCGCGCGCGCCTCGCGGGGCGACGCCGTCGACGACCTGCACCGCTGGGGCTTGGGGACGCCCGACACGCCGGTGTTCGCCGGCATGCACGAGGCGGTCGCGGGCGTCTGCGCCGCGACGACGCACGCCGTGGACCGGGTGCTGGACGGGCGCGCCGCGCGCGCCGCGGCGTTCGCCGGGGGGCTGCACCACGCCTTCGCCGACCGCGCGTCGGGCTTCTGCATCTACAACGACCTGGCGGTCGCCATCCGGCACGCCCGCGACCGCGGGGCGCGCGTCGCGTACCTCGACGTCGACGCCCACCACGGCGACGGGGTGCAGGCGGCGTTCTACGACGACCCGCACGTCCTGACGTTCAGCGTGCACGAGTCGGGCCACCACCTGTTCCCCGGCACGGGCCACGGCTACGAACTCGGGCGCGGCGCGGGGCGCGGCTGGTCGCTGAACCTACCGTTGGAGCCGTTCAGCGACGATGCGGCGGTGCTGGAGGCGTTCGACCTCGTCGCCCCCGAGGCGCTCCGGGCGTTCCGGCCCGACCTGATCGTCCTGCAGGCCGGCGCCGACGCGCACGCCCGCGACCCCCTCGCCGACCTGTCGCTCACCCTGCGCGGCTACCGCGCGCTGGTCGCGCGCGTCGTCGAGCTCGCCGACGCCTACGCCGGCGGGCGGATCGTGGTGACGGGCGGCGGCGGGTACGCCGCCTTCGACGTCGTCCCGCGCGCCTGGGGGCACGCCTGGGCGACGCTGGTGGACGCGACGCTGCCCGACGCCCTCCCCGAGGCGTGGCGGGCGCGCTGGGCGGACGTGGCCGGCGGTCCGCTCCCGGCGTCGGCGTGGGACGATGAGGCGGACGGGGGCGTGCCCGCCGCACGGCGGCGGGCGGCGGCGGACCACGACCGGGCGGTCGCCCGGCGCCTGCTGCGCATCGCCCGCCCCCTCTGGGAGGCCGCGAGCGACCCGGCCGCGGGGAAGGAGACGACGTGAACATCGGTTTCGTGGGACTCGGCACGATGGGCGCCCCGATGGCGGGGCGGCTGCTGGAGGCGGGGCACGACGTCGCGGTGCACAACCGCACGCGGGAGCGCGAGGTGCCCCTCGCGGAGCGCGGTGCGCGGCGCGCCGCGACGCCGCGCGAGGCGGCGACCGGCGCGGACGTCGTGTTCACGATGGTGAACGACACGCCGGACGTCCGCGCCGTCGCCGAAGGCCCCGACGGGGTCCTGGCCGGCCTCGCGCCCGGCGCGACGTGGGTGGACGCATCGACGATCGCGCCCGACGCCGCCCGCGACCTGGCGGACGCCGCCCGGGCGGTCGGCGCCGCAGCGCTGGACGCGCCGGTCAGCGGCGGCTCCGAGGGCGCGGAGCGCGGGACGTTGTCGATCATGATCGGCGGGGAGGCGGCCGCCGTGGAGGCGGCCCGCCCGGCGCTCGAGGTGCTGGGGGCGACCCTGACGCACGTCGGGCCGGCCGGCGCGGGGCAGGTCGCGAAGGCGGTGAACCAGGTGGTGATCGCCGGGACGTACGCCGCGGTCGCCGAGGGGTTGGCGTTCGCGCTGGCGGCGGACGTCGACGAGGGGAAGGTCCTCGAGGCGATCGCGGGCGGCGCCGCCGGGTCGTGGGGCCTGACGCACCGCGGGCCGAACATGCTGGCGGGGACCTACCCCCTGGGGTTCCGCACGCGCCTCCACCGCAAGGACCTCGGCATCGCCCTCGAGGCGGCGGAGGCGATCGGCGTCCCGCTGCCGTTGGCGGCGCAGGTCGCGCAGCGGGAGGTCGAACTGATCCGGCGGGGGTTCGGCGACGAGGACGTCGCGAACGTCGCCCGCCTCGCGCGGGAGGCGGCGGGCGTCGACCCGGCGTCCGGCGACGACTGACGGGCGGCGCTCAGGCGGGCCGGGACGCGAACGCCCAGACGCGTTCCTCGTCGTCGCTCGCGGGGGCGGCGTCGGGGTAGGTGACGACGTCGACGTCGGCGAACCCGGCGGCGGTCAGGAGGCGGCGTAGGTCGGCGGGGTCGTACGGCCGTTCGACGTGCACCTCGGTGAACGGCCCGTCGGGCCCGTCGCAGTGCGCCTCGACGGTCGCGAGGTCGGCGTCCGCGTCGTAGCGGTGCGTCCAGCGGTAGTACACGTCGCCCGCCCACCCCTCGGCGCGGCCGCCCCACAGGTCCCGCAGTCCGGCGCGGGTGTTCGCGTCGAACGCGAACACGCCGCCCGGCACGAGGTGGGCGTGCACCCCGCGGGCCATGGCGAGGAAGGCGTCGTCGTCGAGCAGGTTGTTGAGCGCGTCGAACACCGAGTAGACCAGGGCGTAGCGGCGCGGCAACGCCAGCGCGGTCGCGTCCCCCTCGTGGAACGTCACGTCCGGGAGGCGCGCCCGCGCGACCGCCAGCATGGCGGGCGCGACGTCCAGCCCCTCGACGTCGTAGCCGCGCGCCACCGCGGGGCGGGTGGCGTTGCCGGTGCCGCAGGCGAGGTCCAGGATCGGGCCGCCGACGTAGCCGCGGCGGGTGGCTTCGTCGACGAGGAACGTCACCCAATCGTCGTAGTCGACGTCGCCCATGATGGCGTCGTAGACGCCGGCGAGGCGGGTGTAGGGGGCGGCGCGCACGGCGTCAGGGTACCCGCCTCCGGGGCGCGGCGGGGGGTGCGGCGCCCAACCGTGGCCCGCCGCCAAGTCGCGCCGGCGGGACGCCGGTACCTTGGGCGTGCCCCGCGCGCCGCGTCTCCGCACCCCCGCTGCCCCCCCGGCGGAGACCCGCGCGGGGCGCGTGTATCGCGCGTCGACGTGCGCCGCAGGAGCCCCCTCGGGTCAGGGCACGACGAGGACGACCTTGCCCGCCGTCGCGTTCGCGCGGAGGGCGGCGTGCGCCTCCTCGACGCGGCGGACGTCGTACGTCGCGTGGATCGGGAGGCGCAGGCCGCCCCGCGCGACGTCGGCACCGAAGCGGGCGTGGAAGGCGTCACGCAGCGTGATCTTCGCGTCGAGGGGACGCCCGCGCAGGGTCGTGCCCTTCACCGTGAGGCGCTTGCGCATCACCACCCCGACGTCCAGCGTCGCGGCGCGCCCCCCGAGGCTGGAGATCCACACCAGCCGGCCCCCGACGTCGAGCAGATCGAGGTTCGCCTCCACCACCGAGGCCCCCACCGGGTCGAGGACGACGTCGACGCCGCCCCACGCGTCGCGCAGGCGCGCCGGCCAGGCGGGGTCGTGGCGGTCCCACGCCCACGTCGCCCCCAAGCCCCGACAGAGCGGCGCCTTGGCGCCGCTGGACGTCGTGGCGACCTCCGCACCGAGCGCGCGCGCCTGCAGGATCGCGGCGGTCCCCACGCCGCTGGCGCCGGCGTGGATCAACACCCGCTCGCCCGGCCGCAGGGCCGCCTCGATCGCAAGGTTGGAGAACGCCGTCAGGTGCGCTTCGGGGAGGGCGGCCGCCTCGACGTCCGTGAGGCCGTCGGGGGTGGGGAGCAACATGCGGGCGGGCACCGCGACGCGTTCGGCGTACCCGCCGCCGGCCAGCAGCGCGTGCACCCGGTCGCCCGGCCGCCACCCGGAGGCGGGCGGGGCGTCGAGGACCTCGCCGGCGACCTCGAGGCCGAGGATGGGGCTGGCGCCGGGCGGCGGCGGGTAGCGGCCGGCGCGTTGCGCGAGGTCGGCGCGGTTGACGCCCGCCGCCCGCACCCGCACGAGCGCCTCCCCCGGCCCCGGGTCGGGGTCGGGCACCGCGCGCCACGCGAGCGGTCCGGGGGCGCCGTGGATCGCCTTCACGCCCGCGGTCTACCACGAATCGCGGGGGCGCCCCCCGCGGGCACCCGCGACGGCGGCGGCCCCGGCGCGGTAGCGTGCGCGCCATGATCGGAGTCGATTTGGGGACCACGCACGTCCGCGTGCACGTCAAGGGTCGGGGGGTCGTCCTGCGCGAGCCGGCGGTCATCGCGATGTCGCAGGAGACCGGCGACGTCATGGCGATCGGCGAGGAGGCCGCGCGGATGCTGGGGCGCACCCCGGGCTCGATCACCGCGGTCCGGCCGATGCAGGACGGCGTGATCGCGGACTACACGTTGACCGAGAAGATGCTCAAGGGGTTCGTCGGGAAGGTCCTGACCGGCCCCAGCCGCTTTTTGCGGCCGACGATCATGGTGTGCGTCCCGTCGGAGATCACCGACGTCGAGCGGCGCGCGGTCCTGCAGGCGGTGCACGAGATCGGGGCGCGCAAGGCGTTGCTGATCGAGGAGCCGGTCGCCGCGGCGATCGGGGCGGGGATCGACATCGCCGCACCGGTCGGGGCGATGGTGATCGACATGGGGGGCGGCACGACCGACGTCGCGATCCTGAGCCTCGGTGGGGTCGTGCGCTCGAGCAGCGTGCGGGTGGCGGGGAACGCCTTCGATGCCGACATCGCCGGCTTCGTCAAGGAGAAGTACGAACTGTTGATCGGCGACCGGACGGCGGAACGCATCAAGCGCGAGATCGGCGCGGCGATGCTCGATCCGGACGCGACGCCCGCCACCCTGGAGGTGCGCGGGCGGGGCCTGGTCGACGGCATGCCGAAGACGGCGACGGTCACGTCGACCGACGTCGTCGAGGCGATCGAGGGGTCGCTGGAGAAGATCGCGGAGGTGCTCCGCAACGTCCTCGAGACCGCGGAACCGGAGCTGGTGAGCGACGTCATCGACCGCGGGATCGTGCTGACCGGCGGGGCGGCGCAACTGCGCTTCGTCGACCGCTACCTGAGCGCCGTGACCGGCATCCCGGTCGGGCTCGCGCAGGACCCCGAGGATTGCGTGGTCGTGGGGACCAGCCGCGCGCTGGACATGGCCGACGTCCTCGCGGACGCGCGGCGGCGCGGCACCGAGTTCCACTGACGACGCCGGCGCGCGGCCCCGCCGGGGCGACGCCGCGCAGCGCGGGGGCGGTCGTCAGCCGGCCTGCAGGTCGACCAACGTCATTTCGAACGTGAGGGCCTGCCCGGCGAGGGGCGGGTTGGCGTCGAGGGTGATGCTGGCCTCGTCGAGGGCGGCGACGGTGACGGGGACCGCCTGGCCGTCCTCCTGCTGGAGTTGCAGCGGGGTGCCGAGCTCCACCTCGAGGTCCTCGGGCAGGTCGCTGCGCGGCACCTCGAGCATCAGGTCGTCGCGGCGTTCGCCGTAGGCGTCGTGCGGCTCGAGGCGCGCCTTCTTCGTTTCGCCGACGCTCATGCCGACCACGGCCGCCTCGAAGCCGGGGATGACCTGGCCCGAACCGAGGGTGACGGTGAGGGGGTCGCGCCCCTCGCTGCTGTCGAACACGGTGCCGTCGTCGAGGGTGCCCGTGTAGTGGACGTGGACGGTGTCGCCGGTCTTCGCTTCGCTCATGAAGCCTCCTCGCGGGCGGGATGCCCGCGTCGATGCGTCGCGCGGGGACCGGATCGCCCCCGCGCCGGGGCGAGGGTGGCACGAACGGCGCGGCGTCCGTGTCGGCCGGGCGCCGTCGGGGGGCGCGGGGGCCGGGGCGGACCTCAGAAGCCGGTGGCGAGCCCGTCCTTGCGGGGGTCGCTGCCGGCGACGTAGCCGCCGTCCGGGAGGCGGCGCACGAGTTGCGCGCCTCCGAAGGCGAAGCTGTGCTCCGGCGCGGTGGCGGTGACGTCGTGCCCCAGGTCGCCGAGCGCCTCGAGGGTGGCGGGCGCGAACCCGCTCTCGAGCGCCACCGTGCGGCCCTCCACGACCCGCCAGCGGGGGGCGTCCGCCGCCGCCTGCGGGTTCTGGCCCCACAGGACGGTGCGGAGCACCATCTGCACGTGCCCCTGGGGCTGCATGGGGCCGCCCATGACGCCGAAGCTCATGTCCGGCGCCCCCTGCCGCGTCAGGAACGCGGGAATGATCGTGTGGAACGGTCGTTTGCGGGGGCCGACCCGGTTCGGGTGCCCCGCCTGCAGCGTGAAGCCCGCCCCGCGGTTCTGCAGCGAGATGCCGGTCCCCGGCACGACGACGCCCGATCCGAACCCGTAGTAGTTGGACTGGATGAACGACACCATGCGGCCCTCGGCGTCGGCGGCGGTGAGGTACACCGTCCCGCCGCGTCGGGGGACGCCGTACGTCGGGTCGCCGGCCCGGTGGGGATCGATCGCGCCGGCCCGCTCGGCGAGGTAGCCGTCGTCGAGCAGGTCGGACGGCGGGACGTCGAGGTGGTCGGGGTCGCCGACGTAGCGGTACGCGTCGGCGTAGGCGAGCTTCATCGCTTCGATCTGCAGGTGCAGCGCCGCGACGGAGTCCGGCGCGTGGTCGGCGACGTCGGTGTGCCGCAGGATGCCCAGCGCGAGGAGCGCGGCGAGGCCCTGCCCGTTGGGGGGGATCTCGTGCAGTTCGTGTTCGCCGTAGGCGGTCGAGATCGTGCCGACCCAATCCGGGCGGTGCTCGGCGAGGTCGGCCGCGGCGAGGGCGCCGCCGCCCGCCTGGACGTGGGCAGCCATGCGTTCGGCCAGGTCGCCGGTGTAGAACGCGTCGCCCTCGCTCTCGACGATCGCTTCGAGGGTGGCGGCCTGATCGGGGAACCGCCACGTCTCCCCCGCCCGCGGGGCGCGCCCGTTCGGCAGGAACGCCTGGACGAAGTCGGGCCGGTCGGCGAAGGTGCGTTCGGCCTGGCTCCAGGCGCGGGCGGTGATCGGGGAGACGGGGAAGCCCTCGCGGGCGTACCCCACCGCCGGGGCGGCGACCTGGGCCAACGGGAGCGACCCGAAGCGGCGGTGCGTCTCGATCCAGGCGGACACCGCGCCGGGCACCGTGACGGTGTCCTCGCCGCGGAGGGGGATCGCGTCGTGGCCGGCGAAGCGTTCGGGCGTGAGGCCGGCCGGGCTGCGCCCCGACGCGTTCAGGCCGTGCAGGGCCTGGCCGTCCCAGAGGATCGCGAAGGCGTCGCTGCCGAGGCCGTTGCTGGTGGGCTCGACGACGGTGAGGGCCATGGCGGTCGCGATGGCGGCGTCGACGGCGTTCCCGCCCGCCATCAGCATGCGGAGTCCGGCGGAGGCCGCCAACGGTTGGCTGGTGGCGACGACGTTGCGCGCCAGGACCGGCATGCGCTGGGAGGGGTAGGGGGTGGAGGGATCCATGGGGCTCCTCGGTGCGCCTCAGCGCAGGAAGGTGAGGCCGGCGACGCCGCCGGCGACGATGAGGATGGCGGGGTGCACGCCGAAGCGGGCGGCGGCGACGAAGGCGACGACGCCGAGCCCCCAGAGGGCCCAGTTGGCCAGCCACTGCGGGGGGGCGCCGAAGGCGCGGGGGGCGAACTCCCAGACGACCAGCGCCAACAGCGCGACCACGACGGGGCGCACGCCCCGAAGGAACGCTTCGAAGGCGGGGGACTCGCGGTAGCGGAGGTACAGCCCGCCGAGGGCGATCATCGCGAGGATCGTCGGGACCGTGACGCCGACGAGGCCGGCGGCGGCACCGGGCCACCCGGCGACCTTGAAGCCGACGTACCCGGCCATCTTCGTCGCGATGGGGCCCGGGAGGGCGTTGCCGAAGGCGAAGGCGTCGAGGAACTCGTCCTTCGTCAACCACTGCTGGACGTCGACGACCTCCTCCTGAATGAGGGGGATCATCGAGGGGCCGCCGCCGAAGCCGAACAGGCCGACCTTCGCGAACGACCACAACAGGTGCAGGGTCTCCATGGTGGGGGCGAGTCTACCCGCCGCCACGCGCGCCTCAACGGCGCACGCGGCTGAACAGGCGGACCCCCTCCTCTCCGTACTCGCGGCGGATCGCGTCGGTCTGGTCGGCCATGACCCCTTCGAGGCGTCGCAGCTCCGCGACGGGATCGGTGTGGTCGTCGACGCGCAGGTTGTGGTGGAGGCGCGGCTCGGGCGAGACGGCGAGGAGGGCAGCCGACTGCTTGCCGCGCTTGTCGCCACCCGCCGCTTGGCCGGCCTCGAGGGTGCGCAGGAGGCGCTCCCCGATCTCCAGGTCGCGTCCCGCGTCGGCCGCCTCGAGCATGGCGTCGACGACCTCGGGACCGGCCAGCATGTTGCCTGCGACGCTGACGCCGTCGCCGGCGCCCGACCCCGCCCACGGGACGCAGTCGGCTCCGGTCACCGCGTGGGCGCCGGTCGCGTCGATGCCGTGCAGTTGCCGCACCGCGCGTGCGTCGTCGACGGCGAGCAGTCCGTCGATGGCGGCCGAGATGGGCAGGCCGGCCTCGATCGCCGCGAGCGTCCGCGCGCCGAGCGTGGTGTCGACCCGCGCTTGGGTGGCGACGGCACCGGATTCGGAGACGTAGGGCACGAGGCTGCCGACGTTCGGTCGGGCGGTGGCGACGGCGACGCCGTACCCGCCGCAGGCGCCACGGAGGCACACCGAGAACGTCGCGAGATCGAGGGCGGTGGGCGCGTCGAGGGGAGGCATCAGGCGTCCCTCGGGTCGAACGCGTCGCGGAGGCCGTCCCCGAACAGGTTGAAGGCGAGGACGGTGACGAAGATCGACAGGCCGGGCCAGATCGCCATCCACGGGGCCTGCACGAGGAAGTTCTTGGCGGTGTTCAACATGCCTCCCCAGCTGGGTGTCGGCGGTTGGACGCCGAGACCGAGGAACGAGAGCGACGACTCGGCGATGATCGCCTGGGCGATCGTGACGGTGGCCTGCACGAGGATGGGGGCGAAGGCGTTCGGGAGGACGTGCCGCGCCAGGATCCGCCCGTCCCCCGCCCCGAGGGCGCGGGCGGCCTGGACGTACTCGGCGTTCTTGACGGCCAGTACCTGGCCGCGCATGAGGCGCACGAAGGTGGGGGTCACGGCGATCCCGATCGCGATCATGGCGTTCTGTAGGCTCGGTCCCAACGCCGCCGCCAGCGCGACGGCGAGGATCAGGAATGGGAACGACAACAGCGCGTCGGTGATGCGCATGATGACCTCGTCCACCCACCCGCCGTAGAAGCCTGCGATCAACCCCAGGGGCACGCCGGCGGCGAGCGCGATCGCGACGCTGATGACGCCGGCGATCAGGCTGGCTCGCGCGCCGAACACGACGCGGGAGAGGACGTCCCGACCGATCTCGTCGGTTCCGAACCAGTAGCGTCCCGACGGGGCGTCCCGGACCGAGAGGAAGTCGGTGGCGGCGGGGTCGTAGGGCGCGATCCAGGGGGCGAGAACGGCGAGCGCGACGAAGGCGAGGACGACCACGCCCCCGACGAGGGCGATGGGGCGGGACCGGAGGCGGCGCATCGGTCGGCTCGTCCACCAGGCGACCACGGGGTCGATACGGCGGGGGACGGCGCCCGTCACGCTCGCCCTCCCGAGATGCGCGGGTCGAGGAGCGCGTAGAGCACGTCGACCGCGAGGTTGATGACGATGTACGCGGTGGCGGTGAACAGGACGACGCCCTGTACGACCGCGTAGTCGCGGTTGAAGACGGCGTCGACGATCAGTTTGCCGAACCCGGGGATGGTGAAGACCTGCTCGGTCAACACGGCCCCCGACAGGAGCGTGCCCAACTGCAGGCCGAGGATCGTGACGACCGGAATGAGGGCGTTACGCATCGCGTGGCGCACGATGGTCGTCCAGCCACTCGCCCCCTTCGCGGTCGCCGTTCGCACGAAGTCCTGGGAGAGGACCTCGAGCATCGAGGAGCGCATTTGGCGCATCAGGACCGCCGCCAATCCGGTCCCGAGGACGATCGCGGGCATGATCATGCGCCGCAGGTTGTCGACGGGGTCCTCGAAGAACGGCACGTACCCGGACGCCGGGAGCCAGCCCAGCTGCACCGAGACGAACAGGATCAACATGATCCCCAGCCAGAAGTTGGGGATCGAGAGGCCCGATAGGGCGACCACCGTCCCGGCGACGTCCCAGCCGGTGTTCTTGCGCGTTGCGGCGATGACGCCGGCGGGGATGGCGACGAGGATCGCCACGAGGATGGAGAGCAGCGACAGCTGCACCGTGACGGGCAGCTTGGTGAGGATGAGGGAGGTGACGGGCTCCCCGGTCCGCATCGATACGCCCAGGTCGCCGCGAGCGAGCTGACCGAGCCAAGCAACATATTGAACGGGGACCGGCTCGTCGAGCCGGTACTTCTCACGAATGAAGGCGATGACCTGAGGATCCTGTTCCTCGCCGGCGAGGATCACGGCGGGGTCGCCGGGAAGCGACCGTTGGATGCCGAAGACCATCACCGTCACGATCGCGAGGGTCGGGATCGCGGTGAGGACGCGCTGGACGACGAAGGGAAGCACGGGACTCCTTCACGGAAGGGGGGCGGGCCGCAGCCCGCCCCCCGTTCCTGGAGCGCCGACGTCAGTCGACGGTGACGCCCTGGAAGCGAATGATGCCGTCCGGGTAGGCGTCGAAGCCCTGCATCGACGCGGTGTGCGGGAAGAACAACTGCTGGTGGTAGAGGTAGATCACGTGGCGGTTGGGGAGGTAGCGCATCGCCGCCTCCTCGTACAGCTCGTAGCGCGCTTCGAAGCCGCTGGTGACCCGGGCTTCGTTGAGGAGGCGCGAGGTCTCCTCGTCGCAGACGCCGTGCTCGTTGAGGTTGCCTTCGCAGGTCTGGAACGAGTGGATGTTGCCGTCGGGGTCGAGGCGGCCCGACCAGCCGACCTGGAACGCGTCGTAGTCGCCCTGCTCCCACAGGTCGAGGGCGGTGGCGAACTCGGTGGCGCGCACGGTGACGTCGAAGCCGGCCTCGCCCGCGAGGGCCTGTACGACCTCGCCGAGCTGGACCGACTGCGGGTTGTTGGCGACCATCAACTCGAAGGCGACGCGGTCGTACCCCGCCTCGTCGAGCAGCGCGCGGGCGCGCTCGACGTCGCGCTCGGCGATCGGGTAGTCGTCGACGTACCAGGGGCTGCTGGGCGGCACGGCCTGGTTCCCGACGATGAACTCGCCCCCGAAGACGACGTCGTTGATGACGGTGCGATCGATGGCGAGCTCGAACGCCTCGCGGACGCGCGGGTCGGTCGCCATGGGGTCGTCGCGCTGTTCGGGGTTGGCGATGTTGATGGTGATGCCCTGGTAGCCGAGGCTGGCGGCGGAGGGCAGGGTCAGGTCGGGGTCGTCGCGGATGATGCCCAGGTCGGTCGGGGCGGCGCGCTCGATGATCTGCAGGTCGCCGGACTGCAGGTTGGCGAGGCGGACGCTGGTGTCGGGGATCGGCAGGAACTCGACCGCGTCGATCGCGATCGCGTCGGCGTCCCAGTAGTCCTCGAAGCGCTCGAGGGTGATGCGGTCCTGCGCGACGCGCTCGACGAACTGGAACGGTCCCGCGCACACGGGCGAGCGGGCGAAGTCCTCGCCGAGCTCCTCGGCGGCGGCCGGCGAGATCATCATGCCGCTGCGGTCGGCGAGCAGGGCGATGAGCGGCGCGAACGGTTCGCTCAGGTCGAGGCGCACCGTGTCGTCGTCGACCACGGTGACCGCGTCGACCTGCGCGAGTTCGCTGGCGCGGTTGGAGCCGGGCAGGTTCTTGGAGCGCTCGAGGTTGTACTTGACCGCGTCGGCATCGAGCGGCGTTCCGTCGTGGAAGACCACGCCGGGGCGGACGTCGATGGTGATCGAGAGGCCGTCGTCGGCGACCTCGTACCCGGACGCGAGCTGCGGGAAGATCTCGAGGTCGGGGGTGATCTCGAAGAGTTTGTCGCACATGCTCGCGAAGACGATGCGACCGACGTAGGTGCGCCCCAGGTCGGGGTCGAGCATGTCGGGATCTTCCGCCAAGCCGACGCGCACGGTTTGCGCGGATGCGCTCCCGAGCAGCGCGACCAGGGCCGTGCCGAGGAGAAGACGGAACAGATGACGCTTCATGAAGGGCCTCCCTGGCGGACCGCAGGACCACGCGATCCAATCGTGACGCTGGGCGGAACCGCACGCGCCGCATGCACGGCGGCCTCCACAGCGTGCGCAGACTCTACGAGCCGTTCCTGCGCATTGTCAACGATGAATGGGTATGATTTCGCGCGTTCGGTGAGCATCAAGGCACCTTGTTGATGCTTTGCGCATGTGGCCCGGTGAGTCGTTGGCGCGGCGCGGGAGGGTAGGCTCAGGCAATGGTGGATCGGCTCGATCAACGGATCATCATGGCGCTCGAGGACGACGGCCGCCGTCCCTACCGCGAAATCGCCCGCGACCTCGACGTCGCGGAGGCCACCGTCCGTTCCCGCGTGCAGCGCATGACGCAGGCGGGGTGGATTCGGATTTCGGCGGTCGGGGACCCCGTCGCGCTCGGCGTGCCCGTCAACGCGATCACGCTGGTGCGCACCCGGGTCGGACACTCCAACGAGGTGGCCCAGGCGCTCACCGAACTCCCCAACGTACGGTTCGTCGGCAGCAGCTTCGGCTCGGCCGACCTCATCATCCAGACGCTGCACACGAGCGTCGCGGGCCTCCACGAGTTCGTCGCCGAACGACTGCCGACCGAGGTCGAGGGCATCGAGAGCACCGAGACCTTCCAGCTTGCCCGCGTGCACAAGAGCAGCTGGGAGTGGCGCGCGTGGTTCGAGCAGGACGGCTCGGACGACGTCGACTGACGTCATCCACCCGCACGTCGGCGCAGCGAAGACCCTGCGGCGCGCCTACCCGCCGGCCCCCTCGTCGCCCGCGGGGGCGTCGTCGGGCGGGCGGGGGGTGACGGCGCGGGCGGTGCGACGGGCCTGGACGAGGCCGAGGGCGTAACCGAGCGCGAGGGCGCCGCCGGTCCCGAGGAGGGTGCCGGTCGTTTGGCCGGTGGCCCAGGCGAAGGCGAGGAACCAGGCGGGGGCGGCGAGGAGGATGCCGGCGAGGAGCGTCGTGGAGAGGCCGGCGCGGCGGACGGTGGCGAGGGTGGGGGCGGCCCGGTCGGGGTCGCCTTCGTCCGTCGCGCCCCGGTCGGGCTCGTCCTCGTCCGTCGCGCCCCGGTCGGGCTCGCCCTCGTCCGTCGCGCCGGGGTCGGTCGCGCCGGGGTCGTTCGGTGCGGATCGGTCCGCTTCGCCGTCGGCGGGGCGGTGGGCGGCGTCGCGCCAGCGGCGGGCGGTGCGGGCGGCGGCCTGGGTGCCGCCGACGCCGGCGGCGACGCCGATGGCGAGGTGCAGGTAGCTGCCCGCGAGCAGCGTGGCCGCCATGAGGCCGCTGGGGGTGTCGGGGCGACCGGCGAACGCCACGAGGCCGGCCGCGACGGCGCCGGCGGCGGCGACCTGGCCGGCGACCGCATAGGCGTGGAGGCGGGCGAGGCGGGCGGCGGCCTCGCGGGCCGACAGGTCGGGCGCCTGCAGGTAGCGCCGCACCGCCGTGGCGCGCGCGGGGGGTGGGGACGTCATGGGGCGGTCGGGCGCGTCGCCGGCGGACGCCTGCGGGGGCGTGGGGTCAGTGGGCGCCGTCGGGCTCGCCGTCGTCCGCCTCGCCGGCGATCCAGAGGCCGAGGAACACGAACGCGGCGGCGGCGGCGGTGAGGCCGCCGAGGACCAACGTCGAGTAGACGAGGATGGACGTGAGCGTGCTCATGCCGGCGAGTCTACCCCGGGAGGGCCGGCGTCGGGGGCGTCGGGGGCGTCGGCGAGGCCGGAGGCGCCGGGGCGGGTGGCGCGCAGGAAGCGGGTGGTGAGGAGGGTGGCGGCGGTGGCGAGGCCGATCACCAGACCGATCCACAGGCCGCGCCCCTGGAGGTCGGCGACGAAGGCGAGGAGGACGCCGCTGCCGAGGCCGACGACGCCGTAGGAGACGAAGCTCAGGAGCATGGGGACGCGGGTGTCGCGGAGGCCGCGGAGGGCGCCGGAGGCGGTGACCTGGATGCCGTCGACGACCTGGAAGACGGCGGCGAGACCGAGGAAGGTGACGGCGTAGCGGGCGGTGGCGGCGTTGCCGGGGGCGCCGGGGTCGAGGAAGGCGGCGACGACGAGGGCGGGGGCGAAGCGGAAGACGAGGGCGGTGACGCTCATGAAGGCGATGGCGGTGGCGATGCCGGTGAGGCCGGCGCGGCGGACGCCGTCGCGGTCGCGGGCGCCGGCGGCGCGGGCGACGCGCACGCCGGTGGCGTTGGCGAGGCCGACCGGCACCATGAAGGTGACCGAGGCGGCCTGGATGGCGATCTGGTGGCCGGCGAGGGCGTCGGGCCCGAAGGTGCCCATGAGGATGGCGGTGATGGAGAACAGCGCCGCTTCGAAGCCGAGGGTGAGGCCGATCGGCCAGCCGAGCGCGAAGATCGTTGCGAGGGTGCGGGGGTCGGGCCGGCGCAGGCCGCGCAGGACGCGGTAGCGGCGGTGGCGGAGGGCGACGTAGGCGTACAGCGCGGCCGCCATGCCGGTGTAGACGAGGGCGGTCGCGACGCCGGTCCCGACGAGGCCGAGGGCGGGGAGGCC
>CAJXOA010000026.1 GCA_913057685.1 uncultured Trueperaceae bacterium
CCCCGCCGTTGGCCATGACGCCCCCCACCCTCGGGGAGGTCACCGCCACGCGGACGGCGGACGGCGCCCTGCGCCTGACGATCCCGGTGACGGTCCGCAACGACGGGGGCGACGTGCTGCCGCACGTCTGGTGGCGGTTGGCGACCCCGGAGGGGCTGCGCCCGACGTCGGTCGGGGCGGGCGACGGGCGCGTCGCGCGGTACGGCGACGCGTGGTTGTGGCGCGACGCGAACCTCGCCCCCGACGCCGAGGCGACGCTCGAGATCGTGCTGGAGGGCACGCCGCCCACCCCCGCTCCCTGAACCCGGCATCCCATGGGCCCGCCCACCGGCGGGCCCGACCTTCGCCCTCACGCATTGACGCTCATCGATGTATCGATTAGCATCGATGCATGGCCTCCTCCCCGCAGCGCCCCACCCCCCTCGCCGACCCCGACGCCCTGCGCGACGCGGTCTCCCGGCACTACGAAGACAAGCTGGAGACGACCGGCTGCTGCGGCACCAAGGCCGTCCCCGTCGACGACGCCCCCGAGGGCGTGCCCAGCTTCGGGTGCGGCGATCCCAACGCCGCCGCCGCCCTCGCGCCCGGCGAGACCGTCCTCGACCTCGGGAGCGGCGCCGGCTTCGACACGCTCCGCGCGGCGGAGGCCGTCGGCCCGAGCGGGGAGGTCATCGGCGTCGACATGACGCCCGCCATGCTGGAGCGCGCCCGCGCGGCCGCCGCCGCCCTCGGTCACCAGCACGTCCGCTACCTCGAGGGCACCATCGAGGCGCTGCCGCTGCCCGACGCCTCCGTCGACGTCGTCCTCTCCAACTGCGTCGTGAACCTCTCGAGCGACGTCGACGCCGTCCTGCGCGAAGCGGTCCGCGTCCTGAAGCCCGGCGGGCGGGTACGGATCAGCGACACCTTCCGCCACGGCGCCGCCACGGCCGACGCCGCAGCCGACGCCGCCTCCGACCTCGAGGGCTGGTGCGCCTGCGAGGCGGGCGCGCACGACCCCGCCACCTTCGCCGCGCAGGCGCGCGCGGCGGGCCTCGAGGACGTGCACGTGGACGCACCCCCCGCCGACGTCGCCGACGGCGACGTCTACGGCGCCGTGCTGCACGGCACGAAACGCTGACGTGGCCGACGCGCCCCCCGCCCCGCCGTCCGCCCCGCCCCACCCCACCGACGTGCTCGGGGACGCCGCCCTCAAGGCCCTCGCCGACCCCACCCGCACGAAGATCCTCGCCTTCCTGCTCGACCCGGTGCAGAGCTGCTGCCGGCGCGAGGACGGCGTCTGCGGCTGCGACCTGGAGACGTACCTCGGCCTGAGCCAACCGACGATCAGCCACCACATGAAGGCGCTCACCGAGGTCGGCGTCGTCACCGCGGAGAAGCGCGGCCGGTGGGTGTACTACGACCTCGTCCCGCAGCGCCTCGCGGGCCTCGCCGACGGCCTCGCCGCCCTCGCGCGCGCCGCCGCGGCCGCCACCTCCGGCCCGTCGACCGCCCCGCCGCCGCGCGTCGACCGCGGCGCCCGCGACCGCGGGGCACCGTGAACGGCTCGCTCTCCTTCCTCGACCGCTACCTGAGCGTCTGGATCCTCGCCGCGATGGCGGCGGGGGTGGCGGTGGGCGCCGTCGTTCCCGGCGTCGCGCACGGCCTCGAGGCCCTCTCGATCGGCAGCACGAACGTCCCGATCGCGATCGGCCTGATCGTGATGATGTACCCGCCGCTCGCCAAGGTCCGCTACGGCGCGCTGCCCCGCGTCTTCTCCGACGTGAAGGTCCTGGCGTTGTCGCTCGTGCAGAACTGGCTGATCGGCCCGGTGCTGATGTTCGGCCTGGCGGTGGCGTTCCTCCGCGACCACCCGGAGTTGATGACCGGCGTCATCCTCATCGGCCTCGCGCGCTGCATCGCCATGGTCCTCGTGTGGAACCAGTTGGCCGACGGCGACAACGACTACGCCGCCGGCCTCGTCGCCTTCAACAGCGTCTTCCAGATCCTGTTCTTCGGCGTCTACGCCTGGCTGTTCCTCGCCGTCCTGCCGCCCGCCCTCGGCCTGGAGGGCGCGGTCGTGGCCGTCTCCACCGGCGAGATCGCCGCCGCCGTCCTGACGTACCTCGGCCTCCCCTTCGCCGCCGGCCTCCTGACCCGCGCGATCCTCATCCCGCGGAAGGGAAGGGCGTGGTTCGACGGCGTCTTCGCCCCGCGCATCGCGCCGTTGACCCTCGTCGCGCTGCTCTTCACGATCCTGACGATGTTCGCCCTGCAGGGCGACGCCATCCTCGGTCGCCCCCTCGACGTCGTCCGCGTCGCCCTCCCCCTCTTGCTCTACTTCGTCGCGATGTTCCTCGTCAGCTTCGCCATGGGGAAGGTCGTCGGCGCGGACTACGGCGTGACCACCACCCTGTCGTTCACCGCGGCCAGCAACAACTTCGAGTTGGCGCTCGCCGTCGCGGTGTCCGCCTTCGGTCTCGGCTCCGGCGTCGCCTTCGCCACCGTCATCGGCCCCCTCGTCGAGGTGCCGGTCCTGCTGGGGCTCGTGCACGTCGCGCTGTGGCTGCAACGCCACCTCCGCTTCGATGCCGCACCGCCACGCCCCTCGGACCCCGCCCGCGCCGCGGCGGCGGCGGAGGTGTGCACGACCCCCGAACGCCTCACGCCCGACGGGGCGTCCAGGTCGGACGCGTGACCCGGCCGCTACGCCTGTTGGTCTTGTGCACGCACAACAGCGCCCGCAGCCAGATGGGCGAGGCGTGGCTCCGCCACCACGCCGCCGCCCTCGGCCTCGACGCCGACGTCCACTCCGCCGGCACCGAAGCGACGCACGTCAAGCCGGACGCCGTGACGGTCATGCGGGAGGTCGGCCTCGACCTCGCCGACCACACCTCGAAGACCCTCCACGACCTCCCCGACCCCTGGCGCTTCGACGTGGTCCTGACGGTGTGCGACGCAGCGAACGAGGCCTGCCCCGCCTACCCCGCGGACACCACCCGGCTGCACGTCGCCTTCCCCGACCCCAGCGGCCACGACCTGGAGCGCTGGCGCGAGGTGCGCGACGCGATCGGCGTCACGATGCACGCCCTCGCGCGCCAGCTCGCGCGCGGCGAAACGCCGTCCGAGGCGACCCTGACACCCCCGACCTGACGCCCCCACCGCGACGCCGGGCCCGTCCGGCCCGTCCCCGTTCGCCACCGCCCGCGCGCCGGCGCGGGCGTTCGCACGACGTTCACACGGACCCGCCTATCGTTCCCCCATCGGAACGGCACCCACCGCTCCGCACGGACGAAAGGAGTCCACCATGATCCGCACCCTCACCCTCGCCACGACCGCCGCCACCCTCGCCTTCGGCCTCGCCTTCGCCCAAGGTCCCGCCTCCACCGCCGCCGACCCCGACGCCACGCAAACGCAAACCCAAACGCAACGCCGCATCCAGGACCCCGACCTGAACCACGACCCGGCGACCGACCCGATCCGCGCACGCGCCCAGCAGCACACCCAGGAGCGCGACGCGGCCCCCGACGCCCGCACCCCCGGCCGCCCCGACACCGCCGGCGCCATGGGCGAGCGGGCCGGCGGTACGCCCGGCGCGAACCACGCCGCCTTCGCCGAGGCGCTCGGAATGAGCGAAGCGGAGCTGAGCGAAGCGATCCAGGGCGGCGCGACGCTGCAGGAGCTCGCCGCCGACGCCGGCATCGACCTGCCCGCCGTCGGGCGCGCCGACGGTGCGCGCGGTCCGCAGGCCGGCGCGCGCATGCACGGAGACGCCGACGCCGCACCGATGAAGGGCCGCGGTCACGCCGACGCCCAGCGCGGCGGTCCCGGCCGGGCCCACTGATCCTCCCCATCCCCCGACGGACGCCCCGACCCCGGTCGGGGCGTCCCCGTACGATGGAGCGCGGAAGGAGGGCGGCGCGATGGCCGGCGAACGCATCCTCATCGTCGAAGACGAACCCCGCATCGGGGAGGTGCTCGAGCGCTACCTCCGGCACGCGGGCTTCGCGACCGAGCGGGCGGCGGACGGCGCCCGCGCACTCGAGGTGTGGCGGGCGGCCGATCCCGACCTGATCGTGTTGGACCTGATGATCCCCGAGCCCGACGGGCTCGCCGTCGCAAGGTACGTCCGCGAACGCTCCGACGTCCCGATCGTGATGGTCACCGCGAAGGCGGAGGAGGCCGACCGCCTCGCGGGCCTCGGGGTCGGCGCGGACGACTACGTCGTGAAGCCGTTCAGCCCCCGCGAGGTCGTCGCCCGCGTGCAGGCGGTCTTGCGCCGCAGCAGCGGCCGCGTGCGCCCCCCGACCCACCACGTCGCGGGCGACCTGTCGGTCGACGTCGGCGCGGCCCAGGCCCGGTGCGCAGGCGCGCCGCTGGCGCTCAGCCCGGCGCAGTTCCGCCTCCTCGCCGCGCTGGTCGCGCGGGCGGGCGAGGCGCTCTCCCGCGAGGAGCTCCTGGACGCGCTGGAGGGGACGTGGGCGGACGAGCGAACGGTCGACGCGCACGTCAAGAACCTCCGGCACCGCCTCGGGGCCTGCCGCGACCGCCTCGAGACCGTCCGCGGGTTCGGCTACCGGGTGCGCGCGTGAAGCTCGCGGTGAAACTCCTGCTCGCCTTCGCCGCGGTCGCGGCGTTCTCGGCGTCGGTGACCGGCCTGTTCGCCTACCGCGTGGCGGCGGACCGGATCCCCGACGCGCTGCGCCAACCGGGCATGTTCCGCGGCGAACGGCTCCTCCCCGACGCCGACCCCCGCGCCGACGCGCCGGCCGCCCCGCCGGCGCGCGGGGCGGGCCCGGGACCGCGGACGCCGGAGACCGCCCTCGGCCTCGCGGACGAGGGGCGCGAGGTGCTGCTCGCCAACCTGCGCCGCGCGAACCTGCAGGCGGGCGTCGTCGCGCTCCTGGCCGCGCTGGCGGTCGGGGGCGGGGTCGCGGTCGGCCTCACCCGGCCGCTGGCGCAGCTGACGCGCGCGACCCGTCGCTACGGCGCCGGGGAGCGCGAGGCGCGCGCCCGGCTGGAGGGCGGCGACGAGATCGCCGCCCTCGGCCGGGCGTTCGACGCCACCGCCGACCGCCTGCAGGCGGAGGTCGACCGCAAGGAGCGCTTCACCAGCGACGTCGCGCACGAGCTCCGCACGCCGCTGTCGGTGTTACGCGGGGAGCTCGAAGCGATCCAGGACGGCCTGATGGAGGCCGACCCGGAGCGCATCGAGGCGCTCCTGGCGCAGGTCGGGCTGCTCGAGCGGTTGGTGCACGACCTGCGCACGCTGACCCGCGCCGAAGCGCGCGACCTGGCGTTGGCGACGGCGCCGCTGGACGTCGCCGCCCTCGCCGGCGACGTCGTGACGACGTTCCGTCCCGCCGCGCACCGGGCCGACGTCGCGCTGGACGTCGTGACGCCGGACGGTGCGGCGTTCGTCGACGGCGACGCCGACCGCCTCCGCCAGGTGATCGGCAACCTGCTGGACAACGCCCTCCGCCACGCCCCGGCCGGGGGCACGGTGCGCACGACGGTCGGGCACGGCGCCGGGTCGCACGGACCGGAGGTGCACCTGCGCGTCGAGGACGACGGCGCCGGCCTCCCCGAGGGGCTGGAGGCCGAGGTGTTCGACCGCTTCGTGCGGGGGGATACCGCCCGTGGCCGCGACGCCGGCGGGTCGGGGCTCGGGCTGGCGATCGTCAAGGCGCTCGTGACGCTGCACGGCGGCACGGTCGACGCCGGCCGATCGCCGCTGGGGGGCGCCCGGTTCGAGGTGCGGCTCCCGACGGTCGACTCGGCCCCCTGAGGCGAGCCCCTCGGGCGGGACGTTCGTCCCCTCGGCACCCGATACCCCCCATGGGTATCGTCTCGCCGTTCGGGACGCCCGCGGCCGTCCCCGTCCCGCGCGGCGTCCGCCGCACCGGCCGCCCCCGCGTCCCCGGAGGAGGAGGTCCCCGCATGAACACCCACACCCTGATCGGTTCCCTCGTCGGACTCGTCGTCGGCGCCGCGCTCGCGCTCGCCATCGTCTGGTTCTCCGCGCCGTCGATGATGATGATGGTCGACGAGAGCCCGTACGGCTTCGAGGAGACCGTCGCGGAGTTCCAGGCCGCCGCCGATGAGGCCGGCTGGAGCGTCCTCGAGGCGCGCGACATGCAGGCCGTCGTCGCCAACCACGGCGCCGACGTCGACCCCGTCATGGTCTTCGACCTGTGCTCCTCGCGCCACTCGATCGAGATCCTCGAGCAGGACGCGGAGCGCATCGTGACGCCGATGATGCCCTGCCGCGTCTCGATCTACGAGACCAGCGACGGCACCGTGCACATCGCACGCATGAACTCCGGGCTCGTCGCACGCACCTTCGGCGGGCTGATCTCCGACGTGATGCAGACCGCCTCGGGCGAAACCGAGGCGTTCATCGCCACCGTCGTGAACTGACGCGCGCCCCACACCCCCGCGACGCGGCCGCCCCCCGGGGCGGCCGCGTTCGTCGTGCCCCCCGGTCCGCTGCCCCCGTGACGACCGCGCCCCGGTGGTAGCGTCGGGGTTCGTGCCCGCACCCCCCTACCCCCGCTCCGCGCGCCTCCTCGTCGTCCTCGCGTCGCTCTTCGGGCTCGTCGCCCTCGGCGCGGTGCAGGCCCTGTACGGTCCGGCCTTCCCCGGCTTGATGGAACGCTACGACGTCGGCGTCGACACCGTCGGGGCGACCGTCATGGCGCACTTCCTCGGGGGGTTCGCGTCGACCCTCACCGCGCCGCTGCTGCTGAGCCGCGTCGGCTACCGCCCCACCATGGTCGCCGCCGGCAGCGTCGCGACGACCGGCATGGCGCTCGCCGCGCTCGCCCCCACCTGGCCGCTGCTGCTGAGCGGCGCGATCCTCGGCGGCGTCGGCTTCGGCCTGATGAACGTCGCCTTCAACCTGCTCGTCACCCGCGTGTTCGCCGACCGCGCCGCGCCGATCCTCAACCTGCTCAGCGCGCTGTTCGGGGTCGGCGCGATCGCCGGCCCCGCCGTCGTCGGCGCGGTCGGGGACGCCCTGGTGGTGCCGTTCCTGGGCCTCACCGTCCTCGCCGGCACCGCGACGCTGCTCGCGACGCGCCTGCCCAGCCCCGCCGTCGAGACCCCCGCGGAGGGCAGCCGCACGCCGTGGTTCGCCGCGATCGGGTTCGCGCTGTTCTACGCGCTGTACGTCAGCACCGAATCGGGCGTCGCGAACTGGGAGACGCTGCACCTGGAGCCGTTCGTCGGTGCGAGCCGCGCGGCGTTCCTGACCAGCCTCTTCTGGATCGCGCTGACGGTGGGCCGCTTCCTCGCGATCCCCGTCGCCGCCCGCTTCCGGCCCCGCACCGTCGTCCTGGTCAGCGCCGGAGCGTCGACCCTCGGGCTCGCCGCGACGCACGTCCCGGCGATCGCGCCCGCCGCCTACGCCGCCACCGGCCTACTGTTCGCGCCGATCTTCCCCACCGGCCTCGCCTGGATCGCGCGGGTGTTCCCCGCCCGCAGCGAACGGATCGTGCCGTTCGCCCTCGCCCTCGCCGCCTTGGGTCCGGTCGCCACGACCGGCGTGATCGGCGCCTGGGCCGACGCGGCCGGCACGACCGTCATCCCCACCGCCCTCACGGCGATCGCAGCGTCGCTGTTCGCCGTCGCCGCCGCCCTGGCGTACGCCACCCGAAGAGCCTGACGCCCCCGTCCGATCCCTTCGACGGCCTCGACGCGCGCCGGCGCGGGCCGTATCCTGGGGCATGTCCGGCGACGGCCTCGGGGGGCGCGAAGGGCAGGACCGGCGGACGCTGCACGTCGACGCCCTCCTGCGCCGCCTCCCCCCGCTCCACCGCGACGCGCTGCGCTGGTACGCCGCGCGCGCCGGCGACGTCGTGCCCTGGCCCGGCGGGCAGGTGACGTTCCCGTCGGGCACCACCTACCTCGCCTCGGCGCCGAAGGGCATCTACAAGCCGAAGTGGACGGTGTACGCCCTCAGCGTCCGGCAGAACCTCGGCTCGCCGTACCAGGACCAGATCGTGCGGCGACCGGACGGCAGCTGGTCGTTCGCGTACTTCCAGGAGGGCTTCCGCGCGGAGGATCACGAACGCAAGGCCACCAACCGCGGCCTGCTCGCCGCCCTCGCCGACCGCGTCCCCGTGGCGGTCTTCCGGCAGGTCGCGGGCGCCCCCAAGCCACGCTACGAGATCCTCGGCCTCGCGCTCGTCGCGGGGTTCGACGGCGGCTTCTTCTTCCTCGAGGGCGCCCGGCCCGACGGCGTCGTGCGCGCCCCCGGGCCGGAGGCGGAGTTCGATCGCCTTGCCGACCTCCGCGAGGAGGTCCTCACCGCCGCCCGCACGGACGCCCCCGACCTGGTCGGGCCGACCCTGGAACACCGCCGCGTGTTCCGCGACATCGTGCAGCGTCGCGGGCAGGCGGCGTTCCGGAACCAGCTACTCGACGCGTACGGCGGGGCGTGCGCCGTCTCGCGCTACGACGCCGAACCCGCCCTCGAAGCGGTGCACGTCGTACCCTTCGCGGAGGACGGGCCCAGCAGCGCGACGAACGGTCTGCTGCTGCGCGCGGACCTGCATAGGTTGTTCGACGTCGGCCTCCTGACCGTCGACCCCGACACGCTGCGCGCCCACCTCCATCCCCACCTCGCGGCGACCCGCTACGCCCCGCTGCACGATACGAGGCTCCACCTGCCCGACGCCCCGGCGCTGCGCCCCGATCCCCGCAACCTCGCAGCGCACGCGGCGTGGGCGCGGCGGACGGCCTGACGTCGGTCGTCACCCACGACGGCACCGAGTTCAGCACCCGCATCACGGACGTGAAGTTTCGTTCCCCGCCTCGCATCGCCAGGGTGCGCGTTTTTGCGTGTTGGACGGGTCGTGCTTGATTTCCAGCTCCTCCGGCCCCCCGTCGACTTGACTTCCTAGTTCACGCTCCGTAACGTTCCCGTCATCCAATTCGAGGATCTCCGGAAGGAGGCCACCGTGGACACGGGACTGGCCGATAGAACCGGCGTGTATCGCGACAACCCACGCGCCCTCGTCGTGACGATTCAGGGCCTCATGCCCAACCTCACCCCCGCCGAGCGCGCCATCGCCGAGGTCGTGCTCGAACTCCGCAACCAATCCGCAGGCGACGTTCGGCTCGCCCACGTCGCCGGCGCCGCCGGCGTCTCGCAGGCCGCCGTCGTCAAGTTCGCGCAGCGCCTGGGGCTGCAGGGCTTCCGCGACCTCCGCGACATCCTGCTCGCCTACCGAAGCGTCGTCGGAGCGGAACTGCACGAGGAACTCGCCCTCTCCGACGACCCCGAAACCGTCGTCCGCAAGGTGTTCCACACCGCCACGCAGGCGCTCACCGACACCCTCGCGATCTTCGACTACGGCGCCTTCGACCGCGCCGCGGGCGCCCTGGCCGGAGCCGAACGACGGCTGCTGGTCGGCGTCGGCGGGTCGGCGACGATCGCGCACGATTTCGAACACAAGCTGCTGCGCATCGGCATCCCCGCCCGCGCGCACGACGACACCCACCTGATGGCGATGACGGCCAGCCTCCTGGAGCGCGGGGACGTCGCCCTCGGCATCAGCCACTCCGGAGCGACCGTCGCCGTCCTCGAAGCGCTCGAGCTCGCTGCAGGACAGGGCGCGACGACGATCGGCATCACCAACACCCCCGAATCGGAGCTCGCGCGCGTCGTCGACGTCGCCCTGCTCTCCGCGTCGCAAGGCTCGCCGATCACCGGCGAGAACGCCGCGTCGCGCGTCGCGCAACTCAACATCCTCGACGCCCTCTTCGTCCGCGTCGCCCAGGTCCACGCGGACCGGTCCCAAGCCAACCTCGAAGCCACGATGCGCTCCGTGACGCGCAAGCGGCTTCGTTGACCAGGAGATCCGTATGCCCGAGCCCATCCTCGCCAGCCGCCTCAACTCCATGCGTTCACGGCCCGACCTGTGGAACGGACCGCTCGACGTCCTGGACCGCATTCGCCGCGCCGCGACGGTCGACGGCCTCGGTGCGGTCGACCTCAACTACCCCCAACACCTCGAGGGCATCGATCGGACGGCGCTGCGCGACACCCTCGCCGACACGAACCTCCGCGTCGGAGCGATCAACCTGCGCTTCGACGACCGCTTCGCCGCCGGCGCCTTCACGAACCCCGATCCCGCCCTGCGCGAGGAGGCGATCCGCACGACGGTCGATGCGGGCATGCTCGCCCTCGACCTCGGTGCGCGCCACGTCATCGTGTGGCCCGCCTTCGACGGTTACGACTACCCCTTCCAGGTCGACTACCGCGCCCTCCACGACGACCTGGTCACCGGCTTCACGACCGTCGCCGACGCCCTCCCCGACGTGATGGTGTCGCTCGAGTACAAGCCCCTCGAGCCCCGCAAGTTCTACGCCGCGCACGACATGGCCACCTCGCTCCTGGTGGCCCGCGACACCGGACGCGACAACGTCGGCGTCACGCTCGACGTCGCGCACAGCCTCATCGCCGGGGAGAACCCCGCCCAAGCCGCGGTCCGCGCGTTGGCGGAGGACCGGCTCTTCGGCCTGCACCTCAACGACGGCTTCGGGCGCGCCGACGACGGACTCGTCGTCGGCTCCATCCACCCGCTCTCGACGCTCGAACTGCTGTTCGAGCTTCGGCGCGGAGGCTACGACCAGCACATCTACTTCGATACCTTCCCCGTCAACGAAGACCCCGTCGACGAAGCGAACCGCAACGTCGCGGCGGTCCGGCGCCTCTGGCGCCGCGCCGGCGAGATCGACGCCGCCACGCTCGCCGACGCGCGCGCCCGCCACGACGCCTTCGCGGCCCTCGACGCGGTCGGGCCGGTGACGGAGCGCAACCCGCGATGAACGTCCTCGTCGTCGGCGGCGCGAACTACGACCTGGTCGCCCACGCCGGCCGGCTTCCGGGCGAGGGCGAGACCCTCGTCGCCGATGCGTTCCACGGTGCGCCCGGCGGGAAGGCGGCGAACCTCGCCTGCGCGGCGGCGCGGTGGGGGGCCACCACGCAGTTCGTGGGGCGCGTCGGGAACGACGACTTCGGGCGCGCCGTCCGGGACGACCTCGTCGCCGCGGGCTGCAACGTCGACTACCTGACGGACGACGTGCGCGGGACCGGCCTCGGGCTCGTCTTCATGGACGGGCGGGGGCGCTACGCGACCGTCGTCGCACCGAGGGCCAACGCGGCCCTCGACGCCGACGACGTCGAGGCTCTCCCCGACGCCTGGTTCACGTCCTCCACCGTGATCGCGCTCGCCCTCGAAGCGCCCGCCGACGCCTTGCACGCGGTCACGGAGCGTGCGCACCGATCCGGGGCGTCCGTCGTGCTCAACGCCGCCCCGGTCGATCGTCTCGACGCCATCCTCGACGCCGCATGGACGGTGTTGGTGGTGAACGAGCACGAGGCCGGCGAGCGCCTCGGTCGGCACGTGGACGCCGCGACCGCCGGCGACGCCGCCCGCGCCCTCGCCGGCGGCGACCGCACGGCGGTCGTGACCCTCGGCGCGGCCGGTGCGGTCGGCTGGTCCCCCACGCACGGCACCACCCGCGTCGACGGCGTTCGCGTCGACGCCGTCGACACGCTCGGCGCCGGCGACGTCTTCACCGGCGTCCTCGCCGCCGAAACCGCACGCGGCACCCCCTTCGGCGTCGCCGTCGCCACGGCCACCCGCGTCGCCGGCGCCAGCGTCACGCACTCGGGTGCGCGCTTTCCCGGCGGCACGCCGGACGGCGTCGCCGACATCCTCTCCGCCTCGACCCACCCCACCCTCCAGGAGGATTCCGCATGAGCGATCACGCCCCGACCGCCCCGCCGTCCACCCCCGCGAAGGCGACGCCGAACCGCCTCGGGTTCCTCGAGCGCAACCCCGGCCTCCGCTCCCCCCTCGGCCTCGTCATTCCGCTGCTGTTGTTGATGGTGGTCATCACCCTCGTCAACCCGGTGTTCCTCGAGACGCGCAACCTCTTCAACGTCCTGCGCCAGATCTCCGTCTTCGTCGTGCTCGGGACCGGCATGACGGTCGTGATGGCGTCCAAGGGGATCGACCTCTCGGTCGGGTCGACCGTCGCGCTGTCGGCGAGCACCACCGCGATCGTGCTGGAGTCCGGCGTCGCGATGAGCGTGCCGTTGGGCATCGCCGCCGGCCTGGCCGCCGGAGCGGCGGTGGGGGCGGTCAACGGGCTGTTCATCACCGTCCTCAAGGTGCCGCCCCTCATCACGACCCTCGGCACGCTCACCGCCGTGCGCGGCGCCGCCTACCTGGTGATGGGGCCGAACCAGCTACGGGGCTTCCCCGACGCGTTCGTGTTCCTCGGTCAAGGGCGCGTCTTCGGCATCCCCATGCCCGGCATCATCGCGCTGGTCGTGGTCGCGCTCGGCGCCTACGTCATGAACCGGACCCGCTTCGGAGCGTACGTGCTCGCGATCGGCGGCGAGCGAAGCGCGGCCGTGCGGGCCGGCGTCCGAGCGTGGCGCTACGAGTGGGCCGCCTACGTCATCTCCGGCACCCTCGCGGGCTTGGCGGGCATCATGCTCGCCGCCCGGCTCGACGCCGCGCAGGCCGTCCTCGGCCAGATGATGGAGCTCCACGCGATCGCCGTCGTGGTGCTCGGAGGCACGTTCCTGTTCGGCGGCTACGCCACCCTCCTCGGAACGCTGTTGGGCGCGATGTTCCTCGGGGTCGCAGAGAACGGCCTCGTTCTGATGCGCGTTCCCTTCTACTGGCAACAACTCGTGATCGGTCTGACCCTCGTCATCGCCGTCGCCATCCAGCTCTACCGGGCGCGACGTCAAGGATTGGCGACCTCGTGAGTCGTCGTCGCGTGGAATCCGGAGGTGTCGCAATGTGACGTCCCATCCCCGTCTCCGTCCGCCCGTCCCCCCACCGCCCCCCGCAAGGAGGAACGCCATGTTCAAGCACACGCTTCGTACGGTTCTGGTCTTCGGCGCCCTGTCGCTGCTCGGTCTCGGTCAGGCACAACCCGTCCAGATCGGCTTCGCGCCGCCCGTGTACGACACCCTCGACTACTTCGGGCAGTTCGCGGCCGGATTCCAAGCCCGCCTCGACGACCTGGGCGTCGACTACGAGTTCACCGCCCGCGCGTCGACGGCGGAAGCGAACATGCAGCAGCAGCTCGACATCGTCGAGGACTTCATCACCCTGGGCGTGGACTACATCATCGTGGGGCCGATCGACTACTTCGGCATCGTGCCCGCGTTGCAGTCCGCCAACGAGGCCGGCATCCCCATCATCGTCATCAACCACCTCGACGTGCACCCCGACGACTCCGACGTCGACGTCATGGCGTACTCGGGGTACTCCCACGCCGAGGGCGGACGCATCACGGCGGAGTGGGCGCTCGACAACGTCCTGGACGCGGGCGACGAGATCGGCCTGATGTTCGCCGAGCCCGGGAACCAGATCTCCGAGGAGCGCGTCGGCACCGCGCGTGACATCTGGGTGGACGCGGGCGTCGAGGTCGCCTTCGAACAGTACGCCTACTGGGAACAGGCGCGCGCCTACGACGCCACCGAACGCCAGATCCTCGCCTACCCGGACGTGAGCGCCATCTACGCCGGCAACAGCGCCATGGCGATGGGGACCGCGACGGCGCTCGACGCGATGGGCATCGACGACGTCGACGTCTTCGGGTTCGGTGCCGTGCCGCCCGAACTGGACATGATTTGGGAGGGCCTCATCAAGGGCTCGATCTTCCGCGACAGCCAGTCGAGCGGACGCTACATCGCCGAAGCGATCCACGCCGACCTGAACGGCGACCCGGTCCAGAAGCAGTACCCGCTGGACATGGTCATGGTCGCGAGTCGCGACGACATCCTGACCAAGGTGCCGCGCGAGGCGCTCGAACTCATGGAGAACTGGCCCGAGGTCGAGGCCGAGCTCGAGTGAGCGACCCCACGACCCGCACCGAGGCGGGGGACACCGCGCCCCCGCCTTCGGGCACCCCCCACGTTCGACTGCGCGGCCTCGTCAAGCGGTTCGGAGGCGTCGTCGCCCTCCGGGGCGTCGACCTGGACATCGCCCGCGGCGAGGTCCTGGGGTTGGTGGGGGACAACGGCGCGGGGAAATCCACGCTGATCAAGGTCCTCACCGGCGTCCACCCGGCGGACGAGGGCACGATTGAGCTGAACGGCGCGACGGTGGAGATGGACCACCCCGATCGCGCCCGCGAGTTCGGGATCGAAACGATCTACCAAGACCTCGCGCTCGTCCCGACGTTCGACCTCCCGACGAACTTCTTCCTCGGCCGCGAGTTGACCCGCCCGCTGTTGGGCGGGCTGCTCCAGGTGACCGACAAGGCGCGCATGCGCGAGATCGCGACGAACGTCGTTCGCGACCAGGTCGGTCTCGCCATCGGCAACCCCTACGCGCCGGCGGCGACGATGTCCGGCGGCCAGCGCCAAGCGGTCGCGATCGGCCGTGCGCTCTACGAGGAGGCGGAGCTCGTGATCATGGACGAGCCGACCGCCGCCCTCGGGGTCGAGGAGCAGGAGAAGGTCCTCGACATCATCCGCCGCCTCAAGGCCGACGGCGTCACCATCGTCATGATCAGCCACACCCTCGATCACGTCTTCGCCGTCGCCGACCGCATCGCGGTCATGCACAACGGCGAGCTGCATGCGGTGAAGGCGACGAGCGAGGTGACGCGCACGGAGGTCGTGGGCCTCATCATGGGGTCGCAACTCCACGACGACGCCGCCTGAGCGCGACGACTCCAGCGGACGCCATCGCGGGCGCCGACCGACGTCGGCGCCCGTCGTCGTCGATGCCCATCCCGAATCCCCTACCCTCTCGGCACGCATCCAAGGGGTCGCCCCCCGATGCGCCGCGCGGGGCGACCCTCGGGGCATGAGCGGATGCATTCTGGACACGATGAGCGACGAGGACGCGAAGCGGATGTTCGGCGAGGCGGTGGCGCAGCGGTGCGACTGCCCCGCGAAGGGCGCCTGCCACCTTCGGGTCTTCGGCAACGAGATCGTCCTCACGAACCTCCTCGCCACCGCCCGCCGCGACGACGCGGCGGCCGCGGAGTTCGCGCGGACCGGCGTCGAGCCCGGCGCGGACGACGGGCGGGAGCCGGCACCGGAGGACGCCTCCGACCCGACCCCCGTCTGGGTGTTCGACCGTCCCGAGGAGGCGTAGGGCCGCCGGGGCGCGACGCGGTGCGCCGTCGCCCCCGGCGGCGGGGTTCAGCGCGAACGCACGCGGTTGCGCAAGGTCCCGAGCTTCTCGATCTCGATGACCATTTCGTCGCCGTCCGCGAGGAACTTCGGCGGGTCGAAGCCGATGCCGACCCCCTCCGGCGTCCCGGTCGCGATCACGTCCCCCGGTTCGAGCGTGATGCCCGCCGACACCGTCGCGATGAGGGTGGGCACGTCGAAGTACAGGTCGGCGGTGGAGCCGTCCTGGCGTACCTCGCCGTTGATGGTGGTGCGTACCTGGAGGCGGACCGGCCAGCCGACCTCGGACTTGTGAACGAGGTACGGCCCCATGGGGCAGAAGGTGTCCAGGGCCTTGCCGAGGAACCACTGGCTGGTGCGCTTCTGGAGGTCCCGGGCGGTGACGTCGTTGATGATCGTGTAGCCGAAGACGTGCTCCTCCGCCCGCTCGGGGGGGATGTCCGCACCGGCCTTGCCGATCACGACCCCGAGCTCGCCCTCGTAGTCGACCTTCGTCGACAGGTCGGGCCGAAGGACGACGGGATCATCGGGGCCGACGACGGACGTCGGCGCCTTCGTGAAGACGATCGGGGCGGGGGGCATGTCCGCACCGCGGGTGAACTCCGCGTTGTGCTTGACGTAGTTGAGGCCGACCGCGAACACGTTCTTGCGGGGGCGCGGGATCGGTGCGAGCACGCGCACGTCGTCGAGGGCGTGCACCGCGTCGGCGGGGAGGCGGTCGAGGGCGGCGAGGAGGCGTTCGGCGAGGGCGACCGCCGCGTCCCCGAGGTCGGTGAGGGCCAGCATGGTCGCCGGGGCGGACGCCTCCCCCACGGCGGTCGCGGCCCGAGCGACGTCGACGACGCGGCGTCGCTCGCCGTCCAGGACCCCCAATCGCGCTTCCCCTCCCGAATCGAACGTCACGAACGTCATGGTCGGCGGTCTCCTTTCGGTCGGCGTCCGGATGGAGACCGGACCGCCGCATCCTGCGCAGGCGCGTCGCTCACGACGACGCCGCGCTTTCCTTCCAGGCGGCGAACCGCTTCTCGAGCCACCCGAACGCACCGATCAGGACGGTCCCGAGCAGCGCGATGACGAGGACGGCGGCGAGCATGCGGTGGGTGCGGAAGTAGGCGGATTCGGTCTGGATGATCCCACCGAGGCCGGTGAGGTCGAGGAAGATCTCCGCGACGATCACGCCGACCAACGCCCGCCCCATGGCGATGCGGAGGCCGGCCATGATGTACGGCACCGACCCCGGCAGGATGACGTGGCGGGCGAGCTGGCGTTCGTCGGCCCCGAACGACGTCGCCACCTCGACGAGGTCGCGGCGGGCGTTGCGAACGCCGATCGCGGTGTTGATGACGATGGGAATGAACGTCCCCAACCAGATCAGGAAGACGCGCCCCTCGTAGCCGACACCGAACCACAGGATGATGAGGGGGACGAGGACGACGCGGGGGGTGGCGTAGATGGCGTCAAGATAGGGCTCGACGACGTCGGACAATAGCTTCCAGCGGCCGAGCACCAGACCGAGCGGCAGGCCGACGACCACGCTCAGCAGGAAACTCACGCTCAGCGCGTTCATCGTGATGCCGAAGGCACGCTGCATCCGACCGGTTTCGAGCAGTTCCAGGAAGCCGCTCCAGACGCGCGAGGGGGGTGCGAAGAGGATGGGGTCGGTCAGGCGCCCGAGCGTCTCCCACGCGGCGAGGAACACCAGGAGGGCGAGGGCGGGGGGCGTCATGTCGCGCGCGTAGCCGCGGACGCGGACCCACGCCCCGCGGGGGGAGGGACCGGAGGTCCCTCCGTTCGCGGGCGTCGACAGGGGGCTCGTCGACATCGATGCGCCCTACTGGCCGCAGCCCAGCGCCGCGGCGTCTTCGAGGAAGCTGATGTCGATGTAGTCGGCGACCTGCACCGGGCTGGTGATGTCCCCGGTCTCCAGCATCGCCTCCATGAGGCCCTGCATCCCGGCGGTCGACAGGACGCCCTCGGGGGTCGTGGGCCACATGCCGACGTCCATCGCGGCGTCGTACAGGCCGAGGACGGCGCTCTCGCTGGTGCCGGGCACCTGCTCGAGGGTGTAGGCCAGGAAGGCGTCGCGATGCTCGTTCGCCCACCGGTTCGACTCGAGGTTCCCGCAGGCGATCGCCAGGGCCAGGTCGGGGTTGGCGTCGATGTACTCCGCGCGGCTGAAGTACAGCTCGGTCGCGAAGTCGGGCACGACCTCGCTCATGTACTGCACGACGCGCGCGTCGTCGGTCTTCTCGGCGAGGTCGAACCAGTCGTCGAGGCCGATGGTGACCGCGTCGACGCGGCCGGCGAGCAGCGCGGCGGCGCGATCGGGGCTTCCGCCGATCTGCACGAAGCTCACGTCGCGTTCGGGGTCGAGCCCCTCGTCCGCGAGGGAGAAGCGGGTGAGCAAGGCATCGAAGCCGGCGGGCCCGGACATGCCGATCGCGCGGCCCTCGAGGTCGGCGACCGATGCGATGTCGGCCTGGCCGGCGAGGACGTAGTTGATCTTCGATTGGGGCGAGCCGATCGCGGTGAGTTCCGCGCCTTGCGCAGCACCGATGATCAGCTCGTCCGCGCCGTGGGGCGCCAGGTTGCTGCGGTTGGCGATGAGGGCCTGCACGCCCGACGTGTTCGTCAGCGTGACGATTTCGACCTCGGCGCCCCAGGCTTCGAGCATGTCCAGCATGTAGGCCTGCGGCATCAGCAGCGCACCGGCCAGCGAACTGGTCGTCGTGATGCTGGTGCCGGAGAGGTCGAGGTCGTACTGGGCGGCGGCCTCCTCGGGGCTGAGTTGGGCGGCGGCGACGCCGGCCACGAACACCGCGGCGAGGGTCAGCGTGCGAACCAGGCGAGCAACGGACGTCTTCATACGGACTCCTTGGGTGCATCTCCGCAACGGAGGTCCCGAGATCGAACTCGGGTGAGCGATGGGGGACGGGACGACGGTCGGACCTCCCTTCTGCGACGCAGCGGCGCGCGTCGAGGCCGTTCCGGGTCAGGTGCTCCAGACCTGGAAGCGGCGCTCGAGGAGCGCGAGGAGTTTGGTGAGGACGATCCCGAGGAACGGGAGCGGAAGGATGGCGGCGATCAGGTAGGCGGTCTGGAACGACGACCCGTAGGTGGCGATCAGCGTTCCGAGCCCGCTCAGGCGGAGGTAGACCTCGGCGATGGCCATCCCGACCACGCCGCGCCCGATCCCGAGGCGCACGCCCGCGAGGATGAAGGGGACGGCGGCGGGGATGACGACGCGCCGCACCAGGCCCCACTCGTGGCGCACCCCGAACGACCGGGCGACCTCGAGCAGGTCCGGGGGCGTATCGCGCGCGCCCTGGTAGACGTTGATCAGGATGGGGAAGAAACTGGCGAGGAAGACGACCACGACGCGGCCCGACAGGTCGAACCCGAACCAGATGAGGACCAGGGGGACGAGCGCGACGGTCGGGAGGGCGTACAACCCCGAGAAGTAGGGGCTCAGCGTGCGGTCGAGCCAACGGTAGCGGCCGACGATGAGGCCCAGGAACACCCCGAGCGCCAGGGCGGTGGAGAAGCCGATGACGAGCAGGCGCAGGCTCTCGAGGAGGGCGGCGGGGAGCGGCCCGAAGAGGATGTCGACGAAGGCGGCGACGACGGCGGAGAAGGGCGGCAGGACGTCGGGGTTGCCGAACCGCCCTCCGGCCTCCCAGGCCCCGAAGACGACGAGCGCGAAGACGAGGTGCTTCAGGTAGCGCATGGCCGCCTCACACCGCCGCCCGCGCGGCCTGCATTTCGTCCGCCTCGTGCCGCACGATGCCCTCGCGCAACATCTCCCAAATCTCGTGGCGGACGCGGGCGAACTCCGGTTCGGCGCGCACGTCGTACTCCCAGCGGCGGCGCGGGAGCGGGACGTCGACGACCGCTTGGACGGTGCCGGGTTGGCCGGTGAGGACCACGACCTTGTCGGCGAGCAGGACCGCCTCGTCGAGGTCGTGCGTGATGAACATGACCGACTTCTTGGTCTCCGACCACAGCTTGAGCAGTTCCTCCTGCATCAGCTCGCGCGTCTGGGCGTCGATCGCCCCGAACGGTTCGTCCATCAACAGGATCTCGGGGTCGGCGGTCAACGCCCGAGCGAGCCCGACGCGCTGCTGCATGCCGCCCGACAGCTGGTGGGGGTGGGCGTCCTCGAACCCCTCGAGGCCGACCTTCGCGATGTTGGCGCGGGCGAGGCGGTCGGCCTCGGCGGCGGCCGTGTCGCGGATGTCGAGGGGGAAACGGACGTTGTCGAGGACGGTCTTCCACGGGAACAGCCCGAAGGTCTGGAAGACGACCGCCCGATCGTCGCCGGGACCGGTGACCGGCCGGCCGTCGATGGCGATGGTGCCGTCGGTGGGGGTGGACAGGCCGGCGACGATCTTGAGGAGCGTCGTCTTGCCCGAGCCGCTCGGTCCGATGACGGACACGAACTCGTGGTCGGCGACGTCCAGGTCGATGCCCCCGAGGGCGAGCAGCTCGCTGCGGACGCCGGCCCGGCGGATGTGGAAGACCTTTCGGATGCCTCGGATCGACAGCTTGACGTTCTTCGAATCGCTCACGGTGTCCCCTCCAGAACGGCGTGAAGACGGGGTCGCGCTCAGCCCGCGACGACGGTGTTGCGCAGGGCCCCGAGGCCGTCGATGCGAACCTCGACGACGTCCCCGGGGTGCAACGGACGGAAGCCGGGCGGCGTCCCGGTGAGGACCAGGTCGCCCGGTTGCAGCGTGAGGGAGGCGGTCACGATCTCCAGGACCTCCCCGAGCTTGAACGTGAGGTCGGCGGTGGTGGAGTCCTGGGTGACCTCGTCGTTGACGAGGGTCCGTAGCGCACGCGCCTCCGGGTCGGCGTAGTCGGTGTCGATCCACGGCCCTACGGGACAGAAGGTGTCGGAGCTCTTGGCGCGCCACCACTGGGTGTCGGCGAGCTGCCAGTCGCGGGCGGTGAGGTCGTTGGCGATGGTGAAGCCGAGGACGTAGTCGCGCCAGTCGGCGGCGGCCACCTTGCGCGCGGTCGCGCCGATGACGAGGGCGAGCTCGCCCTCGAACTCGAAGCGTTGGCCGGCGGGGGCGACGACGTCGGCGTCGGGGCCAACGATCGTGTTCGCGGCCTTGAGGAAGACGTTGGGGATCTCGGGCCGGTCGAGCCCCTTGGCGGCGAGGAGTTCGTCGTAGTTGTTCCCGACGCACACGATCGTGGTGGGCTCGACGGGGGCGAGCAGGGTCGCCTCGGCGAGCGGCCCGACGGCGGCGCCGCGCCGCAGCGCGCCGGGCGCGCCCTCCGCGGCGTACAGCGTGTCGCCCTCGATCAGGCCGTGGCGGGGACCCTCGGGGGTGGCGTAGCGGACGATGCGCATGGCGTTACTCCGTTTCGGGGGCGCCGGCTTCGATGCCCGGGTCGGCGTCGAGGCGTTCGGCGAGCGAGGTGACGGTGGATTGCAGGTGGCCCTGCAGGAGGCGGCCGGCGGCGTCGACGTCGCCCCGTCGGCAGGCGCGGTAGATCGCCCAGTGCTCCTCCTGGGCGTGCGCCGTGCGGTCGCGTTGCGTGACGAATAGGCGCAGGAACCGGTCGGATTTGACGCGGAGGTTGTCGATCGTCTCGATCAGGAGGCTCGGGCGGTCGCGTCCGTAGAGGAGGTCGTGGAACTCGACGTTGGCGGCGATCCACGCCGCGCCGTCCTCCTCGTCGTCCATGCGGTGCAGCAGCGCCTCCATGGCGGTGAGGACGTCGTCGCCCATGCGGGGGAGGTTGCGGCGGAGGGCGAGCACCTCGAGGGCGATGCGCATCTCGTAGATCTCGGTGAGTTCGGCGGACGAGAGGCTGGACACGATCGCGCCCCGGTAGGGCTGGAGGGTCACGAGACCCTCGGCGTCGAGCTGCCGGAGGGCTTCGCGGATCGGCATGCGGCTCACGCCGAGGCGTTCGGCGATCTCGGCCTGGTTGAGGCGCTCGCCGGGCTTGAGGAGGCCGGTGGCGATCGCTTGGCGTAGGCGGGCGGTCACCTGTTCGGTGGCCGGTTCGCGCCCGAGGGTCTCGAATACGGTACTATCCATAATATTGTATCCAATCTACTGGATTGGCCACGAGGATAGTGGGTTCGCCCCCACTTGTCAACGTCCACCCCCGCGCCCCCGCGCGCCCCGCCGAAAGGAGGCCTCCCATGGGCCTGTTCCGGAGCCGCCCCAAAACCTACGTCCGCGCCCCCGACCCCCGCTGGAACCCCGACGGTTGGGCGACCCGCGTCCCCCTCACCCACCTCGAGAACTTCGGGGAGGTCCTCCGCGCCGGCTGGGAGAACCGCGACCGCGCCGGCTACGCCTGGCGCATCCTGCAGGACGGCGTCTGCGACGGCTGCGCGCTCGGCACGAGCGGCATGAACGACTGGACCGTCGACGGCATCCACCTCTGCAACGTCCGCCTCCGGCTCCTCCGCCTCAACACCGCCCCCGAAGCGCCCATCGACCGCTTCGCCGACGTCGCCGCCCTCCGCGCGCTGTCCTCGCAGGAGCTCCGCGACCTCGGTCGCCTCCCCCACCCGATGATCCGCCGCCGCGGCGACCCCGGCTTCCGGCCCATCGACTGGGAGGACGCCCTCGCCCTCATCGCCGAACGCATCGACCCCGACGCCCCCGACCGGACGTTCCTCTACCTCACCAGCCGCGGCCTCCCCAACGAGACGTACTACGCCGCGCAGAAGGCGATGCGGGCGATCGGCACGAACAACGTCGACAACGCCGCCCGCGTCTGCCACTCCCCCAGCACCGTCGCGCTCAAGGCCTCGATCGGGGTCGGCGCCACCACCTGCTCCTACGGCGACCTCGTCGGCACCGACCTGATCACCTTCTTCGGCAGCAACGTCGCCAAGAACCAACCCGTCATGATGAAGTACCTCTACCACGCGAAAAAGGCGGGCACGGAGGTCGTCACCGTCAACCCCTACCGCGAGCCGGGCATGGACGCCTACTGGGTGCCCTCCGACGTCGAGAGCGCCCTCTTCGGCACGACGATCAGCGACGCCTTCATCCAGGTCGCCCCCGGCGGCGACCGCGCCTTCCTCCACGGCACCCTCAAGGCCCTCGTCGCCGCCGACGCCGTCGACGAGGCGTTCATCGCCGCGCACACCGACGGCTGGGAGGCGCTTCGCGCGGTCCTCGACGCGACCCCCTGGAGCACCCTCGAACGCGCCGCCGGCCTCGCCCGGCACGACATGGAGGCGTACGCCGAACGCGTCGCGAAGGCCGAACGCGCCGTCTTCGTCTGGGGCATGGGCATCACGCAACACGGCGACGGCGAGGACAACGTCCGCGCCATCGTCGATCTCGCCCTCTCCCAGGGCTTCATCGGCCGCGACGGCTGCGGCCTCATGCCGATCCGCGGGCACAGCGGCGTGCAAGGCGGCGCGGAGATGGGCGCCTACGCCACCGCCCTCCCCGGCGGCGAAGCGCTCACGCCCGCCACCGCCGCCGCCCTCTCCGAACGCTACGGCTTCACCGTCCCCGACGCGCCCGGCTTCACGACCCCGCGGATGCTCGAGGCCGCCGCGCGCGGCAACGTCGACGTGCTGCTGGCCGTCGGCGGCAACTTCCGCGAGGTCATGCCGTCCCCGACCGCGTCCGACGCGGCGCTGTCCGCCATCCCCCTCCGCGTGCACGTCGACGTCGTCGCCAGCAGCCAGATGCTCACCGACCCCGCCGACACCGTGATCGTGCTCCCCACCACCACCCGCTACGAGATCCCCGGCGGCGTCACCGAAACCAGCACCGAGCGACGCATCATCTTCAGCCCCGAAATCCCCGGGCCGCGCGTCGCCGCCGCCCGCCCGGAGTGGGTCGTCCTCACCGACCTCGCCCGCCGCGTCCGGCCCGACCGCGCCGACGCCGTCACCTTCGAGGACACCGCCGCCATCCGCCGCGAGATCGCCGACGTCGTCCCCTTCTACGCCGGCATCGAAACCCTCGCGCAAAAGGGCGACCAGGTGCAGTACGGCGGCCGGCACCTCTGCGCCGGGGGGACCTTCCCCACCCCCGACGCGCGCGCCCGCTTCCACCCCGTCCCCGTCGCCGACGCTCCGGCCCCCGCGGGCGACTTCCGCGTCGTCACCCGCCGCGGCAAGCAGTTCAACAGCATCGTCCACGCCGACGTCGACTCCCTCAACGGCCTGTCGCGCGAGGCGGTCCTCATGGCGCCCAGCGACGCCGCCGACCTGGGGCTGGCGAACGGCGCGGCGATCGAGGTCGTCAACGAACACGGGCGGCTGCCCGGCGTCCTCGCCATCGTCGACACCGCGCCCGGCGCCGTCCAGGTCCACTGGCCCGAAGCCAACGTGCTCCTCGCGCCCGACCACCGCTCCCCCGACGCCGACATCCCCGCCTACAAGCACGGGCGCGCCCGCGTCCTCCCCGCCGGAGCGCCCGCCCCCGGAACGCCCGCCGACGGAGCGGGCGACGGCGGCGCCGACGCCGCCCCCCCGAGCCCGTGAGCCGCCCCCGCGGGCGCGCCGCCCCGACCCGGCGGGTGCGCGTCGTCCGCGTCGCGGACGACGCCCGCGCGAACGGCGTCGACGTCGTCGCGGGCGAGGAACCGATGCAGATCCGGCTACGGGCCGGCGACCGCGTCGCCCCCCTCGCCACCACGATGCGGACCCCGGGCCACGACTTCGAGCTCGCCGCCGGCTTCCTGCTGAGCGAGGGCCTCATCCGCACCCGCGACGACGTCCGCCGCATCCGCTACTGCCTCGACGTGCGCCCCGAGGAGCGCTACAACGTCGTCGACGTCGAGCTGACCGACCCCACGCTGCCCGACCTCCACCGCCTCGAGCGCTACGTCACGACGTCGTCCGCCTGCGGCGTCTGCGGCAAGGCGCACCTGGACGCGATCGCCCTCCCCGCGCACGACCCACCCCCCGATGCCGCGTCCGATCCGGACCCCCTCCCGCCGTTCGACCCCGAACAGCTCCTCGCCATGACCGCCTCGCTGCGGCGAAAGCAACGCCTCTTCGGCACGACCGGCGGGCTGCACGCCGCCGGCCTCTTCGGTCGCGACGGCACCGCGCAGGTCGTCCGCGAGGACGTCGGGCGGCACAACGCCCTCGACAAGGCGGTCGGCGCCCTCGCGCTCGAGGGGCGCGACGCGCGGGACGCCGTCGTGTGCGTCAGCGGCCGCGCCTCCTACGAACTGCTGCAGAAGACCGTCACCGCCGGCGCCCGGACGTTCGTGGCGATCTCCGCCCCCTCGAGCCTGGCGATCGACGTCGCGCGACGCTTCGACGTCACCCTCGTCGGCTTCGCCCGCCCCGGCCGCATGAACGTCTACGCCGGCGCCCACCGCATCGCCCACGACGCCTGAGCCCGCCACACCGAACGTAGCGACCCGGCCCACGCCCTCACCCCACCTGCCCATCTACGATGGCACCGTGACCGTCCCCTCCCCCCTCGCCCGCCGTGTCGCCGCCGCCCTCGGCGCGCCCGTGACGCGCGAGGCACCCCTCGGCGGCGGGGACCTCGGCGAGGTGCGGCGGGTGACGCTCGACGACGGCCGCACCGTCGTCGCCAAGGTCGGGACCGGCCTCCGGCGCGAAGCGCGCATGCTCGCCGCCCTCCGCGCGGCGGGCGCCCCCACGCCCGGCATACTGCACGAGGACGACGACGTCCTCGTCCTCGAGGCGGTCGCCAACGACGGCGCCCTCGACGCCGCGGCGTGGGGGGACCTCGGAACGGTCCTGGCGCACCTCCACGCCGACGTCGGGACCGCCTACGGCTGGGACGAGGACGCGGCGTTCGGGACGCTCTCCGTCCCCAACGCCCCGACCGACACCTGGCCGACCTTCTGGGCCGAACGGCGGCTCCTGCCGCACGTCGCCGCCCTCCCCCCCGACCTCGCCGCCCGCGTCGAGCGGCTCGCCGCCGACCTCCCCGCGCGGCTCCCCGAACGTCCCCCCGCGGCGCTGCTGCACGGCGACCTGTGGACCGGTAACGTCCTCACCGCCGGGGGGCGCGTCACGGCGTTGATCGACCCCGCCGCCTACCGCGGGCACGGCGAGGTCGACCTCGCGATGCTGCACCTCTTCGGCCGCCCCGCCCCCGCCCTCGACGCCGCCTACGGCACGCCGCCGGACGCCGCGGAGCGGCGACCGATCTACCAGACCTGGCCGGCGCTCGTGCACCTGCGCCTGTTCGGGGCGGGCTACCGTGGGCTCGTGGAGCGGCTGCTGCGCATGACCGGCGTCTGACGGCGCGCCGGTAGCCTCCCCCCGTCACGCGCCCCGGGGCGCGTGCACCCCAGGGGTCCGCGTCGGCCGCGCGGCCCCCGATCCATCTCCGGAGGACCCCATGCACCGAGCCGTTCGTTCCCTCGCCCGCACCCTCGCCCTCACCGTCGCCCTCGCCCTCCCGGCGGGCGGCGTCGCGCAGACGCTGGTGATCGCCAGCGGCGCGCAACCCGACACCCTCGACCCGCAAGCGACCTCGGCGACGAGCGCCTTCCAGATCGCCAAATCGATCTACGACACCCTCGTCGAGGTCGCCCGCGACGGGACGATCCAGCCGCTGCTCGCCGAATCCTGGACGGTCGACGAGGCCGGCACCACCTGGACCTTCACGCTGAACGAGGCGACGTTCCACGACGGCACGCCCTTCGACGCGACCGACGTCGTCGCCAGCCTCACCCGCATCGCCGACCCCGACGTCTCGCCGAAGGCCGACGAGTTCGAGGCGATCGACGCCGTCGTCGCCGTCGATGCGCGCACCGTCCGCCTCGAGCTGAGCCGTCCCGCGCCGGCGTTGCTCGCCAGCCTCGCGTCCGGCTGGGGCGCGATGCTGCCGTCGGAGAAGCTCGAGGCGGGCCACGACTTCGGCACCGACCCGGTCGGGACCGGCGCCTTCCGCCTGGACACCTGGGTGCGCGACGGCTACGTCCGGCTCGAGGCGAACCCCGACTACTTTGCCGGCGCCCCGGCCATCGACGCCGCGGAGATCCGCTTCGTCACCGACGCCGCGGTGCAGGCCCAGGGCCTCCTCGCCGGCGACTTCCACGTCATCGCCGACCCCGCCACCGCCGACCTCCCGACCCTGGAGACGAACCCCGACGTCGAGCTCGTTCGCGAGCCCTCCGGGACGGTGCTGGTGACGTCGATCAACACCCGCCGCCCCTACCTGGAGGACCCCCGCGTCCGCCGCGCGCTGAACCTCGCCGTCGACGCCGACACCGTCCTCGAGGTCGCCTACGGCGGCGGCACCCCGACCGGGACCTTCATGGAGCCCGGCAGCCCCTGGCTGCCCGCCGACGTCGAGCCGTACGGCTACGACCCCGAGCGCGCCCGCGCCCTCCTGGACGAGGCCGGCGTTCCGGACGACCTCACGCTCGACATGGCGCTCCCGCAACCGTACGAGGTGCACGTCCAGGCGGGCCAGATCGTGCAGGACATGCTGGGCGACGTCGGGATCGACGTCGACATCCGCGTCGTCGAGTGGGGCGTGTGGCTCGGGGAGGTCTACGGCGGCCCGCGCGACTTCGACCTCACCGTCATCGGGCACACCGGCAAGCTCGACCCGACCGGTCGCCTGGGCGGCTACGGCGATCCGGACGCCACCTACACCGGGTGGGACGACCCCGAGGCCGCCACGCTCCTCGCCGAGGCGGCGCAGGTGTCCGACCGCGCCACCCGCGAGGCGCTGTACGCCGACGTCCTGACGCGCCTGCACGACGACCCGCCGTTCGTGTACTTCGGCGCGTCGAACCGCAGCTACGCGCAACGCACCGACGTGAACGGCTTCTGGATCACGCCGCTGCTCGACAGCTTCGACCTCCGCTCCGTTACGCTGGACTGACGCGGGCCCGCGCCGGGCGGGACGGGGACCGACCCCGTCCCGCCCCGCCGCCCCCGTCCGACACGTATGGGGCTCCCCGTCTACCTCCTCCGCACCCTCGGCGCGCTCGCCGTCACCGCCGTCCTCGTCGCGACGCTCGTGTTCTTCGCGACCGACGCGCTGCCCGGTGACGCGGCGGCGGTACGGACCGGCACCGACGCGAGCGACGCGGCGCGCGCCGCGATCCGCGCGGAGCTCGGCCTCGACGCACCCGCCTACGCGCGCTACGCCGCCTGGTGGGGCGACCTGCTGCAGGGCGACCTGGGGACCTCCTACCGGGAACGGCGGCCGGTCGCCACGATCCTCGCCGAACGCCTCCCCGTCACCGCCGCCCTGGCGTCGTTCGCCTGGCTGGCCTCGTTGCTCGTCGGGGTGGGGCTCGGCCTCGCCGCCGCCGCGCGGCCGGGGAGTGCGGTCGACCGCGGCGTCCTCGCGTTCACGACCGCCGGCCTGGCGCTGCCGGAGTTCTGGGTCGGCTTCGTGCTGCTCCTCGCCTTCGCCGTCACCTGGCCGGTGCTGCCGCTCCTCGGGCTGCCGAGCGACGGCGGTCTCGGCGCGTGGGCGACGCATTTGATCCTGCCGGTCGCGACCTTGGCGCTGCCGCGCGCCGCGCAACTCGCGCGGGTCGTGCGCGCCACCGCCCTCGAGCGACGCCGCGCCGACTGGATGCGCACGGTGCGCGCCAAGGGCGCCGGCCCGCTGCGCCAAACCCGCCACCTCGCCGCCAACGCCCTGCCCGCCCTCCTCCCCCTCGTCGCGCTGGAGGCGGGCGGCCTGCTGACCGGGACGATCGTCGTCGAGCAGGTGTTCGGCCTGCCGGGGCTCGGCGCGACGTTGATCGGGGCGATCGGGGCGCGCGACGTACCGGTCGTGCAGGGCGCGACCCTCCTCGCGGTCGCGGTGTACGTCCTCGTGAACGTCGCCGCCGACCTGGCGCAGGCCGCCGCCGACCCGCGGGTGCGGGACGCGTGACCGCCGTCCGCCGCCTCCCCCCGCGCCTACGCGCCGGCCTGCTGCTCTCCGTCGTCGTGCTGCTCGCGACCCTCGTCGGGCCGGAGGTGTGGCCGCACGACCCGCTCGATCCCGACTACGGCGCGACGTACGCCGGCCCGTCGCTGCAGCACCCGCTCGGGACCGACGGCCTAGGGCGCGACGTCCTCGCCCGCACCCTCGCCGGGGGGCGGGTGTCGCTCGTGATCGCGGTCGGCGCGGCGCTCGCGACGCTGCTGCTCGGGGGGGCGGCCGGCCTCCTGGCGAGCGACGCGGGCCGCCGGGTCGACGCCGTCCTCGTCCGGCTCTTCGACGCCCTGTTGGCCTTCCCCGGGTTCCTGCTGGTGCTCCTCGTGGTCGCCGGCCTCGGTGGGGGAACGCTGCAGACGCTGGGCGCGCTCGCGGTGGCGGGGGCACCGACGTACTTCCGCCTCGTGCGGGGCTTCGCCCGCTCGCTGCGCTCCGCCGACCACGTCGCGGCCGCCCGGGCGCTCGGGGCGACCCGGTGGCGGACGACGGTGCACCACGTCACGCCGCTGCTCGCCGGCCCCGTCCTCGTACAGCTCGCGACGACGATGGTGACGTTCCTACTGGTCGAGGCGTCGCTCTCCTACCTGGGGGTCGGCGTGTCGCTCCCGACGCCGACGTGGGGCAACGTCCTGCAGGACGCGCGGGCGCTCCTGACGCGCCAACCGTGGGCCGCGGTCGGCCCGGGCGTGGCGCTCGCCACCGCGACGCTGTCGCTGCAGTTGCTGGCCGACGGACTGCGCGACGCCTTCGATCCGCAGCAGGGGTGACACCACCGACCCCGCCCCCCAGGTGCGGGGCGGCGTCCGTCGATGGCGTTCGCCGCCGGACGCCGTAGGTCGGTGTCGTTCGCCGTCGAGCGACCTCAGGGCGGACTCGAAGTTGACGACGACGTCGACCTCCTGCTGGTACCGCTCGACCGACTCCAGCGAGATCTCGGTCGCGTCGGGCTCACCGACGTCGAACGAGAACTCCGCGGTCCGTTCGCCGTAGCCGTGGTGGAACTGGATGCCCTCACCCAGCGTGACGTCGATCGCCAGGGCGAGGTGGAACCCCTCGTTGGCGTCGTCGCACGCGGGATCCATCGTGTCGATGTCGATGCCGCTGCGCGTCCGCTACGGGACGCTCGGCTTCGAGCCGGACACCGCCGCCAACTCACCGCCGACGTCCAGGCGAGCGCCGCCTTCGACGGAACCGCGGGAACCGTCGCGAACGGGTGCGGTCCGAGGTCGCCGACCGGCTGCACGCACGCGACCCGGGAGGCGACCCCTCCCCTGCTTCGTCGCCCTCGTGGCCGTCGATCCCCGCGCGTAGACCCGGCGTGGCCCACGCGCAGCTCGCGGCAATCGTGGGGCGGGCCTACCGGTAGGTCGCCTCGTGGCAGCGATCACGGCGGCGTGGCGCTCGCGCTGGGATGGAGCCAGGCAGGGTCGCTAGAATGGGGTCGGAGGCGACCCTGTGGCGCAGTCCGTGACGACCGAGGCGTTGCTCGGTCCGCTCAACGAGTTCGAGCAGGTGAAGAGCGTGCCGAAGGTCCTCTACTACGCGGGCCAGCGGGACTTGATCCGTCGGACGCCTCGCGTGTCGATCGTCGGCTCGCGCGACGCGAGCGCGGAGGCGCTCGAGCGCACCCGCGAGTTGGCGCTTCACGTCGCGGACGTCGACGGCGTGGTGGTGAGCGGCCTGGCGCGGGGCGTGGACCGTGCAGCTCATGAAGCGGCCTTGGAGGCGGGGAGCGCAACCATCGCGGTGCTGGGCACGCCGCTGGATCGCTTCTACCCGCGCGAGCACCGCGCGCTCCAGGAGCGCATGATGCGCGAGCAGTTGGTGCTCAGCCAGTTCGAAGTGGGGCACTCGCCTGGCCGTTCGGGCTTCGTACAGCGCAACCGGACGATGGCGTTGATCTCCCACGCGACCGTGATCATGGCGGCGGGCGAAACGAGCGGGACGCAGAGTCAGGCGTGGGAGGCGATCCGCTTGGGGCGCGCGTTGTTCTTGCACGAGAGCGTGGCGAACGCGGACTTCGCGTGGCCTCACGCGTTGCTGCACTACGGCGCGATCCCGTTCACGTCGCTCGAGGATCTGCTGGCCGACCCGCTGCTCAACCCGTACGCCGAATTGGTCTGGGACTAGGGTGGCAGCGCGCCGCCTGCTCGAGCACCTGAAGGTCGCGAGCCTACTCGTCTATGCCTCGAGGCCGAAGACGGAGGCCGATCGGGCGGTCCGAAATCTCGTCTACGGCCAGTTGAAGCAGGCGCGCGTGGGCATGCTGTTGCGTGAGTCGTCGCTCTCCTACCTGGGGGTCGGCGTCTCACTCCCCACGCCGACGTGGGGCAACGTCCTGCAGGACGCGCGGGCGCTCCTGACGCGCCAACCGTGGGCCGCGGTCGGCCCGGG
>CAJXOA010000027.1 GCA_913057685.1 uncultured Trueperaceae bacterium
ACGTGCTAACCCACTCGACGACACCGAAGCCGAAAGGATGCCCGGGACTCTTACGTCACGCGTATGGCAGTGTGTTCGTCGTGGGATTCGGCGGCGTTCGGTCGGCGCAACTCCCGTGTGGGTAGGGCCACCCGCAGTTCGGACAGGGGGCTTTCACGCCGCACGGCGTGTTGGGGCACGGGTGGTTGCACATCATGCAGGGCTTCATGGGACCTCCTCTCCCCGCGGTGGGCTCGCCCCGAGCGGGGCACACCCCAAACGCGACGCCCTCGCGGACGCGCCGGACGGCGGGTCCGGACGGGACGGACGCATGCTAGCGTCGCGCATGACGCACGTGAGCGACGCGGTCATCATCGGGGCGGGCATCGTCGGCGCGGCGATCGCGTACCGGCTGACGGAGCGCGGGCTGCACGTCCGCATCCTCGACGCCGCCGACGCCCCCGCGACCGGGTCGACCGGCCGCAGCGCGGCCGGGGTCCGGGTCCAGTTCGCGAGCGACCTGAACGTGCGCCTGTCGCTGGCGGGCATCGAGGAGTACCGCACCTTCGAGGCGGTGCACGGCCTCCCCTCCGGCTACCGCCCCCAGGGCTACCTGTTCCTCGTGCCCGAGGCCGCCTGGCCGGCGCACGCCCGCGCGGTCGAGGTGCAACGCGCGGCCGGCGCCCCGGTCGAGGTCCTGACGCCCGACGCCGCGCAGGCGCACACGCCGTTCGACCCCGCGGGCGTCCACGCCGCCACCTACGGCCCCATCGACGGCGTCGTCGACCCGCACCAGGTGACGACCGGCTACCTGCGCACCGCGCGGCGGGTGGGGGCGACGCTGCACCTCCGCACCCGGGTCGAGCGCGCACGCCACGCCGCCGGCACCTGGCGGGTCGAGGCGGTGAGCGAGGGGCGCACCGAGACGTTCGAGGCGCCCCTCGTCGTCAACGCCGCCGGCGCTTGGGCGGGGCGCGTCGCCGCCACCGCCGGCCTCCCCCTGGCGGTCGAACCGGTCCGCCGCATGATCTTCGCGACCGGTCCCGTCGCCGCCCCGCACCCCTACCCCTTGACCGTGGACGTCGCCAGCGGCACCTACCTGCGCGGGGAGGGCGAACGGCTGCTGTTCGGGCGCAGCGACCCCGACCAGGCGCCCGGGTTCGTCGAGGGCATCGACTGGGCGTGGCTCGACGCGACCCTCGCCACCGCCCTCCCGCGCTTCCCGTGGATGGAGGCGGTCGGCCTCGACCGCGGCGCGAGCTGGTGGGGCTACTACGAAGTCACGCCGGACCACGACGCGATCCTCGGGCGGCACCCCGACGCCGAGGGCTGGATCGACGCCGCCGGCTTCTCCGGGCACGGCGTGCAGCACGCCGCGATGGTCGGTCGCCTGATCGCCGAGGAGGCGGTCGACGGCGCCGCCCACACCCTCGACCTGGCACCCCTCCGCCACGCCCGCTTCGCGGACCCCGGCCGCGACGGCGGCGAGACCCACATCGTCTGACCGCCGCGCAGAAGCGTGCGGCATCTGACCCCCGGCGGGCGGGGACCCCGCGCTACCTTGCCCGCCAGGAGGCGGCATGCGGATCGGCATTCTGGGTTGCGGACGGTTGGGGGGAACGCTCGGCACGGCGTGGAGCGCGATGGGCCACGAGATCGTCTACGGGGCCCGCGACCCGCGCGACCCGCGCCTCGACACGCTGCGCGTCGATACCCCCTACGCCCGCACCGCGACGCTGCAGGACGCGAAGGACGCCGCGGAGGTCGTCGTGATCGCGGTTCCCGGCGCCGTCGCGGACGAGGTCGTCGCGGAGGTCGGGCCGTGGGACGGCAAGATCCTGCTCGACGCCAGCAACGACACCCGCCCCGACGGCACGTCGGTCGCCGAAGCCCTGCAACGCGCCGCGCGCGGCGCGCGCGTCGTCAAGGCGTTCAACGTCGTCGGCGTCGAGGCGTTGCGGCGGGCCGCGGCGGGGGAGGCGACCGGCACGATGCCGATCGCCGGCAACGAGGACGACGCCGTCGCCGTCGCCAGCCGCCTCGCCGCCGACCTCGGCCTCACGCCGCTGCACGTCGGGGGGCTCGCGATGGCCGCCTCGCTCGAGCGCCTGGCCGGCGTGTGGACCACCTGGTCGCGGACGTTGGGGCGGCACTTCCTGTGGGACGTCGTGACCTGAGCAGGGCGTCCCGGCGCGCTCATCTTCCACATCGCCCGCGCATGGGCCTCCCATGGCCGTGCGGTACCCTCGAAGGATGACGTCGATACCCCACCCCCCTATCCAACCCCGGTCGTTCGTCGCACCCGGAGCCCGCCCATGACCGCCGCACGACGCCGCACCGGCGCGGGCGCGATCCGCATCCTCGTGATCCTCGCCCTCGTCGCCGCCGCGGGCGGCGGCGCGTGGTGGTGGTTCCTCGGGCGCACCGGCGCGAACGCCGCGACCGATGCGGACGCCGCCCCCGCCCCCGTCGTCGTCGCCCTCGCGCCGCACGAGGTGACGGTCGTCGGCGCCGGCACGCTCGAACCCGGCCGCAGCGTCGAGTTCGTCGCCGAAGCCCGCGGCACCGTCATCGAGCTCGCCGACGTCGGTACCCGCGTCGAGCCCGGCGACGTCCTCGCCCGCCTCGACCCCGATCCGTTCGAGCGGGCGATCGCCGACGCCGAAAGCGCCCTCGCGTCGGCGCGCTCCTCGCGCACGGCGTTGGTCGCCAACCAGCGCGACGCCCGCGCGGAGCTCGAACGCAGCATCGAGCGCGCCGTCGCCGCCGTCGAGGACGCCCGCACCGCCCTCGACGACGCCGACGCCGACCTCGCCCTCCAGGAACGCCTCGCCGACCTCGGGAGCGCCAGCCGCAACGCCCTCGAGGACGCCCGCACCGCCCGCGAGAACGCCGCGGAGGCGCTCGCCGACGCCGAGGCGGACCTCGCCCGCCTCGAAGAGTCGCGCGAGCTGCGCGCGACGCGCGACGCCGAGGACCTCCGCGCCGCCGACCTCGCCATCCAGGACGCGGAGACGGCGCTCGAGGACGCGCGCGACGACCGGGCGGCGGCGACGACCACCGCGTCGTTCGCCGGGATCGTCGCCGAGCACGCGGTGCAGACCGGCGCGACCGTCGTTCAGGACGGCGCGCTGTTGACGGTCGTGGACGACGCGACGCTGGACCTCCCCGTCGAGATCGACGAAACCGAGATCGCGCAGGTCGCCGTCGGCCAGGCGGCGACCCTCACGCTGGACGCCCTCCCCGACGCCGACGTCGCCGGCGAGGTCGTCGGCATCGCCCCGGTCGGCCGCATCGTCAGCAACATCCCCGTCTTCGAGGTCACGGTCGCGATCGACAACGCCGACCGCACCGTCCGGCCCGGCATGACGGCGGAGGCGGAGATCACCACCGCCCGCTACGAGGCGACCGCCACCGTCCCCCTCGCCGCCCTCGCGACGCCGCCCGACGCGCGCGACCCGCAGGTGCGGATCGTGCAGCGCATGACCGACGGCGGCGACCCCGAACCGGTCCGCGTCCGCCTCGTCGACTCGCTCGGCTTCGACGCGATCGTGACCGGCGACCTCGCCGAGGGCGACCGCCTCCTCCCCACCGCGACGCGCGACGCCGCCCCCACCGGCGAAGGGCGGAGCGGCCCCGGTGGCGGCATGGGCGGTGGGGTGCCCGGACAGGGGCCCCCCGGGGGCCGACCGTGAGCGGGGGCGGCGACGAGGCCGTCCTCCACGTCCGCGAGCTCCGCAAGGCGTACGCGGTGGGCGGCGGGACGTTCGAGGCCCTGAAGGGGGTGTCGTTCGACGTCCACCCGGGCGAAATGGTGGCGTTGATGGGCCCCAGCGGCTCGGGCAAGAGCACCCTCATGAACGTCCTCGGCCTGCTCGACCGCCCCACCGAGGGCCGCTACCGGCTCGGTGGGCGCGACGTCGCCGACCTCACCGAGAACGAGCGCGCCGAAGCGCGCAACGAACGCGTCGGCTTCGTCTTCCAGGCGTTCCACCTGCTGCCGCGCGTGAGCCTGCTCGAGAACGTCGCGCTGGGAATGGTGTACGCCGGCGTCCCCGCCGCCGTCCGCCGCGAGCGCGCCCGCATCCTGCTCGAGCGCGTCGGGCTGGGCGACAAGGCGCAGAGCCAACCGAACAACATCTCCGGCGGCCAGAAGCAACGCGCCGCCGTCGCCCGCGCACTGGCGATGGACCCCGACCTGTTGCTGGCCGACGAACCGACGGGGAACCTCGATTCGCAGACCGGGCACGAGATCATGGCGCTCTTCCACCGCCTGAACGCCGAAGGCTCGACCGTGATGATCGTGACGCACGAGCACGACATCGCCCGCCAGACCGAACGCACCCTCCACCTGCTCGACGGGGAGCTGCACGACGACGAACGCCACGCCCCGACGCTGCCCGACGCCGTCCGCGCCCGCCTCGAGGCCCCCGACGCCGCGCCGCAGGGCGGGGTCGCCGCATGAGCACCGCCACCCCCCACTCGGCGACGATGCCCGCCCTCCCCGACCGCCGTCGGCGGCGCGGACTCGGGCCGTTCGCCATCGCGCGGGTCGCCGTGCGGGGCCTCACGACGAACGTCGTTCGTTCGCTCCTCACGACGTTGGGGATCGTCATCGGGGTGGCCTCCGTCGTCGCCCTGACGTCGGTCGGGGCGGGCGTCACCGCCGACATCACCGCCAACCTGCAGAGCCTCGGGACGAACCTCCTCACGGTCCGCGCGCAGACCGACGGGCGCGGCATCGGGCTGGTCCGCAGCGGCGGGCGGCAGACCGTCACCCTCGACGACGCCCGCGCCATCCGCGCGTCGAACGACACCCGCATCGCGGGGGTCGCCCCCACCCTCGCCGCCGGCGCGACGCTGAAGGTCGGCAGCGAGAACCTCCCGGTGCAGGTCACCGGCAGTTGGGCGGACTTCGCGACCGTCCGCAACGCCGACACCGCCTACGGCACCTTCTTCAGCCCCCTCGACGTCGAGCGCGGCAACCGCGTAATCGTGCTCGGCTACGGTGCCGCCGAGGACCTCTTCGGCGCACCCGACCGGGCGGTCGGCGCGGAGGTCGCCGTGAACGGCGTCCGCTTCACCGTCGTCGGCGTCGTCGAGGAGAAGGGCGACAGCTTCTTCAGCCTCGACGACGCCGCCGTCGTCCCCCTCCCCACCTTCCTCACCCGCATCCAGGGCCCCGACGCGATCGGGGACACCGGCGTCGACGCGGTGTACGTCGCGGCCGCGGACGCCGGCGACCTCGGGCCGCTCGCGAGCGACCTGGAGGTCCTGATGGCGGAGCAGCACGGCACGCCCGACCCCGCCGACTACGACTTCGAGATCCAGAATCAGGCGGACACGCTCGACAGCCTCAACCAGATCACCGCAACCCTCACCCTGTTCCTCGGCGCGATCGCCGGGATCAGCCTGCTCGTGGGAGGCATCGGCATCATGAACATCATGTTGGTGTCCGTCACCGAACGGACCCGCGAAATCGGTCTCCGCAAGGCGCTCGGCGCGAAGCCCCGCGACGTCCTCGGTCAGTTCCTCGCCGAGTCGGTGTTCCTCAGCGTCGGCGGCGGCGTGCTCGGCGTCGCGCTGGGGTTGGGCCTCGCCCTCGGCGTGCTGCCGCTGTTCGGCCTCAGCGCCATCCCGACGCTCTCCAGCATCCTCGTCGCCTTCGCCTTCGCCGCCGCGGTCGGCGTGTTCTTCGGCTTCTACCCCGCGCGCCGCGCCGCCCGCCTCGACCCGGTCGCGTCGCTGAGGTACGAGTGATGCCCGGACGCCGTCCCCCCCACCCCACGCCCCCCCCCCCCCCCCCCCCCCCCCCCCCCCCCGCCCCCCCCCCCCCCCCCCCCCCCGCCGCTCCATCCCCGACCGCCGCGCCGGCATCCTTCGGCCCGCCCGGCTGGCGGTCCTCGCCCTCGCGACGCTCGGGGTCGCCTTCGCGCAGGACGCCGCCGTCCTGACCTGGTCGGACGCCCTCGCGCGCCTCCCCGACGCCCCCGACGTCGTCGACGCGCGCGCCGCCGTCACCGACGCCGAACGCGCCCTCGCCGCCGCCCGCGCGCCCTGGAGCGGCTCGATCGACGCCTCGGTGTCCCGCGACGCGCCGTTCGACGCGGAGCGCGACGCGACCGTCCGCAGCAGCCTCGGCGCGTCGGGCACCTGGACCGGCTTCGGGGCGGGCGCCGCCGGCGACGCCGTCGCCCGGGCGGAGGCGGACCTCGCCGCCGCCCGCGCCGACGCCGCCGCCGCGCAGCGCACCGCGACCCTGGACCTCGCGACGTACGCAGCCGACCTGCTCCGCGCGCAGCAGGCCGTCGAGCTCCGCCGCGCCGACCGCGACGCCGCCGACGCCCGCCTCGCCGCCTGGCGCGAGCGCGCCGCGGCGGGCGCCGCGACCGACGCGCAGGTGCGCAGCGCCGAGGCGGCGGCGGAGCGCGCGGCGCAGGACCTGCGCACCGCCGAACGCGACGTCGAGGCGGCCCGCGACGCGCTGGCGCGGTTCTTGGACGCGCCCGTCGACCGCGTCGCCGGCCCCCTCCCCGACGCCCCCGCCCTCGACGCGCTGCCGGCCCCGCTCGCCGCCGCCCTCGACGGCGACGCCGACCCCCCCGCCGCGCGCCCCGACCTCGTCGCGGCCCGCAACGCCGTCGCGGAGGCGGAACGCTCGCTCGCGTCCGCCCGCCGCGACGCCGCCCCCCGCGCGACCGCGTCGTTCGGCGTGAGCGGCGGGGCCGGGGACGACACCTCGCTCGCCCTGGACCTGTCGGTCGACAGCCGTCAGCTGGCCCCGTCGCTCGGCAGCACCCTGACGTACGGTGAGAACGCCGGCGCCGGTGGCGGGTCGTTCTCCGCGACGCTGGGCGCCAGCGTCCCCCTCGATCCCGCCGCCGGCCCCACCGAAGCGCGCCTCGAGGCGTCCCTCGCGCGCGCCGAGGACGCCCTGGCGCGCACGCGCGACGCCGCCGCGTCGGAGATCGCGGCGCGGGCCCGCGCCGTCCTGGCCCGCGCCGACGCCCTCGCCTTCGCCGAAGCGGACCGCGACCGCGCCGCCGCGGAGGCGGCGGAGACCGCCCGCCGCGCGGAGCTCGGCGAGGTCGCGCCGCTCGACGCGGACGACGCCCGACGGGCGCTCGCCGACGCCGAGCATGCGCTCGCCATCGCCTTCGATCACTACCGGGAGGCGGTGATGGCGCTCGCCATCCCCCTCGCCGTCGATCCTACGGAGGTCGTCCGATGACGTCGCCGCTTCGCCCCCTCCTCGCGACCCTCGTCCTCCTCGCGCCCTTCGCGCTGGCCCCGTCCGCCGTCGCGCAGGACGTCCCCGCCCTCGACCTGGACGCCGCGATCCGCCTTGCCGTCCCCCGCGACGACGCCGTCCGCGACGCCCGCGACGCGCTGGAGGACGCGGTCCGCGAACGCGAGCGCCGCGCCGCCGACCCCACGGCGACCGCGCTGGCGCGCCGCGCGGCGCGCGACGCCGCCGACGCCGCCGCGGACGACGTGCGCGTCGCGGAGGCCGAAGCCCGCCGGGACGCGAGCGCGGCGTACGTCGCGGTCCTCGAAGCGCGCGACGCCCTCGCCGACGCCGAAGCGCAGGTGTCGATCGCCGACGCGGTCCTCGCCGCGGAGACGGTTCGCCTGGAAGCGGGCGCCGTCACCGACCTCGCCGTCGCCGAGGCGCGCGACGACGCCGCGGCACGCGCCCGCGCGCGGGCGGACGCGACCGCCGACCTGGCGCTCGCCGAAGCGGACCTGCGCGAAGCGATCGGGCAACCGTTCGACGCCCTCGCCCCGGTCGCCGCCGAGGCGCTGCCGCCGGTCCCGACCCTCGACGCGGCCCGCGACGGCGCGGAGGCGGCGTCGCTGCGCGCCGCGCAACGCGACCTGGCGGCGCGCGAAGCGGAGCTCCCCGGCCTCGCGACGCCGCTGTCGAGCGCGAACGAGCGCGCCGACGCCGAGGCCGCCGTCGAGGACGCCCGCACCCGCCTGGCGCGGGCCCGCACGAGCGTCGACGACGCCGTGCGGCGCGCCCACGCGGCGCTCGTCGCCGCCGAGAACCGCCTTGCGGACGCGCGCGACGCGGTCGCGACGTCCGCCGCGTCGCTCGAGGCGCAACGCGCGCGCTTCGACGCCGGCACGATCGACGCGATCACGCTGCAGGAGGCGGAGGCGTCGCACGCGCAGGTCGTCGCCTCGCGCGACGCCGCCCGGCACGCCCGCCTGCTGGCGTCGCTCGACCTCAGGCTGGCGCAGCTGCGTTGAGCGACCCGCCGGCGGGCGGCACGTCCGCCCACGCCCCGGTCGCCGCCGCATCGCGGATCGCGTCGAGCACCCGCATGTTGGCGAGGCCGTCGGCGAGGGGGGTGGGCACGGGTCGGTCCTCGAGGATCGCGGTGCTGAGCGCGTCGCCCTGCAGGGTGTACTGGTCGACGTCGCGTTCGACGTGCTCGAGGACCTCCCCGCCGCGCACGAGGCGGGCGCGGACGGCGCCGGCCGGCGGGGCGTTGAAGGGGACGTCCAGTTCGACGCGGCCGGCCTCCCCCGACGCTTCGACCCGCTGGTGGGGGGCGAGGCGGGTCGCGCAACTGAACGTCGCGGTCGCGCCGTCCCCGAAGTCCAGGAGGGCGCTGGCGAGGCGGTCGGTGCCGAAGTCGGGGTCGACGTCGAGCTGCGCCGCGACGCGGAGCGGTTCCCGGCCGAACAGGAAGCGCGAGAGCGAGACGTCGTAACAGCCGATGTCGAGCAGGCCGCCGCCCCCCGTCTCGGGGCGGTTGCGGACGTCGTCGGGGTTCACGTTGTGGTAGCTGAAGTGCGAGTGGACGGTGCGGAGGGCCCCGACCTCGCCGGCGTCGATCCACGCCTTCGCCCGCCGCCACTGCGGGTGGAAGCGGTACATGAACGCCTCCATGACCTTCAGGTGGGGGTGGGCGGCGGCGGCGTCGAGGAGCGGGGCGGCCTCCGCCGCGCTGCGGGCCAGCGGCTTCTCGACGAGCACGTGCTTGCCGGCCTCGAGCGCGCGGACCGCCCAGGGGACGTGCAGGTGGTTGGGGAGCGGCACGTACACCGCGTCGACGACGTCGCTGCCGAGCAGCGCGTCGTAGCTCGCGAAGGCGTGCGGGAGGTGGAGGGCGTCGGCGGCGGCCTGGGCGCGCGCCGCGTCGCGCGACGCGATCGCCACCACCTCGCTCCGGGCGCCCGCCTGCATGGCGGGGATCACCTTCTTCACCGCGATCTTGGCGGGGCTCAGGACGCCCCAGCGGACGACGTCGGGCACGGCGGCCTCCTTCCGTCCCCCCGCGACCGCACGTGGGCCGTCGCACCGGGCGGCGCGGGGCGGGACCGGGGCACGCTACCGCGCCGCGGCGCGCGGGCCGTGACCGCTGGGCCGGCGGGCGGGGCGGCGGGCGCCATGCTGGGGCATGACCCCCCGCCGTCGGTTCCCGTGGCGCGCCCTCCTGGCGGCGTGGGTCCTGCTCGTCGCCCCGGCCTGCCGCGCCGATCCGGGCGTCGCGCCGGGGGCGGGGCTCCCGCCGCCGTCCGCCCTGCCGGCCCCCTCGCCCGGCCCGCTGGCACCGTTCGAGATCGTCGTGCTGCCCGACACGCAGTCGCTGGTCGGGCCGCGCGATCCGCGCTTGGCGAGCATGACCGACTGGATCGCGGCGCACGCGGAGACCGTTGCCTTCGTCACGCACGTCGGGGACGTCGTGCGCGACGCGGACGACGCGGCGCAGTGGGCGCGCGCCGACGCGGCCTTCGCGCCCCTCGAGGGGGTCGTCGCGTACGCCGGGACGCTGGGGAACCACGACGTCGTACCCCTGAACCGCATCGACGGCGACGCGAGCGCCTGGCGGGCGCGCTTCGGCCCCGCGGCGAGGGGACGGGGCGACGGGCCGGCGGGGGCGAGCGGGCTGTTGGGCGCGTCGCCCGACGGGCGCGCGTCGGTCCGCTGGTTCCGCGCGGGCGGGCGGACGCTGCTGCACGTCAGCGTGCCGTTCGAGGGGGGCGACCTGCGCGCGGAACCGAACGCCGTGGCGTGGGCGGAGCGGGTCCTGCGGCACTACGACGGCGTCCCGACCGTCCTGACGACGCACGCCTACCTGTGGGACGCCGACGGCGTCGCGCGTTACCCGGCGTCGGCGCGGGTGGGCGAGGTCGTCGACGGCGACGGCGCCAGCCCCCACGTCGGGGCCGACGGCGACACGCTCTTCCGGCGCCTGGTCGCGCCGTTCGACGGGGTGTTCCTCGTGATCGGCGGGCACTTCCACGAGGCGCCGGACGGGGCGAGCGGGGAGGCGCAACGCCTCGTCCGCAACGACGCCGGCCTGCAGGTCCTGGAGGTCCTCGCGAACTTCCAGGCGCGCACCGGTCCCGAAGCCGCGGCGCTCCGCCGCGTGCGGGTCCTGCCCGACCCGGCGGGGCGGGGGGCGGACCGCATCGAGGTCGTCACCTGGCGGCCGCTCGACGACCACGCAAGCGACGGGCCCCACGCGCGGTTCGCGTGGGGCCTGTCGTGGGAGCTTCGCTTCGCGCGCCCGTGAGGGCGCCGGCTCAGAAGAGGTCGTCGCCGCTGAAGCTCTTCGCCTTCTTCGCGTACGCCGTGGGGCGCTTGTGGAAGAAATCGACGTGCTTGCCGGCGAGGATCTCCTCCTCGAACCACTGCGTGCGCTCCACCGCGTCGCGGTCGGGCTCGAACTCGGGGGCGTAGCCGACCGCCTCGAGGGCGGAATCGAAGCGGTGCTCGATGAAGGCGAGGACGTCGGCCTTGGGCAGGAAGTCGAGTTCGCCGGCCTCGAAGATCCAGTCGACGATGCCGCGTTCGGCGGCGTAGCCGTCGCGGACCCCCTGGCGGATCTCGGCTTCGAAGGCGTCGTCGAACCAGGCGGGGCGCTCGTGCTGGAGGTGGCGCACGAGTTCGTAGCCGAACAGGCCGTGCAGCTGCTCCTCCTGGCTGGTGGCGTCGACGACGTTGCTGACGCCCTTGAAGAGGCCCTTGTGGCGCTGGAACGACTTCATGATGAGGAACTGCGAGAACAGGCTGGTGTGCTCGACGAAGCTGCTGAACAGCATCAGCGAGGCGGCGAAGTCGCGGCCGTTCTCCTCGACCGCGCCGGGGTCGGGCATCCGCGCGTTGACGGTGTTGAGGACCTCGATGCGGTGCGCGAGGGCAGGGATGGCGTGGATGCGTTCGAACGCCTCGTCGAGGCCGAGCAGGTGCAGCAGGTGCGCGTAGGCGTCCTGGTGGCGGACCTCGGATTCGGCGAAGGTGTAGCCCACCGCGCCGAGCTCCGGTTTCGGCAGGCGCTTCATGAGGTCGCCCCAGAACGCCTTCACCGCCACCTCGACCTGGGCGATGGCGAGGGTGGCGTTCGTGATCGCTTGGCGTTCGGCCGCGCTGACGCGGGCGTGGAAGTCGTGCACGTCGTCGGCGAGGTTGAACTCGGTGTGCAGCCAGTAGGCGTGCCGGACGGCGTCGCGGTACTCGAGCAGCTCGGGGTACTCCGCGGGGCGCATGTGCAGGCGGGGGGTGAGCAGGTCGCGTTCGCGGCGCGGCGCGGAGGCGTCGCCGCCGGCGTCGGTCCGCTGCGGCGGGACGGGGGTCGTGGGGGTGGGGGTGCTCAGGGCCATGGGGATCAGCTCTCGCAGACGGTGCAGGTGAGGAGTTCGCGGCTGAACGCCTGGGCGGCGTTGATCGAGTGCTGGTAGTACAGGGTCTTCACGCCCCGCTCCCACGCCTCGAGGTGGAGGGTGTTGAGGTCCTTGGCGGGGGTGTCGGGGTGGATCATGAGGTTCAGCGACTGCGACTGGTCGATGTGCGCCTGCCGCTGGCCGGCCTGGACGACGACGTCGAGCTGGCTGACCTCGGCGAAGGTCTTGAACAGCTCCTTCTCGTCGTCGCCGAGCGCGTCGAGGTGCTGGACGCTGCCGTCGTGCTCGAGGATGTCGCGCCAGGTTTCGGGGGTGTCGAGGTCGCGTTCGGCGAGGACCTCCTGCAACACCGGGTTGCGGAAGGTCGTGACGCTCTTGGCGAGGTCGCGGACGTAGTAGTTGCTGCGGATCGGTTCGATCGACGGCGACGCCTGCCCCAGGATGAAGCTGCTGCTGGTGGTGGGCGCGACGGCGGTGAGGGTGGTGTTGCGGCGGCCGTACCCCTCGAGGACCTCCGGTTCGCCGTAGCGGGCGGCGAGGTCTTCGCTGGCGGCGGTGGCGGCCTCCTGGATGTGCTGGAAGATCTCCTTGTTCTTCAGGCTCGCCATGAGGCTGCCGAAGGGGATGCGTTGTTCCTGCAGGTAGGAGTGCCAGCCCAGCACGCCGATGCCGAGCGCCCGGTGGCGCTTGGCGAAGCGGTGGGCGCGCTGGAAGTGCGGGATGTCCTCGGTGGACTCGATGAACTCGCTCATGACGGCGTCGAGGAAGTACGTGAGCAGTTCGACCGCGTCGCTGTCCTTCCACTCCTCGTAGTAGCGGAGGTTCATGCTGGCGAGGTCGCAGACGAACGACTCGTCCTCGCTCACCGGCAGCATGATCTCGCTGCAGAGGTTGCTGGAGCGCACCTCGTAGCCCTTGTCCTTGTAGACGTCGGGGCGGCCGGCGGCGGCGTTGCCCTGGAACAGGACGTAGGGCATGCCGACCTCGCTGCGGGTCTGCAGGACCTTCGCCCAGAGCGCCCGCTTGCCTTCGTCGCCGTCGACCATCGAGCGCAACCAATCGTCGGAGACGACGACCCCGAAGAACAGGTTCTGGATGGGGTTGCCCTCCTTGCGGATCTCGAGGTACTCCGCGACGTCGGGGTGGTCGATGTCGAGGTACGCGGCGAACGACCCGCGCCGGGTGGCGCCCTGCTTGGTGACGTCGATCAGGGTGTCGAACAGGCGCATGAAGTTGACGGAGCCCTCGGACTCGCCGTTGTCCTTGATCGGGGCGCCGCGATGGCGGACGTCCCCGAAGTAGGCGCTGGTGCCGCCGCCGTACTTGCTCATGATGCCGACTTCCGAGGCGGTGTTGAGGATGCCGTCCATGCTGTCGGGCACGTAGGAGCCGTAGCAGGAGATCGGCAGGCCGCGCTGCAGCCCGAAGTTCGCCCAGATGGGGCTGGACATCGAGTACCAGCCGCGGCTCATGTAGTCGTAGAAGCGCTCGGCGAAGCCGTCCATGCCGGGCAGGAGCGATTCGGCGCGCTCGGCCAGCTGCCGGATGCGGGCCTCGGGCGTGACGCCGGGCAGCAGGTAGCCGTTGGCGAGGAAGGTGCGGCTGTCCTCGTTGAGCCAGGCGAACGGTTCGCGGGCCGGGGTGCGGTGGCGTACCTCCGCGCCGGAGGGGGTGGGCTGGGGCGCGTGCGGCGAAGGCACGCGGAGCGATGCATCCACGATGGAACCTCTTTCCGCCCTTCGACCGAGGGCTGAGGGGTGGGGCGCGCGTCGGGTCCTCGGGCTTCGCGGGATCGCGTCACCGTTGCGGGACAGCGCCGGATTCGCACCGGCTTCCCCCGGGCGGCCGGACCGCCGTGGGGGGCGATCGCGGCGGCTCCTCCTACGTGCGAGGAACGCGCGGCCAGGGCCATGGGTGGTTGGCCGTGGAGGGGAGAGTACTACATCTTGTGCTAGGGGATGCAAGGGGGCGCGCGCGACGTGAGGAACTCCACACCGCCCGCGCGGCGGCCCGTGCCGCTCCGCGGCGGCTTAGCGGTCGGCGTCGCCGTGCACCACGACGCGGTCCCGTCCCGCCCCCTTGGCGCGGTACATCGCCCGGTCGGCACGGCGCAACGCCGGGTCGAGGGTCGCCTCGCCCGGCGCCCAGGCCGCCACCCCGACGCTGGCCGTCACGGTGACCTCGCCCCCCTCCACCGGCACCACCGCAGAGCGCAGCGCGCCGACCAGACGTTCGGCCACCTGGCGTGCGCCGACGGGGTCGGTGTCTGGGAGCACCACGACGAACTCCTCGCCCCCCAGGCGGGCGGCGACGTCGCCGGTGCGCGCCTCGCTGCGCAACACCCCCGCGACGTGGGCGAGCACCGCGTCGCCCGCCGCGTGCCCGAAGGCGTCGTTGACCGCCTTGAAGCGGTCGAGGTCCAGCAGCACGACGCCCACCGGCTCGCCGGACCGTTCGGCGCGGGCGATCACCCCCTCCGCCTCGGCGTGCAGCGAGCGGGCGTTCGCCAACTCCGTCAACGAATCGACGGTCGCGAGCCGCTCGAGCTCCGCGCGCAGGTCGTCCAACTCGGTGACGTCGGTGGAGAAGCCGACCAGGCGGCACCGGCCCTCGGGGCCGGTGAACGGCGCCTTCGTCGTCCAGAAGGTGACCGGCTCGCCGTGTTCGTCGACGCCCCGCTCGCGCAGCACCACCTTGCGTTCGTGCTCGAACACCTCGCGGTCGCTGCGCGCGAACTCCTCGGCGACCTCCGCCGGCAGGATCTCGTCCTGCCGGCGACCGACGATCGCCTCCGCCGGACGGCCGAACAACGTCGCGCTCTTGGCGTTGACGTACTCGAAGCGGCCCTCCTCGTCCTTGACGTAGACGTAGGCGTCGGCGTTGTCGAGCATCGCGTCGAGCAGCGCCCGCTGGCCCTCCGCCTCGCGTTGCGCCTCGAGACGGGCGCGGGAGACGTCGCGCAGCAGGCGTTCGGCCTCCTCGCGCGCCTCGCGCTCGCGCTCGTAGCGGGCCCGCCACGCCGCGGCGTCGATCCCCGCGTCGAATCCCGCGTCGCGCCCGCCGCTCCCGTCGCGCCCGCCGCTCCCTTCGCGTCCGCCGTCCCCGTCGCTCACGCCGCCCCCGCCGCCCCCGCGGGCCACACGTCGAAGCGGGCGTGCGTCCCGTCGCCCGGCGCCTCGAGGTGGACGTCGATGCGCACGTCGAGACCGTAGTGGTCGAACGCCCCGCGCAGCAGTCCCTCGGCGAGCGCCGCCAGGCCGCGGTGGGAGCGGTAGGTCAGGCGGAACCCGCCGCCGTCGAGGCGGACGCCGTCGAAACGGGGTGGGTCGGAGTCGGCGTACACCATCCGGACCGAGGCGTGGACGTGATCCTCGAGCTGCTCCAGCAGGGCGATCGGGTCGGCGTGCGGCGCCACCCACTCCGGGTGGTGCCCGGCGAAGCGGGCGAACAGGCGCCGCCCGCAGCTGCGCTGGACCGCCTCGGGCGCCTCGCCGCGCTCCGCGGCGACCGCGTGAATCAGCGCGTGCGCGTCCGCGTCGGGGTAACTCCCGAAGGCGGTGTAGGCGCCGCGCACGCCGGCGCGCGCCACGACGCGGTCCACCACGTCCAGCGACGCGGTGCGCTCCAGTTCCGCCAACAGTTCCACGTACACGAGTCCGAGCACGGCCGCTCCCTCCGCGCGAAAGTGTACGGCACCTCGAACGGACGCAATGCGTCTCGCGCCCCCGTAGGCCTCCTGCGACCGCCCGCTCTCATGCGGCTCACGTGCGGTTCTCGTGCGGTTCTCGTGCGGTTCTCGTGCGGCTCTCGTGCGGCTCTCGTGCGGACCTCGCCAGGTCCCGGTCGCCCCGCCGCCGCTCAGCGCACCGGATCGAAGGTCGGGCGCACCGCCTCGAGGGTCGCCACCTCCCAGGTGGCGGCCTCCCGCGCCGCGCGGGAGGGCGCCTCGCCGCGCGTGATCAGCAGCGACGCCGCCCCCGCCGCGCGGGCGGCGAGGACGCCCGCCTCGCTGTCCTCGAGCACCAAGCACCGCTCCGGCGCCACCCCGAGCCGCTGCGCGGCGAGCCGGTAGCCGTCCGGCGCCGGCTTCGGGCGCGGGACCTCGTCCGCCCCGAGGCGCACCGTGACGTGCGCCCCCCACGGGTGCGGCGCGAGCGACGCTTCGATCATCGCGCGCGGCGAGTTCGACACCACCGCCCGCGGCCGTCCCGCCGCGACGAGCGCCTCGACCCACGCCGCGGCGCCCGGCATCGCCGGCACCGCCGCGACCGCGTCCACGAGGCGCGCCATGACGGCGTCCCAGAAGGCCGGGGGGTCGACCTCGAGGCCGTAGCGGGCGCGCAAGAGCGCCATGCCGGCGTCGCGATCGACGCCGCGCAGGTGGGCGTGCGCGTCGTCGGGCAGCGGCGCCCCGAACTGCGCGGCGACCTCCTGCATCACGGCGAACCAGATCGGTTCGCTGTCGACGAGGGTGCCGTCCATGTCGAACAGCACCGCGTCGACCGCGGCGAGGTCGTCGGGCGTCGGAGCGCGCGTCATGCGCAAAGCGTACCCGCCGTCAGGGGGTCCCGTCCGGACGGAGCGGACGCCCGATCCCGGCGGGGGCGAGGCCCAACCACGTCGCGAGGGTCGCCTCGACCGCCTCCGCCTCCGCGGTCGCGATGCGGCCGGTGGGGACGTCGGGACCGGCGGCGACCAGGAACCGATCGTCACTCGGTGTGCCCGGCCGGAGGCCGTGCGCCGACCGGTAGCCGGGGATCCCCGACGTCGCGTCCGCCGGCGTCCCGTCCGGAGCCCGCTCGAACACCGCGCCGGCGGGCGCGGCGTACGCCGCGATGCGCGCGCGATCGCCGAGCGGAATCGGGGACGGCTCGAGCGGGACGATGTCGTGTGCTGCGAGGCGCGCCTCGACGTCGGCGCGGGTAGGGCCCTCCTCGACCGCGACGAACAGCGCGCCCCCCTCCGGCGCGGCGTCGACGTCCGGCAGCAGCCGCTCCGGGTAGAGCGCCCGCTGCACGGCGCCGTGCCCGTGGTCGCTGAGCAACACCAGGTTGACCGCGTCGCGGCGTCCCGCCCGCGCGAGGTCCTGCAGCAGTGTCGCAACGAGCGCGTCGGCGTGCGCGAGCGACCAGACGCTCGCCGGCGTTCGCGGGCCGGCGACGTGCTGCACCGAGTCGGGGATGAGGATCTCGGTGAGGATCAGGTCGGGTGGGGTGGGGTCGGTCGCGAGGGCGGCGGCGAGCCGCAGGAGGCGGCGGTCCCCCTCCAGGCCGGCCATGAGGTAGTGCAACCGGTCGCCTCCGTAGGCGTCGGGGGTGGTGACGTGGACGCCGCTCGCGGCGAGGCGCGCCGTGCGTGCGTCCGCCCACGCCTCCATCGTCCGCAGCCACCCGGCGTCGGCGGGGACGGGCTCCGCGTCGCGAGCGCGCTGCAGCATCTCCTTCGCCCACCACGGCCCCACGAACGTCGTCGCGTCGTCGGGGCGGATCATGCCGTAGCCGGCGACGGCGACGTCGAGGCCGGCGTCGCGCGCCCGGCGAGCGAGGGTCGGCACGCGGACGTCGTCGGGGTTGGCGTAGCGGAAGCGTTCGCCGTCGTGGATGACGTTGCCGTACACGCCGTGCACCGCGGGCGGGACGCCGGTCACGATGCCGGTCCGGCCCGGCAGCGACGTCGCGGGCACCGAGCTGGCGAGCCGGTCGACGCGGAGCCCGTCGGCCGCGACGGCGTGCAGGGTGGGCAGGTCGTGCGGGTGGTCGCGGAGGTCGTCGGCGGAGAGGCCGTCGATCATCACCAGAATGGTGGTCGTCATGGCGGCAGGGTACGCCCGCGCGCGGCGGGGACGGGTCATGACGACGTCAGGACCGCCGGCGTCGTTGATGGCGCCCTGACGTGGGTCGCGGTAGCCTGCACCGTCGTGTCCACGCGCCTCCGCGCCCGCCTGTTGGCCCTGCCCGCCGCCCTCGCCTTCGCGCTGTTCGGGGCGGTCCCGCTGCTGCTGGTGGGGCGCTACGCGACGTGGTCCTGGAGCGGGATCGGCGACCCCGCACCGATCGGGACGGCGAACCTGGCGCGCCTGATCGGGGACGCCGACCTGTGGCGTTCGCTGGGGACGACCGCGGCGTTCGCGGGCCTCACGATCCCGACCTTCCTGGCGTTGTCGCTGGCGATCGCCGTCGCGATCCGCGGGACGCGCGCCGAGCGCGCCGTCAAGGCGCTGTTGTTCGCGCCCGGCCTGGTGACGGTCGGGGGCTCCGCGATCGCCTGGTACCTGCTGTACGCCCCCGACTTCGGGGTCGCGTCGGAGCTGACCGGCCTGCGGTTGCCGTGGACGACGGAGCCGTGGGCGGCGCTCGCGTACGTCGTCGCCTTCACCCTGTGGCAACAGACCGGCTACGGGGTGCTGGTCGTCTCCGCCGCCCTGCGCGGCATCCCCGCCGACGTCCAGGAGGCGGCGCGCCTCGACGGGGCGAGCGAGCGGGCGGTGTTCCGCTTCGTCACCCTGCCGCTGTTGCGGCCGACGCTGACCTTCCTGACGGTCGTCGCGACGGTCCTGTCGCTGCAGGCGTACACCGCGGTGTACCTGTTGACCGGCGGGGGGCCGTACGGCACGACGCGGGTGCTGGGGTACTACCTGTACGAGGTCGCGTTCGAACGCTTCGAGCTGGGCTACGGCGCGGCGGTGACGCTGTTCGTGCTGAGCGTGACGCTGCTGATCGCCGTCCTGCAGGCGCGCCTGCTGGCCGACCGGACCGGAGCCGCGGGGCGGCGGGGGGTGGCGGCGTGACCCTTCTGCGCCTCGTGACCGCGGCGTTCGCGCTCTTCGTCGCCGCCCCGCTCGCGTGGCTGGCGTACGCCGCGTTCCTCCCCGCCGACGCGCTGCTTCGGGCCGACCTGCTCGCGGTCGGTTTCACGCTGGAGAACCTGGCGGCGCTGCCGGGAACCGGGCTGTTTCGCTCGCTGTTCGTCTCCCTCGCCGCCTCCGGGCTCACCGTCGCCGTGCAGCTGGCGTTCGGGCTGGCCGCGGCGTACGCGATGCGCAACGGCGCGCCGCTGCGCGCGGTCGTGCTGCTGTTGTTGGCGCTGCCGACGGAGCTGCTGTTGGTCCCGTTGTACCGGCTGTTGCAGGTGCTGTCGCTGCTGGACACCTTCGCGGCGTTGGTCGCGCCGTTCCTCGCCAGCCCGCTGGTGACGTTCCTGCTGCTGCAGGCGGTGCGCCGCGTCCCCTGGGAGATGATCGAGGCGGCCCGCCTCGACGGCGCGCGGGAGCGGACGATCCTGCTGCGGATCGTGGCGCCGACCCTGCGTCCGGAGTTGGTCGCGGCGGGGGTGCTGGCGTTCGCGGCGCACTGGAACCTGGTGCTGTACCCGCGCGTCACGACGCCGGAATCGCTGTGGACGGTGCAGGTCGTGCTCGCCGACCTGCTGCGCACCCGCCCGTTCGACTGGGGTCTGCTGGGAGCGGCCGCGCTGGTGGCGAGCCTGCCGATCGTGATCCTCTACGCCGTGTTCGAGCGGCGTATCCTGGCGACGTTCGAAGCTGGGTTCCGTTCCTGACCCTGGAGGTCCGCATGCCCGACGTTCCCCGCCCCCTCCTCCCGCCGCGTCGGTGGCTTCGCGCCGGCCTGGCCGCCGTCACCCTGACGTGGGCCGGCGCGACGTTCGCACAGACCGAGATCACCTTCTGGCACGCCATGGACTCGGCCCAGGGGACGGTCGACGCCCTCGTGGAGCGGTTCCACGACGAACAGGACGAGGTCCGCGTCGACGCGCGGTACGTCGGCAGCTACCGCGAGGCGCAAACGAAGTTGCTCGCGGCGTTCGGCGGGCCGGACGAACCGGACCTGTTCCAAGCGGAGATCGCCTTCTTCCCCCGCCTCGTCGCCGAGGGCGCGGTGCAGGACCTCACGGCGGAGGCGGCGGCGTTGCCCGCGGCGTTCACCGAAGATTTCGTGCCGGGGTTGTGGGCGTACGGGGAGCTCGACGGCCGCCGCTACGGCCTGCCGTGGAACGCCTCGACGCCGGCGTTGTACCTCAACGCCTCCGCGCTCGAGCGGGCGGGCGTCGCGCCCCCCGAGACGTGGGAGGCGTTCGCGGACGCTGCGGACGCCCTCACCACCCGCCGGGCGCGGGGGGTCGTGTTCGTCGGGGACAGTTGGTTGTTCGAGATGATGGTGCGCAGCCTCGGCGGGGCGTTGGTCGACGACGCCGGCCGGCCGACGTTGGACACGCCCGAGGCGCGCGAGGCGCTGTCGCTCCTCTCCGACCTGGAGGCGCGCGGGTCGCTGGCGTTCTTCGGGGCGGACGAGACGACGCCCGCCATCCTCGGGTTCGTGCGGACGCGGTCGTTGATGGCGTTCGCGAGCATCGCCAACTGGCCCGACGTCCGCCGCTTCTCCGTCGCCTTCGACCTGACCGCGGTCCCGGTCCCCATGCGCGAGGGCGGCCGCGTTCCGCTGGGCGGGGCGCAGCTGGTGGTGATGCGCAACGCGACGCCCGAGGCGCGCGCGGCGGCGTGGCGATTCTGGCGGTGGTTGATGGAGCCCGAACAGATCGCGACGTGGGTGGAGGGGTCGTACTACCTGCCGATCCGCGACGCCGCCCGCCCCCTCCTCGAGGGGTTCTACGCCGAGGAGCCGGGGCGCGGTGCGGCGTTGGCGCAGCTCGACCGGGCGGTCCCGCGACCGCGGATCCCGGCGTTCGATGCGATGCGCGGGATCCTCGACGACATGATGGAGCGCGTCCTGCGCGGCGGCCGCGACCCGGGCGAGGCGCTCGCCGACGCCCAGGCGCGCGCGGAGGCGCTGGTCGAATGAACGCCTCGCGCGCTCGCGCCCTGCTGCTCGCCCCGGCGTTGGGGTTGCTCGGGTTCGCGGCGCTCGACGCCGCCGGCCGGGCGCAGGGGGTCCTGACCGGCATGACGGCGTCGCCGGCGCTGGACGCGGCGGTCTTCGCCCTCGCGACGGCGGTGTCGGCGCAGTGGCACCACCGCGCCTGGCGGCGCGGCGGCCGCGCCGCGGCGTGGGGCGCGGCGCTCGCGCACGTCGCGACGTTCCCGTTCCTCGCCGGACTCCTGGCGGGGGTCGCGGACCTCACGTGGCTCGGGGGGTGGGGCGTGCCCGGCCTGGTGCGCGCGGCGTTGGGGGCGACGCCCGCGAACCTACTGGCGACGTTCGCGGTGGAGCTGCCGCTCGTGACGCTGCCGCTGGGTGGGCTCGCCGTCGCGGGGCTGGCAGCCTCCGCGCGGCGCGGGCGCTAGCCTCGAGACATGGTTTCAGGTACCCCATCCCCCGCCGTCCCCCGTCCCGCGCGTCCGTTCCTCCTTCGCCTCCTCCCCGCCCTCGCCGTCGCGACGCTGGTGGGGGGCGCGTGGGCGCAACCGCCCGAGGCGACGTGCGAGACGCTGCTGACGTCGCTGGAGACGTCGTTCGAGGAGGCGCGGTCGTACGAGCTCGGGGTCGGGATCGAGCAGGGCGAGCGCGAGATCGCCTACCAGCGGCAGCGCGCCGAGCGCGCCGCGGACGGCACCTGGACGACGGAGACGCTGGAGCGGCGGGGCCTGCCCCGCCCGCCGGGGACGGGCGGCGACGGGCCGGACGGCGGCTTCGCGGAGTTGGGGCTCACCTGCGACGGTGCCGAGCTGGAGACGACGGCGACGGGCGACGTGGTGATGACGTTGCCGCCGGTCGAGGACGGTCCGGTGACGGGCTGGAACCTGACGTTCGCGCCGCTCGGGTCGCGCTGGGTGCCGCGCGAGGCGATCGGCGACTTCGAGGCGCGCATCGCCTTCGTTCCGGTCCGCGGGCGGTTCGTCACGACCTTCGACGCCTGGCGCTTCCCGGTCGACTGACCCGCGCACGGAGGCCCGCCGGCCCCGAGGGGGGCCGGCGGGTGGGGAGGTCGCCGGCCGGGCGGGGCGCCCGGCCGGCCGAGGAAAGGAGGGGGGCGAAGGGGGGAGGCCGGCGGGCGCCGCGCGGGGGCGGGCGCCCGCAGGGCCACGGTCACAGCACCAACGGTTCGAAGGTGCCGGCGAGCAGCACGGTCGCGCGGAGGAAGAACACGCCGACCAGTGCGGAGAGGGCGGAGACGGTCAACAGCGCCTTGTTCTTCTCGCGCAGCACCGTGTAGGCGCCGATCGCGAGGGGCACGAGGATGCCGACGCCGACGACCATCGCCCACGTCATCCAGGCCAGGTCGCCGCTCGTCATCAGGGTCGCGCCGTAGCGGGCGCCGGCGCTGCCGTAGGAGGCCGCGACGTGCAGGAAGCCGAGGACGGCGAGGAGCTTCATGCCGTCGAGCGCCATGCCGAGCCGGACCCCGAAGGTGGAGACCTTGGCGTCGACCGCGCCGACGACGTACAACAGCTCCAGCACCGCGATGGCGGCGATCGAGCCGCTGATCACCCACAACACCGGGATGAGGGGGTTGTTCCAGAGGGGGATGCCGACCGCCTGCGTGATCAGGAAGCCGCTGTAGACGGTGGCGAAGAAGCCGACGAAGGCGAAGGCACCCAGGAACGCCTTGGAGGCGTCGACGCGTTCGGTCCAGGCGAGCCAGGGGAGGCGCTGGGTGAGGAACGGCAGGTGCGCGACGAGGGCGACGAGGGCGAGGACCAGGTGGATGCCGAGGACGGTGATGCCGATCAGCATCCAGGAGCCGAAGTTCAGCTCCAGGTCGCGGACCATCAGGAACAGGGTGCGCGGGAGGTTCCACCAGCGCCCCAGGTGGCTGACGACGAGCAGCAGCCCGACGACGAGGGAGACGAAGATCGTGGCGATGACGGCGGTGCGGCGGACGAAGGCGTAGGCGACGGAGCCCATGCCGGCGATGCCGACGAAGAACAGGAACGCGGCGATCGACCAGCCCCAGTGGGCGACGTCCAGTTGGAAGGTGAGGTCGGCGGGGGTCATCAGAGTCCTCCCTCCACGACGAAGTACTTCGGTTCGGTGCCGGACCCCTCGAGGAGGCGGCGGCTGCGTTTCGTGCGGAGGGTGAGCGAGACGCTGCTCGCGGGGTCGTTCAGGTCCCCGAAGTCGCGCGCCATCGCGGGGCAGGCCTGGACGCAGGCGGGCGATTCGCCCTGCGCGACGAGATCGAGGCAGCCCTCCCCCATGCACTTCATCGGCAGTTTGCTGTCGGGGTGGAACCAGCGGACGTTGTAGGGGCAGCTGGTGACGCAGTAGCTGCAGCCGGCGCACTGCTCGGCGTCGAGGCGGACGAGGCCGTCGTCGTCGCGGTACACCGCACCGAACGGGCAGTTGGCGACGCAGGGGGCGTCGTCGCAGTGTTGGCACTGCACCAGCAGCACCGACGGTTTGCCGGTGGCGTTGACGCCGTCGATGCGGCGGATGTTCGAGGCGACCGAATCCCAGCCCTTCTCCTTGCGGTGCATCATCTCGGGCTGGTTCGTCATGGTGCAGGCCATGACGCAGGCGCCGCAGGCGATGCAGAGGCTCTCGTCCCAGACGTGCGCGAGGCGCCGGGTGGGTTCGCTTCCCTTCATTTCGTTGACACGAGCCATGGCGTTCCTCTCCGCGCTCAGGCGCGACGAATCCGGATCGAGGCGTTGTTGGCGTTGGAGCCGGTGACGGGGTCGATGGTGGCCGTCGCGAACCAGTGGGGGTTGAGGCCCTGGGTTCGCTTCGCGAAGCGCGGGTCGCGCCGTTCGAACGACCCGCGGTTCCCGCCGGCGTAGCTGTAGACGTAGGCGACGCCCTGCCGCACGCGCGGCGTGACGCGGACCTCGGTCGTGGCGACCCAGCCGGTGTCGAGGCCTTCGACCTCCGCCTCGTCGCCGTCGGCGAAGCCGAGGCGTGCGGCGTCGTCGGGGTGGATCCACAGCGCGTTGTCGGTCAGGTACTGCGTGGGGAAGGCGACGCTGGCGACGCCGGACGAGCCGATGGGGCTCTTGCCGTTGACGAGGAACAGTTCGTCGTCGGCCGACGGGGCGGTGTAGGCGGGGGGCGGGAAGTACTCCGCGAAGCCGTGCTCGCGGTAGCCGGCGAGGACGGGGGCGAGGGCGTACACCTCGAGGCGGCCGCTGGGGGTGTCGAACGGCTCCTCGTAGGGGATGCGCCCGTGGCGTTGCGGGACGACGGTCTTGAAGCCGCGCGCGTCGAGCTCCTCGCGCAGCTCGGCTTCGTCCAGGTCCCACGTCTCGGCGAGGGCGGCGATGCGGGCCTCCTGGATGGGGGCGAGGAAGTCGCGGCGGAAGGTGTCGACGTCCGCGAAGCGGTCCTCGTAGCCCATCGCGCGGGCCATGCCGGGGTCGACCCGCCGCAACAGCTCGAGCATGATCCACAGGTGCGGGCGCGCCTCGACCCCTTCGGGTGGGGGCGTGACGCGGTGCTGCATGGCGACGACGCCCTGCATCGACCAGCCGACCTGGCTGAGGTCCTCGCGCTCGAGGAACATCTCGGCGGGGAGGACGTAGTCCGCCCAGTCGTCGAACTCCTGGTGGACGATGTCGATGTTGACGATCAGGTCCAGCTTCTTCAGCGCGCGCTCCAGCCGGGCGGTGTTCGGGTCGCGGTGGAACATCGTCGCACCGAGCGCGATCAGGCCGGTGACGGGGTACGGGTCCTCGTCGAGGATCGCGTCGATGACGGCGTCGAAGGTGGCGTTCGCTTCGGGGTAGCGGAGTTTGTCGACGCTCTTCGGCAGGTCGGGGAGCGAGAAGCCGTCGCCGCGGATCGTCTCGAGGCGCCCCTCGTGCGTGCCCATGACGCCGGGCACCTTGGCGCTCGGCCGGAAGCCGAGCCCACCGACGGTGTCGATGCTGCCCAGCAGGGCGTTGACGGTCATCAACGCCATGATGGCGTCGGTGTCGTTGCCGTTGCGGGTGTTGTACCAGGTGTCCTCGACGACGCCGCGGTGGATCGCCAGGCCGCGGGCGATGCGGACGACGTCCGCCGCGGCGAGGCCGGTGATGCGCGCGACGCGGGAGGCGTCGTAGGTGGCGAGGTGCTCGCGGAGCCGCGCCCAGGCGGTGCGGACGGGGAGGGGGGCGCCGTCGGCGCCGCGCACCGTGCCCTCCCAGGCGAGGTCGACCTCGACGTCCTCGTCGGCGAAGGCGACGCGGCCGTCGGCGGCGCGGACGGCGTAGCGGTCGTCCGCCCCGCCGCTGCGGACGTCCGCTTCGGTGAGCGGCCGCCCGTCCTCGCGGATGAGGAACGGCAGGTCGGTGTAGCGGCGGACGAAGGCGTCGTCGTAGCGCCCTTCGTCGATGAGGACCTTGGCGACGCCGAGCAGGAAGGCGGCGTCGGTGCCGGGGTAGCAGGCGAGCCACTCGCCGTCGGCGAAGGCGACGTCGGGCATGGCGGGGTTCAAAAAGACCGCCTTGGCGCCGTACTCGCGGGCTTTGGCGAGGCGGTGGACCGCGCCGATCGGCGCGTTGAGGCTGCGTCCGGGGAACAGCACGTAGCGGACGTGGTCGTAGTCGGGGTCGACGGTGGAGTGCTTGGAGTACGACCCGCCCATCGTCCACTTGCGTCCGACGACGCCGGCGGTGTTGCAGGTGCTGGACTGCTTGACGACGTTGGGAGCCCCGAGCGGCGTCATGAGCCACTGCAGGTCGCCCTTGAAGTCGTGCGTCGTGGCGGCGAGCGCTTCGGGGCCGTCGCGCTCGAGGAGTGCGGCGAGGCGTTCGCCGATCTCGTCGAGCGCCGTCTCCCAGGAGACCGCTTCGAAGCGTCCCTCGCCGCGCTCACCGACGTTCTTGAGCGGCGTGCGGAGGCGTTGCGGTCCGTCCCAGGTGTAGGCGGCGGTCGCGCCGCGCCCGCAGTAGCCGCGTTGCGGGTGCTCGGGGTCCTGGTTGGGCAGGACCATCAGGTGCGGCGTGCCGGTCTCGGGGTCGGGGCGCACGAGGGCGGTGAGGCCGCAGCCGGCACCGCACTGGTGGCAGACGGTGTGGCGCACGTCGTAGCCGGCCTCGCGGAGGCCGGCGACGTCGAGCCCGTCGTCGGTGAAGAAGCGCTGCGCGTCGACGAAGCCGCGGTCGGCGAGCAGTGCGCCGGTCGCGGCGGCGGCGGAGCCGAGCAGGAAGCCCCTTCGCGAGACGTTCGGTGTGCGTTCGGACATGGATTCCCCTTTCCTTCCTCGGGCCCCGGCAGCCTCGTGAACGACTTCACGAGCGATCGATATCGAAGGTAATCGATACGGACCGGTGGGGGCCAAGGGCGAACGTCCCGACCCGCCCCCCGGCGAACGCCGTGCACCACGCGAAATCCCGAGTTACGTGGTAGGGTTGACGCATGGACGACGTACGGGTGTTCAAGGTCCTCGCCGACCCCACCCGGTGGCGAATCCTCGACTACCTCGAGGACCCCGTACAGGTGTGCGACCGCCACGAGGAGGGGATCTGCAGCTGCGACATCGAGATGACCCTCGGCCTCGCGCAGGGCACCGTCAGCCACCACATGCAGCAGCTCGTCGACGCCGGCCTCGTGCGCGCCGAACGCCGCGGCCGGTACGTCTACTACGAACTCGACCGATCCCGCTTCCACGAACTCGGGGCGCGCCTCGGGGCGCTCGCGGGCGACGGCTGACGTCGCTCAGTCGACGTCGTCGCGCCCGCGGCGCACCAGCGCCGCCACCTCGTCGTCGCCCAAGCCCGCGTCGCGCGCCGCCTCGATCAGGTCGCGCGCCCGGCGCGGCGGTCGCGGCGACGCGCCGGCGGGCGGACCGACGACCGACCCGCCCTCGCGCAGGCTCTGGCGCACCAGGATGCGCAGCAGCACCGCCACCGACACCCCCAGGTCGGCCGCCTCGGCGCGGAGGCGCTCCGCGTCCGCCTCGGGGAGGCGGACCGTGAACGGCGTCAGGCGCGTCTCGGACGACATGCCGCGAGCGTAGCACCGGACCGGTGCGCTCCGCACCGCGCCTCGATCCCCACCGCGCGGCTCAGCGCAGGATCGCCAGGAACACCCCCGCCGCCACGGCGGACCCGATCACCCCCGCGACGTTCGGCCCCATCGCCGCCATCAACGGGTTCACCCGCCCCTGCGTGTGCTCACTGACGAAGCCCTGCACCACCCGCGCCGACATCGGCACCGCCGACACCCCCGCCGCCCCGAGGCACGGGTTGATCCGCCGCTCGCGCGGCAGCACCAGGTTCACCGCCTTCGCCAGCAGGATCCCCCCCGCGGTGCTCGCCACGAACGCGACCGCCCCGAGCAGCAGGATGAACACCGTCTCCAACGCCAGGAACGACGCACCCGCCATCGTCGAGCCCACCACCAACCCCAACAGGATCGTCACGACGTTGATCAACGGCCCCGCCGCCGTCTTCGCCAAGCGGTCGGTCACCCCCGACTCGCGCAGCAGGTTGCCGAACAACAACAGCCCCACCAACGTCGCCGCCGCCGGAATGACCAACGACACGATCACCGTCGTCAGGATCGGGAACAGGATCACCGCCGTGCGCGACACGTCCCGCGCCTGACCCACCGGGATCGCGCGCTCGGCCGGCGTCGTCAGCGCCCGCAACACCGGCGGCTGCAGGACCGGTACCAGCGCCATGTAGCTGTACGCCGCCACCGCCACCGCCCCCAACAACTCCGGCGCCAGGATCGCCGTCAGGAAGATTGACGTCGGCCCGTCCGCCCCCCCGATGATCCCGATCGACGCCGCCTCCTCGGGCGTGAAGCCGAACAGGTAGTACGCCCCGAGCGCCGCGACGAAGATCCCCACCTGCGCCGCCGCCCCCAGGATCAACGTGAACGGCCGCGCCAGCAGCGGCCGGAAGTCGGTCAGCGCCCCCACCCCCAGGAAGATCAACGGCGGCAGCAGCTCGGTGCGAATGCCCGCCTCGTAGATTAGCTGCATCAGCGGCAGCTTGCCCTCCCCCACCACCGCCGTACTCGACGCCGCCAGGTCCGCCCCCGGCAGGTTCGCGAGCACCGCCCCGAACCCGATCGGCACCAACAACAACGGCTCGTACTTGTAGCGGACCGCCAGGAAGATCAGCACCCCGGCGACGACGAACATCACGCCGTTCTGCCACGACAACGCGAGCAGGCCGCTGCCGGCCAGGAGTTCGCTCCAGGCGCCCACGTCAGCCCCCGACCGTCACGATCGCCGCGTCGGGCCCGACCTCGTCGCCCGGCCGCACGTCGATCGACGCCACCGTCCCCGCCACCGGACTGCGGACGTCGTGCTCCGCCTTCATCGCCTCCACCGTCGCGACGACCTGCCCCTCCGCGACCCGCTCGCCGACCCCCACCCGCACCGCCAGCACCTCGACGGTCCCCCCGAACGGCGAGTGGACCGGCGTCGAACCCTGCGCCGGCGCCGTGGGCGCAGGCGTGGGTGCGGGCGGCGGTGCGGCGGCGCCGTCCGCGGCGGGCGGCGCCAACGTCACGTCGAACGTCCGCGTCGTCCCCCCTTCCGTGACCGTCACGCGGCTCGTGACCGCCGTCGTCCAGGGCGTACCCCCCGCCGCCGGCGATGCCGGAGCTTCCGCCTCCTTCAGCGGCAGCTTGACGCGCGCCCGCCCCTCCAACAGGCGGATCCCCTCGTTCAGGTCCATCGCCTTGCCCGGCACGATCGCCGCGGCGACCAGGAAGACGTTCTCGTCGGTCTCCGGAAGGCCCCGCTCGCGCAGCGCGGCGCGCGCCGGCGCGAGGCTGTCCTCCGCCACCGCCAACGGGTCGCCCTCGAACGGCGCCAACCCCAACTGCTCCGAGGCGAGGCGCACCACCTCGGGGTCGGGCGCCTCCGGCGGCCGCCCGAAGTACCCCAGGACCGACCGGCCGTAGCCGCCGTCGATCTTCGCCCACCGCCCGTACAGGACGTTGTTGAACGCCTGCAACCAGTACTGCTGCGAGCCGGGCGTCACGCTCGTCCAGGCGCCCCCCGCCTCGACCACCACCGGGAACTCCGCGAGGACGTCGCCGTAGCGATCCAGGATCCCCGCCTCCTTCATCATCAACACGTTCGGGCCGATCGCGCCGCCCGGCATCGGGAACCCCACCACCCGCGCGTCCGCCGCCAACGTGATCGGGTCGAAGGCGTACGCCGCCAGGCCCGCCTCCAGCTCCCCCTCCACCGCGGAGGCCGCGTCGACGTCGAGGTCCAGCGCGTACCCGGTGCCCTTCAGCGCGTGCGCCAAGCTGCGCACGTCCGGCTGCGAGGTGCCCGACGCCAACGGCCGTACCGACAGGTCGACGCCGTCGACCCCGCCGTGGATCGCCGCCATCGTGCACGCCACCGCCATCGACGCGGTGTCGTGCGTGTGGAACCACACCGGCACCTCGGAGCCGGTCAACGCCGTCACCCGCTTCGCGGTCTCGTACACCGTCGCCGGGTCGGTCGTGCCGGAGGCGTCCTTCAGGGCGATCGAATCGATCCGCACGTCGCCGTCCAGCAGGCGCCGCGCGACGTCCTCGTAGAAGGCGGGCGTGTGCACCCGGTCCGAGGCGTAAGGCAGGCCCATCAACGCCACCGTCGCCTGGTGGTGCATCCCCGCCTCCACGATCGGTCGGCCGGTCGCCAGCAGGTTGTCGACGTCGTTCATGAAGTCGAAGTTCCGATCGATCGTCGTGCCGTGCTTCGCCATCAGGCGCGCCTGCAACGCCAGCGCCTCCGGCGCCTGCCCCGTCAGGGTCACGCCGGAGATGCTGCGCGTCAGGATCTGCAGGTCGGCGTCCGGCCCGACCGCGGCCCGCATCGCGTCCATCGCCGCGAACGGGTCCTCCCCGACGTAGAAGAACGGCGCCTGGAAGCGCGCGCCGCCCCCGAACTCGAAGTGCCGCACCCCCGCCGCCGACGCCGCTTCCATCGCCGGCAGGACGTCCGCGACCCGCACCTTCCCGCCGAATACGCTCTGCAACCCGTCCCGGAAGGCCGTCAACATGACCGACACGCGCTTCGGCGTCGACGTGTGGATCATCGCGCCGCCCCCGTCCCGACCTCGCGAACCTCCATCACGCGGGCGCCCGGCGCGGCCCGCTCCACCGCCGTCTGAATCGCGGCGACGGTCGCCGCGTCGGTCGTCGACCCCCCCACCGCGGCGGCCGACGCCGTCGCGCCCGCCGGCGCCGCCTCACGGGCCGGGAAGAGGCGCACGAGGGCGGCCAACACGACGGCCAACGCCGACAACAGCACGACGACCGCCGCGAAGGCGTTGAGCGAAAGCATCCACAGGTCGGGTTCGTTCACGATGGCCTCCCCCTGCGCGGCGTCGAGCACCGCGACGTGGTTCCGACCATCGTAGCCCCCG
>CAJXOA010000028.1 GCA_913057685.1 uncultured Trueperaceae bacterium
GGACAGGCCGGTGAACACGACGTTCTCGAACACCACGCTCGATGCGCCGACGGGGAGGGGGAGGGAGACGGGGGTTGCCGGGTCTTGGAAGGCAAAGCGTAGCTCTCCCGGCGTTCCGCCGCCGGTGGCGTCGAGCGTGATCGCCGCCGGTCCGGTCGCGTTGTCGACGGGGTCCCCGTTCGCGTCGACGAGGGTGACGCGCACGTCGAACGGCAGGTTGCGCATTTGGGTTCCGGGGAGGGGGTCCCCGGAGGGGGTCCGAATCGTGATGGACGCCGCTTCGGTGGTGGATGGTTCATCCGGTGCGGAGGCCTCTCCGCACGCGTCCACGTCCACTTCGTAGCCGGGGGCGGCGGAGTCGAACTGCAGGACCGGGTAGGCGTTGCCATCATCGATGGCCCACGTCGTCGCGCATCCACTCGCCCCGAGCGCTTGGACGTCCCACCCAGCGGTCGCGTACGTCGTGAGAGAACGGAGGTGCGTGTCGGTGTGGGACGTGGCGGCGAGCGCATCGGTCGCGCTCACGCGGACATCCGCTTCGCTGACGCTGCCGGACTGGATGATGCCGATGGCGTCTCGGCCGCTCTCGGTCGTCCGGAGGACGCCCCGACCGCTCAGGCGCCCGCCGAACAACCCGTTGAGGAGACCGGCGACCCCCCCATGGTCCTTCGTGGGAGAACCGGTGATCGTCGTGACGTTCACGCCGACGTTCGTCAGGCTCGCCGGAGCCGAGAGCGATCCGAAGGCACCCCCCGCACCCTGGTTCGTGATCGCGATCTCGCTTGCCGAAATCCACACGTCGCTCACGGAGATCGCCGACTGCATCGCGCCCACGAGCGCCCCCGCAGATCCGGTGTTCGACGCCGTCGTCCGAATCGCGTTCACGGCGACGCTCGCGCGGGACATCGTGGTGGTCCCGCCGCCCGCGTCGAGGATCCCGACGAGCCCCCCGGCGTAGTTGCGTTGCGCGACGATCGACGCCTCGACCGTGGCGCGATCGATCGACGTCGCCGTCGCTTCGCGTTCGCCGACCAGGCCCCCGACGTACCACCCCGTCGACGAGAGGGTCGAGGACGCGTCCACGACCACGTCGGAGATGGACAACGACGCGGCTTGTGCGACGTAGCCGACGAGGCCCCCCGTCCAATTTCCGGTCCCCGCGACGGTGCTTGCCGACACCGTGACGCCGTCGATGCGGACGTGAGCGGTCGGATCGTCGATGGTACCGATCAGACTTCCCACCGGGGCTCCCTCGATCGAGGCGCCGTCGACGAGCAACGACCGGAGGATGACGTCGCCCGCGGCGCGGGCCCCGACGAGTCCGACGTCGGATCCGCTCGACACGGTGGCGTCGAGGAACGTGAGGCGCTCCACCGTCGCATCGGTCAGGTTCGTGAAGAGGCCGCCCACCGTCGGTTGCAGCCCCGTGATCGTCGTACGGTCGGGGGCGCCACGCAGGTTGCCGGCGAACGGTCGGGGTGTCCACCCCCCGAGAGATCCACGGCGGACACCGTGAAGGCGTACGTCCCGTCGGCCGGACAGGCGTCGCCGACCTCCGCCAGGTCGTCGGCGGAGGCGATCTGGTAGACGTCCGACGGAGAGGGCAGGGAGCAGGCCGCGTTCGTCGTGTCCTCCGGCTTGATCGGCGGATCGCTGGCGTCGAAGAGAAGGAGGAACCGGTACGTCGCGTCCGGCGTCAGTTTGTTCGATTGGTCGACGTCCACGCCGTTACTCACGACCGACGTTCCGGCATCGTCCAACGTTCGCCCGCTGTTGACCTCGGCGAAGTCCCCGTTCGTATACGTCCCCCCGAGCCAGAGGGTTCCCCCCGGTCCCTGCGGTTTGACGAAGACGTGGGCGTCGGCGGGGATGTCGGGCGCGTTCGGCTCCTGCTTCCACGTGGGGAGCGCGTGGGGACCGTCCAGCACGTGCTCGCGCACCGCAGGGGTGATTCCCCACGGAAGGCTCAGGTCGGGGGCGTAGTAGACGGCGAACAGGTCGGGCAGGTCGGCTTGCGTCCCGGCGACGACGTGGTAGCCGTACTCGGTTCCGTCGTACGTGAACGTGCCCCCGTCGGAGCTGGCGTGCACCAGCGACGTCAAGAGGAACGCGAGGGCGACCCCCGTCGCCACGATGGGGCGTGCCCACCGGGGTTCGCGCCACCATCCCCCGTCGGGCTCGGTGCCGAGCGAGGTCGGTGCGGCCTCGTGGCGAGAGGGCGGGAGCGGGACGGTACGCGGCCGCTCGACGGATGGGGGTCGGGGTTCTGCATCGGTCGGGCCTCCTCGGCGGCGTCGATCTGGGGTGCACCGCCGCCGAGGACGATAGGGGCCCGCCGTTCGCAACGCGTTCGCATCCCCGTCCCGGGGGCGGGGGGCTCGAGCGCAGGGACGGCGCGAGCGAACGGCCCGACGAACGAAGGGCCCGCACGCGGCGGGCCCTTCGCATCGTTCGCGCCCGGGGGCGCGGTCGTCGGGGGGGTTACTCGTACGGCTGGACGACGATGTCGCCGTCGATGATCGCCTGACGGATCCCTTCGAGCTGGTCGACGGTCGCGTCGGGGATGAGCGGCGCGTTGTAGGCGTCGAGCGCCCAGCCGACGCCGTCCTCGGCGAGACCGAGCACCTGCGTGCCGGGCGTGAACGCGCCGGCGGCGGTGTCGTACGCACCGTTCGCGGAGGCCGTATCGACCCGCTTCAGCATGCTGGTGAGGCCGTGGTTGAGGGTCGCCGGGTCGGCGTCGGTGTCGCCGGCCGGGTTCTGGTTGCTGTCGACCCCGATGAAGAACAGCGGGTGGGCGTCGTCCCCGCACTGCTCGGCGTAGGCGTCGGAGACCGGCACGTCACGCAGCGGCGTCGTGCGCACCTCGCCGCTCGGGACGAAGCACTTCTCCTCGTTCATGAACTCGATGACGCCGTTGCCCGACGCGCCGGCGGCGGCGTACACGATGTCCGCCCCCTGCGCGCGCTGCACCGACGCGAGCTCCTTCGCGCGGGCGGGATCGTTCCACGCGGCCGGCGTGGTGCCGACGTAGTTGCTGATGATCTCGCACTCCGGGCAGGCCGCGGAGACGCCCTGCTGGTAGCCGGTATCGAAGTTGCGGATGAGGGGGATGTCCATCCCGCCGACGAAGCCGACCGTCCCGGTCCGCGTCATGAGGCCGGCCAGGTAGCCCACCAGGAAGCTGCCCTCGTGCTCCTTGAAGAGCACGCTGCGGACGTTGTCCGCCTCGACGACGGCGTCGATCAGCACGTAGTTCGTGAACGGGAACTCCTGGGAGACGGACGCGATCGAGTCCGCCTGGTTGAAGCCCGGCGCGACGATGAGTTCCGCGCCCTGCTCGGAGATGCTGCGCAGGCCCTGCGCGGAGGTCTCCGGCGTCCCTTCGAACTCGAGGAGCTCGATCTCCAGGCCGTCCGCCTCGAGGTCGGCGATGGCGGCCTCCATGCCGTTGAACGTACCTTCGTTGAACGAACCGTCGAACTTCCCGCCGGCGTCGTAGACGATGCCGAACACGTAATCCTGGGCGCCGGCGGCACCGAGGACCAGGGCGAGGGCGAGGGGGAGCAGTCTGCGCATGCGAACCTCCGAGAGGGGGAGCTTCGGGCCGGAGCCCGGAGGGCGGATACCCACGCCGCGACTATAGCAACCGGCCCGGGGGGCTGACGGACCCCTGACGTTCGCGCGCACCGGACGGCCCTGCTACATTGTGCGCCGTGAACGACGCGCCTCCCGCCTCGGGCGACGACGACCTGCGCGAGGTGCACGCCCGCGCGGCCGACCTCCGCCGCCGCATCGAGGACGCCAACCACGCCTACTTCGTCGAGGACGCCCCCCGCATGAGCGACGCGGCGTACGACGCCCTCGTCCGCGAACTGCGCGCCCTCGAGGACGCCCACCCGGAACTGCGCAGCGAGACCTCGCCCACCCAGCGCGTCGGCGCGGAGCCGTCGCCCGACCTGCGGACCCTGACGCACGGCGTGCCCCTGTACTCGCTGGACAACGCCTTCGAGGACGCGGAACTCGACGCCTTCGCCGACCGCATCCGACGGACGCTCGGCAGCGACGCGCCGATCGCGTACGTCTGCGAACTGAAGATCGACGGGCTCTCCGTCAACCTCCGCTACGAGGACGGCGAGCTGGCGTGGGCCGCGACGCGCGGCAACGGCCGCGAGGGGGAGGAGATCACCCCCAACGCCCGCACGATCCCCACGATCCCCACCCACCTCGACGACGTTCCCGACGTGCTCGAGGTGCGCGGCGAGATCTACCTCCCCAAGGAGGTGTTCGCCCGCATCAACGCCGAGCGCGAGGAGGCCGGCGACGCGCCGTTCCGCAACCCCCGCAACGCCGCGGCCGGCACCGTCCGGCAGCTCGACGCGAGCGTCGCGCGGCGCCGCACCCTGCAGGCGTTCTTCTACGGCGTCGGGCGGCCCGAGAACCTCGACGTCGCCACCCAAGCGGAGCTGCTCGACTGGTTGGCGGCGAAGGGCTTCCCGGTGAACCCCGACCGCCGGACGGTCGACGGGCTCGACGAGGCGCGCGACGTCATCGCCCGCTGGACCGACGCGCGCAGCGACCTGCCCTACGACGCCGACGGCGTCGTCCTCAAGGTGAACGACCTGACGCTGCAACGCGAACTGGGCGCCACCAGCCGCGCCCCCCGCTGGGCGATCGCCTGGAAGTTCCCCGCCGAAGCGAAACGCACGACGCTGCGCGCCATCACGGTGCAGGTCGGCCGGACCGGGAAGATCACGCCCGTCGCGGAGTTCGACGCGCGGATGTTGGAGGGGACCGAGGTGACGCGCGCCACCCTCCACAACCCCGGGTTCGTGCACGACCTCGACCTGCGGGTGGGGGACACGATCGTCGTGCACAAGTCGGGCGGCGTCATCCCCGAGGTGCTCCGCGTCGTGGAGGCCGACCGGCCCGACGACGCCGCGCCGTGGCGGACGCCGGAGCGCTGTCCCGCCTGCGACGCGGAACTCATCACCGACGGCGCCAACCTGCGCTGCGTCAACCCCGACTGCCCCGCGCAACGCCAGGAGCGCCTGCAGCACTGGGCGTCGCGCAAGGCGCTCGACATCGAGGGGCTGGGCGAACGCAGCATCGAGCAGTTCCTCGAGGTCGGCCTCGTGCGCTCCATCCCCGACCTCTACGACCTCGACGCGGCCGCCCTCACCGACCTCGAGGGATGGGCGCGCACCTCCGCGGAGAACCTGATCGAGGAACTACACCGCGCCCGCACGCCCGACCTCGCGGCGTTCCTCGTCGGCCTCGGTTTGCCGCAGGTGGGGCCCGCCACCGCCGACGCCCTCGCGCGTCGCTTCCGCACCCTCGACGCGATCCTCGACGCCGACCTCGCCGACCTCGTGGCGGTCCCCGACGTCGGCGAGGCGACCGCCCGGATGGTGCGCGACGCGCTCGACGCAGCCGCCATGCGCGCCACCCTCGACGGGCTCCGCACGCGCGGCGTGTGGCCCGAGGCGCGCAGCGACGTCGGGACGGGCGACGCGCTCGCCGACCTGACGTTCGTCCTCACCGGCGCCCTGTCGCGGCCCCGCGACGCGGTCAAGGACCGCCTCGAGGGGGCGGGCGCCCGCGTGACCGGGTCGGTCAGCAAGAAGACCGACTACGTCGTCGCCGGGGAGGACCCCGGAAGCAAGGCGGACAAGGCGGCGGCGTTGGGGATCCCGGTCCTCGACGAGGACGACCTCGAGACGCTCCTGCACGAGCGCGGCGTCGCGCCGCTCGAGGACGCCTGATCAGAACAGGATCTCGTCCCAATCGAGTTCGTCGAGGGGCCGGAAGACGTCGGCGTACTCCAGCAGGATGCCGGCGGACTGGTTGCGGAACATCGCCACCTCCACCTGCTTCCCGCGGCCCTTGATCGCCTCGACCAGCTCGACGTAGTCGCCGTCGCCGGACACGATGACGGTCTCGTCGTAGGCGTCGGCGAACGCCAGGCTGAGCGACTCGACGGCGATGGAGACGTCGATGCCCTTCTCGACGAGCGAGCCGTCGCTGCGCCGGTGCAGCCGCCCGAGGCGGACGGTGACGTACGGGATGCGCCGCAGGCTCTCGAAGAACCGCGCCTGCCCGTCGCGCAGGTCGCCGTCGTAATCGTCGGTCAACGGCGCGTTGTAGTAGTAACAACGGATCAGGTGGCGGTCGCCGCGCAACTGATCGATGAGCGCCCCGAGGTTCACGCGGGTGTTGGACAGGTTCTCCCGCATGCCGTTGTAGAGATTGCTGCCGTCGATGAAGATCGCGAGTCGTCGAGCCATGCGCACCTCGCCCCCACGTGGGGTCCACGAAGATCGGAAACCGAAAAGATACGCGCGACTATACAGCGTGCCGGCGGCGCGCGCACCGGATGGGGCGCGCACCGAGGGGGACGCGACCCCGCGGGGGCGGGGGGCGTTGCTATCGTGGCGGCATGCAGCCGAAGACGCACGTCGAATCGTTCGACCTCGACCACACGAAGGTCCGCGCCCCCTACGTCCGCCTCGCCGGCCGCAAGACCACCGCGCACGGCGACGCGATCAGCAAGTGGGACCTGCGGTTGGTGCAACCCAACCGCCAGGAGATCGCCCCCGCGCCCCTGCACACGATCGAGCACCTCCTCGCCGGCTACCTCCGCGACGCGCTCGCCGGGACCGACGCCGACGTGATCGATTGCAGCCCGATGGGCTGCCGCACCGGGTTCTACCTGACGCTCGTCGGGGAGCCCGACCCCGACGCGGTCCGCGCCGCCTTCACGCAGGCCCTGGCGCACGTCGCGGCGCACGACGGCCCCATCCCCGGGTGCGCCCCCGAGCGCTGCGGCAACTGGCGCGACCACTCCCTCCACGGCGCGAACGCGTGGGCGCAGGAGGTCCTCGACGCCGGCGTGATCGTGCAGGAGACCGTGCCGCTGCCCTAGCGGCGGCGCGCGCGACGCCCCCGGCACAGGATTCACATGAAGGGGCGTGGCATCCTTCACGCATGGACGACGCCCCCCTGATCCTGATCGTCGAGGACGAAAAGGAGATCGCCAAGTTCATCGACCTCGAGCTGCGCGCCGAGGGCTACGCGACCGAGGTCGCCTACGACGGCGTGACCGGCCTCAGCGCCTTCCGCGAGAAGGCGCCCGACCTGATCGTCCTGGACCTCATGCTGCCGGTGTTGGACGGCATCGAGGTCGCGCACCGCATCCGCAAGACCAGCAACGTCCCCATCGTCATCCTCACCGCGAAGGACCGCGTCGACGAGAAGGTCGAGGGCCTCGACGCCGGCGCCGACGACTACCTCGTCAAGCCGTTCAGCATCGAGGAGCTCCTCGCCCGCATCCGCGCGCACCTGCGGCGCGTCACCCCCAGCGTGACGGGGGAGGTGCGCGTCGCGGACCTGGTGATGAACCTCGACGGGCGCGAAGCGTTCCGCGACGGTCGCCGCATCGAGTTGTCCGCGAAGGAGTTCGAGCTGCTCGAGACGTTCGCGCGGTCGCCGGGGAAGGTGTTCAGTCGCTTCGACATCGAGGAGAAGGTGTGGCCCGAGTACACCGGCGGCAGCAACGTCGTCGACGTCTACGTCGGCTACCTCCGCCGCAAGCTCGAGGCGGAGGGCGAACGGCGCCTCATCCACACCGTGCGCGGCGTCGGGTACGTCCTCCGCGACGAATGAGCGCGTCGTTCGGGAGGCGCGCGTGACGCTCCGCGTCCGCCTCACGCTGTTCTACGCGGCGTTCTTTCTGTTCGTCGGGTCGCTCATCGCCGCCAGCGTGTACGTCCTCACCGAACGTAGCCTCACGCTGGCGCTCGAGGAGCGCGCCGGGCAGGCGCTCGACGACCTCTCGCGCGGCGCGGTGGTCGAGGGGTTGCGGCGCCTCCCGGGCGACGCGTACTACGAGGTCGTCATCCTCGGGCAGGGCGACCGCCTGCCGTCCGACGCCGCCGGCGTGCGCGACGGCGTGCCGTACGTCGAACCGAGCCTGCTGCGCCCCAACCCGACCGACGACAGCCTCGTCGCCGCCCTCGACGACGCGGTCCTCGAGCGACTCCTCGCGACGGGCGAGACGACCGGGACGGTGGACCTCCCCAGCGGCGAACGCCTGCAGGTCCTCGGGGACGTCGGCACCCTCGCCTTCCCGTCGCGCGGCGTGACGTTGTCCGCCGCCGTCTTCGTCGGCCTGCAGGCGGACGACGTCCGCTCCACCCTGCGCTTCCTGGCGCGCCACCTGCTGCGGATCCTCGGCGTCGCGACCGTCGTCTTCGCGCTCGGCGTGTACGCCCTCTCTCGGCGCGTCCTCCTCCCGCTCGAGCGGGTGACGCGCGCCGCGGCCGGCGTGACGGGGCGGGACCTGTCCCGCCGCGTGCCCGAACCCCGGACGCGCGACGAGGTGCACGACCTCGCCGTCACGGTGAACGGCATGCTGGACCGCCTGCAGGAGTCGTTCGAGACGCAGCGGCGCTTCACCGCCGACGCCAGCCACGAACTGCGGACGCCGGTGACGGCGATCGCGGGGCACGCGAACTACCTGCTGCGGCGGAGCGCCCCCAGCGACGCGCAACGCGAAAGCCTCGAGGTCATCCGGGGGGAGGCCGACCGCATGGGGAAACTGGTCGGCGACCTGCTGGAGCTCGCCCGCGCCGACGCCGGCTTCGTCGTGCGGCGCGAACGCACGAACCTCGTCGACGTCCTCGACGCCGCCCGGGACGTCGTGACGCCGGACGACGGCGACGTCCGCATCGACGTGCACGCCAGCGAGCCGGTCGTCGAGGTCGACGGCGACCCCGTCCGCCTCCAGCAGGTGGTCGTCAACCTGACGCAGAACGCCGTGAACGCCGGCGCGTCGCACGTCCACGTCGCCGTGGAGCGCGAGGACGGCGACGTGCATCTCGAGGTGGCCGACGACGGCCCCGGCATCCCCGAGGACGCCCTTCCGCACCTGTTCGACCGCTTCTACCGCGTCGACGGGGCGCGCAGCGGGCGCGGCAACGGTGCGGGGCTGGGGCTGGCGATCGTGCGGTGGATCGTGCAGCAGCACGACGGCCGCGTCGAGGTCGACTCGCGGCCGGGGGAGGGCACCCGCTTCACGGTCGTGCTGCCCGCCGCGGACGGGCGCGACGACCCCGCCGGCGACGACGGTACGCCCGTCGGTCCCTGACGGGCCGGCGGGCCGGGTGACGCCCGCGCGACACGCGCGCAGGCGCGTCCGGGTACGCTTGCCCGCATGACGCCCGTCCTGTTCCTTGCCCTCGCCCTCCTCGCCGGCGGCATCGCGCTCGCCGTGCAGGGGGTGCAGTCCGAACGCGGTCCCCTGCGCAGCCTCGGGGTCGTCGTCACCCTCCTCGGTCTCGTCACCGCCGGCCTCAGTCAAGCGTTCGTCGTCGTCCCCGCCGGGAACGTCGGCGTCGTCTTCAACGTCTTCGGCGGCGTCCAGGACGACGAGCTGAACGAAGGCTTCCACATCGTCCTGCCGGTCCTGCAGCAGGTCACGCTGTACGACGTCCGGCAACAGGAGTTCACGCTGGCGCAATCGACCGGCGACCAGGTCACCGCCCGCAGCAGCGAGGGGCTGGAGATCAACGTCGACGCGACGATCATCTACCAGGTCGCCCCGACCGAAGCGGCCCGCCTCCACCAGGACATCGGACCCAGCTACGAAGCGGTCCGCGTCCGGCCGGAGGTCCGCAGCCAAATCCGCGACGCGATCGGCGAGTACGCCGCCGCGGAACTCATCAGCACGCTCCGCACCGAACTGCAGCAGAACGTCGAGGCCAGCCTCCGCGAGGCGCTCGACGGCGACAACGTCCGCATCCGTTCGGTGCTGTTGCGCGACATCCGCATCCCGACGACCATCACCACCGCCATCGAGGAGAAGCAGGCGGCGGAACAACAGGTCGAGGTCGAGGAGAACCGCCGCCGGCAGGCGGAGATCGCCGCGCAACGCCGCGTCATCGAGGCGGAGGGGGAACGCGACGCCGCGATCGCCCGCGCCGAAGGGGAGTCCGAAGCGTTGCGCCTGCGCGGCGAAGCGATCCGCGACAACCCCGAGATCATCGACCTCGAGGTCGCCCAGCGCCTCGCGCCGGGGATCGACACGATCCTGCTGCCGAGCGACAACAACTTCCTGCTCGACCTGCGCAGCCTCGGCCAACGGAGCTCGACGTCGCCGACCGACTCCGTCCTCCCGCTGCCCTGACGTCCCCCTCCCGCCGCAGTGCACGCGTCCGCCCGGTCTCGGCCGGGCGGACGTCCGTGTGGCCGGGGCGCGCCCGAGCGGGGCGGTAGACTCCCGCCGTGCCGCGCGCCCTCGACGTCCTCCTGCCGCTCCCCCTCGCGCCGCTGCGTTGGCTCGCGCCGTACGGGAGCGACGCTCGCGGCGTCGGACGCCGCGTCGTCGTGCCCTGGCAACGCGGCGTGCGCGTCGGCATCGTGGTGGGGGAGAGCGAGGTCGGCGACGCGCAGGCGCTGGAGTTGCGCGAAGCGATCCAGGACCTGCACGACGGCCCGCCGCTCCCCGACGCGACCGTCGCCTGGCTGCTGGCGGAGGCCGAACGGACCCTCGCGCCGCCCGGCGTCGTCCTCGCCGGCCTCCACCACCCCGGCCTCACCGCCGACCTCGACCACCGCGTCCGCCTCCTCGATCCCGCCGGCGGGCCGGCCGGCGCCTGGCGGGCGGCGAGCGACGTGCCCGCCGCCGACCTCGACGAACGCCGCGAACAGGGCCTCCTCGAGGAGGCGGTCGCGCCGGTCGTCCCGACCCGCCGCGTCCTGCACCCCGTGGACGACCCCCCCGCCGACGCCGAGGCGGCCCTCACGACGAAGCAACGCACCGCCCTCGACGCCCTCCGGGCGGCCGGCCGCGTGGACAGCGGCGCGGCGCTCGCGCGCGCCGCCGGCGTCGGGGACGCCGTCGTCCGCGCCCTCGTGCGGCGGGGCGTCGCGGCGTACGGCGAGGCACCGGTCGCGCCCGACCCGCCCGCCGCGCCGGCGCCCGCACCGTGGCCGGACGACGCGGCGCTCGGGCGCGACGCCCACGGGGGCGCGGCGACCGACCTCCGGGCGGTCGGTGGGGGGACGTTCGCCGCCCGCCTCGCGGCGGTCCTGCCGACCCTCCGGGCGGACCTCGCGGCCGGCCGGTCGCCGCTGGTGCTCGCGCCCGAACGGCGCGCCGCGGAGGACGCCGCCGCCTGGCTCGCGAACGACGTGCCCGTCCTCGCCGGCCCGCCGGGCGGCGACGCCCCCCGCCGGCGGGCGTGGGACGCCGTCGTCGCCGACGGCACCCCGCGGGTGCTGGTCGGGACGTACGCGCTGCTCGCCGCGCCGGTCGCCGCCCCCGCCCGCCTCGTGCTGCTGGACGCGGAGGCGGAGAGCTACAAACTGCGGTCGGGCGCCCGCCCCTGGATCCCGCACGCCGCCCGCGCCTGGGCGGACGCGCACGCCGTGCCGCTCACCGTCGCCGACGTCGTCCTCGGGCCGGAGGCGACGGCGCTCGTGCCGGGCGCGGGCGACCGCACGCGGACCCTCCCGCGCCCCCGCGTCCGGTGGGCGCTCGCCGACCTCGCCGGCAGCCGCACCTGGCCGCTGGGGACCGACGCGATCCGCGTCCTGAAGCAGGTGCGCGACCGGGACCGCCAAGCGCTCGTGCTGGTCCCCCGGCGCGGCTACAGCGCCGCCCTCGGGTGCCGCGACTGCGGTGCGGCGGTCATGTGCCCCAACTGCGACCTGGCGCTGCGCTGGCACGCGCGCGACGCGCGCCTCCGCTGCCACCAGTGCGGGCACGAGGCCGCCCCGCCGGCCGCCTGCCCCAGCTGCGGCGGGCCGGACCTCGAGGCGCAACGCGCGGCGGGCAGCGAGTGGGTGTTGCGCGCGATCGCGGAGATGGTGCCCGACCTGCCGCGCTACCGCTACGACGGCGACGTCCGCGACGACCTCGCGCCCCTCCACGCCGGCGCGCCCGGCGTGGTGGTCGGCACGACGGCGCTGTTGCGCCTCCCGCCCCTCCCGGTGGTGTCGCTCTTGCTGGTGACGCAGGTCGACGGGGCGCTCCACGCCGACGACTTCCGCGCGGAACTGCGGGTCCTGCGCCTCCTCGCGGCGTTCGCCGGTGCGGCGGGCACGCGCGCGCCGCTCGGGGTGCTGCAGACGTTCGCGCCCGACCACCCGGTCCTCCGCGCCGTCGCCGGCCGCGACGGCGCCGGCGGCGGCGCGGACGGGCGTGCGGGAGCGGGGGAGGGCGAGGCGTGGCACGCCCTCCTCGCCGACGTCGACGCGCGCCGCGCGCGCTTCGGTTACCCCCCGCACGGCCGGATGGCGCGCCTGCAGGCCAGCGCCCGCCGGGAGGGGGACGCCTGGGCGGCGCTCGGGGACGTCGTCGCGCGCCTCGAGACCGCCGGCGCGAGCGGCGACGAGATCCTCGGGCCGGCCCCCGCCCCCGTCCCCCGCGTGCGGGGGCGCTCGATCGTGCACCTGCTGCTGCGCACGACCGACACCGACCGCCGCAACGCCCTGCTGCGGGCCGCGACGACCGACACGCCGCGCGGCGTGACGCTGCGCGTCGACGTCGACCCGCGCGACGTCGGCGAGGTGCTCGAGTGACGCCGCGACGCCCCCACGCCCCACCCGAGCGGCTACAGTCGGGGGAACCATCGGGACCGCCATGCTGAACAACAAACGCGCACGCTACGACTACGACCTTCTGGAGCGCTTCGAGGCCGGCCTGCGGCTGACCGGAAGCGAAGTGAAGTCGCTCCGGCAGGGGGGCGGCAGCCTCGCCGAGGCGTTCGTCCGGGCCCAGGATCACGAGCTGTGGCTCGAGGGGGTCACGATCCCGACGTACGAGCAGGCCAGCTACAACAACCACGAGCCGACCCGCCCCCGGAAGGTGCTGCTCAAGCGCAGCGAGATCGCGGAGATCGAGAAGGGCCTCGAGCGGGGCGGCCTGACGTGCGTCCCGACGAAGCTGTACTTCAAGGACGGCTGGGCGAAGGTGGAGATCGCCCTCGCGCGGGGGCGCAAGAAGCACGACAAGCGTCGCGCGGAGGCGGAGAAGGACGCGAAGAAGCAGGTCCGCCGCTACCTGGAGGGCGAGTGACGCGCCGCCGCGCCCCGCGCGCCCGGTCCGGCGTCCGCCCCCCGGCGGCGACCCGACTCCTGTCGTGGGTCGTCGCCGCGGCGCTCGCGCTCGCCGGGAGCGCCATGGCGCAGACCCTCCGCATCGACGGCCGCGACCTCGGTCCGGTGCGCGCCGACCTGTACGAGGGCAGCGCCTACGCCGCGTTGCCGCGCGTCGCGGACGCCTTCGGGATCGATCCGGTCGTCGATCCCGACGCGGGCGTCGTGACGCTGGTGCGCGGGGCGCGGGTCGTGCGGATCGACGTCGTCCCGGCCGGTACCTCGCCGGCGCGCGAGGGCGCCGTGCGGCGCGACGGCGAAGCGGTCGCGAACCTCGCGGCGATCGACGCCGCCGACGCGACGTACGTGCCGGTCGCCAGCGTCGCGCGGGCGCTCGGGGGGAACGTCGCGTACGTCGCGTCGGAGGACGCCGTCGTGGTCCTCACGCCCCGCCCCACCGTGACCGACGTCGGCCTCGAGGCGACCGCGTCGGGCGAGGCGATCCGCGTGTCGTTCGACGGGCCCGTCGCCCTCCGCCGCGTCCCGCCGGACGTCGGCGACACCGCGGCGTGGCTCGTGCCCCGCGCCGGCATGGCGACCGCCCGCGCGGAGGGCGGTGCGTTGCTGGAGCGGGCGGGCGTGTACCCCGACGACGGCGGCGTCCGCATCCGCGTCGCGGCGGACGGCGTCCTGGTCGACGGCGTCGTCGTGCGCACCGCGGCCGGCGGCAGCGACGTCCTCATCCGCGCGCGTCCCGACCCCTCGACCTTCCGCCCGCGGGGCGACGGCCCCCCACGCGTCGCGCTCCACGCCGGCCTGGCCTCCGCTCCCCCGGAACGGGCGGAGGCCCTCCTCGACGTCGCCCGCCGCGTCGCCGGGGCGTACCCCGCCGCCGACGCCGCGACGGAGGCGGACCCGCCGCTCACCGCGACGCTCGTGCGGGGCAGCGACGCGCCCGCGCCGCCCGCGGCGGTGCTGCGCGCGGCGGCGACGAGCGACCTGTACCTGCGCCTCGACGTGGCCGACGTTCCCGCCGGCGAAGTGCGCCTGTGGGCGCTCGGGGAGGTGGCGGACGCCGCCGCGGTCAACGTCGCGGTGCGCCGCAACGCCGCCCGCGCCCTCGACGACGCGTCCGCATCCGGCGACGCCTCCGGCGGCGGCGCCGACGACGGGGCCGACGCCACGGCCCGGACCGATGCGTTGCGCCGCGAGATCCTCCTCGGGCTCGTCCCCGACGTCGCGCTGGGGCGCGACGCCGCCGACCGCCTCGCCGACGCCCTGTTCGACGCCGGGGGGTACCGGGCGGGCGACGTCCAGACGGCGCCCCTCGCGACCCTCGCGCCCGCCGCGGGACGCGGCGTCCTGCTCGAGGTGTCCGCCGACGACCTGGCGACCGAGGGGGGCCGCGCGGCGTTGGCGGCGGCGCTCGCCACCGCCCTCGCGGAGGTGCTCGACCGGTGAGGGACGCCCCGCGGGCCGAGCGGTCCGGCGGGCCGGCGCCCGCCGGCGGGGTGGACCTCACCTCCCCGTGGTTGTTGGTGGCCGTCCTCGCACTCGTTGCGGCGGCCGCGTTCGCGCTGCGCGCGACGCCGCCCGACCCGAGCGCGCCGACGCTGCCGGTGGTGGGGGAGAGCGACGCGCCGGACGCCGCCCCGCGCGAGGTGACGCTGTACGTCGTCGAGGGGGGCGTCGCGCGGCCGGTCGTGCGGGCGGTGCCGTGGCGGGGCGAGCCGGCCGCCGACCTGCAGGCCACCCTCGCGGCCCTCCGCAGCCTGCTGGTGCGGGAGGGCCCCTGGCCGGCCGCCCTACCCGCACCGCGCGTCTACCGGATCGCGACGTCGGAGGGCACCACCGCGGTGCTGGACCTCCCCGCCGGGGCCCCGTCCGGCCTCGACGTCGCGGCGGAACGCACGATCATTGCGTCGGTCGAACGGACCGTCGCGGAGGCCGGCGTGGGGGCGGTGCGCTACCTGCGGGGCGGCGCACCGGTCGACGCCTGGTTGGGGCGCATCGCGACGCCCGCGACGCTGGACGACTGAGGCCGGCGCGCCCTCAGGGGTACATGCGGGTCAGCATGCGGGGGAACGGCACGACGTCGCGCAGGTGGTGCGCGCCGGTGAACCAGGCCAACACCCGCTCGAGACCCATCCCGAAGCCCGCGTGCGGCACGGAGCCGTGCCGCCGCAGGTCCAGGTACCACTGGAACGCCTCCGCGGGGAGGGCGTGCTCCCGGATGCGCTCTTCGAGCAGGGCGAGGTCGTGGATGCGTTCCGACCCCCCGATGATCTCGCCGTACCCCTCGGGCGCGATCAGGTCGGCGTTCTTCACGCGGGTCGGGTCGTCCGGGTACGGCTCCATGTAGAACGCCTTCGCCTTCGTCGGCCACGCCTCGACGAACACCGGCCGGTCGGACAGGCTCCCGAGGACCGTCTCGTGCGGCGCCCCGAAGTCGTCGCCCCACGCGAGGTCGTGCCCGGCCTCGGCGAGCTTCGCGAGGGCCTCGTCGTACGTCAGGCGCAGGAACCCGCCCGACGCGGTCGCCTCGAGGGGGGCGGGGTCGCGCTCCAGCATCGCCAGTTCGTCGCGGCGTTCCTCGAGGACGCGGCCCGCGAGGTAGGCGACGAACGCCTCCTGCAGGGCGACGTTCCCGTCGTGATCGAGCCACGCCACCTCGGGCTCCACCATCCAGAACTCCAGCAGGTGGCGGCGGGTCTTGCTCTTCTCCGCGCGGAAGGTCGGCCCGAACGTGTAGACCGCCCCGAACGCGAGCGCACCCGCCTCGGCGTACAACTGTCCGGACTGCGACAGGTAGGCGGCGTCCTCCCCGAACAGGTCGATCTCGAACAGGTTCGTCGTGCCCTCCACCGCGGTCGGCATGAAGAACGGCGCGTCGAACCGCAGGAACCCGCGCTCGCGGAAGAAGTCGTGCACGGCGCGCTCCATCGTGTCGCGGATCCGGAGGATCGCGAACGGCGTGCGGTGCCGGAGGTGCAGGTGCCGGCGTTCGGCGAGGAAGTCGACGCCGTGCTCCTTGGGGGTGATCGGGTAGCTGCGCCCCGGCGCGACCGCGGTCAGGCCGTCGGCGTTCAGCTCCACGCCGGAGGGGGCGCGCGGGTCGTCCTTCACGGTGCCGGAGACGACGACGGCGGCCTCCTGGTCGAGCTCGCGGACGGCGTCGAAGGCGTCGTCCCCGACCCCGTCCTTCGTGACGACCGCTTGGACGAACCCGGAGCCGTCGCGCAGTTGCACGAACGCGATCTTGCCGCTGCTGCGCAGGCCCGTCACCCACCCGCGCAGGAGGACCGCCTCCCCGACGCGGTCGGGGAGGTCGGCGATGCGGGCGAGGCGGGGGTCGTCGGCGTCGGGGAGGGCGGGGACGTCGCTCATGCGGCGGAGTCTACCGCCCCGTCCCGGGGCCCGCGGCGTCCGCCGCGCCGTCCTCGCTGGGCGGCGGCGCGCCGTCCGGCCCCCCGGGCGCCTCGATCACGTCGGCGCGGCGGGTGATCGCGTCGCGCAGGCCGACGGCGGCGCCGCACGCCTCGACGCCGGGCAGGCGGTACGCCGCCCAGCGCGCCACGACCTCCGGGTCGCCGCTCTCGACGACGCGGGGGTGCCCGACCGCTTCGAGCATCGCGACGTCGCCGGGACTGTCGCCGATCGCCATGACGTGCGCGGGATCGATCTCGAGGCGGTCGGTGAGCTTGCGCAGGGCGCTGCCCTTGTCGATCGCGCCGCGCGTGAGGCTCACGAAGTACGTGCCGGGTAGCGCGGGGCTGGTCGCCGGGTGGGCGTGCACGCCGTCGACGGCGACCGCCATCGCCTCGTCGTAGCGGTCGGGGGGCACCACCCACTGGGCGCGGACGACCGGTTCGTTCGCCGCGACGTCCAGCAGGTCGCGCTTGAGGGCGGTCACGCCGATCATGGTGGCGTGCGCCTCGCTGATCTCGGTCTTGCGTTCGACGTACAGGGTGTCGGGCGTGTACAGCTCGAGCACCAGCCCGAGGTCGCGGGCGGCCTTCACGAGGGCGCGGACCTGGTCCTCCTTGAGGCCCGACACCTGCAGCGTGTCGCCGTCGAGGTAGGTGATCTGCGCGCCGTTCTGGAACACGTGCGGGGTGTCCGGATCGATCCGCCGCGCGACCTTCGCGGCGATCCCGAAGCCGGGCCGGCCGGTGCAGATCGCCAGGCGGACGCCCGCCTCGCGGGCGGCGTCCGCCGCCTCCAGGATGCACGGTTCGACCTGCCCCGACGCGCCGATGAGGGTGCCGTCGAGGTCCAGGACGACGAGCGGGATCATGCGTCGGCCCCGTCCGGAGGCGGATCGGTCGCGGCGAGGCGCAGGTGCAGTTCATCGAGCTGCGCATCGTCGATGGGGGCGGGCGCGCCCGTCAGCGGGTCGCCCCCCCGAACGTTCTTCGGGAAGGCGATCACGTCGCGGAGGCTGTCGGCGCCCGCGAGGATCATCACGAGGCGATCGAGGCCCCACGCGATCCCGCCGTGCGGCGGTGCGCCGTAGGCGAGGGCGTCGAGGAAGAACCCGAAGCGGGCGCGGGCCTCCGCCTCGGAGAAGCCCAGCGCGCGGAACATCCGTTCCTGCGTCGCGAGGTCGTGAATACGCAGCGACCCCCCACCGACCTCGAAGCCGTTCAGGACCAGGTCGTACGCGTCGGCGTGCACCGAGGCGGGGTCGTCCTCGAGGTTCGCGAGGTCCTCGGTCCGCGGGCGGGTGAAGGGGTGGTGCATGTACGTCGTCTCGCCGGTCTCGGGGTCGATCTCGAGCAACGGGAAGTCGGTGATCCAGGCGAAGGCGAGGCCTGCGTCGGCGGGCACGAGCGCGAAGCGGTCGCGCAACGCCAACCGGACCGCCCCCAGGGCCTCGAAGGCGCGCATCCCGACGTCGGCGACGAGGAGCCACAGGTCGCCGTCGGCGTCGGTACCGTCCACGAGCGCGGCGGTCTCGTGCTCCAGGAACTTCGCGATGGGGCCCTTGAAGGCGTCGCCGTCACGCCGCAGCCACGCCATCGCCTTCGCGCCGTGCCGCTTCGCGTGCGCCTCGAGGGCGTCGAGGTCCTTGCGGCTCAGGTTCGTCGCGAGGTCGGCGGGGACGCGCAGCCCGGCGACGTGCCCGCCGGCGTCCAGCGCGGCGGCGAAGCCGCGGAAGCCGGTGCCTTCGAACACGTCGTCGAGGGGCGTGAGTTCGAGGCCGAAGCGCAGGTCGGGCTTGTCGCTCCCGAAGCGCGCGAGGGCGTCGGCGTACGCGAGGCGGGGGAACGGCCGCGCCACCTCACGCCCGGTCGTGGCGTGCACGACGTGCGCCATCAACCGTTCGTTCAGGTCGAGGACGTCGTCGACGTCGACGAACGACATCTCCAGGTCGAGTTGCGTGAAGTCCGGCTGCCGGTCGGCGCGCAGGTCCTCGTCGCGGAAACAGCGGGCGATCTGGAAGTAGCGGTCGGCGCCGCCCGCCATCAGCAGTTGCTTGAAGAGTTGCGGCGACTGCGGCAGCGCGTAGAAGGCGCCGGGGTGCGTGCGCGACGGCACGACGTAGTCGCGGGCGCCCTCCGGCGTCGACAGCGTCAACAGGGGCGTTTCGACCTGGAGGAACCCCTCGTCGTCCAGGAAATCCCAGATCGCCTTGATGGCGCGGTGCCGGAGGCGGAGGGGCGCCATCGCGTCGGGCCGGCGGAGGTCGAGGTAGCGGTACGTCATGCGCAGCTCCTCCGACGTCCGGGCGGCCTCCTCGCCCGCCACCGGGATGGGCGGGGTGTCGGCGTGCGCGAGGACCTCGAGGTGGGTCGCGACGACCTCCACCGCGCCGGTCGGGCCGTCGCCGCGCTGGTCGTCGGGGCGGGCGCGGACGACGCCGTGCACCTCGACGATCCACTCGTTGCGGACGGTGTCCGCGACGGCGAACGCCGCCGCTTCGCTCGGTTCGACGAGGACCTGCACGACGCCGTCGCGGTCGCGGAGGTCGAGGAAGACGAGGCCGCCGAGGTCGCGGCGGCGGTGGACCCACCCGTGCAGGGTGACGGGGGTTCCGGCGTGCTCGGCGCGCAGGGCGCCGCACATCGACGTCCGCTTCATGCGGGGACCTCCAGGACCGCGGCGGACATCGCCGCTTCGGGGATTTCGCGTTGGTCGCCGCTGGCGAGGTGCTTCAGCGTCCACACGCCCGCCTCCCGCTCGCGCGCGCCGCGCAGGGCGGCGTACCGCGCGCCGGCGCGGTCGGCGTCGCGCAGGCCCTTGCCGGGCTTGCGTTCGGTGTAGGCGTGCTCGACGTGCACGTCGGTGCGCAGGCGCCGGGCGAGGGCGGCGGCCTCCCCGACGGCGACCGCGTCCATGGGGACGAGGAACACCGCGGGGCCGGCGTCCGCCGCGGGCGCCGCGCCCGCCTCCTGGAGGGCGTCGAGGACCCGTTCGACCCCGAGCGCCCAGCCGATGCCGGGGGTCGGGGGGCCGCCCAACGATTCGACGAGGCCGTCGTAGCGGCCGCCGCCCGCGAGCGCCGACTGCGCCCCGATCCCCTGGGCGTGGATCTCGAAGGCGGTCCGGCGGTAGTAGTCGAGGCCCCGCACGAGGCTCGGGGCGAGCTCGTAGGCGATGCCCCACGCGTCGAGGAACGCCGCGACGCCGTCGAGGTGCGCGCGGGCGGCGTCGCCCAGGCGGTCGAGGGGCGTGTCGAGGTCGGCGACGAGGCGTTGGTCGCCCTCGTCCTTGCTGTCGAGGACGCGCATGGGGTTGAGGCGGAGGCGTTCCCGGCTGGTGTCGCTGAGCTCGTGCTCGCGGGGCTCGAGCGCCTCGCGCAGGTAGGCGTTGTACGCCTCGCGGTCCTCGGGGTCGCCGACGCTGCCGAGCGCGACGACGAGGTCGGGGAGGCCGAGCGCCTGGAGCAGGTCGTGCAAGAGCGCGATCGCTTCGGCGTCGACGAGCGGGCCGGGCGCGCCGAGCAGTTCGCAGTTGATCTGGTGGAACTGCCGGAAGCGGCCGCGCTGGACGTTCTCCGCGCGGAAGGCGGGCCCGAAACTCCACAGCTTCACCGGCGTGGGGCGGGTGTGCATGCCGTGCTCGACGTACGCCCGGAGGACGCCGGCGGTGAACTCGGGGCGCAGCGTGAGGCTGCGTCCGCCGCGATCCTCGAAGCGGTACATCTCCTTCTGCACCACGAGGTCGGCGGACGGACCGACCGACTTGTCGAAGATCTCGCTGTACTCGAAGATCGGGGGGACGATCTCCCGCACGCCGGCGCGACCGAGGACGGTCTCGGTCGTGGACCGCAACCGCCGCCAGGCCGGAGTGGATTCGGGGAGAACGTCGTACGTGCCCTTCACGGCGCGACTCCGCATAGAGGGTGAGCATACACGCCCGGGGCGCCGTGCATCACCCCCGCACGGTCCGGGACGCGCGAAGCGCGCCGCCGAGCGGCGCGGCGGTGCGCGTCAGTCGAGGTCGAGCGGGAGGGCGTTGCTGGCGACGCCGTTCACGACGACGCACACGAACCCGGACCCGGGCGCCGCGGCGGCGTCGAAGACGACGCGCGACGTCGTCCACGTCGACGGAGTGACCTCGGTGCCGCCCTCGCACTCCGCGTTCGCGCCGACGACGACGCGGTCGCCGGCGTCCCCGGCGCCGGTCAGGTAGCGGCCCTGCAGCACGACGTCGGCCGCAGTGGCGTCGTCTCCGTCCGCGACGGGCACCTGCACGGTGACGAGGGTCGGGCGGACCCCCATCGCTCCGGGGTCGGCGGGGAGGCAGCCGGCGAGCAGGGCGACGGCCGCCGTGGCGAGGAGGGCAAGGGCGGCGCGGGGCGCGAACCCGTGGTCGGAGGCGTGCGTCATGCAGGCAGCGTACGCGCGGCTCCCACCGGCGTCAACGGCAGGCGCACGGCGCGGGGACGGTAGCATGCCGGCCGTGAGCCACTTTTTCGCCTACCTCTCCCGCATGAAGCTGATCGAACGGTGGGGCCTCATGCGGTCGACGCGCCCGGAGAACACCCAGGAACACAGCCTGCAGGTCGCGATGTTCGCGCATGCCCTCGCGGTCCTGAAGAACGAGCGGTTCGGGGGCGACGTCGATCCCGAGCGGGCGGCGTTGCTGGCCGTCTACCACGACGCGGAGGAGGTCATCACCGGCGACGTCCCGACGCCGGTCAAGTACTTCACGCCGGAGGTCGCGGGGGCGATGGGAGGTGTCGCCGACGCGGCTCGTGACCGGCTCGCCGACATGCTCCCCGACGACCTCCGTCCGCACGTCGCCCCCCTCCTTCGGCCGCGCGACGAAGATGCCGACGCGTGGGCGTGCGTCAAGGCGGCGGACAAGCTCGCGGCGTACCTGAAGTGCGTCGAGGAGGGAGCGGCGGGGAACCGCGAGTTCGCGCACGCCGAAGCCGCCATCGCGCGGCAGCTCGACGCCCTCGACGATCCTGCCGTCGACGCGTTCCGCGCGACGTTCGAGGACGGCTTCCGGCGGACGTTGGACGAGCTCGCCTGACCCGCCGACCGACCGGTCGATTGACGTACGGAATGCCGCGCGCGCCGAGCGAATGTGCATACCCTATGCGCATGCGGCAGCACGATCGACGCCTTCGATCGCACCACCCCGGCGGTCGCGCCTGGACGCCGCACGTCCGGCACGACGACCGGCGGCGCCGCTGACCGGTCGCGTTTCCGGTGCGCGCGCCCCGCGCACCCCCGTATTGCTCCAGCCCCGTTCCTCGCCCTTCGTTCCCGCTCCGGCGCGCGCGCCGTAGGGAGGTTCCGAATGGATCTTTCGTTGCTCAACCTGCTCGCCATCCTCACCGCCGCGTACGTCGGCGGTCGCCTCGCCCAGCGCATCGGCTACCCCGCGGTGTTGGGGGAGCTCGCCGCCGGCATCGTGCTCGGTCCCCCGTTGCTGGGGCTGCTGGAGGGGGGCGACGCAATCGCCGTCCTCGCCGAGGTCGGCGTGTTGTTGATGATGCTGTACATCGGCATGGAGATCGACCCCCGCGAGCTGGGGAAGGCCAGCGTCGGCGGGGTGCTGGCGGCGCTCGGGGGGTTCGTCGTGCCGTTCGCGCTCGGGTTCTGGGTCGTGACCGCCAGCGGCGGTACGCCGATCGCCGGGGTGTTCGTCGGGATGGCGATGGGGGTGACGTCGCTCGCGACGAAATCGCGGATCCTGGTGGATTTGCGGATCCTCGATACGCGCATCGCGCACGTGATGATGGCGGGCGCGTTGCTCGCCGACACCCTGTCGTTGTTGATCTTCGCCGGCATCACCAGCGTCGTGGCGGCCGGAACGCTGGACTTCGCGAGCGTCGCGTGGATCGCCGTGAAGGTCGCGGTGTTCTTCGCCGTCGCCTGGTTCGCCGGCGTGCGCGGGTTGCCGTGGGCCTACCGGGCGTTGGCGGCCCGCAACCTCGAGCGCGCCGGCCTGGTGCCTCTGGTGCTGCTCGTCGCCTTCGCCTTCGCCGAAGCGGCGCACCTGGCGGGCCTGCACGGCATCCTGGGGACCTTCGTCGCCGGCCTCGCGCTGCGGGAAGCGATCGGCGAGCGGCGCCTGTCGCACGACCTGACCGAGCTCGTGCGCGACGTCTCGCTCGGCTTCCTCGCGCCGGTGTTCTTCGTCACCGCCGGCTTCGAGGTGACGTTCGGCGTGTTCACCGAGGCGCCCGGCCTGCTCGCGGCCGTCATCGTGCTGGCGACGCTCGGCAAGATCGTCGGGACGGCGCTCGCCTACCTGCCGACCGGGCACGGGTGGCGCGAGGGGATCGTGTTGGGGGCGGGAATGAACGGGCGGGGGGCGGTGGAGATCATCATCGCCGGCATCGGTCTTCAGGCGGGCATCATCGACCGGACGATCTTCTCGATCCTCGTGTTCATGGCGATCGCGACGACCGCGACGGTGCCGTTGTTCCTGACGTGGGGCGTGCGCTGGTTGCAGGGCCGCGGGGAGTTGGTCCGCAGCGACGGGCGGCGCGGCACCCTCGTGGTCGGCGCCGGACCGCTCGCCCTCGACGTGGCGGGCCGCCTGGCCGACGGCGGCGAGGTGACGGTGATCGACCGCAACGCCGACGGGGTCGCGGCGGCCGAAGCGGCCGGCCTGACGGCGGTGCGGGGCGACGCCCTGGATCCGGCGACGTTGCAGCAGGCCGGCGTCGAGGACGCCGGCCGGGTCGTGGCCCTCACCGCGAACCCCGAGGTGAACGTCCTGGCGCTGCAGCGCGCGCGGGAACGGTGGCTGGTGCCGGACCTCACGGCGTTGCTCCCGAGCGAGGGGGACGGCGGGTTGTTCACCGTCCTCGAGGGGCTCGGGGGGCACGTCGCCTTCGCGCGGGCGGTGGACGTGGGGGCGTGGGACGCGGCGATCGCGCGCGGGGACGTCGCGACCGACGAGGTGGAGGTCGGCGACGACGAGGCGGCGGTACGGGACGCCGGCCGCGCGTTGGCCGACGGTGCGGCGCTCCCGCTGGTCGTGAAGCGCGGCGATGCGGTCCTGCCGTTCGGCGGGCCGCTCGAGGCGGGCGACCGGGTGGTGGTGATGCGCCGCACCTGAGGCGCCGCCGGTCCCGGACGCCCACCGTCTCCGCCCCCGCTCCGATCCCCCACCCCGGGCGCAGGCCCGGGGACGGCAGGGGGTGGACTAGCGCGTGCGGGTGTCCGTTCCCGAAGTCGCAGGTGCGCCGTGGGCCAGGGAGGCCGTGAGGCAGCGGCGCTCGGCGTCGGTGGGGACGGGCACGCGCGCGACGCACATCTCGAGATCGAGGACGTACGTCTCCGCCGGCGCCGGGCCGTCCGGCGCGGGCGGCGCCGGGTCGACCTCCTCGGCGGGCGGTGGGGTGGGGACGTTGGTGCCTTGGCACGCCGTCAGCAGAGCGAACCCAGCGAGGGCGAGGACGAGGAGGGCGGCGGCGCGGGACCGGCGCGCGGTGGGGACGGACGCGGTCCGGGTGGCGGCGCGGTTCATGGCGTTTCCTTCGGGGTCGCGGGGGTGGCGTCGGTGGGGGACGGCGCGTCGTCGCCGGGGGAGGGCACGACGTCGGTGGGGGAGGGGATGGGCCGATCGAGGGTCACGGTCACGCGCAGGGTCTCCCCCTGGGCGACGGCGGGACCGCGCCAGAACCACCCGTCGCCCTCGATCGTGACGTCGCCGGGCTCCGCCTCGACGGCGTGAACGCGGACGCCCTCGGGGGGCGTGAAGGTCCACCACAGTTCGTCGATCGGTTCGGGACCGCGGTTCGGGACGGCGAGGGTGCGGGTGACGAGCCAGCGTCCGTCGCTGACGCTGACCGTGGCGACCGCGTCGCCCGGGGGGGCGACCTCCACGTCGGGGGCGGCCGCGACGTCGGGCACGAAGCGTGCCGGCTCACTCGCGCCGAACGACCCCTCGGGCCCTTCGAGGCGCAGGAACGCCTCGTAGCGGCGTCCGTTCGTGAGGTCGGGGATCGTCACCGGGCGGTCGTGGGGCGCGAGGTCGCGCCACGCGCCGTCGTCGATGCGGTAGGCCCACCGCGTTCCGGGGGGTGGGGCGCCCGGGGCGTAGAGCCACGCCGTCGCGTCCCCGACGACGACGCGGGGTGCATCGGGTGCGCCCAGGACCGCGATGGTCGTCGTGGCGGTCGGGGCGCCGTCCGCGCCGACCGTGACGGTGGCGTCGCCGGTGCGGCCGCCCGCGCGGAGGCGGACGGTGGCGGTGCCGTCGGCGGTCGTGGTGGCGCTCACGGTGGGGGCGGCGTCGGTCGCACTCGTGGTGCCCAGCGTGCCGAGGGTGGTGGTGGCGTGCACGGTGCGTCCGGCGAGTAGGGTTCCGTCCGCGTCGCGAAGCGTCACGAGGAGGGGCATGCCGCCTGGGTCGTCGGCGGCGAGCCTCGGTGCCGGTTGCTCGAGCGTGATCGCGTGGGCGCGCAGGCGCCGCGTCAGCGTGCCGGTGGGGGAGGTGGGGGTCGGTGTCGCGTCGGTCGCGTGGAGCGTGACGTCGGCGCCGGCGAAGGCGCCGTCGACCGTGACGACGAGATCGGACAGCGAGACGGTCGTGGCGCCGGCGGGCAGGACGACGGTGGTGGGCGACGCCGTGTATGTGGCCGCGGGGTCACCCTCGACGGTGAGCGCGACGGTCCGTTCGGTGGGGGTGGTGAAGGGGAGACCCTGTTCGTCGCGCAGGGTGAGGGTGAGGTCGAAGGGCGCGCTAGGCCGCAACGAGGCTTCGCTGGTCGAGAGCGTGAACGCGTCGGTGAACGCGAAGGCGGTGCAGCCGTCGGGCGGGTCGGTCCACGCGAGGCGGGGGTAGGCGCTCGAGCAGGCGAACCAGGTGGCGCCGCCGCCGCTACCGCTGGGGGGCCCGTTGTCGATCGACCAACCGGCGTCGTCGTACGTGTCGGGGCGTTGCAGGGTGAGGGTGTCGGCGCCGGTGACGCCGTCGGACGCGCCGACGCTCGTCTCGACGCCGGTCGCGTCGACGTCCCAGAAGCCGCTCAGGGAGGCGGTCCCGGCGGCGCCGACGAGCCCTTCGCAGTTCGGCGAGAGGGCGCCCGCGGCGTAGACGCGCTCGACGGGGTCGGAGGCGTAGCCGAGGAGGCCGCCGCAGGTCGCGGTGGGGGCGGTGACGTCGCCCGTCGCGTAGGCGTCGGCGACCGTCGCCCCGTTCGCCGTCGACCCGATGAGGCCGCCGGCGTTCCCGCTGCCGGTGGGTCCCAACGCGACCGTGCCGGTCGCGAACGCCCGTTCGACGTCGCCCCAGCCGTTCCCGACGAGCCCTCCGATGCGGTGGAACCCGCCGGCCCGGTCGGTGACGCTCACGCTGCCGTGGGCCCGCGCGTACGTGAGGGACCCCGCATCGTCGAAAAAGCCGGCGAGGCCACCTGCGTGAATCGACGGTGCGGACGGACCACCAAAGCCGTCGTCGAACACGGCGGTGTCGAGGATCGTGACGACGACGTCGCCGGTGGCGCACACGCCGTGCATGCCGCCGGAGAAGAACCCCGCCGCACCGCCGATGGTGATGCCGGCGTACGACGCGATGTGCGCCTCGACCGTGGCGTGGGAGCAGGCGTCGCGGAGCGTGCTGGGGGCGTGGTTCAGCGACGCGAAGCCAATGAGGCCCCCGACGTCTCCGACACCGGTGACGCGTCCGTGGACGGTGACGTTCTCGACCGTCGCGGCGCGAAGCTCGCCGGCGACGGCGCCCACGTCGCCCGTTCCCGAAACGACGACGTCGTCGAGCGTCACGTTGCGGATCGTCCCGCCGTCGACGACACCGAACAGTCCGACGTCCCCAGCGTTGCTCGTGGAGACGTGCAGGTCGGACAGCGTGTGGCCTCGCCCGTCGAAGGTCCCGGTGAACGGGGTCGCCGCGTTCCCGACCGGGGTCCAGGCGGGCACGCTCGCGTCCACGTCGATCGACTCGCTCAGGACGAGCGTTTCGTCCCAGCACGCCGGATCGCTCATCGCGGCGAGGGAGGCTTGCGTGACACGGTACGTACTCCCACCGTAGGGAAGCGAGCATGCGAACGTACCGCCGAGCAGCGCCAGGACGCTCGACGCCGCAAGCACAAGGAAGCCACGCCTGCCCGCAAGACGTAACGACATAAGCCGTTCATACCAAGCACGTGTCATCGGTTCAACAAACGCCGGTGTCGGGAACCACCGGAGGCGCCCGGCCGCGAGGGCCGACGTCATTCCGCCGTACGTCACGGTGGCGAGTCGCGTAGGTCCGCGGCGTGGTGGATCGCCGGGGTCCGGTCGAAACGGTCGGGTTGGACGGCGGCGGCGCATCGCGACGGCTCGACGGCAACGGAAGGACCGCTTCACCGTTCGGGGGATCGATTCGAGGCAGGCTGCGCGGCGGACGGGTGGAGGCGATCCTGCCGGAGCGTCAGGTGTTAACAATCGCATAATGTCTCTTGTCGGCATGGGGTTAACATCAGGCGTGAGCGATTCCGGCGACCACACCTCCGACCGCACGCCCGCCGCGGACTTGGCCCTGCATCTCCTGCGGCACGACCGCAGCGCCCGGAGTGCCCGCGAGGTGCTCCGCGACCCCGCGGCGCACGCCGCCGCCTTCACGCTCCTGCGCGCCTTTGGATCGCGCCTCGAGGCGAAACGCGCCGAGGTCCTCACCCGCGCCCTCGGGGCGAACGGCGACCCGGCGTCGCTCGCCGAACTCGGGCGCGAGTTCGGCGTGAGCCGCGTCCGCGCCCACGCGCTGTTCCGCAGCGCCATCGACGACCTGGTGCAGCACGCCGCGACCGGCGACGTCGAACTCGCGACCACGACCGACATCGCGGTGGCGCGCGAGGACGCCGTCGACGCAGCCGTCCGGTGGGCCCGCATGACGCCGGAGGTTCGCCGCGTCCAGGCCGTCAAGGCCGCCAACGAACGCGACGCCGACGCCCTCTGGGAGGTCACGCACTACGTCCTCACGACCCGCGGTCGCAAGCGTGCCGGCATGAGCGACCGCACGCGCCAGGCGTACGAGCGGGGTGTCCGCGATCTCGTCGACGCGTGGCGGGAGGAGAACCTTCTGCGGCCCAGCGCCGATGCCGGTGCGGTGTGGCTCATTCGCCTGGAGAGCGAACCGATCGAGGTGCACGAGCACGGCCGCGTCGAGCACCGGCCTCGCGCCGCCAGCACGGTCGCCGTCAAGTTGGCGGCCGGCAAGGCCCTCTACCGTGCGCTTCGGCACGTCGGCGCGACCGACGCCGACCCGTTTCGGGATCTGACCGCGCCGGTCGACCCGGCGGCGCCGGAGGACAAGCGCGAGGCGTACCGACCGAGCGAGGTTGCGCGCCTCCTTGCCGCCGCCGGCCCCGTCGATCGGGCGTTCCTGCACCTGTGCGCCTCCGCCGGCCTCCGCAACGCCGAAGCCACCTCCCTCAC
>CAJXOA010000029.1 GCA_913057685.1 uncultured Trueperaceae bacterium
CCCCCACCGCGCCGGGATCGGCGGGCGGGCCGGCGACGCGCGCGTGCAGGTCGACGCCGTCGACCTCGATCCACGTCGCGTCCGGCCCCGCCGCCTCGCGGGCGGGGACGGTGCCCTCGAGCGGCGGGATGGGCCACACGAGCGGCAGCAGCAGCGCGGCGGCGGCGAGGGCGGCGAGGAGGATCAGCGTGACGCGGATGCGGAACGGCACGCCGCATTCCACCACGCCCGGCGGCGGACCGCACCCCGGTTCCTGCGCCCGCGCCACGATTCGGTGCTAGCGTCACGCTCATGCGCCCGATCTCCACGTTCTCCCTCGTCGCCCGCGACCCCGCCAACGGCGATCTCGGTGTCGCGACCGCCAGCAAGTTCCTCGCCGTCGGCGCGGTCGTCCCCCACGCCGAAGCCGACGTCGCGGCGGTCGCGACGCAGTCGTACGCCAACACGACGTACGGCCCCCGCACCCTGCAGGCGGTCCGCGCCGGCATGCCGCTCGCGCAGATCCACGCCGCCTTCGCGGCGACCGACCCCGAGCACGCCAGCCGCCAGTACGGCCTGGTGGACGCGTCCGGCGACGCGCTGTCGTTCACCGGCGACGACTGCCACCCGTGGGCGGGCGGCACGACCGGCGACGGCTTCGCCGCGCAGGGCAACCTCCTGACCGGCCCCGAGGTCATCGACGCGGTCGTGTCGACCTTCCAGGCGACCGACGGGGACCTCCCCGCCCGCCTCCTGGCGGCGCTCGCGGCGGGCGACCGGGCGGGCGGCGACGCCCGCGGCCGGCAGGGCGCGGCGCTGTACGTCGTGCGCAAGGGCGGCGGCTACGGCGGGATGAGCGACGTGTGGGTCGACCTGCGCGTCGACGACGACCCGGCGCCCGTCGACCGCCTCGCGGAACTCCTGCGCCTCCACCGGTTGTTCGTCGGCCCCCCGAACGAGGAGGACCTGCTGCCGCTCGAGGGACCCGTCGCCGAGCGCACCCTGGCGGGCCTCCGGGCGGTCGGGCGCCTCGCGGCGGACCACGCCGCGTGGGACGACGCGGCGGAGGCCGCACTGCGCGACTGGGCGGGCGTCGAGAACGTCGAGGACCGCATGGTGGAGCCCGGCCGCATCGACCGGGTCGTCCTCGAGCACCTCGAGACCCTCGCCGCCCGCTGAGGCGGGGGCCGCCTCAGCGGCCCTCGAACGTCGGCGCGCGCTTCTCCAGGAACGCCGCGATCCCCTCGCGGGCGTCCTCGCTGGTCGTCGCGAGGGCGAACAGGTCCGCTTCGGTCTCGAGGCCCTGCGCGAGGGTGCCGTCGCGCCCCCGCAGGAGCGCCTCCTTCGCCAGCCCCAGCGCGACGGGGGCGCCCTCCGCCGCGCCGTGCGCCAGCTCCAGCGCGGCGGCGGTGGCGTCCGCCGCGACGCGCGTCACGAGGCCCATCGCGAGCGCCTCCTGCGCGTCGATGCGGCGGCCGGTGAGGATCAGGTCCAGCGCCCGCGCTTCGCCGATCAACCGCGGGAGCCGCTGCGTCCCGCCGTAGCCGGGGATCAGCCCCAACCGCGTTTCGGGGAGGCCGAGGCGGGCGTCCTCCGCCGCGACGCGCAGGTCGCAGGCGAGCGCCAGCTCCAGGCCGCCGCCCAACGCTGCACCGTGCAGCGCCGCGACGGTGGGGATCGGCATCGCCGCGAGCGCGTTCACGACGTCCTGCCCGGCGAGGGACGCTTCGCGACCGGCGAAGGCGTCGCCCATCTCGGCGAACTCCGCGAGGTCCGCGCCGGCGCAGAACGCCGGCCCGTCGCCGCGCAGCACGAGGGCGCGGACGGTGGCGTCGCTCTCGACGACCTGCAGCGCCGCGGCGATCTCGAGGAGGGTGCGTTGGGCGAGGGCGTTGCGCGCCTCGGGCCGGTCGAGGGTGAGGACGGCGACGTCGCCGTCCGCGTCGAGGCGGAGCGTCTCGAACGTCGGGAGGCCGCCGCCTTCGTGTGCGTCGTCGGGCGTGGCGTCGGGGGTGGGGTCGTGCGGGTGGGCGTCCTCGGGGGCGTCGACCATCGATGGGCTCCTTCGTCGTTCGGGATCGTCGTGCGGGGTCGTCGTGCGGCGTCGTGGTGCAGGATCGGGGTGCAGGGGTTGGGTTCGGGCGGCGCCGGTCAGGCGTCGTCGTAGGGGTGGTAGCCGGCGCCGCTCTTGCGGCCCAACCGGCCGGCGCGCACCTGCCGCCGGAGGCCGGGGGCGGGGCGGTACTTCGGGTCCCCGAACTCGGCGTGCAGCGTCTCCATGATCGCCAGGACGACGTCCGCGCCGACCGCGTCGATCAACGCCAGCGGGCCGATCGGGAGGTTCGCGCCGAGCGTCATCGCGTCGTCGATCGCTTGCGGCGTCGCGTGCCCCTCGTCGGCGAGGGCGGCCGCCTCGTTCAGGTAGGGGATCAACAGGCGGTTGACGAGGAAGCCGGGGCGGTCGGCGCACCGCACGGGGGTCTTGCCCAAGCCCGTCGCGAACGCCTCCAGGGCGTCCAGGGTGCCGTCGAGGGTGTGCGCGCCGCGCACCAGCTCGACCAACGCAAGGGCGGACACGGGATGGAAGAAGTGCAGGCCGGCGAACCGCTCCGGCGCGCCGGACGCCGCCCCGAGCGCCGTGATCGACAAACTGGAGGTGTTGCTGGCCAGCAGCGCCCCCGCCGGCGCGGCGGGCCCGACGTCGCGCCACAGGGCGGTCTTGACGTCCGCATCCTCGCTGGCCGCCTCGATCACCAGGTCGGCGTCCTGCACCGCCGGGGCGGCGGCGTCCTGCACGGTGAAGCGGTCGGCGGCGGCGCGCGCCGCCGCCGCGTCGAGGCGACCCTTCGCCGCAGCGCGGTCGAGCGCCGCCGCGACGTGCGCGGGCGCGCCGTCGCGGGCGGCCGCCTGCGGGTCGAACCCAGTGATCGCGTGGCCGGCCGCGAGCGCGGCGGTGGCGATCCCCCGCCCCATCGTGCCGAGCCCCAGCACCGCGACGTGGAGCGGCGCGACCGGGTCGCTCACGCCGCCTCCGCCGCGTGGCGTGCCGCGATCGCGTCGAGGGTCGTGCGGGTCATGGCGTCCACGCCGGTCTGCAGGACGGCGGGGTCGACGAAGGCGTCGTCGCCGATGTGGTTGCTGGCGACCACCATGCAGCCGGTCCGGACGCCGCGCAGCCGCCCGATGAGGAACAGCGCGGCGGCCTCCATCTCGATCGCCAGCACCCCCCGCGCCGCGAGGGTGGGGACGTCGGCGGGCGTCGTGGCGTAGAAGGCGTCCTCGGTGCGGATCAGCCCGACGCGCGCTCCGCCGTGCGCGGCGGCGGCGTCGCGCAACGCGACCGTCAGGTCGAGGTCCGCGACGCTGGGCGACGCGTCGCCCCCCAGGTACTGCCGGGTCGTGCCGTCGCCCGCCTCCGCGGCGTGCGCGACGATCCGTTCGCCGGGCGCGACGTCGGGGGCGACGACGCCGGCCGTGCCGACGCGGACCAGCGTGCGCGCGCCGAGCTGCACGAGCTCCTCGGCGACGATCGCGAGGCTGGGGCACCCCATGCCGGTCGTCTGGACGCTGACGGGCACCCCGCGGTAGCGGCCGGTGTAGCCCAGCAGGCCGCGGTACTCGGTCGTGAGGCGGGGGGCGTCGAGGAAGGTCTCCGCGATGTGGCGCGCGCGGCCCGGGTCGCCGGGCAGCAGCACGGCCGGCGCGAGGTCGGCGGGCTCGGTGTGCACGTGAAGCGGCATGGGAGGAGCGTAGCAAACGCCGTGTCGCGCGCCGCGGGCGGCGGCGGGCCGCGTGCTAGCCTCCGCGCGACGCGCGCCCCCTTCGGGCCTTCGGCCCCGGGCGCGCCGGTGAAAGGAGGGCGCGTGAGCGACGAGACCCGCCCGAAACTCGAGTTGGAACTCCCCGCGGAAACGGCGCGGGGGACGTACGCGAACCTCGCGGTCGTGAGTCACGGGCGCGAGGAGGTCGTGCTGGACTTCGTCGCGGCCCTGCCCCACCACAAGCCGCAGGTGGTCTCGCGGGTGGTGCTGCCGCGCAGCCAAGCGGAGGCGCTGCAGCGCACGCTGCAGCGGACGTTGGAGCAGCGCGCGGCGGGCGCCGCCGCCCCGACGGCGCGCAGCGACGAGGACCCCAACTGACCGCGCGCGCGGCGCGGCGTCGGCGAGGCGACCGGCGGGCCGGACCGCGCGCGGTTGAATGCCGCCATGCCGCTCGAAACCGTCACCGTCTTCTTCGACTACCTGTGCCCCTACGCCTGGCGGTTCTCCGAGGTCGCCGAGATCGTCCGCAAGGAGCTCGGCGTGCGCTTCGAGTGGGCGCACTTCAGCCTCTACCAGGCGAACCACGACGGGGACGACGGCTGGCAGTTGTGGAACGAACGGCTGCGCGACCGCAGCGCCTCGGGGACGCGGGGGTTGCTGCCGTTCCTCGCGTCGCTCGCCGCGAAGCGGCAGGGCGACGCGGCGCACGACGTCTTCCGGCGCGAACTCATGCGCCTCCGGCACGTCGAGCACCAACCGTTCCACCACGCCACGGTGCTGGAGGCGGCGGAGCGCGCGGACCTGCACACCTCCTCGTTCGAGCGCGACCTGGCCGACCCGGAACTGCGGACCGCCCTGGCGCAGGAGCACCACGCGGCGGCCGACGCGCAGGTGGTGGCGACCCCCACCCTGGCGTTCGACGGCGGCGCGACGGCGTACGTCCGCATCGGCGAGGTGCCCGCCGACGCCACCGAAGCGGTGGCGCTGTACCGCGGCGTGCGGGGGATGCTGACCGACTACCCGTACCTGGAGACCGTCCGCCGCACCCGCCCGCGCGGCAACTGAGCGGACGGAGGCCGTGACCGCCCTGCTGTGGACGGCGATCGCCGGCCTCGTGGCCCTCCTCGCCGTCCGCCTCCCCCGGGTGGCGTTGCGCGCGGCGTTCGCCGTCGCGGTCGTCCTCGCCGCCGTCCTGCTCGCGGTCGGCGGGCCCGACCGCGCCGCCGCACCGTGGTTGTTGCTCGTCGCCGCCTCCGGCGTCCTCGTGCCCCGCCTCCGGGCGACCCTCCCGGGGCGGCGCGGGGCCGCGCCGCGCGCGCGCCGCACCGGCGCGGCGGGGGGCGGGTCCCGGCGGGGCGCGACCCGCACCGCCGCGGAGCGCGCCCGCCGGGCGGGCGCCGCCGCGGCGTTCGGGGGGCGCGACCTGCCCGGCTACACGGTCGTCGAGAAGGTCGGGGCGGGCGGTATGGCGACCGTCTACCGGGCGCGGCGGGACGCCGACGGCCGCGAGGTGGCGCTGAAGATCCCCATGGAGGCGTACGCGGAGGACGAGGCGTTCCTGCGTCGCTTCCACCGCGAGGCGGAGATCGCGCAACGCCTGGACCACCCGAACGTCGTCACGACGTTCGATCACGGCGCGGTCGGGACGCAGCACTACATGGCGATGGAGTTCGTCGAGGGACGCAGCCTCGAGGCGATCCTCGAGGGCGGCCCGCTCGCGCCGACGGCGTTCGCCGACCTCGCGAAACCGGTCGTGTCGGCCCTGCAGGCGATCCACGCCGCGGGCGTCGTCCACCGCGACGTCAAACCCAGCAACGTCCTCGTCGCCGGCGGCACCCTGCGCGACGAGCGCCCGCACGTGCCGCCCGGCGCGGTCCGCCTGATGGATTTCGGGATCGCCGGCACCACCGTCCTCTCGCGCCTCACCGTGACCGGCGCGCGGGTCGGGACGCCGGTCTACATGTCGCCGGAGCAGGCGCAGGGCGAAACGATGGACGCGCGCAGCGACGTCTACAGCCTCGGCCTCGTGTTCTACGAGATGCTGACCGGCACCACGGCGTTCGAGGGGGCGTACGAGACGGTCGTGCATCAGCAGGTGCACCGCACGCCGCCCCCACCGCGCCAGCGGTCGGTGCGGATCCCGCCCGCCCTCGACGCGCTCGTGATGCGCATGATCGCCAAGGACCCCGCCGACCGCCCGGACCTGGACGAGGTCCTCGCGGTGCTGCTGGACGAGGGCGCGTGGGGCGCGGGGCTGGACGCCGACGTCGGCTTCCGCCTGTGGACCGTCCTCGAGGTGCGCGAGGGGGTCGTGCGGACGTGGACGCCGGACGGGCACCTCCTGGCCGGCGTCGCGGACGTCGCCCCCGACGCCCTCTCCAGCGTCCCCCGCGACCTGGCGGTCGACGGGACCGGGCGCGCCTACGCCCTGCGGGTCGAGCGGACCTCCGCGCCGGGCGCCGCCGGCACGGCGGGGGACGCCGTCGTCGTCCTCGACGGGGTGGGGGGGATCGCCGGGACGCGCGCGCCGCTCGGCGACGACGCGGAGGCGGTGCAGCGCCCCGTGCGCCTCGCGGTGACCGACGACGGCGAGGTACGCCTCCTCGATGCGGCCTCCGGCCGCGTCGTGCGCTACGCGCCCGACGGCGCGTACGCCGGCGCGTTCGCGTTGCGCGGGACCCCGCGGACGCCGTCGACGCTGCAGGCCACCGCGGACGGCGGCACGCTGGTGTTCGACGCCGGGCGGCGGGACGTCCAGCGCTACGACGCCGAGGGCCGGTTCGTGACGCGGTGGGCGTTCCGGGTGGAGGAGGGCCGCGACGAACTGCGCGAGCTCGACGGGGCGTACGAGGACGCGAGCGGCACCCTGTACGTCGGGGACGCGACGGCGGGCCGCATCCGCAGCGTCGGGGGGGACGGCCGGTTGGGGCGGACGTTCACCTACCAGCCGCGCCGCGGCGAGTCCCGCGCCGGCATCCTCGACCTCGCGGTCGACGACCGGGGGCGGCTGTACGCCGCGCGGCGCGGGGGCACGGTCGTCCGCCGGTTCGCCTTCGACGGGACGCTCGAGGCGACGCTCGACCTGCACGCGCCGCTCGTGCGGTTCGTCGGGGAGCGCCGCGGTTCGGCGTAGGGCCTAGAACAGCCCGAAGAGCCGCAGGATCGCCTGGAAGATCCCCAGGAAGAACCCCTGCAGGACGCCGATGACGCCGGTGTAGGACAGCACGAGGAAGACCACGAGGAACCCCAAGATCCCGAACTGGCGGAGTTGCTCCACGAACTGCCGGACGCTGCGGTTGCCCCACGCCAGCGCCGCCATGGCGCCGTCGAGGGGGAAGACCGGGAAGAGGTTGATGACGGCGTGCAGGACCGCGTACGAGCTGGCGATCAGGAAGGCGCGGTACAGCTCCGGCGAGCCCGCCGCCAACAGGATCGAGCCGATCAGGACGCTGACGAACCCGACGATCAGGTAGGCGGCCGGCCCGGCGTACCAGGCGAGCGCCTCCTTGCGGCCGCGCCCCGGGTAGTTGCGGCTCTGGATCGGCACCATCTTCGGCCAGCCGAACCCCAGCACGAACAACAAAATCACGCCGAGCGGCTCGAGCTGCTGTTGCGGTTCGAAGCGCCCGAAGCCCGACAGTTTCGGGCGGGCGTCGCCGAGCTTCGCCGCGACCCAGGTTTGCAGGACGTTGTGGAACATCAGCGCGAACACCATCACGATGGCGCTGATCACCAGGGTGGTGGTGTCGGTCAGGTTGTTGAGGATCACGTCGGGTCGGTCCGCCTTTCGTCGTCGGGCGGCGGTCCGCCCGCGAACGCGTCGTCGTCGCTGCCGGTGGGAGGGTCGCCGCCCGGCGTGGCCTCCGCCACGAGCCGTTCGGCGAGCGCCCGTTCCTCCTCGAAGGTGCGCACCTCCCGCCGCCGTCGCGCCGCCGCGACCGCGTCCAGGACGCGCCCCACCTCCGGACCGGGCGCCAACCCCAACTCTAGCAGGTCCCGTCCGCGCAGGCGACGCCGCCCCGCGAGGCTCTCGAACGCCTGCACGGCGGTGGCGGGCGCGCCGCCGCCCGCCTCCAGCACCGCCCGCCCGGGCCGCCCCATCGCCTCGAGCGGCGCGTCGCCCGCCTCGCTCGCGCCCGCCCGGATGCGCCGCACCGCCGCGGCGGCGTCGGCGCGGCGGGCGGGCAGGTGCAGGTCCGCGACGACCGCGCGGGCGGCGTCCTCCGGCAGCGCCGCGAGCAACGCCACGAGGTACGCCGCCGCGGGCACGTCGCCCCCCTCCCCGCGGAGCGCGTCGAGCGCCGCGAGGTCCGCCGCGGGGTGGGGGAGGGCGTAGAGCGCCGCGAGGGCCCCCAGGTCGGCGAGGACCGCCAGCGCCCGGGCGGGGCGTTCCTCGCGCAGCGTCGCGAGCAGCTCCGCGCGGAGGCGGTCGGCGCTGACCGCCGCCCCGCGGCCGTCGGCGAGGGCGGCGCGCGCCTGCGCGTCGGTGTCGGCGGCGAACGCGAAGCCGAGCCGGCCGGCGAGGCGGGCGCCGCGCACGATGCGGGTGGGGTCCTCCGTGAACGACAGCGGGTGCAGCGTCCGCAGCACCCCGGCGCGCAGGTCGTCCGCCCCGCCGTACGGGTCCCACCAGACGTGCGGCCGCGGCGCCCAACGCATCGCCAGGGCGTTCAGGGTGAAGTCGCGCCGCGCCAGGTCGCGCCGCACGTCGCTCGGTTCGACGTCGGGCAACGCCCCCGGGTGGGCGTAGCGCTCCTCGCGGGCGGTGGCGACGTCCACCTGCAGGCCGCTCGGCAGCGTCAGGGAGGCGGTCTCGAACGCCGCGTGGCGGCTGCGTCGGCCGTCCAGCTCCGCCGCGAGGGCGTCGACCAGGTCGGCGGCGGAGGCGCCCTCGACCAGCAGGTCGAGGTCGGCGAGGCGGCTGCCGAGCCAGGCGTCGCGCACCGTGCCCCCGACCAGGTACAGCTGCGCGCCGGGCGGCAGCGCCCCCTCGAGGATCGCGAGGGCCGGCCCGGCGTGCGCCTCGGCGCGGGCGGCGATGCGGTCGGTGACGCGGACGGGGGGCCCGTCGTCCTCCGCGACGTCGGGGGGGGCGGCGTGGCGGGCGGCCAGCAGGTCGCTGCGCGTCACGATCCCGACGACCGCGCCGTCCTCGACGACCGGGAGGCGCCCCACCCCGCGCCGCGCGACGCGCGCCTCGAGGTCGGTGAGCGGCTCGTCCGGCGCGGCGGTCACGGGCGGGCGACTCATGAAGCCCCGCACCTCGCTCCGGCCGAGCCCGTGCTCGAGGGCGCGCTCGAGGTCGCGGCGGGAGAGGACCCCGACCAGGTGGCCGTCCTCGACGACGGGTAGGCCGCCGTGCCCGTAGCGCAGCAGCTGCCCACTGGCGTCGTGCACCGTCGTCGACGGCGCGACCGTCCGGACGGGGGCGCTCATGACGTCCCGCGCCCGGCGGGCGGGCCGCGCGTGGCGCGCGAGGGCGGGCAGGAGCGCCTGGGCGACGTCGTCGGGCGGCCGGTCGGTGCGCCCGAACGCGGCGCCCGGGTGGCCACCCCCCACCCCCACGTCGCGCAGGGCGGCGTCGACGTCGAAGGCGTCCCCCGCCGCGCGGGCGATGACGAGGGTGCGCCCCTCCATGCGGGGGATCAACACCGCGGCGTCGGCGTGCCGGTCGTGCAGCAGCTCCCCCGCGACGCCGGCGACGTCGGGGAGGTACGTCGGCCACGCGAGGGGGGCGACGACGACGGGGCGGCCGGCGACGTCGCGGACCTCCGCCGCGGCGTCCGCCGCGCGCCGGAAGGCGCGCCGCGCGTCGCCCGCGTCGCTCGGGCGGGCGTGCCGCCGGACGAGGTCGAGCGTGCCGCCCGCGGCGTGCAGCCAGGCGGCGGCGGCGTGGTCCTCCTGGGTGGTGAGGTCGAACGTGAAGTCGCCGGTGTCCTGGTGCAGCCCCAACAGCGCGAGGCTCGCGAGGTCGGCGGGCAGCGCGTCGCCCCGCCGCCGCAGTTCGCGGATCAACAGCGTCACGGTCGCCCCGACCGGCTCCACCAGGCCGCGGCCGGCCGGCACCGCCCGGCCGGCGGCGGGGGGCGGATGGTGGTCGTACACCGCCAGCGGCGCGTCGTCCACCCGCGCGGCGAGCGCCCCGAGGCGGGTGCGGTCGGCGGTGTCGACGAGGATCAGTTCCTCGAGGTCGGCGGCGAGCGCTTCGGGCGTCGCGACGGGGTCGAGGCGGTCGCGGTACAGGTTGGCGACCGCCGCGACGTCCGGCGTCATGCCGTCGGGCAGCCAGGCGCGCGCGCCGGCGTGCAGGCGCCGCGCGAGCGCCAGGCTGGCGAGCGCGTCGAAGTCGGGGGGGTCGTGACACGCGACGAGGCGCACGCCGCGAGGGTACCGCGGTGCGGGCGCCCCGCGCGGCTCAGGGTTGCGCGATGGGGTGCAGGTCGGGCAGGGCGCGCGCGAAGGCGGTCAGGAGCCGAATGACGGCGTCGACGTCGCGGACGTCCACCATCTCGCTGGGGGAGTGCATGTAGCGGTTGGGGATCGACACGACCGCCGTGCGGGTGCCCGCGCGCGCCGGCGCCAGGTGGTCGGCGTCGGTGGCGGTGCGGCGGGGGGCGGTCCCGACCGTGTAGGCGATCCCCTCGGCCTCCGCGACGGCGCGCAACGCCTCGAACACGCCGCGGTGCACGAACGACCCGACCGACAGTTCCGGGCCGGACCCCAGCGGGTGTTCGCCCTCCTTGCGGGCGCTGACGCCCGGCACGTCGGTGGCGTGCGTGACGTCGATGGCGATCGCGACGTCCGGCTCGAGGCCGTACCCGGCGGCGGCGGCCCCGACCCCGCCGATCTCCTCCTGCACCGTGGCGCTGGCGATCGTCTCGAGCGGCGCGTCGGCGGCGCGGCGCGCGACCTCCAGCGCGACGTACGCGCCGATCCGGTCGTCGAGCGCCTTGCTGGCGATCCGGCCGTTGCGGAGGTGCAGGGTGGGTTGCTCGATCACCGCGACGTCGCCCGGCGCGACGACCTGGAGGGCGTCCTCCCGGTCGTGCGCGCCGACGTCGAGGAACAGTTCGTCGCTCGTGACCGGCTTGCGGCGGGCCTCGGCGCCGAGGAGGTGGATCGGTTTGCGGCCGACGACGCCGACGACGTCGCCGTCGCGCCCGACGATGCGGACGCGCTGCCCGACGAGTTGGCGGGCGTCCCACCCGCCGACCGTCCCGAACCAGGCGAAGCCGTCCTCGTCGACGTGGCGGATCAGCAGCCCGATCTCGTCGATGTGCCCCGACAACAACAGCCGGGGGGTGCGGCCGTCGCCGGCGACGGCGAACGTCGAGCCGTACGCGTCGCGCCGCACCGCGAGGCCGTGCGCCTCCGCCTGCGCGGCGAACACCGCGGCGGGGCGCGACTCGAAGCTGCTGGGGCCGGGCGCCTGCAGGAGCGCGTCGAGGAAGGTCAGGTCCAGCTCGGGGGTGGGGGCGTCGTCGCTCATGCGGCGAGGCTACCCCGCCGGACCACGCCCGCCCTCGGTGGGCGTCAGCGGGGGCGGCGCAGCATCCAGGCGCCCGCCCCGATCAGGAGGATCGGCAGCAGCCACCCGACGGCGCCCCCGAACCACCCCCCGAAGATCAGGATCTCGAAGAACACCCCGAACGCCGCGAAGAACGTCAGGCCGACCCCCACGAGGCGGGTGCCCTCACGTCGTTCCCCCTCGTCGTCGGTGATGGCGGCCTTCAGGAACGTCCCCGCGCCGACGCCGGCGATCACGAGGCCCCAGGCGTAACTCCAGGTGTCGAAGCGTCCGGTCGCCTCCTGCACCAGCAGGATCATGCCGACCGTCGCCACGATCGTGCCGGGCACCGCGAGGTCCGCGAAGCGCAGCGGGCCGGCGACCGCGACGGCGGCCATCGCGACGCCGGGCACGATGATGAACAACGGCCACGTCTCGCCGCCCCCGAGGCGGGCGAGGGCGAGCACGAGGCCGAGCGCGACGAGCAGCAGACCGAGGGGGCGGGTGCGGGGCATGCGGACCTCCTGCCGGGAGTCTAGCGGACCGGCGCCTTCGCGGCGTGCGCGACCGCCGCACGGGCGTGCACGAGCCCGTTCTCGATGAACACGTCGCTGGTCCGCGTCCCGAACCCGGCGGACCCGATCGCGTACAGGCCGGGGACGGTCGTCTGGTAGTGCGCGTCGAGGGTCGCGACGCGGGTGTCCGCGTCGATCTCGGCGCCGGCCCCCGCGAGCAGCTCGCCGGTCGCGCGGTAGCCGGTCAGCAGGTACACGCGGTCGGCGGGGAGGGTGGTGACCTCCCCGTCGCGTTCGGCGCGGACGGCGCCGGGCACGATCTCGCGGACGGTGGTGCGGAAGTGCGCGGCGATCGCCCCCTCCTTCACGCGGTTCTCGAGGTTGGGGCGGATCCAGTACTTCAGGCTGGACTTGAAGGTCTCGCCGCGGTGCACCATCGCGACGCGCGCCCCACCGCGGTACAGGTCGAGCGCCGCGTCCGCGGCGCTGGAGCCCGCCCCGACGATCACGACGTCGCGCCCGAACCAACGGTGCGCCTCGTCGTAGTAGTGCGAGACGTGCGGCAGGTCCTCGCCCGGCACCCCCAGGGCGTTGGGGGTGTCGAAGTAGCCGGTCGCGAGCATCACCCGGCGCGCCCGGAGGGTGCGGGGGGCGGGGTCCGCGCCGGGCGCGCGGTCGCGCACCTCGAGCGCGAAGTCGCCCCCGTCCTTGCGGACGGCGGTGACCTCGTGGAACGGCGCGACGTCGAGGGCCTCCGCGGCGGCGACCTTGCGGTAGTACGCGAGCGCCTCCTTGCGGGTCGGTTTGTCGGTGGCGGTCACCAGCGGGTGGTCGCCGATCTCCAGCCGTTCGCTGGTCGTGAAGAACGTCATGTACGTCGGGTAGCGGTAGATGGCGTCGACCAGTCCGCCCTTCTCCAGCACGCGGGCGGTGAGGCCCGCCCGCTTCGCGCGGATGGCGGCCTCGAGCCCGATGGGGCCGGCGCCGACGATGATCAGGTCGGTCATGCGCGCCAGCGTAGCAGGCGGGCGCAGGGGCGACCGTGGCGGCGACCGGGGTACGCTGCGCCGGCACGCCGGGAGGAGGCCCGTGAGCGAGGGACGACGGCAGGAACGGCGTGGCGCGCCAGGGCCGGGAGGCCGGTCGTGACGGCGGGCGGCGGCCCGCGCGATTTCGCGTGGTTGAGCGTCGGCGCGGCCTTCCTGTTCACCAGCTACTTCATGACGACCACCCTCGCGCCGCTGTTGGCGGTCGCGTTGGGGGCGCCCCCCGCCCTCCTCGGGACGGTCGTGGCGGCGACGTTCGTCCTGCCGTTGCTGCTCGCGATCCCCACCGGCGGGCTGGTCGATGCGGTCGGCGGACGACCGCTCGCGCTCGTCGGGACCGGCGTGCTGGTCGCCGCGCCGGTCTGGGTGGCGCTCGACGCGTCGATCGCGGCGCTCTTCGCGCTGCAGATCCTCACCGGCGTCGGGCAGCTGTTGGGGGTGGTGGCCGCCCAGTCGTTGGTCGCGGGGTTCGGAAGCGGCCGGCTGCGGGAGCGGAACTACGGGGTGTACGGCGCCTTCGTCTCCGGCGGGCAGTTGGTCGGGCCGGTCGGGGCGGGCCTCCTGCTCGACCTGACCGGCTTCACGGTCGCGTTCGTCGTCGCCTCGCTCGTGGCCGGCCTCGGCGTCGTCGCGTTCGCCGCCGTCCGGCCGCCCGCCCGCACCGCGGCGCCCATCGCGCCGGCCGCCCCTGCGGACGGGGCGACCCCACCCGCCGCGCCCGCCCCCTGGCGCGCGCGGCTCCGCCACGCCGCCGGGGCGGTCCCGCGCGGCGTCGCCCGGGTGGGGGGCCTGCTCCGCCTCGCGTCGGTCCGCACCAGCCTGTGGGTGAGCGGCACCGTGATGGTGGTCATGATCGCGCACAATTCGTTCCTGCCGGCGTACCTCGAGGGGCTCGCGGTGCCCGCGACGCTGATCGGGGGGGTCGTCAGCCTGCGCTCGCTCGTCGCGGTCGCGGTGCGGCCGTTCATGGCGCGCATCGTCGCGGCGTTCGGGGGGCGCATCCCGACCTTCCTGGCGACGTTGACGCTCGCGGCGCTCGGGACCGCCGGCCTGGCGACCGGCGCGACGTTGGCGCTGCAGGCGCTCGCCGCGGTCGCGTTGGGCGTGGCGGTCGGGGTGGCGCAACCGCTGACGATGGCGTCGATGGTGGAGGAGGTCCCGAGCGAGCGGCACGGCTTCGCGCTCGGGACGCGCATCACCGCCAACCGCTTCGCGCAGGTCGTCGCGCCGCTCGCGCTTGGAGCGATGGCGCAGGCGCTCGGCTACGCCGCGACGTTCCTCCTCACCGCGGGGTTCCTCGTCGCGATGACGGTCGGGCTGCTGCGCGTCCGCCGCTGACGCGGCGCGTCAGTCGTCGCGCCGCCCGCCGTACGCGACGGCGTCGATCGCTTCGTGCCCGTCGTAGTCCAGCAGTTCGTACAGCCGCGCGCGGGTCTGCATCTCGGGCACCAGGTCGCGCTGGTCGCCGGCGTCGTGCAGGTGGCGTAGGCCGCGCTCGACGGCGCCCATCGCCAGCCGGAGGCTGGTGACGGGGTAGATCACCAGGTCGTAGCCGAGCGTCGTGAGGGTCTCGAGGGGCAGCAGCGGCGAGCGGCCGAACTCCGTCATGTTCGCCAGCAGGGGCGCGTCGATCGCCTCGCGGAACCGCGCGAACTCGGCCTCGTCCTGCAGCGCTTCGGGGAAGATCGCGTCGGCGCCGGCCGCGAGGTACGCCCGCGCCCGCTCGATGGCGGCGTCGAGCCCCTCGACGGCGCGCGCGTCGGTGCGCGCCACCAGGACGGTGTTCGGGTCCTGCCGCGCGGCGGCGGCGGCGCGGACCGTGCGCTCCATGGCGGCGGCGTCGACGAGCTCCTTGCCGCCGAGGTGCCCGCAGCGTTTCGGGTTGCGTTGGTCCTCGAGGTGCAGCGCGGCGACGCCGCGCCGCTCGAGCTCCTGCACCGTCCGCACGACGTTCAGCGCCTCCCCGAACCCGGTGTCGGCGTCGACGAGGAGCGGCAGCGACGTGGCGGTCGCGAGGCGGCCGGCGCGGTCGGCGAGCTCCGGCAGGGTCGTCAGCCCGACGTCGGGCATCCCGAGCTCCGCGGCGAACGCGCCGCCGGACAGGTACACGCCGTCGAAGCCGATCTCCGCGACGAGGCGGGCGACGAGGGGCGTGGGGGCGCCGGGCAGGCGGAGGGGGGGTCCGGAGCGCGCGAGCGCGTCGCGGAAGGCGCGGCGGACGGCGGCGGGGTCGTGCGGCGCGAGCGCGATCACCGGAAGATCCCCTGCTTCAGGGCGGGGTCGGTCGGTTCGTGCGCGAGGTGGGGGGCGGCGAGCGTGAGGTGGCGGACCTCGTCCGCGCTCAGGTCGCCGAGCCGTTCGGCGAGGGCGAGGAAGCGCCCCTGCGCGTCGGCGGGGAGGACGCCGCCGGCGAGCGCGCCGAACTTCGCGACGTAGTCGGGGCGCGCGAACGGGGCGGCGCCGTTGGGGTGGGCGTCGGCGACGTCGCGGCGGGCGTGCACCGTCTCGCCGTTCGCCAGGACGACCGTCATCTCCCCCCCGAACGCGCGCTCGGTGGGGTCGGGCGCGCGGTAGCGCGCCGTCCAGTCGGGGTCCTCCTCGGTGCGGATCTTGTGCCACAGCGCGACGGTGTCGGGCCGGTGGGCGCGCTCGGGGGTGTAGCTGTCGACGTGGTGCCAGACGCCGTCCTGCAGGGCGACGGCGAGGATGTACATGAGGCTGTGGTCCAGCGTCTCGCGGGTCGCGTCGGGGTCGATCTTCTGCGGGTCGTTCGCGCCGGTCCCGATCACGTGGTGGGTGTGGTGGCTGGTGCGCACGACGATCTCGCGGATCGCGTCGACGTCGATCGCGTCCGGGCCGCCCGGGAGGCGGGTGCGGACGTCGAAGGCGAGGTCGATGAACGCCTGCGCCTGGTACTCCGCGGAGTGCGCCTTCGTGTACGTCTCGAGGATCGCGCGGTGCGGTTCGCCGGCGTCGGGGAGCGGCACGGTGTAGCGCGCGTCGGGCCCGTCGAGGAGCCAGGCGAGGACGCTGTCCTCGCCCTCGTAGATCGGGGAGGGCGCCGCCTCGCCGCGCATGGCGCGATCGACGGCGGTGATCGCCAGCAACGCCGAGTGCCCGGGGACGTACGCCTTCCAGCTGCTGATCTCGCCCTTGCGCGACTGGCGGGTGGAGAAGGCGACGTGGACCGCCTGGTTGATCGCCTGGTAGGTCGTGGCGACGTCGAGGTCCAGCATCGCCGCGAGGCCCGCCGCCGTCGCGGGGCACAGGTGCGCCATGTGGTCGATCTTGTGGCAGTGCAGGCAGATGCCCTTCACCAGCGCGACGTGCACCTCGTACGCCGCGAGGATGCCGCGCTGCAGGGCGGCCCCGTCTTGGTGGGTCTGTTGCGCGACCGCCAGCAACGCCGGGATCGCGTCGCCGGGGTGGGCGTAGTCGGCGGCGAGGAAGGTGTCGTGGAAGTCGAGTTCGCGGACCGCGACGGCGTTCGCCCACGCCGCCCATTCGGCGTGCACGCGGACGTCGGGTCCGTGCCCGAACGGCGTCGCGCCGTTCGGGTGGGGGTGGGCCAGCGCCTGCGCGCGGGCGTGCACGACCGGGGCGCGGTCCAAGGAGGCGACGGCGACGGCGGCGTCGTCGATCAGGCGGTTGGCGGCCATCGCTGCGGCGCCGGGGTCGACGGGGCGGTCGCCGAGGGCGGCCTCCGCGAGCTTCCAGGCGAGCTGGCGCTCGCGGGGGAGGGCGTCGGCGGACGCGTGGACGGTGACGAGGTGGTCGGTCAACGGGGTCTCCTGGGAGCGTGGGGTGGGCACGAGGATACCGAGGGGTCGGGGGTGGGGGTGGAGTTGGGAGTGGGGTCGGGGGCGGCGTCGCGGCCGCCGCGACCGCCGTCGCCGCCGGACCCGCGGGGGGCGGGGCCGGTGGCGTGCGGGCGGGGCGGGCGTCAGTCGTTCAGGGGCGGGGCGTCCTCGTCGTCGCGCGACCGGGCGGGGGGCGCGACCGCTTCGAGGGCGGAGCGGCGCGTCAGCAGCGGCAGGACGACCGAGGCGGCGACCAGGATCCACAGGACGATCGTGATCGGCGAGCCGACCAGGACCGACGGGTCGCCCTGCGCCTGCGCGAGGGCGCGGCGCAGGTTCGTCTCCATCATCGGGCCCAGGACGAGCGCGAGGATGATGGGGGCGATGGGGACGTTGATCTTGCGCAGGAGGTAGCCGAGCACCCCGAGCGCCGTCATCACCATGAGGTCGAACACCGAGCCGTTGACGCTGTACACCGCGACGTAGCCGATGACCGCGACGGCGGGGGCGAGCACCCAGCGGGGGATCAACAGGACGCGGATGAACAGCCCGACGAGCGGGAGGTTCAACACGAGCAGCATGACGTTGCCGATGTACATCGAGGCGACCAGGCCCCAGAACAGGTCGGGCTGCTGTTCGATGAACAGCGGACCGGGGTTGAGGTTGAGGGCCAGCAGCGCGGCGAGCATCACCGCCGTCGTGCCGCTGCCCGGCACCCCCAGGGTCAGGAGGGGGATCATGGCGCCCGACACCGCGGCGTTGTTCGCCGACTCCGGGGCCGCGACGCCGCGCACGTCGCCCTGCCCGAACGTGCGGTCCTTGTCGACCCAGCGTTGTTCGTTGCTGTACGCCAGGAACGCCGCGATGGTGGCGCCCGCGCCGGGGAGGGTCCCGATGAGGAAGCCGCTGACGGCGCTGCGGATCATCACCCAGAACGACCCGGCGAGCTCGCGGGCGTTGATCATCGCGCGTCCGATCTTGGTGCGGACCTCCCCGCCGACGCGGCTCTGCTCGAGCAGCTGGAAGACCTCCGCGACGGCGAACAGGCCGATCGTCGCGGACACGAAGTCGATGCCGTCGTAGAGCGGGAGCTGCCCGAACGTGAAGCGGGGCGCGCCGGTGCCGGGGTCGAGCCCGATCGAGGCGATCACGAGGCCGATGGCGGTGGCGATCAAGCCCTTGACGAAGTTCTTGCCGGTCAGGGCGCTGATGGTCGTGAAGGTGAAGACGATCAACGCGAAGTACTCCGCCGGCCCGAAGCGGATGGCGAACTGCGCGAGGGCGGGCGCGAGGAACACCAGCCCGAAGATCGCGAGGGTGCCCCCGATGAACGAGGCGATGGCGGACATCGCGAGGGCGGGGCCGGCCCGCCCGCGTTTCGCCATCTCGTAGCCGTCGAGGGTCGTCGCGACCGACGAGGCGGTCCCGGGGACGTTCAGCAGGATCGCGCTGATCGAGTTGCCGTACTGCGAGCCGTAGTAGATGCCGGCGAACAGGATCAACATGGTGGTGGGGTTGACGTCGAGGGCGAACGTGATGGGGATGAGGATCGCGATGCCGTTGATCGGCCCGATCCCCGGCAGCATCCCGATGAGCGTCCCCAGCAGGACGCCGATGAACACGAAGACCAGGTTCTCGAAGCTGAGTGCCGTCTCGAACCCGGCGATCAGCGGCGCGAACGCCTCCACGTCAGAGCCACCCTTCCAGCCACGCGCCGGTGGGGAGGTACAGGTCGAGGGCGGTCGAGAACAACAGGTACGCCGCGACCGCGAAGATCACGCCGGCGAGCGCGGCGTTGCGGGGGGTCCCCCCGAACTGCAGCGCGAACAGCGTGAAGGCGAGGGCGGTGGCGACGACGAACCCGAGGGGGTTCAACAGCAGCCCGTAGGCGACGAACCCCACCAGGGTGAGGGCGAGGCGGGCGAGGGTGCCGGGTGGGGGCCAGGCGACCGGGGTGCGGGGTTGCGCGAACATCGCGGCGGCGGCCCCCATCAAAAAGACGCCGAAGAAGACGGGCACCCAGCGGGGGCCGAGGGGATCGCTGAACGGCGTGGGTTGGATCTGCGTGGCGAGGCCGACGTAGATCGCGCCGATCGCGATGAGGAGGAGCGAAGCGATGCGGTGACTCATGCGGGCGAAGCCTCCGGAGGCCAAGGGGACAGGGGTGCGCGAGGCACCCCTGTCCACGTTCACCGTCGTGGGGCGACGGGGTTACTGGCTGATGCGCGCGGAGAGTTCCGCGATGTCGTCGACCTGGTCGAGGACGAACTGCTCCATGTCGTCGCCGAACCGCGCGAACGGCGCGAGGCCGTTCTGCTCGCGGATCTCCGCGAACGCGTCCGACGCCTCGAGCTGCTCGAGGGCGTCCGCCCAGTACTGGAAGCGCTCCTCGCTCACGCCCGCGGGGACGTAGAAGCCGCGCCAGTTCGCGCCGACCGCGTCGATGCCCTGCTCCTGCGCGGTGGGCACGTCCGGCAGCGCCGACAGCCGCTCGTCGCTGAGGACGGCGACGACCTTCAGGTTGCCGGCCTCGATCTGCGGCAGCGCCTCGGAGATGTCGCCGGTGAAGACGTCGGCGCGACCGCCGGTGACCTCGAGGATCGCCTGCCCGCCGCTGCTGAACGAGACGTACTGGATCTGCTCGACGTCGTCGACGCCGGCGGACTGCGCGGCGAGGAGCACCTTCAGGTGGTCCCAGCCGCCGACGGCGGACCCACCGACGACCGTCAGGGCGCCGGGGTCGGCGCTCCACTCGTCCATCAGTTCCGTCAGCGAGTCGTACTCGCTGTCGGGGGCGACGCCGATCACGCCGAAGTCCGCGCCGACCGCGCCGATCCAGCGGACGTCGTCCGCCGTGACGTCGGGGAACTGTCCCTGCGCGAGGCGGGTGGTGGTCGCCGTGGAGGCGGCCACGATCAGGTCCTGGTTGTCGCCCTGCTGGCCGACGACGTGCGTGAAGGCGACGCCGCCCCCGGCGCCGGCCATGTTCTGCGTACGCACTTGTCCGTCGATGAGGCCGAGGTCGGTGAGGACGGGGGCGATCGTGCGGCAGGTGAAGTCCCACCCGCCGCCGGGGTCGGCGGGGGCGATGCACTGCACGTTCGAGGGCTGCGCGAAGGCGGCGCCCAGGCCGAACGCGGCGGTGGCCAGAAGGGTGACGACGAGTCGCTTCATGGAGGACCTCCAAGGTCGTCTCGCGGGAATCGGTCCCGACGAGGCAAGGGGGGAGGGACGAACGTCCCTTGACGTGACGATTTGTAACTACGGCGTGAGCATACGGGGGTGGGCCGCCCCCGTCAATGGCGCGCCCCGGTGCGCCGGGTCAGGCCCGCGCGCTGGGGCAGTCGGGCGCCAGGCTGCACCGTTCGCAGGCGGGGGTGCGGGCGTGACAGACGCGCCGTCCGTGCAGGATCAGGGCGTGATGCAGGAAGATCCAGTGCTCCTCGGGGAACACCTTCTCGAGGTCGACCTCGACCTTGTCGGGGTCGTCGTGGCGGCTGAAGCGCAGGCGCCGCGCCAACCGCCCGACGTGCGTATCGACCGCGATGCCGGGCCGCCCGAAGGCGTTCGACGCGACGACGTTCGCGGTCTTGCGCCCTACGCCGGGCAGCGCCAGCAGGTCGTCGAACCCCTCGGGGACCTCGCCGCCGTGCCGCTCGACGAGCGCCTGCGCGGTCTTCACGACGTTCTTCGCCTTCGTGCGATAGAGCCCGATGGTCCGCACGTACGGCTCGACCGCCTCGGGCGTGGCGGCCGCGAGGGCGCGCGCGTCGGGGTAGGCGGCGAACAGGGCGGGCGTGGCGGCGTTGACGGAGACGTCGGTCGCCTGCGCGGAGAGGATCGTGCTGATCAGGAGTTCGAACGGGGTCGTGAACGCCAGCTCGGTCGCCGCGTCGGGGTAGAGGCGCTGCAGTTCCTCGAGGACCCGCCCGGCGCGGGCGCGCTTGTCGCGGACGCGTTCGCGCGGCATGCGCGACGCTACCACCCCGCGTGCGCCGCGGCCGCCCCCCGGCGCCCGGACGGGGCTAGGATGGCGGCGGACGCACCCCGTCCGGGAGGACGCGCATGCCGACGTTCGAGTACAAGGCCCGCGACCGCAGCGGCAAGATCGTGGCGGCCACCATGGAGGCGGCGACGCAACGCGACGTCGCGTCGAAACTCCGTGAGAAGGGCCTGTTCGTCGCGGAGATCAAGCGGCCGGGGACCGGCCTGAACACCGAGATCAAGCTGCCGAAGTGGCTGGATTTCGGCAACCGCCCGGGGATCCGCGACGTCACGATCTTCTCCCGGCAGTTCGCGACCGTCATCGCCGCCGGCCTCCCGGTCGTGCAGTCGCTGGCGATCTTGCAGAAGCAGACCGACAAGGAGGGCTTCGCCGACGCCCTGAAGAAGATCCGCGAGGACGTCGAGACCGGCCTGCCGCTCTCCGACGCGATGCGCAAGTTCCCGGGGATCTTCGACCGCCTGTACGTCTACCTGGTCAAGGCGGGGGAGGTGTCGGGGAACCTCGACGGGATCCTCGAGCGGGTCGCGGGCTACCTGGAGAAGCAGGCGGAGTTGCGCGGCAAGATCCGCAGCGCCCTGACGTACCCCGCCGTCGTCCTGGTGATCGCGGTCGGCGTGACGTTCTTCCTGCTCACCGGCATCGTGCCGCAGTTCGCGCAGATCCTCACGTCGCTCGGCGGGGAGATGCCGTTGATCACGCAGGTCCTGATCGCCATCAGCGACTTCCTGCAGAACGCCTGGTGGACGTTGATCCTCGCCGTCGCCGCGGTCGTCGTGGGGCTGCGCCTGTGGCGCCGCACCGACGGCGGGCGGCGCGCCACCGACCGGGCGCTCCTGCGCCTCCCGGTGTTCGGGACGTTGATCCAGAAGACCGCGATCGCGAACTTCTCCAACACCTTCGGGCTGTTGCTGCAGAGCGGCGTGAACATCGTCGAGGCGCTCGACATCACCAAGGGCACCGCCGGCAACGCGGTCATCGAGGACATCCTCGACGAGGCGAAGACCGCGGTGCAGCGTGGCGAACAGATCAGCGCGACGTTGACGCGCCACCCGCGCGTCTTCCCGCCGCTCGTGTCGTCGATGACCGCGATCGGGGAGGAGACCGGCGCGGTGGACGCGATGATGCAGAAGATCGCGTCGTTCTACGAACGCGAGGTCGACGAGGCGGTCGCCAGCCTCACCGCCGCCCTCGAACCCCTCCTGATCGTGTTCCTCGGCGTGGTGGTCGGCTTCATCGTCGCCGGCATGTTCATCCCGATGTTCTCGATCATGGGGCAGTTGAGCTGACGGACCGCTCCGACGCACGAACTCCGGGCCGCCAGAGGGGTCTCCGGGACCGTCGCCGTTCTGCGGCTGGGCGTGGGGCTGGAGCCGACGGTGGCCACCTCGGTCGGCGAACGCCGGCGTTCGCGTCCCGCGGATCACGAGCGAAGGTGCGATCGGCATTCACGTGGAGGGCGAACACGCGCACCGTGTCGAGCCCGAATGCGCTGGCCGAGTCGTGACGTTCCGGCACCTTCTGAGCGACCTGTGCACGATGCGGGTGGCCGCGCGGGTGCCGTACACCATTTCGTCCCCCGGGACACGAGTTGGCGTCGCACGAACGTCGAGCCCGCGGCTTAGTTTCGGTCGACGAAGAGAGCCCGCAACGCGTCACGCTGCTCCGCGTGGCGCATGGGGTCTTGGGTTTTCAAGGCTTTCAGATTGAGAAGCTTCCAGCGGACGGCGGGCAGGTCTGCGGCTTGAGGTAAGCCGATCGATTCGAAGTCGGGTTCGCAATCGTGAACGCCTTCGAGGAATGCGGCTGCATCGCCGGTGAGCCGTCCGCGCACGTGGGAAACCAGCCTCTCTCGAACGGCATGGAGCGTTTCGAGCGGCAACGGTCGGACCGTCATGCCTTCGAATTCCTGGACGTAGAGATCGGTGAGATCGATTGGGGAGGGATCGAGCACTTCGTGCATGGGTCTGCCGGAGCTGATCGCATAGATCAGCGTCGTCCGGAAAAGCGCGTCCGTGATGCCTTCCTCGTGAAGGAGGTGGTGAACGTCGAAGAGATCGCGGGGGTGCGCGCGATCCAGCGCGGCGATGATCTTGCCTGCATAGAGCTCTTCGAAAGAGACGACGGGATTCTCGGCAAAGCCGAACGCTTCCTGGACGGCCTCGCGTACGCTCATCGTTCGAGGTGGGAACAACGTACCCCGCATGATGGGTGAGACTTCGATCTTCACCTGGGCAACCTGGGTCTGGACGACGATCCGTGTCTCCTGGCCTCCGCCGCCCGAAACGACGGTTGCGCGCGCGCCCGCAACCCTGTCTTCGATCCTCGTTGCCAACCTCGTAAGAGCCGTCGCGATGGCTGCCAGGCTTTCCTCGCGCTCTTCGACCGGTAGGTAGATGAGGTCGGCGTCGACGGAGTAGCGCGGCAGGTCGCGATGGAAGAGGTTGATGGCCGTGCCCCCCTTGAGGGCGAACGCCCTCTCCTCCGCGATGAGGGGGAGGACGCGGACCAGGAGGCGTACCTGGGCGGCGTAGCGATCACGCTTCATCGGTCTCTCGCTCCGTCGTCACGATTCCAGCCGGGACGGTAATCCTGTAGGTCGGGTGGATCTTGCCTCCTTTGACGAGTTGACGGTCCCCTTGGCCGAAGTTCAGCTTGCTCTTGTCGAGATGCTTCAGCCAGGCGTGCTGGTGACGATCGGCGAACACGAAGAACAGGCGCACGACCTTCACCTTCCGGCAGGTCGTCAGAAGCGCCATGAGGGTACGCGGGCGTACGTTGACGAGCCCCTGGAAGACCATGTCGATCTGGTCGAATCCAGCGCCATTCGGCAATTCGTCGAGCGCTTCGAGGATCGCGCGTTCTGGGGCCGACACCGGGAAGGAGGCATCGGCCCCGAAGCCGAAGGCGCGACCGTCGAGCGGTTCGACGCCAAGGTCCGCGTCGGAGAAGAGGTTCAAGCTCCGCGCTTCGAATCGGGCATCGACGTCGATCTTCGAGAGCCAGCCGGGCAGCTTCGGCGCATACAGCACGACACGGTCCTCGCCGCTCATCCGTGCGTAATGGCGATGGCCATGGAGGTCGAGGGCCGTCGTGCCACCAACGTGGAAGGGGATCTCCATGATCGTGTGCATGGAGGCGGTCACGACCTGCCACGGCAACGTCCGATTCGGATCGTCCGTGCTCGAAGGCCGCAGGTAGACGCCGTGTGCGAGGCGCTTCAGCCAGCCTCGCTGGGCATAATCGTGGTACAGCGAGTCCGCCACCTGGTGGCGGTTCAACCATTTGGAATCGACGAGCGCTCCAAGTGGGATGGACGCCAAGACGCTCTTCAACTTTGCACCAGATTCTCCGCTCACAACGGAGAGAATAGCAAATTCCCAAAGAGTCGCAGGGCATCCACGCACGATGACCGTCCAACCCCCGCTCGACGCGCCGGCTCGATCCTTCCTTCGAGGCGACGTCGTCGCCCACCGCCCGTGCGGTGCAAGGGGGCACAGCACGTCGGCCATGACCTTTGGCCAAGACATCGGGAGTCGACCGTCCTCCGCGTCGTTCGGCGTCGGCCCATTCCCGCGTTCGATCGAACCGGTGCCGACGCCGCACGCATCCCACGCGTCGATACGGTCGCGTGCCGTCCGCAGCGCGGTCGCGTCCCGAACGCCCGTCGGCCCACCGCCACGTGGCCGGCGCCGACGCGACACCGGTGCCGTTCCTTGGGCTTCGCCCTCGCCCGAACGGTCGTCGCACCGACTCCGGTCACCTCCGAGTCGTCGTCCTCACGATGCGATTCGCCACGCGAGGCGACCTTCGTTCGGCGTTGCGCACGCCGCGCCGTGCGACGTCGTCGTTTCCCCACCGGTTCGACGACGGTCACCCCGTGGACCGATGACGAGCGCGAGCGGGCGTTCGGTCGCGTCTGCAAGCGGGAGGGCCGTTCGCGGACCGAGCGTCCGACGTCGGCGCGATCGCGGACGCGCGCGGAGCGTCGATACCGCCGACCGCAGCGTCGACGGCGGACGGATTCGCCACGCTCCGCACGCACCCGAGGGGACCGTCACCACAACGAGGCTCCCCGACCGCGATAGCCCCGAGGCCCACCCCGGCGTACCCTGTCGTATGACCACCTCCCGCGACCTCGCCCCCGACGTCCTGCGCGGCTTCGCGCTGTTCGGCATCATCGTGGTCAACGTCGCGTACTTCGCGACCGACGTCGCGAACGGCCTCACCGCGGAGGCGATCCGGACCTCCGCCGACGCCGTCGCGGCGTTCCTCGTCACCGCGCTCGCGCAGGGCAAGTTCTACCTGTTGTTCGCGTTCCTGTTCGGGTACGCCACGCGCTACGCGCTGCGCCGGGGGGAGGGGGCCGTGCCGCGCTGGCGGGGGCGGTCGTTGGCGTTGATGGTGTTCGGGGCGGTGCACGCGGTGGCGTTGTTCATCGGCGACATCCTGTTCGTCTACGGGCTCTTGGGGTTGCTGCTGACGCCGCTGTTGTTCCGTCCGCCGGGCGTCCTTCGGCGTCGGACGCGGGCGTCGTACGCCGTATCCGCCGTCCTGCTGGCCGGCCTCGTGGCGTTGCTGCGGGTGGGGGAGCTGCAGGGGGAGGTGGTCGCGGGAAGCGTCGCGACGCCGTACGGCGTCGCGGTGCAGGCGCGGGACTACCTGGCGTCGATTCCGGCGCGCGCGACCCTGTGGGCGCAGACGCTTCCGTTCGTGCTGCTGTTGCAGGGCCCGCTGGCGTTCGCGGCGTTCCTCGTGGGGTTGCGCGCGGCGCGCGCGAACCTGTTGGCGGGCCGGGGGGAGGCGGTCGCGGTGCGGCGGTGGCTCGGGTGGGGGTTCGGGGTGGGCCTGCCGCTGCAGGTGGTGTCGGCCGGCGTCTGGTTGGCGAACGAGACGTCGCCGGACCGGCTCGAGTCGGTGGCGCTGGGGAGCACGTTCGCGGGGTTCCTCGTCGCGCCGCTCCTGTCCGCGGGGTACGCCGCCGCCGTCGTCGGGTTGGTGCGGGCGCGGCCCGTCTGGGTCGCCTGGATGGCGCCCGCGGGGCGGATGGCGCTCACGGTGTACCTGAGCCAGTCGCTGGTGTTGAGCCTGCTGTTCTCGGGGTGGGGGGCCGGCCTGTACGGCCGCACCCCGTACGCCGTAGCGGTCGGGATCTCGCTCGCCGTCGCGGTGGGCCTGACGCTGGCGGCGCGCCTCTTCCTGCGGAGGTGGGCGAAGGGGCCGATGGAGCGGGTGTTGGGGTGGCTCGCAGCGAGGCTGGCGTTCGGCTCACGCGCGTCGCCGCCCGCGTAAAGGTCCCGGTTCGGTGCCGTCGGCCGTGAACGATCCCAACCGACGCACGCCTTGGCGGCTCAACCCCCACGGTCTCGCTCGGGGGTACGCTGTCTCAGCCACCACGACGTGAAAGGAAGGTGCCCCATGTCCACGAACGTCAAAGCCGCCGTCGCCCGCCAGGTGGGTGGGCCCTTGTCGATCGAGACGCTTCACCTCGACGACCTTCGTCCCGACGAAGCACGCGTCCGCCTCGTCGCCTCTGGGGTGTGCCACACCGACGCCATCGTGCGCGATGGGGTGTACCCCACACCGCAACCCGCGGTCCTGGGGCACGAGGGCGCGGGGATCGTCGAGGCGGTCGGCGACGCCGTCCGCTCGGTCCAGCCGGGAGACCACGTGATCCTCTCCACCGCCCACTGCGGTGATTGCGACAGCTGCAAGGGGGGCGAGCCGATGTACTGCGACGTCCTCGGCCCGATGAACTTCGGGGGTCGGAGGACCGCCGACGGGAGCACCGCGCTGCGCACGGAGGATGGCGAGGAGGTTTCGTCTCACTTCTTCGGTCAGTCGTCGTTCGCGACGCACGCCAACGTATCGGCGTCCTCGCTCGTGCCGATTCCCTCCGACGTTCCGCTCGAGTCGGTGGCGTTCTTCGGTTGTGGGATGCAGACCGGTGCTGGCGCGATCCTCAACGAACTCAAGCCGGAGGCCGGCTCGTCCGTCGCGGTGTCGGGCTCCGGTGCGGTCGGTCTCGCCGCCGTCATGGCGGCGCGCGTGGCGGGGGCGACGACGATCATCGCGACCGATCTGCACGACGAACGCCTCGAACTCGCCAAGGAACTGGGCGCCACCCACGGGATCAACCCCTCGAAGGTGGACGTCGTCGAGGAGATGAAGGCGATCACCGGAGGGCGGGGTGTGAACTACATCCTCGATACGACCGCCATCCCTGCGGTGTTGCAGCAGCTGGCCGACGCCCTGTCGATTCGCGGCACGCTGGCCCTGGTCGGCGCGGCGGAGGCGGGGACCGAGGTGCCGTTCGAGATTGGGGGGTCGTTGCTGAAGGGCTGGACCTTCAAGACGATCATCGAGGGGAGCGCCGTCCCGCAACGGTTCATTCCGCAGTTGGTCGAGCTCTTCCAGCAGGGGCGGTTTCCGGCCGACAAGCTCGTGAAGACGTACGGTCTCGAGGACATCAACCAGGCGTTCGAGGACTCCGCGTCCGGAGCGACGGTGAAGCCGGTCATCGTGTACTGACGCGAGCGACGCACGCAAGACGGGGGCGGGCCGACGTCGGCCCGCCCCTTCCAGTTCGGCGTTCGCGTTACTCCGCCGCTTCGCCCGCCTCCAACGTTTCGAACGTCAGGCCG